>NZ_QOKX01000007.1:0-531598 GCF_013319255.1 Pseudoalteromonas sp. JC28 | reverse complement strand
CGAACTCAGAAGTGAAACAAAACAGCGTCGATGATAGTGTGGATTACCCATGTGAAAGTAGAACATCGCCAGGGCCAAATAAGAGAAACCCGTTGCAGCAATGCGACGGGTTTTTTGCTGTTTGGGGTAAAGTACTTCCATGTAGCATCTCCCCTTCGCGCGTCCTTGCGCTCACTTCCTCGAACTGCGAAGCGGTGCTTCGGTTTCTCGTCACCCAAACTCAGAAGTGAAACAAAACAGCCGAAGGGTAGGCCCCGGTCAATGATAGTGTGGATCACCCATGTGACTCTCTATTTAAAAAATGAGAACATCCTACTTCGTAGCGAGCCAGGGCCAAATAAGAGGTTGATGAAAAGCGTTCATCCATGAACTTCATCGACATTCGAACATCCATGTACATCAAAACCCGTTGCAGCAATGCGACGGGTTTTTTGCTGTTTGAGGTATAGAGATTTGAGATATAAAACCTCGCAAGCCAATCAACACATCGCGAGGTGAACTCGCTCCTACCACAGTATCAGCACAGTGCAACATGGTAGGTGGTTTACCCACCGATGGCTTGCAATGAAGTTCCGGAAAAAAACCATGTACATCAAAACCCGTTGCAGCAATGCGACGGGTTTTTTGCTGTTTGGGGTATAGAGATTTGAGATATAAAACCTCGCAAGCCAATCAACACATCGCGAGGTAAACTCGCTCCCACCATAGTATAATTATAGTGCAACATGGTAGATGGTTTATCCGCAAGCATTCATCCTAAACATTTCATAAAGTCACTTTTCTCACCACATTGAAAACTGTAAATATCGGCGATCCCACTACCTTTTGTGTGAGATCTTCGTTATGATTTTGCTTTTGTTTCACAACTAATTACGAAATGTCAGAACTCTATCATTGGTTTGATCTCTTGGGCGTCATGGTTTTTGCAATTTCGGGAACCTTAATTGCGCATAGTAAACATATGGATGGCTTTGGTGTGATTGTCCTTGCGACTGTAACTGGTATCGGAGGGGGAACATTACGAGACTTGATTTTAGATCAACCTGTTTTTTGGCTTCATGATACTAGCTATATTTACGCTATTTTATTTGCTGTCGCTGTGAGTATATGGTGGCTAAATCGACATCAAAATATTCCAAGAACTGTACTGCAGGTTGCTGATGCCATTGGGCTTGCTTTTTTCGCTGTAATGGGAGTACAAAAGGCTTTAAGTATTGGAATGCCTGATACTACAGCTGTGATCATGGGCGTATTGACTGGGTGTTTTGGTGGGGTCATCAGAGACGTGTTGGCTCGCGAAATCCCCCTTCTTTTAAAAGGAGAGTTATACGCGATCACCTGCATTTTTGGCGGGGTAGTCTATACTCAAGCAATTAAATTGGGCATGGCAACAGAGTACGTAATGGTATTATCTATGGCGGCAACCTTGTTATTGAGGTTAGCGGCTATGCGATACCACTTGGTGTTACACGTATTTAACTATAAATATTAAGTAAGCAGGAGACATGGATGTCTTTAGCAAGAGTCTTCACTCGAGCACAAGTTGGTATTACCGCACCCGAGGTAATTGTTGAGGTGCACCTTAGCAATGGTTTACCTGCCTTTAGTATTGTTGGATTACCCGAAACCTCAGTTAAAGAAGCCAAAGAACGCGTCCGTAGTGCGCTTGTTAATGCTGGCTTTTTATTTCCAGAACAGCGTATCACTCTTGATTTGAACATTTACAGGAAATATTATCATATAATGTAAAGTATGATTTTTTGGAATGTTCAATGAAAAAATTGCTATATCCTTATGCCAGATTTTCCAGCGAAAAACAGGGGAAGGGTGCAAGTCTTAAACGTCAGATATATCGTGCTAGAAAATACGCCGCAGAGAATGGTTACGAGGTCGTAGACCTCGATTTGAATGATAAAGGTCTTTCTGCCTTTACAGGAAAAAACGTTTCTCATGGTGCGTTAGGAGTGTTTTTAGAAGCTATTGAAAATGACATAGTACCAACTGATGGATCTGCTTATCTTTGTATAGAACAAATTGATCGACTATCACGTCAAGACATAGATTCTGCTTCAACACTTTTTAAATCAATTCTACGTAAAAACGTTAATATTATTACGTTAATGGATAATAAAATATATACAAAACAAAGTCTTAATAGTTTTGTTGATATTATGTATTCTCTGTTTTTAATGGAACAAGCCAATCTTGAAAGTCAAAAAAAATCAGAGAGAATTCTAGACTCATTTGATCAGAGATTTTTAAAAGTTGTAAATTCTGAAAAAGTTCAATTTTCAGGTATGTTACCCGGTTGGATTGATAATCAAGGAACAAAAGAAGAAACAAATTTTGTTTTTAATGAAAAAGTCAAAGTTGTTCAAAAAATCTTTGAAATGTATGGAAATGAAGGTAAATCATTAAGAGATATAACAAAATGGTTAGATAGTAACAATATTGACCAAATAGCTAGAAAAAGACATAAAAATTTTACGAATCGGTGGAGTTCTGGGAAAGTATCACACTTATTAAAAAATCGTTGTGTTTTGGGTGAGTTACATATCAAAAGGGAAGGGGAAATAATAAAAAATTATTACCCCGCTGCAGTTGAAAAAGAATTATTTGATCGTGTTCAATCAATATCTAAAAGAAAAGTTAAAATAAAATCGGCAGGTAGAAAATCAATAAATATTTTCACTGGTAAAACTTTTTGTGGAAAGTGTGGGCAAAAAGTTTACTTTGAAACTGATGATAAAGTCATAAAAGGCAAAAAATACCTCTATTTTACGTTAAAGTGTTCCGCTCGTAGATATGGTGGTTGTGACTCTAAAACAGTCACATATGACCATTTTTTAAGTTCTCACCCTAACGAATTTAATATTTTTGGAACTCCTTTCGAGTACCCCAAGCATCTTTTAGAGAAAAAAAGAATTGCTATTATTGAAAAAGAAGAACAATTAAAAAAACAAAATAATAAATTATCAGATCTTGAAAATTATTTTTTAAATAATGAAGAAATAGATACTGAATTTTATTTAAAATCTGGAACAAAAATTAAATCAAATATAAGAAGTTTAAAAAGAGAAATTGACGATCTAAAATATGAATATAATACATATTCTAATAAATATGAATATGAAGAAGTGAAATCAAGAATAGATAAATTTTATTTAGATCGAGATCCTGACGAAATAGACAAAGCTAAAAAAATAATAGATCGTAATTATTCAGCAATAATAATATTTTCAGATCAAAAACAAGCTGTATGCCTTAGATATAATGGTTTATACGAATTTGTAAACTGGGGAGAAAATACAGACACTTCTTTATTGATTGATAATTTTTCAAAGTATACAGAAAGTTTATTTGAACAGTATCTTGGAGGAAAAATTGATGGGAAATTTACAGAAGTATTAAACTCAATTTTTAACTGGGGGGAGGAAAAACTTTATAAAAAAGAATTAACTACATTACAAATTAATGAAATAGAACAAGATCCAACAAATTTATCAAAATATGATTTTGGATTTTTTATTCTTCAAAATTGGAAAAAAGAAACTTTACAAAAATATCTTAAAAAACATAATCTTGTATCAAATGATTTTGACTATAAAAGTTATGGTAAATATTTATTTGAAACTGTATTTAAAATGAAAAGTAAAAGATTTGAAATGACTAAAAATCAAATTGATCAACAAAAATAATAAAACAAGTTTTACTATTTTGGTCGATTTACTTTTAAATTTTTTGGTAATTCGAACTCTTTTTCAATATCTGTATAATTTTCTATTTCAAGTTTTTTTTCTTGATGAATTTGTTCTTTTTCAATGTTGTTTTTTTGAATGTAATTAGTTATTTCTTCAATACTTTCAAGTTGGAAATGTTGTTTTATTGTTGTTAAAAAATTTTCATACTCTTGAAGTGTTTTTCTAAATCTTGTATCTCTTTTTTTTAATTCAAAAACTTGTTTTGTTAAATCAACATTTCTTGATTTAACAATATTATATTTTGAATTTGTTTGATTGTTCTTTAATTCAAGATTATAACTTTCTAACTCTAACTTATTTATTATATATTTAAGTTCTTTAATTTTTCTATTTGTAATGTTTTTAATTTTTAATATTTCTTCTTCATTATTCATAATTTCCTTGGTTGGTTAATAATTACACTTTACCACTTTTTTTAAAAAATCAATTTATGCTATTTTTGGGTTTTAATTTATTTTTTGATTTTCTAATGTCATTTAATATTTTTTTATCATTATTGAATAAATTTTCATTTATTTCTTTTTCAACTTTTTCAGATTCGATCTTGTCAAATTGTTCATAGTCAATAATTACTTTTGAATATGAATCAATGTMTTTTTTATAATCTTGATCATTGTTTTTATAAAAATTTGAAATGTAATTTTTAGTAATCGTTAAAGCTTTTTTAAAGATTGAAGAAGTAAGATTTTTAATTTTTTTAAGTCTATTTTCTGCCTCTTTTACCTCTTCTTTTAAATTTTCGGTATATTCTTCTAAAAGTTCTTTTTCAACTTCTAAATTAAGCAATTTTTGTTGTTTTACTCTACCTTTTTTATTTATTGATTTAATTTTATTTTCTAAATCTTTAATTTTTTCTTCTCTTTCGTTTAATTTTTTTTCAATATATTGTTCCTTTTCAAGTCCCTTCTTATTACTTATCTCTTTTGAAACTCCACGTTGAAAACCCAAATCTGAAAAACTTTCAGCAAGAAGATCTTGCATTTTTGCAGTGTGTTTTTTAGTTATTTTTCTTAAAGGTGCTTTGTCTTTCTTAAAGTCATAATTGAAAAAAATGACGTGAGCGTGAACATTTCTTATTAATTGGTTTTTCTCATGTCCTTCGTCAAGATGCATATTGAACCCAACAGGTTCAAAACCAAATTCATTTTTAAATTTGGTCATAAAGTCATTCATTCTTTCAGTTATAAGATTTTTTATTTCTTCAGGATTGAATTTTTTTTCTAACTCTTCCCACTGTTCAAGGGAAAAAATTGCGACACTATCAATAAAAGTATTTGAGCTTTTATTTAGTCTTTTTAATTTTAGTTCTGCTTTTCTCTCATTTACTCGATCATAAATTTCATTGTATCTTTCAAATAAATTCTCTGTTCCAAAATTATTTTTTGTATGTTCGGGAAAAGCATTTTTATTTTCATTAAAAACACGATTAACATGTCCAAGTTCTCCTTTTGCATTTGAATTTTTATAAAATTTAGTTTTAAGCGCAACATAGTTTTTCATAGTTAATTATTTTTGTTCTTGTATTTAATTAACCATAAAAATAACGAAGATCAAGACTCTACGTTTTAGCCCATTAAAGCGTAGACAAGTCTACACCTGCGAAACGTACCGTTTCTTGTGGGCTTTTAACAAGTTAAAAGGGTAAACCTTTCAGGTTTATAAAAAAGCTCTGTAAGAGCTTTTGGCGGTCGCAAAAAAGCCGAAGGCGCGACCAAGACAAGACAAGGGGCAAAGCCCCTAAAAAATATCAGAAATAAAAACAAAATAAATCAAGTTCTTGACTAATTACATTTTTATTATAATTTAAAGATTGTGATCACCTGATTTATTTTTTGGCGAAAATTCCTCAAATCACAATCCCATATTAAAACCAGATTTTTAAATCTGGTTTTCTTCTTTCAGACAACTAAAAATTAAGATTCTTAATTTTATAATGTTGTCATTTAATAAGTTACATCAAGCAAAGTAAACATAACCAGAAAAAGGAATTTTTTTAACATTTTAAAAATTTCCTTGTTTTTAGCTGATTTCTTTAAAAAGAATATAGGAACCCTGGTATTCCTATACATAGGAACCCCAATAGGCCTATATTGACATTATTTTTTTCTATTATAAAAAGAAATAGCCAAAGAATAAAAAATCGGGAAATAAAAATGAATCAATCAAATTATGAAGAATTAGAGAAATCAAAAGAAGATCTAATAAAAGAAATTAATTCTTTAAAAGAAGAAGTAAGAGTAAAAGATTTAAGATTAAAACAATTTGAAACTGAAAGTATTTCAAATAAATTTATACAAGTGTTTAATTATTATCAAAAGTTCATTAGAACATTCAATTTAAAACATCCAAAAGCTTTTAACATTTTCCTTTTTATGTGTGAAAACTCAGATAAGAATAACGAGATTTTTATCTCTCAAAAGTCTTTATCTGAAATTTTTAATATTAGTGAGAGAAAAACAAGAGAAAAAATAAAAATACTTTCAGATCATAAGTTAATTAAAAAAATAAAAAATGGTCGTAATGTTTCATACGTCATTAATTCTAGTATTTGTTGGAAAAATTCAGCAGAACAAAAAATTAAATTTTCAAAGTTTCACGAACAACCTGTTTATTTAGATCTTAAAAGTGAAGAAAAACAATACAAAACAAAAATAGAAAAAGGAGTTAAATAATTATGAAAAATAATAAAGTAGAAGTTCCAGAAAGAAAAAAGAAAGAATTAAAAGAGTTACAGAAAATTATTAAAAAGAAATTTATAAAAAATGGAGGGTTATACAAATGAAAAAAATAATATTATTAACTTTAATTTTAACAGTATCAAACAACTTAAAAAGTCAGACCATAAGATACAATAATAATTGTATTTATACGCCCAATAAAAACTTTGTACGTGTCGTTTCTGGTTCTGGTGGTTATCTACAAGCAACATTTTTTAGCGGTGGCTCTGCAATTTTTCATTATGCTGATTTTACTGGTAAGGTCTTGGGAACTTCTGGCAGAAAAGGCGCAGCTTTTGCCAAGGCTCATGTATACGTACAAAGTCCAAACACAGCACAGACATTAAGACCTTTGCAGATTAACAATGTTAGTTTTTCAGTTTATGACGAACAAAAAACACAAGTAACAAACGGTAAGACTGAAACAGTCTACCCGATATGCAGGAGGTGATATTTGGAATATATAGAAGGAAATCATTTCGTACTGTATTTTTTATCATATTTTTAAAAAGTATAAGTTTAAGTTTTTAAAAATCATAAGCTTAAAATTCAAAGCAACTGGTCGGACTTGTTTGCTGTCACGAATCTGTGTTATATTTGCCATGCTCCCATAATTGTAACTTGCATTTGTGTTTCGGTGGGTGTATATTATCGTTATTCAATTGAATAATGGTTGATTTCACAGGGGAAGAATTATCAGAAGAGATTAATCGCCGTGTGGAAACTTGCCAGCGTAGCACTTTGCTACGCTGATAAGGCGATACATATTTCAGCGGCAAATATGTTCGGGCTGAACTAAATATCTAGATGGGGATCCAGATTATAGTTATTTCCTAGCCTTTTGCAAGTTTTGTAGATACTCAATACATTGTTTTTTAATTTTAAAGGAAATTTTAATGGCTATATTAAAATCTGGTACTAAGGCGACCCGTTCGGGTCAATATGAAATAGTTGGACCTCGCGGAGGTAAAACAGGAAAGGAAAGAACTGTAACACGTGGTGAACCTCTCCCACCTACACCGCAAAAAGGTCAAGGTTATATATTGACTGACCCAACAAAGCACTAAATTATTAGCCCCACAAGGGGCTTTTTAATTTCTGATATAAGGGGCTTAGCCCCTTTTTTTATCTTGGTCGCGCCTTCGGCTTTTTTGCGACCGCTTTTTATAATAAAATCAATATCATGTATTTAACTTTTCTTTTCCTGTAAATTATCTGATAGATTACAGTAAACTTAGCACCAGCAGATCTACCCAAAGACGGTGGCCGCTTTGACTTTGCAATCGCACTCGGTGTTCTTGTCGCATCAGGGCAGTTAGATAGCCATGCTATTGCTGATAAAGAGTTTTATGGTGAGCTTGCGTTAAATGGTGAGCTGAGGACGGTCACTGCGATTTTGCCATCTGTTATTGCAGCAGCGAAGGAGGGGCGAACTGCTTACCTACCTACTGGTAACGATGCAGTTGCGAGCCTTGCCGCTGATGCTAATCGTGTTGCTATAAGCTGCTTGCGTACAGCATGGTTAGGCTTAAGCGGCCAGCAATCACTTAGGTTTAATCAACTCTACCCAGACGATTTAAATATACAAGCTTCAGGTGGGAGCTTGCTGGATATGGCTGAAGTGAAAGGGCAAGAGGGGGCGAAGCGAGTACTAGAAATAGCTGCGGCAGGTGGGCATAACGTTTTATTTCTTGGTCCTCCGGGCACTGGAAAATCGATGCTTGCTCAGCGCCTGCCCACGATAATGCCATTAATGACGGATAATCAGGCGTTAGAAACAGCTTCTATCTATTCCATACTGGGAAAAACAATCAGCCAATCAAACTGGAAAACAAGGCCTTTTAGAGCTCCACATCATACTTGCTCTGCGGTAGCCTTGGTTGGAGGCTCATCGAACCCTAAGCCAGGGGAGATATCATTGTCAAATAATGGTGTTCTATTTTTGGACGAGTTACCAGAATTTGATAGGAAGGTACTGGATTCATTACGTGAGCCGATGGAAACGGGCATGGTAACGATTTCGCGCGCAGCTCGGCAAGTTGATTACCCTGCAAACTTTCAACTGATCGCAGCATTAAACCCCAGTCCTACAGGTTGTTACACTGACAAAAGAGCGTCTCCAGATCAAGTATTGCGCTATTTGGCTAAGATTTCAGGCCCATTTTTAGACCGAATAGATCTACAGGTAGAATTACCTCGTCTAAAAACAGAAGAGCTACAATCCCAGAGTAATGGAGAGTCTAGCGCGACAATAAGGGCTAGGGTGGAACAGGCCTATAAAACAGCTTTAGCACGTCAGGGAAAATGTAACGACCAACTGAGTGTAAAAGAGCTAAATCATATCTGCTATCTTGCTGATGCTGAACGCTTATTTCTAGCAAAAGCAGCAGAAAAACTAAAGCTATCACCACGTTCATATCATCGAATAATCAAGGTTGCACGTACCATTGCAGATCTGAGCTCTACACCTAATATTGGCTTATCACATTTAAAGGAAGCGCTTAGTTATCGCGCGTTGGAGAGGTTGTTAGGTCAGTTAACACAGTATTAGTAACGGCACTTCAATAGATAGGGAGTGTATTATTGGTAAAGGTTAAGCTGACAACATATAACCTTTACCGCGAACCGTAACAATGCGTTTTTGCTCTTTTTCATCGCCGAGTTTTTTGCGTAGTCGGCCAACTAAGACATCAACTGTTCTGTCACTTGGGCTCCAATCAGGTTGCCCAATGTCTTCTGAAATACGCTCTCTGGATGTTGCCCTTCCAGCATTGGAAATAAGACAAATCAACACTTTATGCTCAGCTTCGGTAAGTCGAGACTCAATGCCATGTTGATTGATTAAGGTACGGTTATCAGGGTGTAGTTTAAAGTCTGCATATTCGATAAATTCTTCCGATTCATCGTCTTTATTACCAACTAAACGTTTGTATAAGGCACGCATACGCAGTTCAAGCTCAAGCGTATCAACAGGCTTACAAACGTAGTCATCAGCACCTTGCGCAAGACCTGCGATTCTATCGGCTTGAGAGTCTCGACTAGAAAGCATGATGACACCAAGGTCTGATAAGGTATTAATTTCTTTCGCGAGTTGCAGGCCATCAGTGGCGGGTAAAACAACATCAACAATAGCAAGTGCAAATGGGTTTTGGGTTTGAGCTTGAATAAGCTCAAGCGCAGTAGCACCCGTATTGTCTACAGTGATACTGAACTCGGTATTTTCAAAGTGACTACACAGCCGCTTTGCTAAGAGTTCATCATCTTCAACTAATAAAACCTTTATGCTCATGTTTTCACTGTTAATTGTTGTTTAATTGTCGTAAATATAACACTGAGAGATCGCTGCTTGGAAGTGCATGAAACGAATTCTTACAACTCTGTATCTGGCACGTTAACCTGACAACCTAGTTCGATCAAGGGGAAACAGAGCTTTATTATTAAATTATATACAATGATGTGTTTGATTGCTGCTTCCATAAACAAAAAGGCGGCACACCGTGCCGCCTAGCGTTGATTACTTACCGTATAAATGTTCCCACCACTGTGGCTCTTGCTTTAAATGTTTGTCGAAAAAAGCAAGCATGGTGTTCCACCAATGGAAACGCTTGTCACGAGCAAAAATTTGATGATCTGCGCCTTTGTATTCGACCAATTCAACATCTTGGCCAAGGATCTTCAATGCGGTATACATATTATGACTTTCACCTGGCGGCACATTGGTATCCGCGTCACCGTGAATTAACAATAATGGTGTTGTTACTTTATCTGCATTAAATACCGGGCTATGTTGTGAGTAAAGCGTTGGATTGTTCCAGGGGAAACTTCCTTTTGAGGCCTCGCCAGAATACAAATAGCCCCACCAGCCTTGACCCCAGTATGAAGTAATATTAGAAATACCGGCATGTGAGATAGAAGCTGAGAACAAATCAGTTTTTGTTGTCAGCAGCATAGTCATGAAGCCGCCGTAAGAAGCACCTAAATTACCTAAACGCTTGTCATCAACGAAAGGGTAGGCTTTCACAAACTCTTTGGTACCCATGATGATATCGTTAGCGGTGTGTTCACCCCAAGCATTGACATGTTCTGCTGAGAATTTCTGACCGAAACCTGTCGCACCAGTTGGTTGCAAGACATAAACAACATAGCCTTTTGCTGCCCATAAGTTAAATGGGTAACGTCCTGTAAAGCCACGAGTCACTGGAGAAGTACCACCGTAGTAATAAACAAGTGCTGGGTACTTTTTAGCTTTGTCTAAATCGTGTGGTAGATACACGCGGCCTTTAATCTCCACGCCTTCAGTATTAGTAAAATTAAACTCTTCTAGGTTGGCAATTTCCGCATTCTGGTATGCGATATTTGTTGAGTCCCAGAGCGTGTCTGCTCGCTTATCTGAGGTTGACATGGTTTTTAACTGTTGTGGAGTTGATGCAGTCGTTCCTGTGAATAAGATCTCTGGATTACGTTCACTCGACACAGAATAGTTGGCGACAACATCCAGCCCGGTGTTTAAGCGTTTGAAAGTAGACTTACTTTCGTCAAAGAGGAAAAGCTGTTGACGATCTTGGTCAGTCGCTTTTAGTACCAAATCGCCATTATTGAGTACGGTGAAGCTGCCTATGGCTGGGTCAAAGTTTTTACTCAGTGCTTTTACATTGTGGCCTTTGCGATCTATCCAATAGAGTTGGCCATCATAGTTATTCGCGAGCATACCTTCAGGTAAGTTGCGCCCCGCACCTTCTGCAAAATCAGGACCTGCAGTTACATAAATACCATTTTTAGTGTATTGCGCGCCGCTAAATGTACGATACTGACCAATAACACTTTGCTGATTGTTTGATAGATCGATTTCTATTAGCTCTGTCAACATGTGAGGAGGTTGCGCGTAGTCTTGCTTATTACGCGTTGCTAAAACCGTGTTTGCTTGTGCGTCAAAGTCGGCCAAGTTGTGGCTTTGTGCGCCAACGGTCACAGGATTAAGTAGCCCACTTTTGATATCGAGTAAGAAGATTTGCGATTGGGTCCGGGCATATGACCATCTATCTTCTAATCCTTGATAATGTTTAGTCAGTTTGCCTTCTTCTTTGCCGCTGTTGGTCCAAGCAAAAATAAGCGTGTCATTATCAAAAAACTCGATACTATTCGCGCCATTGAGCTTAGTAGCAACTTGAGTACGTTTAAAGGTTTTTAGATCAAGGATGTAAGCTTTATTATCTTTTAAATAAGTGAGTTTGCTGCTGTCATCACGCCATGCAAAGCTATTTGCACTCATACCATCGAAACTGTAAAGCATGTCACCATCTTCATTGTATAAAGCAGTTTCGGTGATTGCTGAGTTGCCTTTTTCATCATCGTAGTGGCGGACGGTCGAAATGTAATATTCGCCGTTAGGTGCAAGTGAGATAGCACTCACCGTTGGAGCATCAAACAACTGCTTTGCAGACAGCGCTTTGGTTTGTTTTTCTGTTAGCGTGATAACGTCATGCGCTGCTTCGCCTTCAAAGCTGAGAGCAACCTTATTCCAGTCATTTACCTGCTCAGCGATAACGAGAATTTGATGATCGCCCTTGACGACATCAAGCTGAACCTCTTTAACACCGGAGACTGGCTCTCCATTTAGAAAAACTTTGGCTTTCTCGATGCCCTCAAGCTTTAGCTTACCTGAAACAAAACGTTCAGTAGTGAAATTAAATTTTAGAGCCTGCAATCCAGGTATCGTTAATTGTGTAGTTTTGTTTAGAGGCTGCCATTTGCTCTCATTATTGAATAGCGTTACCTGTTTGACGTCTTGTTGTAATGATGGTAGCAGGTTTTCAATAATTGCATCACGATGAGCTGTATCAGCTGGCTTTATTGTTGATTCGCCTGCGATGGGACCCAAAAATTGTATTTTTGATTCGTCTAATGGGCTTGCTGAAAGTTGTGCTGAGACTGCCGTAAATAGTAGAGTGACGGCTGTACGTAATTTCATTTATGTGCGCCTATTGTAGGTAATTATATGATAAAACTATATCATAGTATTTTGAACTGGTTGTATTGCTGCGATAGACGTCCTAAATTTAATAGTCTGTGTTGATGAGCAACATAACGTATGCGGTTAAGCAAACACTTAGCGTTGAATAAAGAGGAGAATTTACTTGGTTTTATTATTAACCTACATGTTTTTGGCAATAGCTATCTCTTTTATCTGTTCGGTGATGGAAGCAGTGCTACTTAGTATTACGCCAAGCCATATAGGGATCTTAAAGCAAGACAATGATGCATTAGCATCGCGAGTTCAACGCCTTAAAGACAATATTGATCAGCCTTTATCTGCCATTCTAACGTTAAACACCGTTGCGCATACCGCCGGTGCTGCAGGGGTTGGCGCACAAGCTGCTGTGGTATTTTCAGATGCAGCTGTCGGTATAGCCTCGGCAGTGATGACGCTACTGGTTTTGGTACTGTCAGAAATCATTCCGAAGACTTTAGGGGCGACTTATTGGCGCGGGTTAACACCTATCGTTTCAAGTGTGTTGGTATGGCTAGTTCGAATATTGAAGCCATTCGTGTGGATGTCTGACCAACTTACAAAAGTGATAGGTCGTAAAGAAGACGAAGCCCACTACATTCGTCAAGAAATCGAAGCAATGGCGGAGATAGGCTCTGAAGCAGGCGCGTTGCACCAAGATGAAACTGAAACTATTCGCAGCTTGTTGCGTTTTCGCCACGCCAAACTAGAAAGCATCATGACACCAAGAACGGTGTTATTTAAGGTGCATAAAGATATGACAGTGCACGAGTATTTGTCTGAGCATGGTTCGGTTGCTTTTTCTCGGGTGTTGGTATTCGATAAAAACACAGATGACATCATCGGCTTTGTACACAAGAATGATATTATGCTTGCTTATCATAGGCTTGGAGAAGAATATAAAATTGGTAAGCTATCTCGCCCTCTTTATACCGTACCGGAAACACTAGCTGCGCCAGAGTTATTCAAAGCGTTACTGGCAAAGCGTCTACACATTGCGCTTGTCATTGATGAATATGGCGATGTACAAGGCATAGTGACATTAGAAGATTTGCTTGAATCATTAATGGGAATGGATATTGTTGATGAGCGAGAGCAAACCACCAATATGCAAGCTGCTGCTAAGCAAAAGTGGCGAGAGCGCGTTGATAATCATGATAATTTGATTGAAGACAGCGACGAAGCTGAAGATGTGTCTGAAACGCAAAGCGGCGGAGAGGAAACTGCCTCTCCAGAGGTTAAGGGTTCGAATTAATCATACGCTGCCAAGAGTGTATCCACCCGACTAGGTCTGTTAGTGGTTTAGGTTTACTGATTAAAAAGCCCTGCATTAACAGGCTATGCTTGTAGCGGTCAAGGTATTGTAGCTCTTCAATCCGCTCTATACCTTCAGCTACTATGTCTAACTGTTGATTTTGTGCGATGTCGATTAAGCTGTCGATAAGTACCTGTGAAAAGCGATCGGATTCCACATGGGTTATCAAAGAGCGGTCGATTTTGATCTCAGTAAACGGCAAAGACTTTAACTGCTGAATATTGGTAAATCCAGTACCAAAGTCGTCTAACGAAATATCAAACCCCCGGATCCGTAACCGGTTCATTGTTTCCAGTTGAATAGACTGATTCATCGGTTGGTTTTCAGTAATTTCTAAAATGATATCACTAGGCTTTAAACGGTTTATTTCTAAAATAAGTGCCAATTTATCTGGACAGCTTAAATCATTTAATTGCACAGGTGATAAATTAAAAGCCAGTTTAATCGGGTAATTGAGTTCAGATTTGATTGCTTTAAACTCGTCCGTTGCCTTTTCAAAAAGCTGGAAAGTAATGATGTTGATTAGATCGGTATCTTCGGCCACGCCAATGAAATGGTCTGGTAAAATGACCTGCTCGGTATTTTTAGACACAATACGGGCAAGCACTTCGACACTTTTTATCTTTTTGTCACCACGGTGAACCTTTGGCTGATAGTAAGGCGTAATTTCATTGTGACTAATGGCATGCAAAAGATCGCTTTCGGTTACCTTTTCAATACGGCTACGTTTAACAGTGGTATACGTCTCCATTTTTTTGAGCATGCGCTCGACATCAACCAATTGTACGGGCTTGGAAATATTGCCGATAAGGTGTGCATTGGACTGTCTGGCAAGGTTGGTTGCTAGATCAATAATCTTCTCGTCCATTTCGGAAATAATAATAATGCCGCCAGAGAACCTTAGCTCTCCTAGCTGGCGAATAAACTCCATACCATCCATTTCGGGCATATTGAGATCTGTAAAAATGGCGTCAAATTGATGAGGAGTCTGCCGTATTTTTTCTACAGCATTCACCGCACTTGAGCAGGTTGTGACATGCTCAATACCAAGCTCAGTCATAATAGCTTGCATTACGACGAGGATCGCGGGTGAATCATCTACTACCATTATCCGATGTTTTGCTAATGACATTAACAATTCCTTCGTATACCTTACCTCCTTAAAGTCTAGTACAAATAATTTAAAGTGCTCAAATCTCAAAATGCTTTAAAAGGTGATTTTTACTCAATTTGAAGCGCAATAATGACACTTTACCTGCATTTTTCTAATTCAGATTCCGGCAGCACTTTATGAAGCGGACGCTTTTAGCGATAATGCCCCAAATGACCTTTGGATCTGAATATGAATAGAGTCGAGCTTTCGCTAGCGGACAAAGCGGTATCTATCTTTTTTAACCAACAACAAGTAGTACAGCTTTTTGTCGAGCAGCAAGCGATTACCTTTGAAGAGCAACATAATGGCATTTTCGCGACCATTGATGGACAAGCACTGGCGGTAAATACAGAGCAGTTACCTCAGGGATTACTTGGTATTGCAGTAAATGGAGCTGAGCTTCAGTGGCTCGAAGTGAGCACTGAAACACCTAAAGAAAAACGCAGCTTATTTGGTTTGGCAGCATTGGGCTTAAAGTTATTTAAAAGTGCAAAGGTGGTTAAAGCTGCCTTGGCTGGTGCATCCGTGGCAGGATACGCATGGCTATTTTCTTGGCAGTTTGCGCTTATGCTTGTGGCTTGCTTAGTCGTTCATGAATATGGCCACGTCCGCGCTATGCGCTATTTTGGGATTAAAACAAAAGGTATCTATTTGATCCCTTTCGTTGGTGGCCTGGCTGTAAGTGATGATAAGATCACGACCCGCTGGCAAGATGTAGTTATTTCGTTGATGGGACCGGCATTTGGCTTGATAACCTCAATCCTTGGAGTGGTGTTGTATTACGCGACAGAGATGGAAATCTTTGCTGGTGTTGCAGTATTAAGTGCGCTGTTGAACTTATTCAATTTACTACCTATTTTGCCGTTAGATGGTGGGCATGTTCTAAAAAGCATAAGCTTTTCAATGCGCTCTTGGGTGGGGTTATTGGCGTGTATGTCAGGAGTATTATTCGGCCTTTGGATAAGTTACACCTTTGGCTTAATCTTACTGGTGATATTCATTTTGATTGGTAGTTTTGAAATCCTGATTGAGTGGCGTGGCCGTAATTATAGTCACTTATTACCCCTTGACCGATATGGGCAAGTGGTCAGCGCCATTATGTATATAGTTGTTATTACAGGTCATGTTGCGGTAATGATGCATTTTGCTGATTCAGAGAATCCAATCCTAAGCTTACCAATGAAAATTTTATCAAGTTAATCTGTGTAAGAAGGTGCATTATGCACCTTCTTACAGGGGGAGCAACAATAAAGTTGCGATAATTACACCCGTTACCAGCAATTGTACTAGGCAAAATCCCATAATATCTTTGGCTTTAAGGCCTGCAATTGCAAGTACCGGTAGTGCCCAAAAAGGCTGGATCAGGTTAGTCCAAGCATCACCCCAAGCAATTGCCATCGCGACTCTGGCTATGTCTGCATTAAGCGCTTCTGCTGCGGGAATGATTATTGGTGCTTGTACCGCCCACTGACCGCCGCCTGAAGGCACAAATATATTCACAAGGCCTGCACTTAAAAAGCTCCACAGCGGTAATGTCCATTGACTGCTAATAGAAACAAATCCTTGAGATATTTGTTGCGCTAGTCCTGTTTCGACCATCATAGCCATGATCCCAGCATAAAAAGGAAACTGTATCACGATACCGGCACCACCTTGAATTGCTTGTTGTAGACTATTGAGAATATTAGCAGGGGTCTTGTGTAGCAGCATAGCTAAGAACAAAAACAGGGCTATGACGATATTCAATGTCAATGTGCCTACATTAAATATAAAGTAAAAGCCCAAGTAGCTAAGACCGATTGCTCCTCCTAACATGCCAAGCCATGAGGCATTTTCTAATTTTGCAGCCGGAGTATTGCGGTTACTGATATCATTACTTTGTTCAATGAGCTTTTCTTTATCAACAATAACTGCGTCATCATCTTTGGGAAGCATCAGTTTATTTATAAGTGGTAAAACGATAAAAATACTGAGTACGATGAGCAGGTTAAATGGCGCAAAGATTGTCTCTGAAGTGGTAACAATACCGATGCTCTTTTCACTAAAGTGCCCCGGAGTTGCGATAGTCAGGGGGACTGAGCCTGATAGGCCTGCGTGCCAAACAACAAAACCAGAGTAAGCACTAGCCACTAACAGGCGATAATCAACTTTCACTTTTCGAGCGATGGCCTTTGCGAACAAAGCCCCGACTACTAAGCCAAACCCCCAATTTATCCAGCTGGCGCTCATCGCAACAAAGGTGGTGAGTATAATTGCTTGAGAAGGAGTTTTAGCTAGGCCTGCGATACGGTCTAGCGCTTTCGCTATTGGAGGGGTAACAGCAAGCATGTGACCACATAATAAAACTAACAACATTTGCATCGCAAAAGTAAGCAGCTTCCAAAAGCCATTACCCCATGCCTCAAGCACCATGACAGGTGTTGCTGGAGTAAACAATGTAGCGAGTACCATCACCAAAAAAGTGAGTAAAAGCACAATCACAAATGGATCGGGTAGATACTTGTCGACTAATTTTGTTAGCGGGGTGGTAAACTTGCCAAGCATAAGACATCCTGTTTTCATTATTATTTTATGTAAATCAAAGTGATTGAATTACGCATAATAATATAGCTAAACTTTAAGCTAAAAGTTAGTGGTTTAGGCTAACTTATAGTGAACAGAAAATAATGAGTTTCATTGGTTTCTTTTAAAATCAAAGCGTTAGGATTGGCATGAAATCTGATATATTAAAAAGAAAGACTTTAAGTAACTAAGAGAGGTAACTATGTCTGGACAAGGTTCTGGTGGTAATGTAATTGCAGCGATTTGTAACGTCTTTTTCCCTGGCCTTGGTCAGTTGGTTCAAGGTCGTATATTGGCGGCTTTAATCTTCGCAATTGTTGTTGTAGGTGGGTATGCACTGTGGTTTTTATTGGTTCCACCTGTGATTGCAGCCGTTTTCCATTTGTGGGCTATTATTGATGCTGCTAAGTATACGCCGCCTAGGTATTAACGGTTATACCAAAAAGTATAACCACCCAGTCAGGCTGATCATACTCAGCACAGTAGACAGCACAACGGTAGCCGCAAGCGTTGCTTGTTGGCTGTCGAGCTGTCTAGCAACAAGATAGGCATTGACTCCCAGCGGAGAGGCACTCATTAAAGTCACCACCTGAACTTGTTGAGTTGCCAATCCTAAATAAGTGGCAAAGAGATAAACCAATCCCGGTAGTAGTATCAGTTTTACTGCACTTAGCCATATTGTACCCTGTAACTTTCCCCACACGCCATACTGTACCAAGCTCGCACCCAGAATAAATAGCGCCCCTGGAATGGCTGGTTTTGCCAACCAACTAAAGCTTTCATGTATTAAGCTTGGTAGTTTTAACCCTGCAATGTTTAATATCAAACCGCTCGAAATACTTATCACTATTGGATTGAGCAGCAGGGGTTTCACAATATCCACCTTATTTTTGTGTCTTGCTGCCAGTAAAAAAGTCATAAAAAACAGCATTGCACTGTGGAATGTAATAATCATAAATACCATGGCAGCGGCTTGCTCACCGAGTGTCATTAAGATAATCGGTAATCCGACTAACACGGTATTAGAGTAGGTGCCACTTAATGCTAATGCTGCACTGTCTGTTTTTGAACGATGTTGCGCTTTAAAGAGAAATAGGTATAAGCCTGCATAAGTCAGAGCGACTGGGAGATAAAAGGATAATAACAAGGGACCCGTCGCGAGGCTTTTCAGATCTGCTTGCACCATACTGCTAAATAACAGTACAGGAATACATAAATTAAAGATAAAAGTACGCAAGCCATCAAGCTGATTGATGGCGATAAAGCCAATCTTTGCACTCAAAAACCCAGAAATAACGATAAAGGTGAGAGGAAATAAGATCTCAACAGGCGACATGCGTTGACCAACAATCGAGTGGTTAAAAGGTAATTCTATCAATGAATGCTTAGCGGACGCCACTTAGGTATAATAAAACAAGGTGATTTAGTTAAGAAGTAAAGATGGAATACCAGTTTATTCGTGACCCACTTTCTGGGTTTCGAGCTCGCTTAAATGACGAGCATGCGTTGATAGGTCGGTGGCTGAGCGAAGAGCTTGCACATGAGCGTATTGTCAGCCTGCTGACACAGCTTGAAAACCTGCCAAATCAAAAAGAAGAGCTTGTGTTGGCTGGAAAAGAGATCCGCGCCACATTCACGCCGCAAGAAGCATTATTTGAAAGCCACGCTCTGTTTCATGAAAGTGATGACATAGCGCAATACCAAGAAGACGCGCTGGCTTTAGATGAATCGGGTATGATGGCGGTGTGTGGCTATGAAGATTTTTTACCCATGCTGATAGAGTGGGCTGAATTTACCAAAGCTAAATAACCTGAGCTGCGGATAATTAATGCCTTTCTAGCAGCCAGTTTTAGCGCTAACTGCGTTGAATTCACTTCCAATAGCCAGCTATTGGTGCGTAAATTCGCCTTGCCTACAGGATGTAGGTACCTTAGCGAGAGCAGGACGCGGAAGCGGAGTTATCCCCAAAACTCTCTGGCTAGATAAGAAGATAGTTTAAGGTGATTAAAAAACAGTGAGTTAGTCCATTCCTTATCCAAACCTCAGGTTAAATAAGTTCTGTGGGGGCTGTTATCTTTTATGCTTGAGTTCAACAGCCCCTGAAGTATAGAGATAGCTTATTTGGGCGTACCATAGAGTTGCTCTGCTCTATTAAATAACACCCACGAAGTGAGTATATACTTATCATTAGAAACCGGAATATTGCCTCTATGTGTATGTGTAAAATACCCTGGTGCTATCACCATAGAACCTTTTACTGGGGCAATTTTACGCTGCTGATAATAAAACTCGGTCTCGCCACCTTCCTCGACATCATTAAGGTAGAACATAAATAACAGCACTCGGTGTAAGGCTTCATTATGGTCATGTTGAGGGTAGACTTCGCTGTGCCAGTAGGGGTAGCCGCCTTTATTTATTTGATAGCGTTGAGCTTGGATAGCGCCTAAACGAAATAGCTGTTGAGCAAGGACCGGGAGTTGTGGCTTGCCGACTTCTTCAAAGTTATCCACAGTGAGATCGACAGGTTCACCAGTTTTGGGGTGATACACTTTAAGTCCAAATGCACCGATGATCATAAAGAAATGTTCTTCAAGGTACTCAAATAAGTGCTTTGCCGTAACCTGTTGAATGTGCTGTAACTGTTTGGCATAGTCAGGGTAGGAATTTAGATAAAGGTCGTGACTGACTTTTTTACTCAAGTCGACACCACCAGACGTAGTCCCCTGTTTTAAATGTGGGCTTTGATCGAAGGTCTTTACGAATTCATCGCAAAAGTCTGAACTGAGTGCGTTATCGTAAACGCGAATAAAATCACTCATGTTTTTCCCTAGTTTTTATTGGAGTTATTATGCTGTCTGAAAAGCTTATGCCGCGTTTTTGTGACACAGATGTGCTTGGACATATCAACAATACCGTACTCCCTGTGTGGTTTGAAGCCGCGCGCACACCTATTTTCAAAATATTTACACCAGATTTAAATCCAAAAGAGTGGAAATTGATTGTTGCCAAAGTCGAAGTCACCTTTAAAGGGGAGCTATTTTATGGTCAGGAAGTCGAAATAAAAACGGCTGTTGAACATATCGGCAACAGCTCATTTGTGATTTTGCAGCAGGCTTGGCAGCATGGAGAATGCTGTGCTGAAGGTAAAACCATTATGGTGCGATATGACTTTGCGGTTAAGCAATCTCAACCGCTGAGTCAGCAAGAGCGCGATGCGCTAGGCACTTTTATGGTTGCTGCGGCTTAAACTGGTGACCAATTGCCGCTGAAATACAAGGCTTTACTGTATAGGTGTAGCCGTATTCCGCGGCGTTATCCGGCATGATCTCTAAGATCTCATAATCGTTTAATTCAACAATATTACTGCCTTCGCTATGTTCACAGCGTGAGTTTCCGTCAGACTCAAAGCGAAAGATAAAGTAAGCCAATATTTGGTTAAGCACATCGTTATAGTTTTTGCCTTGCTCATGTAAATCTGGGTTAGAATTGTTATTAATAGATACGGTTAACGACTCCGGCTCATCTGCAGTGGACTGTGCTTCATCTTGTTGTGGAGTATCACCACTCATGTCGGCCACTTGTGGTTGAGTTTCCGATGCTCCTTCGTTTTCTTCTTCGGAGTTTGCTGAGCGTGATTCTTTCGCGTTGGCATGGAAAGAAATTCCGTCCTCATCTATTTTGAAATCAGAAGAAAACCCAGTAAATGCGGTTGAAGCACCTGATTTAGCGATGCCGAGCACCAAGAAAGCCAATAAAACAAAACACATGATCAACCTGATGATTGCTGTTGTTGCTGGATAACGATAGTGGTTCTGATGCCAAAAAGGCTTTATACGTAATGGTTTAAGCAGGAAAAGTACAACGACATAGCATGTCATAAAGAGTTG
The DNA here is from genome assembly GCF_013319255.1 of Pseudoalteromonas sp. JC28. Taxonomy (NCBI): domain Bacteria; kingdom Pseudomonadati; phylum Pseudomonadota; class Gammaproteobacteria; order Alteromonadales; family Pseudoalteromonadaceae; genus Pseudoalteromonas; species Pseudoalteromonas sp. JC28. Next base: position 510,196 of record NZ_QOKX01000007.1, on the reverse strand, counting down.
CGCGAGAATCAACAAGAAGGTACTGGTAATAAAAAACCAAGTAGGTAACGATAACAACACACTCAAATTATGTGTGTAAGGGAAATTATCCGTGCTGACCCCAGTTAAATCATTGATACGGCCATCAGCTTGCACTAACACAAAGTTAGCGATAAAGGCATAAAATAACAGTATCAGTGCTTTACCTGGCACACTTTCCCAAAAGGTCATGATCCTTGGCCAGAATTCATAACATAGCGCCGTTACTGTGGTTATTAAGATCAAAAAAGCGGTGAAGTTATCATCTTCAGTTTCACTCAAGCTGAACATAAAAATGATAAAACTAACTAAATAATAGCGTTGAGCCAGTGTTAGGCTTTGCCAAAATTGGCCGATGGAAAAGCGCAGCCTTGCTAGGTACGCGGTTAAGTTTTTTGGCGCGAGAAGTTGATGCATAATAAATGAATTTGTAATTATTATGCACCAATAATAGAGACTTTTAGAAATTAAGACAATAAGGGCTTAAGGTACTTACCTGTATGCGAAGCTGCAAAGTTAGCCACCGTTTCAGGCGTACCTGAGACGAGTATTTGACCACCTCCAGCTCCCCCCTCTGGACCTAAGTCCACAATCCAGTCTGCGGTTTTGATGACATCTAGATTGTGCTCGATAACCAACACTGTATTACCATGATCGCGCAAACGATGTAATACCGCGAGTAGCTGTTGAATATCATGGAAGTGCAGACCTGTGGTTGGCTCATCGAGAATGTAGAGTGTTTTGCCGGTATCTCGTTTTGATAGTTCACGAGCGAGCTTAACACGCTGCGCTTCACCACCGGACAAAGTCGTGGCGGCTTGCCCTAAACGAATGTAGGAGAGGCCAACGTCCATTAAAGTTTGTAGTTTGCGATTGATTGCGGGAATCTTATCAAAAAATTCCCGGGCGTCCTCAACTGTCATTTCCAACACTTCGTGGATATTTTTACCTTTATACAGTACTTCCAGTGTTTCACGGTTATAGCGCTTACCAGTACAGACATCGCAAGGAACATAGACATCCGGCAGGAAGTGCATCTCAACCTTGATAACTCCATCGCCTTGACAGGCCTCACAGCGACCGCCTTTAACGTTAAAACTAAAGCGGCCAACCTTATAACCGCGTGAACGCGATTCTTGTGTTCCTGCAAATAATTCGCGGATAGCGGTAAAGATCCCTGTATAAGTTGCTGGGTTTGAACGTGGTGTGCGACCGATAGGACTTTGATCAATATCGATAACTTTATCGAAGTGATCTAGCCCATGAACTGATTCATATGGTGCAGCTTCTTGCGTTGTTGCACCGTTTAATTCCTGATGAGCAAGCTTGAATAGGGTGTCATTAATGAGGGTAGATTTACCAGAACCAGATACCCCTGTTATGCAGGTCATTAGACCAACTGGTACTTTTAAATCGACACTTTTTAGGTTGTTGCCCGTCGCGCCTTTAAGCTCAAGCCACTTGTCATCACATTGATGACGTTGCGCTGGAACTTCAATGCATTTCTCGCCACTGAGATATTGACCAGTTAATGAGTCTTTACTTTGCATTATCTCATCGCGAGTTCCCTCAGCGACGACATAGCCGCCGTGTACGCCGGCGCCTGGACCGATATCGATGATGTGATCGGCTGCACGAATGGCATCTTCGTCGTGCTCTACCACAATCACGGTGTTGCCAAGATCTCTTAAGTGCGTGAGTGTTTTAAGTAAACGGTCGTTATCGCGCTGATGTAGACCAATTGAAGGCTCATCCAATACGTACATTACCCCCACGAGGCCGGCGCCAATTTGGCTTGCAAGACGGATCCGCTGAGCTTCACCGCCAGATAAAGTATCAGCGCTACGCTCCAAAGAGAGATAGTTTAGGCCAACATTGATCAAGAAAGATAAACGGTCACGGATCTCTTTGAGTATTTTGTCCGCAATTTGTGCTTTTTGACCTGTGAGTACTAAGTCGATAAAAAATTGACTAGCTTCGCCAATACTCATCGTTGTTACAGTTGGCAGGTTGGTCGAGCCGATAAATACATGGCGAGCTTCTTCGCGCAGGCGTGAGCCATGGCAACTTGGGCACGCTTGGCTGGTTTGATATTTGGCAAGCTCTTCTCTTACTGAACTGGACTCCGTTTCCCGATAACGGCGATTCATGTTGTTTAACACGCCTTCGAACTCGTGATTGCGGGTGATAAGATCGCCTCTGTCATTACGATACTTAAACGCGATTTTAGTTTTGCCTGAGCCTTCTAAAACCACTTTTTGAAATTTACTCGGCAGATCCTGAAATGGCGTTTCTAAATCAAATCCATATTGCTCGGCAACCGAACTTAGCATCTGAAAATAGTAAAAACTGCGTTTATCCCACCCTTTGATTGCACCGCCAGACAAGCTTAGTTCTGGGTTTTGCACTACACGTTTGGGATCAAAATACTGCTTTACCCCCAAACCATCACAGCTTTGGCACGCACCTGCAGGGTTATTGAAAGAAAACAGTCGTGGTTCAAGTTCGCTCATGGCATAGCCACAAGTTGGACAGGCAAAGTTGGCCGAGAAGATCAGTTCGTCTGCGTCGCTATCATCCATATAGGCGATTTGCGCAATGCCATCAGCCAAATCAAGCGCGGTTTCAAAAGATTCGGCTAACCGCTGCTCAAGCCCTGCTTTGACTTTGAAACGATCCACCACGACTTCTATGGTATGTTTTTTCTGTAACTCTAGCGTTGGTGGATCTGAGAGATCGCACACCTCGCCATCAATACGTGCACGAATAAAACCTTGGCTCGCAAGCTCTTCTAGCAGTTTTACGTGCTCACCTTTACGGTTTTTCACCACCGGTGCAAGCAGCATGAGTTTGCTACCCTCGGGTAGCGCTAACACAGTATCAACCATTTGACTGATGGTTTGTGCGGCTAACGGTAAATCATGCGTAGGGCATCTCGGTTCACCCACTCGGGCAAAGAGTAACCTTAAATAGTCGTATATTTCGGTAATGGTTCCCACGGTTGAGCGTGGGTTATGAGAAGTCGACTTCTGTTCAATGGAAATCGCGGGAGACAAGCCCTCAATGTGATCCACATCTGGTTTTTCCATCAGCGATAAAAACTGCCTCGCGTACGCAGACAAAGACTCAACATAACGACGCTGGCCTTCTGCGTATAAAGTGTCAAATGCTAAAGACGACTTCCCTGAGCCAGAAAGACCCGTGATCACTATCAACTTGTCTCTTGGAATGGTGAGTGAAATGTCTTTTAAATTGTGGGTGCGGGCACCCCTAACTTCTATTTTATCCATACGACCCTTGTGTTTTTTCGTGCGCTGTACTGAGTACGCGATACTAATCCACTAAATTGAAACCTGGATCAGTCAAAGCATGATGTGAAGTGAACAGATTACCGCATCCCGAATACAAAATTAAGTTATCTCTGCTAAACGAACTAAACTTATTAAACCGATCAACTTGGGATATTGATTTTGTATCGACTTTTATTGCTTTTGGCGCTGCTTTGCCAAAATGTCTTCGCCTGTGAGCTGGTGGTACGGTTTGAGAATTATGCTGCGCAGTCTAAGTTAAATGACGACCTTGTTTGGCACGGTATGGATGTTGATTTCGCTAAAGCCTTGTTGGATGAAGCAGGGTGTAGCTATCGTTTCGTAAGTATTCCTTGGGGTCGGGCGCTGAAGCTTTTAGAGGAGGGCGATATCGATCTTATTTTGAGCGTCACAAAAACACCGGTACGTGAACAGTTTGCGCATTTTATTGGTCCTCAACGAATGGAAACGATTGTTTTTGCAATGAACTCAGGCGAGCCTCATCAGCTTGACTCACTTGAGTCGTTATTCCATCTGTCAAAGCCCATCGCTATTCAGCGTAATGCTTATTACGGTGAGGCGTTTACAGCTCGCCTTGCGCGTCGTACCGACAGTGAAACACAATTTATTTATGTACCCGACAATCAGGTAAAATTGAATTTGCTCAAAAAAGGACGGATAGCAGGGTTTTTAGAAGAAAAATTCAACATCCTGTATCAAAGTAAAAATAACCCTGATTTTGAAAAGTTTGCGATTAGCCCGTTGGTTATTAACGAAAACCCAGTATATTTTGCCTTTAGCAAGGCACGCACCTCGAGCGAGCGTTTGCAGCGTTTGAGTCAAGCATTTGAACGGGTTAAACGTAGCGGAAAATTAGATCAGATCACGGCCAAGTACGGCACCAACTAGCGCTTTTTTCTCTCGAAGTAAGTCGTTCAAATTCATGATGGTAACAATCGCATTGCAAAGATCCGTTCGCGCTAGTGTAAGTTAAGAAAAGAGTTTGTTAAACTTGCGCGTGATTTTCGATAGTGATGAATACCGCCTTATGTCTAATGACTCTTTAAATCCAACTGAAAAGCGCGCCGCGATTTCTCTTGCTGGCGTTTTCGCTTTCCGCATGCTTGGTTTGTTTATGCTGATGCCTGTGTTAGCTGTTTACGGCCAGTCTTTACAGGATGTCTCGCCACTGTGGATTGGTTTGGCTATTGGTGCTTATGGTTTGACTCAAGCTGTACTCCAGATACCTATGGGTTGGTTGTCTGATAAGTTCGGTCGTAAGCCAATCATCATTGGTGGGTTGTTGGTATTTGCATTAGGATCCGTTATCGCGGCATTAGCGGATTCAATCTATTGGGTGACATTTGGTAGAGCCCTACAGGGCATGGGCGCGATTGCAAGTGCTTTACTTGCGCTTGCTGCGGATTTGAGCCGTGACGAGCAGCGTCCGAAGGTAATGGCGGTCATTGGCATGTGCATTGGTATGAGCTTTGCTGTAGCCATGTTATTAGGACCAATGATTGCAGCGTCTTTTGGTATCGCAGGGATCTTCTGGTTGACGGCGGTATTAGCAATTGTAGGTATCGCTATCATTACCTTTATGGTGCCAAATGCGGTAAATAAAGCCCCTAAAGGCGACACAATTGCAAGCTTTGCAGATATTCGTCGCTTGGTGCAAAACCCACAGTTACTGAGGCTTGACCTTGGGGTGTTGCTATTGCATTTGACGCTGACTACAATTTTTGTAGCTTTGCCTGGTCAGTTGATCCGTGATGGTCTTGCTGCAGATAGGCACTGGCAACTTTATATTCCGGTATTTTTACTCGCCTTTATTTTGATGGCACCGATGATGATAGTGGCGATCCGCAAACAAAAAGAAAAGCAGACATTCTTGCTGTCTATTGCAATGCTAGTGGTAAGCTCGGTTACTTTGTATTGCTTTGTAGATTCACTTTGGGTGATCGCAGGTGCAATGCTGGTCTATTTTATTGCCTTTAATTTTCTCGAAGCAACTATGCCTGCGTTGGTTTCTCGTATAGCTCCAGCAAACCAAAAGGGATCGGCGATGGGAGTATTTTCATCTGGCCAGTTTCTTGGTGCATTTATAGGCGGTGCTTTAGGTGGTATTTTGGCGCAAAATTTTGCGGTCGATACGATATTTGCGGCAACGGCCATTATTGGGGTAATATGGTTTGTTATCGCATGGGGTATGCAAGTGCCACCTAAGAGCAAAGCAATCAGCTTAGTTTCTGCTGTAGAAAATGAGCAACAAGCGACGGAATTGGCAGACCAATTGGTTTCATTACCTGGGGTACTTGAGGCCACGGTAGTGAGAGATGAGAATCGTAGCTACCTAAAAGTAGATGATAAAATTTTTGATTTGAAGCAAGCCAAGCAAGTGCTGGGCTTGTCATAGTGTGAGGAGACAATGCCATGGCACGTGGTGTTAATAAAGTAATTTTGGTAGGTAATCTGGGCCAAGATCCTGAAGTTCGCTATATGCCAAACGGTAACGGCGTGGCTAACATCAGCATTGCAACTACGGATAGCTGGAAAGATAAAAACACCGGTCAATTGCAAGAGCGCACAGAATGGCACCGTGTTGTGTTGTTTGGCAAACTTGCGGAAGTTGCGGGTGAGTATTTAAGAAAAGGCTCGCAGGTTTACATTGAAGGTCGTCTACAGACTCGTAAGTGGACAGATCAAAGCGGCCAAGAAAAGTACACAACGGAAATCGTGGTGGACATGGGTGGCCAAATGCAAATGCTAGGTGGCCGTGGCGAGCAGCAGGGTCAAGGTGGCGGCCAGTACCAAGGTGGTCAACAGCAGCAAAATAATTATGGCCAGCAAAGCTATAATCAAGCGCCTCAGCAGCAATATTCGCAGCCACAGCAAAGCCAGTCAAACCAGCAGCAAAGTGGATTCGCACCACAGCAATCGCAACAGAATTCTCAGCAGTCTTCTGGATTTGGTGGCCAGTCTCAAGGTGGCTTTGCACCACAACAGAACCAAAACAATGGTCAATCAGGTGGTAGCTCAAATCCTATGGAGCCACCAATTGACTTTGATGATGACATTCCGTTCTAGTCTTCCAACCTTTACAGTGTAAAGAAGCATCTACGAAAACCCTAGCATCATGCTGGGGTTTTTGTTTTTTTACTGGTATAAATATCTCTAAGAGAATAGTGAAGAGTAAGCTTAGATAAAGCTTACCATCTTGTACGATTATTAAACTTAACGCATTTCTAGTTTTGGCTCAGTTGCTTATCCTTTCTGTACAATTAAAAGCCGCATCTCGCTTGAGTTTTGCACTATTTTGAACAACACTTCAGTTATCTTTCCACCCAATAAAAACATTATGCCAATTCAGCTGTTAGATGGATTTCGTCGTCAGTATCAAAAAAAGCTAGTCGCGGTAAGTTTGGCGGTGTTGTTGTGTCTAAATTTCCTTCTTAATCATTTACTGCACCTTCAGGTTCACACGCAAGGCGAAGAAGCCGCGGCTGAAATTTCTCAGCTATCAGCTGAAGCTTTTGCTGCGGGAGTAAGTGAAATAGCTACGAAGTATGGTTTTTCATTGTTACCTGTTGCGAATGCAGAAGAGCACCAATTTGTTGCCAATGACCAAACCGTTACCTTGTACCATGAATCTATATGGATAAGTCATGGATATATATTGATATTTTTCAATTTATTGTCAATTGGACTGGTGTTATTCGTACATCGGTGGTGGTTTTTATACGGTAAGGTTGAGTCTACCTCACATGCGCAAAAGCCTGTGGCTTTACCAGCCCCCGCTCCAGAAGGGCAGTATGCATTATTTGCGTTAATCCATTGGCAGTGCAGTACGCCTAAAGAAGTTGATCTGCAGTTACATTTTCAGCTTGCGCTGGTTAAAGGCGTTGGAGAGTTTGGGACTGTGGCAGTTAAATATCTGGCTTCAGGGGCATTAGCCGTGACAGTAAAGCAGATTGGGGCGACTAAAGGTATGGATTTGGCAAAGCAAATGCACGAAATCGTTTATCGAGTACTACTAGAGTTTCGGGGAGATTTATCTCGCAGCAAAGTGAAGCTTGGCGCTTGTTTTTATCAGGAAAATAAACAACAAACACAGGTTTATCAAAGCGCAAAATCAGCGCTCTCAATTGCGCAAAATCAAGTGTGGCAACATACTCATCTAGTGCATCTCACAGAGTTATTGGCAAAACGCCTTAACGAAGACGGTGAAGCTTTGCTGAGTTATTTGAAAGCCGGACAGTTTTCCTTATTCTTCCAGCCGTTGTTCGACTTTTTAGCCGAAGACGTAATTGTAAGCGAAGCGCTACTAAGAGTGACTCACAAAGAAATGGGGCGAATTTCGGCCAAGCAGGTGATGCAACACCTTTATACCTCAGAGCAATTTCAGTTTCTGGATAGAGCGATAGTGAAGCAGGTGTTGTCTGTTTATGAGCAGGAAAGGAGTTTTGGTAAGGTAAGCATTAACTTACATATTTCGAGTTGGGTGGATAGTCAGTTTATTGAGTGGCTCGAGGGGCAGCTCATTGCATCTCATAGCGGGGCGGCAATTGGGTTTGAACTTAGCATAGAAGAGGTCTATCAACATGGAGAACGTTTGCAGGCGGCTTTTGATAGGTTGAATCGACTTGGGTGCGATATTTATTTGGATAACGTTACACAGGCTCTGACGCTAGGGCGCACACCGCTTGCCGAGTTGGTAAAAGCTATCAAGCTCAGCTGCGAGCTGGTACACGGCATTGAAAAGTCTGCGTATCGTAAACGCACAGTTAAGCAAATAGTCGCTCAAGCAAGAAGCTTGGGTATTCCCGTGTATGCAGTGGGGGTTGAAACCGTTGCTGAATTGAGTTGTATCAAAGGGCTTGGAGTGAAAGGGGCCCAAGGGCATTATTTTTCCGCACCGTTACAACAGCTCGCTGATATTCACTAAAACGCTAACCGCATGAGCTGATTAGGCCGACTTTTTATTAGTCAAATATCTCAAACCATCTAATCCTTGTAAGCCGCCGGTATGGATTGCGGTGATCACACTGCCTCTTTTGAAGTATCCTTGTTGAGCCAAAGTGAAAATGGCGTAAAACAGTTTACCAGTATAAATAGGCTCAAGAGGCAAACGATATTTTACCTTCATTTCATGACAAAAACTCAGCAATTCAGGTGTAGTCTTGGCGTAACCTCCGTGGTGAAAATCATGGAGTAGCTGCCATGGCGCGCAGCGCTGAGCTGTGATTAATTCATGTATCTCCTGTGCTAGGTATTCAGCACCTCTTAGTACCGTAACGCCTAGAACCTGCGTGTGATCAGGTAATCCCGAGATTAGTCCTGCCACTGTGCCGCCACTACCTACAGCCGTCATGACATAATCACTTTGAGGCAAGGAATGCGCTAACTCTTCAACGCCTTGCAGTGCAAGTGCATTAGTGCCGCCTTCTGGTATGAGATAAGCATTATTAAACTTGGCTTGCAGAGTTTGAATGTATTCAGGCTGATTTCTTTGCCGATATTCGACTCGACTCACGGGATGAAGTGTTAGCCCGCAAGCGCTTGCCATTTTTAGCGTTGGATTGCGCCAGTCAATCTCTGGGCCTCTAACAATTAAGTGACCTTTGATTGCGAAAAGTTTGCACGCCATGCTAGTAGCATATAAGTGATTGGAAAACGCCCCACCAAAAGTGACTAACTCTTCAAGGCCAGCTTGCTTTAGGTGGAGTATATTGTATTTTAGCTTACGCCATTTGTTTCCTTGGATCACCGGGTGGAGCAAGTCATCACGCTTAACCTGCAACGTTAAACCGTATTTTTCCAATGTCGGGTGGTGAATAGTTTGGATCGGTGACTCGGCGATATTGGTGATGGTTTGCATGATGAAATCAGTCTGATATTTTGCACATATAATAAATAACCCGAGCGTTTCACTCCAGAGGTTATCATACATCCTTGATTACCTATCTTCTATTTTGGACTTGAATTAGTAACACATCGCGATGTTAGAGAAAAATAGACAAAATCTCAGCTAAAAACTGGCAAGACGCTGGTTAATAGTTGTAAACTCAGATATTAATTGTGCAAAGCTTGTGTTTTACTTTGTAAGTACATAGCATAGAGCCCTAACTATAAGAAATAACAAGACCAAACAATTGCCGCTGTTGGGAATGGAACATATGCGAATTGCTCCTTTAACTTTTATTGTCTCGGCCTCGATCCTGGCCATGGGTACTGTTGCTCAAAGCGCTATGGCGCAAGATACTGCAACGGTCACTGCCATCGAGTCTGAATTGTCTAACAAGCAAAGCGAATTAGACAGATACTCGGTCGTTTTAGAAAAACACCTAGCAGAGGAAACGCGTCTGCAGTCTCAACTTGAGTTATTGAGAAAACGTTCAGGTGAGTTAGACAAAGAAAAAAATCAGGCCCTAGATGCAATGAATGAGTTGTATCGTCGGCTAATTGATGATCCTTCCATTGATATTTCTTCTGCGCAAACGCGGTATCAACAAGCTGTGACAGATCACAAGCAGAACAAAGAAGACATTGCGATGCAAATTGCGGCGATCGCATCACAACGTAAAGATATTGAGCAAGTCCGTGTGACTAAGCACACCTTAGTAAATACGCTTGAAAACTTAAAAGATCAGCTTGGCACAGCGCGAGTAGAGCGACTACGTAATGAGTTTACTCGTGAAGGTACACTAGAAGTAGATCACACGATTAACTGTAAACGCACAGAGACCTTGGCGGCTTGTGAGCAGCGTGGTCAGCAAATGGGGCTTCAAAAAGCTACCAAGCGCTTTATTGACCAGATTTTTGCAAACCTAACCGAGAGTCGTGTTGTTGAGCCAAAACGCAATATGGCTGGCGCGCAGGTTCAAGTGGTTAGCAGCCATGTTGTAAATAGTGGGTTTAGTGGACAAGGCAACTACAACGTTAACCTCAGTGTGACGATGCGTGGTGATGTAAATAGCAGCCGCTTATGTAACTTGTTGAGCTTAGACAATCGTTATTGTGCTGAGTATGGCACTCCGCTTGCCGTAAATTACCAGTCGAACTACTCGACAGTCTACAGTGATAACCAACTGACTTTTTCGGACGAACAAAGTGAGCCGGTTGAAGTTGCGACTATTACAAAGCAGCCCGTCGTGGAGACCCCTCTTGTAAAAAAGTCACAAACGGCTGATAAAACAGTCGAGTTAACTTTAAGATCAAATGTTTACGACGACGAAGTATTTATTAATGGAGTCAGTTACGGCGCGACAAAAACGACAGTAGCAATTCCTGCTGGATTTTATGATGTTGAGATCCGGAAATTAGGTTATGAACCTTATAAAGCACGCATTAACCTACGAGCTGCGCAAACCATTAATGCGAAATTGGTGAAGAAACGCCAATCGGTAACGTCTGTTGTAACGAAAAAGCCTGAGCCTGAAGCGCAACAAGTACAAGTGGTCGCCGTAGCAACCACTGAAAATAAGCTCGCTATTATCCCTGCGGGCACTTTTAAAATGGGCGACCTGACGGGTAATGGTTTACCAAATGAGCGTCCCGTTGTTGAAAAAGTGTTGAGCCATTCATATGCCATGCAGAGCACTGAGGTTACAGTGGCGGCTTTTCGCCGTTTTGCGCAAAGCACAGGATATAAAACCTTAGCCGAACAAGGTAAAGGCTGCGCATACTATAAAAATGGCGAACCGGTTTGGGAGCTTGAATATAATTGGGAAAACCCAGGTTACGAGCAATCAGATAATTTTCCCGTTGTGTGTGTTGCCTATGACGATGCCAAAGCATATGCCAACTGGTTATCTGGTGAAAAAGGGCAGCAATTTAGATTACCCAATGAAGTTGAATGGGAATATGCGGCGCGTGCAGGCACTGCATCTGAGTACCCATGGGGTAATGAAATCGGAAGAAACCTAGCTAATTGTGGTTGGTGTGGCAGTGAGTGGTCTAATAAAAGTCCTTCACCAGTTGCCCAATTTTCACCGAATAGCTATGGCTTATATGATACTGTAGGAAACGTTTGGGAGTGGACGCAAAAGCGTGCTTCTCAGAGCGATGTTACAGTGCGTGGCGGTGCATGGAACTTCGCGCCGAGTTTGGCTCGAGTGTCAACTCGCTTAGCGTTAGCGCCAGATTTTAGAGCGAATTATATAGGTTTTCGACTTGTTCGAGAGCGATAAGTAGTAAATTAAGAGCAGCAGGTGATGCTGCTTTGTTTGACAGAATTCTGAAAGGTCACCCAGCCTCATGTTTAAAAAATTACGCGGATTATTTTCTAACGATCTCTCTATCGATTTAGGGACGGCAAACACACTTATTTATGTAAAAGAAGAAGGCATCGTACTGAATGAGCCATCGGTGGTGGCAATTCGTCAGGAGCGAGCTGGTGGCCCAAAAAGCGTTGCATCAGTGGGTACTGCGGCTAAGCAAATGCTAGGTCGAACGCCGGGTAACATCAAAGCTATTCGCCCGATGAAAGACGGGGTGATTGCAGACTTCTATGTAACAGAAAAAATGTTACAGCACTTTATCAAACAGGTGCACAATAATAACTTCATGCGTCCAAGCCCTCGTGTACTTATTTGCGTACCTTGTGGTGCAACGCAAGTTGAAAAGCGTGCTATCCGTGAATCCGCAATGGGTGCTGGTGCACGTGAAGTGTACTTAATTGAAGAGCCAATGGCTGCTGCAATTGGTGCTGGCTTACCAGTATCTGAAGCAACGGGTTCAATGGTTGTTGATATCGGTGGTGGTACGACGGAAGTGGCGATTATCTCACTAAATGGTGTTGTTTATTCGTCTTCAGTACGTATCGGTGGTGATAAGTTTGATGAAGCGATTATTAACTATGTACGTCGTAACTTCGGAAGTCTAATTGGTGAAGCGACGGCTGAGCATATCAAACATGAAATAGGCTCAGCGTTTAAGAGTGAAACACCGATTGAGATTGAGGTTCGCGGCCGTAACTTAGCTGAGGGGGTACCACGCTCTTTCACACTCAATTCGCATGAAATCCTAGAAGCGTTACAAGAGCCTTTGATGGGGATTGTAAGTGCAGTAATGGTTGCGCTAGAGCAGTCGCCACCAGAGCTTGCCTCTGATATTTCTGCCCACGGCATGGTATTAACAGGTGGTGGCGCATTACTCAAAGACTTAGACCGTTTGTTGATGGAAGAAACCGGTATTCCAGTGGTGGTTGCCGATGATCCATTAACTTGTGTGGCAAGAGGTGGTGGTAAAGCGTTAGAGATGATAGACATGCACGGTGGTGACGTATTTAGTTACGACTGATGAATTTATTATTTGGCCGAACCGTTCCTTTACAACTGCGACTTTCTGTCGCAGTTGTGCTTAGTATTATTCTGATCATTGGTGACCGTTACACAGTTGGTGGGACTATGGTGCGAACCAGTTTAAACACTTTGGTCAGTCCGCTACTGTACGTTGCTAACATTCCTTATGAAGCGTTCAACTTGGGCCTGAAAAGTCTCAATACCAGAGAAAAGCTGCAACAAGAAAACCAAGCACTCAGAGAAAAACAATTAATACAGAGTGAGCAATTACAGCAACTTCAGTTTTTGCAAAAAGAAAATCAAGAATTGCGCGCCTTATTAGGTGCTTCGGCTAGGGAAACCAATCAACGTTTAATATCTCAAGTGTTGTCTGTTCATTCGAACCCTTATAGTCATCAGGTGGTGATTAATCGCGGTACTATTGATGGGATAAGCGAAGGGCAGGCTGTTATTGACGAAATGGGCATTGTTGGGCAGCTAACTCAAGTCGGTACAACGACCTCAAGAGTGCTGCTTATGACAGATACCACCCATGCGACACCGGTCAGAATATTGCGTAATGACGTTCGCACTGTGGTTGAGGGGACGGGTAAAATCAATAATGTTCGCCTTGCTCATGTACCGCATAGCATGGATATTCGCATTGGCGATGTGTTGGTCACTTCCGGGCTTGGTGGTACTTTCCCTGAAGGCTATCCGGTGGCTGTAGTTACTGAGATAGACCGAGACGAAGGCCTACCATTTGCACAAGTACAGGCAGAGCCGATTGCACAACTAGATCGCATTCGCTTACTCGTGGTGTTAGGTAAACGCAGCCAAGAGGCAATAAATCATGAGTAAACATAGCAACTTATTGATTGCATTGAGTGTCTTTGTTGCGTTAATCATGGCACTTATGCCGTTGCCTTTTTCACTTGAACCATTTCGTCCTGACTGGGTATTATTGGTGTTGATGTACTGGTCTTTGGCCGTTCCTCACCGTGTGAATATTGGTTGGGCTTGGATGACTGGCCTGATAATAGACTTAGCGATGGGCGCACCACTCGGGGTGAACTCGTTGACCTATTCCATTTGTATTTATATTACCGCCAGCAACTTTCAGAAAATTCGTAATTTCTCCATCTGGCAGCAAGCAGTGCTGATCGGGCTATTTCTCGCGCTCTATCATTTGTTACAATTTTGGCTTAATCATTTCTTGCTTGATATCTACTTTAACCCGCATTATCTGTGGCCTGCGGTTACGGGCATGGTGTGCTGGTTGTGGATATTCCCACTGCTGAGAAAATATCGTAGACAGTTTAGGATCAGATAATGTCTATCTCTTTATATTTAGCTTCGGCTTCTCCACGTCGCAAAGCGCTACTTTCTCAGCTGGGCTATTCGTTCGAGCAATTTAGTGTTGATGCTGATGAAAGTCCGCTAGACGATGAAAGCGCATTACAGCTTGTAGAGCGTTTAGCGTGTTTAAAAGCGCAATCAGGTGTGGCGCTAGGGTATACCGACAAGCCGGTTCTTGGCAGTGACACTGTGGTTGTCATTGACGGAGAAGCGCTTGGTAAGCCTCGTGATAAAGCGGATTTCAAAGCGATGATGCAGCGTCTTTCTGGTAATACGCATCAGGTGATGACGGCGATTGCACTTGCAGATACAAGCAAAGTACTGAGCGATGTGATTGTGACCAATGTGACTTTTAAAACGCTGAGCGAAACTGAAATTGATGCCTACTGGGACACCAACGAGCCGCAAGATAAAGCGGGTGGTTATGGGATCCAAGGGGTAGGTGGACGCTTTGTAACTGAGATCCAAGGTAGCTATTTTGCAGTTGTCGGCTTACCTTTATATGAGACAGACGAATTAATTCAACGGTTTTTAAAATAAAATATGAGTAGCGAACTACTAATCAATGTCACCCCAAGTGAAAGTCGCGTAGCCTTAATCGAAAATGGGGTGCTGCAAGAAGTTCAAGTTGAACGGATCGGTAACCTAGGCATCGTCGGTAATATTTATCTTGGCAAAGTAAGCCGAGTTCTTCCTGGTATGCAGGCTGCTTTTGTGGACATCGGTTTGGAAAAAGCGGCATTCCTACATGCGTCAGATATCGTGAACAGCGCTTCTATTGAAGAGGGGGTGGCCGAGTCCCCAGTTAAGAAAGTGCAGGACATTCGTGAGCTGGTGAAACAAGGCCAGTTCATTATGGTACAAGTAGTCAAAGATCCGCTTGGCACAAAAGGCGCTAGACTGACAACGGATATCACTATTCCCTCACGTTATTTGGTGTTTATGCCTGATGCGACGCATGTGGGAGTGAGTCAACGTATTGAAACCGAACAAGAGCGTGACCGGTTAAAAGAGATCGTTGCACAATATAATGACGAAAACGGTGGTTTTATCGTTCGTACCGCTGCTGAAGGCGCTTCGGAAGCAGAGTTACAGCATGATGCGGAGTTTTTGAAAAAGCTTTGGCAGAAAATTGTAACTCGCCGCCGCAAAACGAGCAAAGCAAAAATTTTGCATGAGGATCTTACCTTAGCATTTCGCACCTTGCGTGATTATGTTGGTGAGGACATGGAGCGTATCCGTGTTGACTCAAAGTTAACTTACCAAGAGCTAAAACTTTTCACTGAAGAGTTTGTTCCCCAGCTCGCAAGTGCACTTGAGTATTACCCAGGTGAGCGTCCCATTTTTGACTTGTTTGATGTTGAAACTGAGATCCAAAAGGCACTACATCGAAAGGTTGAGTTAAAGTCTGGTGGCTACCTTATCATTGACCAAACAGAAGCAATGACAACGGTTGATGTCAATACTGGCGCGTTCGTTGGCCATCGTAACCTCGAAGAGACGATTTTTAATACCAATGTTGAAGCAACGTCAGCAATTGCGCGGCAACTAAGGTTACGAAACCTTGGTGGTATCATTATTATCGACTTTATTGATATGGTATCTGACGAGCATAAACGCCGAGTATTGCACTCTTTAGAAACTGCGTTGTCTAAAGACCGAGCGAAAGCCAATATCAATGGACTCTCTGCACTTGGTCTTGTAGAAATGACCCGCAAGCGCACGCGCGAAAGTCTAGAGCATATTCTTTGTGATGTGTGTCCATCTTGCTCCGGTCGTGGTTCACTAAAAACGGTCGAAACCGTTTGTTATGAGATCCTACGGGAAATCGTGCGTGTGAATCGTGCTTATGATGCCGACAAGTTTATGGTTTATGCCTCGCCAGCGGTGAGCGAAGCCTTGATCAACGATGAGTATCATAATTTAGCTGAGCTTGAATTATTTATTGGTAAGCAGGTTAGCATTCAAACTGAGAGCTTATATAGCCAAGAGCAGTTTGACGTAGTAATGATGTAAAGGGTAGCGGTACATGCAGGCTAAGGCCGTCTGTTTTTTCTGCCTGCGTAAAGCGTGGCAAATATTTGCGATCACTTTAGTGACACTCGCGGTGCTGGTGTCTGCGCTGAAGTACGCCTTGCCCTATGTTAATGATTATAGAAGTAACATCGAAGCGCTGATCCAAAAGCAACTGAATGTTGATATTAGTATTGGCCAGATCAGTGCGAGTTGGGAAGGCAATGGGCCTGCTCTGGTGTTGGAATCGCTCTCTTTTAAAGACAATAAAGACTCGCCAATCTCCATTAATATTGCCAAAACCTCTTTGCAGCTCAATGTATTTGAGTCTGTACGACAAATGCAGATCGCATCTAACTATTTTGTACTGGAAGGGTTTGAGGCCGATATAGATCTGAGCAAATTAAGCGCGGCTCAAGATCAAGGTGCTTTTGAGCAGCAAGCATTAATTGAAAGCCTTTTCTTAGGTGATGTTGGGCATTTTGCGGTGCAAAACAGTCGTCTTAATATCACCTTTTCTAGTGGTAAGACCCACAGTTTATTATTGAAAGATTTGGTGTGGCAAAACTCTAGTGCATTACATGAGGGGGCAGGAGAAATCGCATTACCTGGGTTTTCTCAAGGCCAGTTTAACGCTCGTCTTTCTTTGTCGGGGCGAAAGCTACGTGAATTGGCGGGGAATATCTATGTATCCGCGGATAAGGTTAATCCGGTCGATTGGTTAGAAGAGCTTATCACCTTAGCACATCCTGATCTTAAAGCAGACATCAATGCTCAGCTATGGCTAGGCTTTGAGCAAGGTACGTTGCAAGATATTACAGTGGATATCAAACCCAGTACGTTGACTTGGCAAGAAGACGAAAATCAGCGCTCATTGGTATTAGACGATGCGCAATTTCTGTTAAAGCCAGATCAGCAAGGTTGGTGGGTGCAAAGTAGTGGTATCCAGTTTAGTCGCAATCTAGAAGCGCTTGCTCCTATTTTATTTGAAGCGAAATGGCATAAAGATAACAAGACCTTTTGGTTAAAGGATATTAACGCCAACTTTTTAGCTGAGTTAGCACAACTTGCTAAATTCCCTGGACGAGATTTGCTGTATGGCATGAATCCCAATGGTCAACTGAGCGCAGCGAAATTCAGTCTTGGTACTAATAACGCTTTTGCGGCATGGGGAGTTATTGAAGAGATAGCTTTTGAGCCATTTCATGGGATCCCGGGAATTTATGGTACCAGATTAGAGGTGAGTGCGACTGATGAGCAAGTTAGGCTCAATTTAAGTGCTGAACAAACTGAATTACTATCCAAAGAGACCTTCAAAGATAATATTAAGCTCCAGCAGCTCAGTGGTGATGTCTATATTCGCAATCAACAAGCACAAGGCTGGCAAGTTTCCAGTCCCAACTTTTGGCTTAGTAATCAAGACGTAGCGTTAGCTACAGAATTTTCCTTGCAGTTATCAGATGACCCTCGGCTTGATTTATATGCGGAGCTACTCGGTGGGCGTGGTGAAATCGCTTCACAGTACTTTCCTGTCAGTATTATGCGTAAAAGCTTAGTTGACTATTTAGAAGCAGGGATCCAAGGTGGTCAGCACTTGCAGACTCAAGTCTTACTGAGTGGGGCGCTTTCACAATTTCCATTCGCTGATAAGCAAGGTCAGTTTGAAGTTAAATCACGTTTGAATGATATTACTTTTGGTTTTGCACCGGATTGGCCTAGCGTTACTTCAGGGGATGTCACACTACACTTCGAAAACGAAAGAATGGATATCTACGCACACCGTGGAGAACTTGTTAATCAAAGTATTGATGAGGGTGTCATTGTGAGTATTGCGGATCTAAATCACGCTGATGTGCTGACTGTTGATATTAGTCACTCCACAGAAGCGAGCACGCTACAGCCTTTCTTTGCGGCAACGCCGCTCGCAGATCCACTCGCGAATATATTAGATATTGTTCAAGGTAAAGATGATGCAAAAGGGGATGTGCAATTGGTCGTCGACCTGAAATCAGGTGCCGTACATGCTAAAGGTGACATCTACCTAGACAACAATCCTGTTTTTTTGGCAAAGCCTGGGATGCAATTACAGCAAGTGAAAGGTGTGGTTAGCTTCGATGATGACACTATCAAAGTGAATAATTTGACCGCTAAGTGGCTGGACATGCCCCTGTCGTTGGACTTATCAGGAAGCGGAGATAAGCAAAATTATCAAGTCACGACCAAGGTCAGTCTTGAAGCTGGGGTTGAGCAACTGCAACCGCACGCAAATGGAATTATTGACGGCTACTTTGAAGGCAATAGCGTGCTGAGCACTGAGCTTATCCTTAATTTTGCCAATGCAGGATTTAACTATAAAGCCAAATTTGCTAGTGACTTACGGGGGATCGCGAGTCACTTACCCGATCCATTCGGCAAACCTGCTGATCAAGCTAAACTGCTAAGCGGCACAGTATTAGGGGATGATATTTCGAATCTTGTTACGGCAAGCCTAGATAATCAATTGTATTTTAATGGCATCGTTGAAAATGGATCCGGTGCGATGCGTAATGCACACCTGATAATTGGCAGTAAAGATGAAGGCTTAAATGCATCCGGTTTTGATATCACAATCAAACAACAAGAAGTCGAGCTGTTGCCTTGGTTACCACTGATCAACCGCATTATCAAAGCGCCAAGTTCAGGTTCCGACCCTGCATTTCTACCAGCACTGAATCAGGTAAATGGTTCTTTCTCAAAAGTAACATTCTCTGAGATCCCTTTCCATGATGTTGACTTTACTATGGCCGCGATTGACGGCGCGATGCAGCTTAAAATCAATAGTAAAGAAATGCGCTCACAAGTGGCTATTCCAGCGTCAAACTCAAGCCGGCCTATTCACATTAATAGTGATTATTTACGTCTAAATTTACCTAAGTCGGAGCCGCAAGCTCAAGAGACGGTGGAAAAAGACGTTCACTCATTAGATTGGTTGTTGAGCTTACCTGCAACCGAATTTGTGTGCGGTGACTGTAAAGTTGATGAATATCAGTTAGATCAGGTCAATATGTCGTTGTTTGGGGATGGTAATAGACTCAATATTTCAGAGTTAGTGATTGACAAAAAAGATCATAAACTCAATGCCAGTGGCCGGTTTGAGCAAGGTAAAACGACGCTAAGTGGCGCGTTAAACAGCAATGACTTTGGTGAACTAACGGATGAGTTTGATATTACTTCGACAATTAAAGACTCCCGCGCCAACATAGATTTTGTCCTCAATTGGCAAGGCGCGCCATACGAAATGGATTTACCTAGCCTAGGAGGCGAGTTGACTTGGCGCTTAGGAGAGGGCCACTTGGCAGAAATAAGCGACAAAGGAGCACGTGTCTTTTCATTGCTGAGTTTGGACTCTTTGATCAGAAAGTTACGCTTGGACTTTAGAGATGTGTTTTCTAAAGGTTTTTTCTATAACAGTATGAGTGGTTCGGTACAACTAACGAATGGTATTGCGATCACTGAAGATTCAAAGCTCGATGGCGTGCCTGCGGATCTAACGATACGTGGCTATGCCGATCTCAATACTCACGAAATTAATTATGATTTAGCCGTCGCACCACAAGTCACGTCGAGCTTACCTGTGATTATGGCATGGGCGGTGAACCCTGTGACGGGGTTAGCTGCACTGGCATTAGATAAGGTTATCCACTCGGCGCGAGTGATCTCTGAGATTAATTTTAAAATCACCGGAACGATGCAAGAGCCGGTGGTTACCGAGGTTGATCGTAAGAGTAAAGAAATTGAGTTACCCAAACCGGTTGTGCCTCTTAGTGAAGAAGCTATGCCAGATGGAGCTGATGAGAATATCAGTAAAGAAGCACCAGCAATGAATTCAGAATCACATCCAAGTGCTACACTTAAGCATAGTGAGCAACCTCTTGTGTCGCAAAATAAGGAAAGTGGTAATGGCTAAGGTGATTGCATTGCCAATGTGCTCGGCTAAAGCACCCCAAACAAATATAGATTACCTTAAAAGTCAGCTGGTTAAGTTAGTGGTGGAAGAGCCAACCTTAGTGTGTTTACCTGAAACTTGGCTGGCGTTTTGCGACAATGCGCAACAGGCTTGGGAATATGCGCAGCATAACGAAGCACTGCTCCAAGAGCTCTCAGCGCTTTGTCAACAACATAACATTTGGTTGGCGGCAGGTACCATCGCGATACCAAGCCAGAGCGATAAATATCTGGCTGCGAGTTACTTATTTGATTCGAGTGGCGAAATCGTAGCACGCTATAATAAGATCCATCTGTTTGACGCCGATGTGAGTGACAAAACTAAACAATACCGAGAGTCTGAGCGAACAGAGCGTGGACAGGATGTCGTGGTAGTGGATAGTCCATTTGGCAGAATTGGATTAAGCGTGTGTTATGATCTGCGCTTTCCAGGTTTGTTCCAAATGATGAGAGCGAAGGGAGCTGAGCTATTTTTAGTCCCGAGTGCTTTTACCTGTGCAACGGGTAAGGCACACTGGCAGCCATTATTACAGGCGAGGGCGATAGAAAACCAATGCTATGTAGTTGCAGCCGCGCAAGTTGGTTGTCATGAAAATGGCCGAGAAACCTATGGTCACAGTTTAATTGTATCGCCTTGGGGTGAAGTCTTAATTGACTCTGGTGCGAATTTAGAACCTATTTCACAGCAGCTAGATAGTGCGTTTCTTGATTCGATCCGGCAAAAAATGCCGGTTGCGGATCATAACCGATTTAAAAGTGAGTTTTTATGAGTAATGTAGAGCAGAATTTACTGACCAATAGCCAGCTGACACGTGAGCAATTATCACAGACTCTCGAGTATATTCATCAGCACAAAGTAAATTATGCCGATCTGTATTTTCAATCAAGCTACCACGAAACTTGGGTGCTGGAAGACGGCATAGTCAAAGACGGCAGCTACAACATCGAACGTGGTGTTGGTGTGCGTGCAGTGAGTGGTGAGAAGACTGGCTTTAGTTATTCTGATGCCATCAATATTGAAGCGTTAACCAAAGCAGCAGAAGCTGCGCGTAGCATTGCGCAAGCTGGCGAAAGCAGTAAAGTTCAAGTATTTAGCGATGTAAAAGTACCCATTCAATTTCAACCAGCACAGCCAATTACCAGCATGAGTGATGCGGATAAAGTGGCTTTACTTAGAGAGCTTGAACAGTGCATTCGCGATTTAGCGCCTGAGGCGCAGCAAGTGGTCAGTTCGCTGTCTGCGGTATATGAAGAAGTGTTAATTGCCGCAAGCGACGGTACATTTGCAACCGACATTCGCCCGTTAATACGTTTAAATTGTTCGGTACTCCTTGAGAAAAATGGTCGCAGAGAGCGTGGTAGTGCCGGTGGTGGTGCGCGTTTAGATTATGGTTACTTTAAAGAGTTAGTAGACGGTGCACCGAGATGGATGCAGTTTGCCAAAGAAGCTGTGCGCCAAGCACGCGTGAATCTTGAAGCCATTGATGCACCAGCAGGTGCGATGCCTGTGGTGCTCGGTTCTGGTTGGCCGGGCGTTTTGTTACACGAAGCTGTTGGACATGGCCTAGAAGGTGATTTTAACCGTAAAGGTGCCTCTGCATTCAGTGGCAAAATAGGTGAACAAGTCGCTTCGAGTCTTTGTACTGTGGTGGATGATGGCACAATAGCCGACCGTCGCGGCTCTTTGAATGTGGACGATGAAGGTACGCCAGCGGCATACAACGTACTGATTGAAAATGGTATTTTGAAAGGCTATATGCAAGATAAGCAAAACGCGAGCTTAATGGGCGTGGCGCCTACAGGTAATGCGCGTCGTGAGTCTTATGCCCATTTGCCGATGCCGAGAATGACAAATACCTACATGCTTGCGGGTGAGCACAGTCAAGAAGAGATCATTCGTAGCGTAGATAAAGGCATTTTTGCTAGTAACTTTGGCGGTGGTCAAGTGGATATTACCTCCGGTAAATTTGTATTCTCAGCGTCTGAAGCCTACTTAATTGAGAATGGTAAGATAACCCAACCAATTAAAGGTGCAACGCTTATAGGCAATGGCCCAGAGGTGATGAAAAAGGTCTCTATGGTAGGCAATGACCTTGCGCTTGATAGAGGCGTTGGGGTATGTGGTAAAGATGGTCAAAGCGTCCCTGTGGGAGTCGGTCAACCGAGTTTGAAGATTGACGAAATTACTGTCGGTGGTACAGCGTAATACTACCTGCGATAACTATTCATAAGCAAAAAGTAATAAGCAAAAAGGCGCATCAGCGCCTTTTTATGTTGTATCAGAACCAGAACACTGCGTTACGGCATAATTGCTTCTTTTAAATACTGGAACAGCTCTTTGTAGGCTTTGCCTGGCTTCTCAGCTTTTACTTCTTTACTTGCTTGGCGCGCCATCTGGCGCATTTTTTGACGCTCAAGTTCAGGATACTTATCCAATAGCTCATTAATCTTGCTATCTCCTTTGGCAATCACTTCATCGCGAATAAGCTCAATCTTGTTCAGCAATACGTCTGCTTTATTGTTCTTATTTAGCATCAAATCCATCGCAGCCTGAATCTCTTCGACATTTGGAGTACTACGCAATGTCTTGGCAATGTAGTTCATATGACGACGGTAAGCATCTGTTTTAGCACGGATCCTATCCGCAACAGTCATGGCCTCTTTAAGCTCGTCCGTTAGAGGTAACTTCTCACGCTGCTTCTTGCCAAGCCCTGCAATTTCGCAGCCTAGTTCATGCAACTCAAGCGCTTCGCGCTTAAGCTCGCTTTTTGAAACGTAAATAATCTCTTCTTCGGTCGTTTGCTCGTGTTTAGCCATCGGTCTTGTCTATACTAGTAAATATTAAGGTCTCTAACATTAGAGTATACCACAATTGATCACTACAATAGTTAGTAGCTGTGATAGCATATTAACTAATATGTTTTAGTTAGACGAGCGAGCGGATAAGGTATCTATGACTCAACCTCAACAACACCCTATATATAATCAAATTGATGATGTGAAAAATGCAGTTGCCGATGTGTTAGCGCATGCTAAAAAACTAGGTGCAACCTCGGCAGAAGCGGCGATGTCTAGCACCTCAGGTCTGTCTGTAAGTACACGAATGGGAGAGGTTGAAACCATTGAGTTTAATCAAGATGGTGGTCTTGGTATCAGCGTGTATGTGGGTAATCATAAAGGCTCAGCATCAACCGCGGATCTGAGTCCTGACGCCTTACGCTCTGTGGTTGAAAAGGCCGTAGATATTGCTCGATTTACCTCGGATGACCCCTGGAATGGTGTGGCGGATAAAGCCTTGCTAGAGATGTCACCAGCAGATTTAGATCTTTTCCATCCTTGGCAAGTTTCTCCTGATGAAGCCATTGAGCAATGTATTACTGCTGAAAAAGCTGCGTTAGCATTCGATCCTCGAATCGTGAATTCTGATGGCGCGAGCTTATCGAGCCACCAAGGGATCCGTGTATATGGCAATAGTCATGGCTTAATTGCAGGGTTCCCACGTACCAGACACAGCCTGAGCACCATGGTGATTGGTAAAGAGGGTGAGCAAATGCAACGGGACTCTGCATATGCGTTATCTCGCGTGCACACGGAGCTAAAATCCCCTGAAGAAGTCGGTTTAGAGGCGGCACAATCAACGCTTGCAAAATTAGGCAGTCGTAAGGTGTCAACGCGCAAAGTGCCTGTTATTTTTCGAGCGGATATTGCTAACAGCTTATTTGGGCACTTAGTGTCAGGTATTGGTGGCGGCGCGCTATATCGTAAGTCTAGCTTCTTGTTGGATTCTTTAGACACACAAATTTTTAATCGCTGCGTTAACATTGAAGAGAAGCCACATTTATTAAGAGGGCTTGCTTCGAGTCCTTTCGATAGCGAAGGTGTAAAAACCATCGACCGTGAAATTATCACAGATGGCGTGCTCAATACTTACTTATTGGCAAGCTATGCTGCACGTAGAATGAATATGCAAGCGACAGGTCACGCAGGTGGGATCCATAACTGGTTAGTAAAACCAACACACGACGATTTAACCAGCCTACTTGCGTCGATGGGCACTGGTTTGTTAGTCACTGAACTTATGGGGCAAGGTGTTAATACGGTAACTGGTGATTACTCTAGGGGAGCTGCTGGTTTTTGGGTCGAAAATGGAGAACTTCAATATCCTGTAAGTGAAATTACTATCGCTGGTAATTTAAAAGATATGTTTATGGGGATTGAAGGCGTTGGCGCTGATATTGAATGCCGAGGCGCAGTACAAACCGGCTCTATACTACTCAATAATATGCAAATAGCGGGCGAATAACTCCCTCTCTCAGCTCAAGAAATGCTGGTTTTAACCAGCATTTCCCGCCGTTTCGACACTGTTACTGCTACACTAATAACCAAGTTGCGGTGCCAAGGAATGCAAAGATCCCTACGATATCAGTAACGGTTGTTAGTACCACACTACCAGCTAGCGCTGGATCGATATTCATTTTCTTTAACATAATTGGAATACTGGCACCCGCGATACCCGCTGCGACTAAGTTCATAAACATTGCGAAGGCAATTACAGCACCGAGTGTAAAATCCCACTGCCATATAGCAATAACTCCAGCGATCAAGACAGACCACAGCACGCCGTTTAAGGCGCCGATCGCCAGCTCTTTACCCATTAAAAACTTTTGGTTAGTTTGGTTAATATGACCAAGGGCAATACCACGTATAACTAGGGTTAGCGTTTGGCTACCGGCAACGCCACCCATACTTGGTACTATGCCATTTAACACCGCGAGAATAGGTAAAATATCCAGGGTACCTTCGAAGAAGCTTGCGACAAACGCTGCCATCAAGGCGGTTAAAAGGTTAATCCCAAGCCAAATAGAGCGGCGCTGGCTACTTTTTAGAACTGGCGCAAAGGTGTCTTCTTCATCTTCAAGACCTGCCATACTTAACAAACTGTGCTCGGCATCTTCACGGATGACGTCAACAACGTCATCAATGGTGACACGACCAAGTAAATGGGCGTTATCGTCAACGACGGGAGCTGAGATCCAGTTATGACGCTCAAAAAGCTGCGCCACTTCAGACTCATCCATGGAGATAGGGATCGTTTCCTTATCTTCATCCATCAAATCTCGAACCATACTGTCAGGAGACTTAGTTAATAAGGTATTGACTGGTAAGGCACCCAAGAAACAGTTGTCTTTATCGACAACATATAGCTCATCTGTGCCGTCTGGCAATTCGCCTTTAAGGCGTAGATATCTAAATACAACTTCTAAGGTAACATCGGGTCGAATAGTGACCGTGTCGGTGCTCATTAGCGCACCGGCAGAGTGTTCCTTGTAGGACAAAGCTTGTGTCGCACGTTCTCTATCTTGGCTATCCATCGCTCCGATAACGTCTTTGTAGACGGTATCAGGCAGGCTTCTTAGGACATCACCAAGGTCATCGTCGTCCATGTCTTCTGTAGCGGCGGCGATTAGCTCAGGTTCCATCTGGGCGATGATCCCAAGTCTTACGTCCTCTGACAGTTCCTCTAAGACATCCCCTTGGATATCTGGGTCAACAAGCTGCCACAGCATAGAGCGAACTTTATGAGGGGATGATTCTAAAAGCAGTGCAGTGTCACAAGGTGCTGTTTCTGCGAGCATACGCCTAACTTGAACAAACTGACCACTGTTTAAGGCGTTAGTTACCTTTTGGAGTTGTTCCAGTGTGTAGTCTTGTTCAAATACTTCAGGCATAGGCATCCTTTTTGATATTAATGGTGGCTAACGTGACTAAGTTAACCCTATTCATTTATTTTATCGCAGAAATCAATTTCTTAATTTGAATTTTATTCGTGTTGTTTCTGCTGGTGGGTTGCTATCGTTAATACACGTTAAAGGTGTACGCAACGATAAAGTAGGATTTTCCGGCAACTAGCTTTACTGCACGAAAGAAACCTAAATTGGTATTACAGTGTAACTCAGTTTATTAGGAACTACCAAGGTTTACGCTTAATTATGAGAGACTTATTAGACCACTTTGGTTACGGAGGAGGGGGAGATTAGCAGGGAGTAAATGAATCAGGCCTTATTGTTTTACTGACGATTACTCGGATTCATTAAACTTATTTTCTATCAGTCCGCCAATGGCGTCTAGTGCATACTGAGCATCAGGACCTTCACAAACCACTCGGACTTCTTTCCCTTGGCTGCTTTCAAGTAACAACAGCGCTAGTACGCTGTCAGCAGCAGCACTTTTGTCTCCTTGATATAAGGTCACTTCGGCATCAAATTGGGTTGCTAATTGCGCAAGAACCGTCGCTGCTCGAGCGTGCAGGCCGAGTTTGTTTTGGATTAAAAACGTATCTTCTAACATTTAACCCTCTTGCTCTCGGTGACGAATTTTGACGTTGGGATGGGTTTTAGCAAAACGTTCACCAATGGTTTGCGCTAAGTATACCGAGCGATGTTGCCCACCTGTACATCCTATTGCGATCGTTAGATAACTGCGATTGTTACGCTCTAAGTGTGGTAACCAAGTTTGTACGAAGGTTTGGATCTGCCAAGTAAACTTTTGCACGATGCTGTGACTCGACAAATAGTCTTTGACTGGCTGATCTAAGCCAGTTAGCGGCTTAAGCTCAGGCTCCCAATGTGGGTTGGGTAAAAAGCGCGCATCAAAAACGTAATCCGCTTGTTTTGGGATGCCGTGTTTAAAGCCGAAAGATTCAAAGGTAATAATGAGTTGTTTGTCTTTTTTACCTAAGATTTTTTCGCGGATATCTTCTGCAAGTTGATGAACGCTCAGGCCTGTAGTATCAATGAGAAAATCGGCGCGAGTGATCAGCACGTCTAACAATTCCCGTTCTTTCTTTATCGCAACATCTAATGGAAGATTATGCAGTGAAAGAGGGTGCAAACGTCGTGTTTCTGAGAAGCGCTTTATCAGGGTTTGATCGTCACTGTCTAAATAAAACAGGGTAGGTTTGGCAAAGCCTGGTAAGTATTCAAGAATGTCATTAAACTCGTCCTGTTCTTTAGGTAAGTTTCTAACATCAATACTGACTGCAATTTTATTATAATTGTCCGAAACACTGCGGACTAAAGACGGCAGCAAATTGACTGGAATGTTATCCACACAATAGTAGCCTAAGTCTTCCAATACTCGAAGCGCTACAGATTTACCAGAGCCTGAGCGGCCACTGATAATGATAAGCTCGAGTCCTTTTTCTTCATCACTCATCAAGTTCACCTTGGATCACTGCATATAACTCATCATCACTTTTTGCTTGCCTAAGCATTTTGCAAAAAGACTTGTCTTTGAGTGTATCAGCAATCGCCGCTAAGGTCTTCAGGTGTTGTTGATTATCACCTTCAGGTACGATGAACGCGACAAAAATATCGACAGGCTGCTTATCTATGGCTTCAAACTGGATCCCTTGCTCGCTGACAAGCACCATTGCAAGGATTTTATCCAAACCTTCAAGTCGACCATGGGGAATGGCAATGCCTTTACCGATCCCTGTGCTGCCTAATTTCTCTCGCGCCATTAAGGCGTCCAAGATAGCATGCTGACTGGTATTTGGAATTTGGCTATGAGCCAGTTCGCTGATGTATTCTAAAATACGTTTTTTGCTATTAAAAAGGACCGCAGCTTTACTGCAGTCCTTGTTCACTAATTCACTTAATTTCATCTTAGTGTCGAGTGAGCTTCTCTTTGTGTTTAATAACTTGACGATCTAGCTTGTCGATAAGGCCATCAATTGCGGCATACATATCTTGATGCTCTGTTGATGCAAATAGCTCGCCGCCGTTTACGTGTAATGTTGCTTCTGCTTTTTGTACTAGTTTCTCGACATCAAGGATCACATGCACATTATTGATATGATCAAAGTGCCTTTCTAGCTTCGCAAACTTGTTGGTGACATAGTCTCTTAATGAGTCAGTAATTTCTACATGGCGACCAGTTAGATTTAGTTGCATAAGCATTTTTCCTTCTTGGGTTTTACGTCTTATATCAAGCTTTTACGCTGATTTGACGGTGGAATGGCTAGGGATTCACGATATTTTGCAATCGTACGTCTCGCTACCTTAATTCCTTGCTCAGCTAAGATATCTGCAATTTTGCTGTCACTCAATGGCTTCGCGGTATTCTCTGCAGCTATCAGCTTTTTGATAAGTGCTCTAATTGCTGTAGAAGAGCACTCACCTCCATTTTCCGTACTTACATGGCTAGAGAAGAAATACTTCAGCTCAAATATTCCCCGAGGTGTATGCATGTATTTTTGTGTTGTCACACGGGAAATTGTGGACTCATGCATCTCAACCATTTCAGCAACATCATTTAGCACCATAGGGCGCATTGCTTCGGGGCCATGTTCAAAGAATGCCTGTTGTTGTTGCACAATGCAATTGGTAACTTTTAATAAAGTATCATTTCGGCTTTCTAAGCTTTTAATAAACCACTTTGCTTCTTGTAAATGTGAGCGAATAAACTGACTATCCGTACTGGATTTCGCCGTTCTAGACATCGCAGCGTAATGGTCATTTACTCTTATTTTAGGCATAGCATCAGGATTTAGCTCTACGACCCAACGACCTTTTACTTTTTTCACCGATACGTCAGGGATCACATATTCAGGCTCTTCATGAATAATGCTTGCCGCAGGCTTTGGGTTAAGGCTATGTATTAACGTCATGACCTCTTTGAGATCGGCTTCTTTAAGGCGCGTTTTCTTAGCCAAAGTTCGATAGTCACGGCTGGCAAGCAAGTCGATATGCTCTGTCAGGATCATTTTTGTTTCGGCAATCCATGGGGTATCTGGGGCGAATTGGTTTAGCTGAATGCATAAGCATTCTTGTAAACTACGCGCTGCGATACCGACAGGGTCAAAAAGCTGAATGCGTTTGAGTACGGCTTCGACTTCATCTAGCTCAATAGGCTCTTCGCTATTCTCGTCATTAATGCTTTCTAAAATGTCTTCGCAAGACAGTGTTAGAATGCCTGACAGGTCGACCGCTTCAATAATCGCAATCGCAATAGCTCTATCTGTTGGACTAAATGGTGTCAGTTCGAGTTGCCACATGAGATAATCGTGGAGAGATTCAGAGGTTTCCCCTTGATAAACATTATCGTCATCGGGAAGTGGACCTGAGCTTGCAGCAGGCGCTGCACTCATATACTCGTCCCAAGTGACATCCATGGCAAGGTCATCGCTCACAGTGTCTTTGCTCATGGCGGTATCTGAGTCTATCTCATAGTCACTAACCTGCGTTTCATCGGCTGAATCTTGATTGTCGTCAGCACGGCTCTTTTCTTGGCTGTGTTGGTCAGCGTTTTCGCCGTCAGTATTATCACCTTCTTCCACTTCCAACAATGGATTGCTGTCTAATGCTTCTTGTATTTCTTGTTGCAGATCCAATGTACTAAGCTGCAGCAAGCGAATGGCTTGTTGCAGTTGCGGAGTCATTGTAAGTTGCTGCCCCATGCGCAGCTGTAATGATTGCCTCATGTATCTCTAACAATCCTTTTTAACAGTTATTAATACTACGTCTTAACTATAGCTTGAATTGTTCGCCTAGGTAGACATCTCTTACGGTTTGATCTGCCAAAACATGTTCTGGCGTGCCTGCAGCGATTAACTCACCATGTGAAACGATGTAGGCTTTTTCACATACGTCCAGTGTTTCTCTAACGTTATGATCGGTGATAAGCACACCGATACCACGGTTTTTTAGGTGCTCTATGATTGTCTTTATATCTAACACCGAAATAGGATCAACACCAGCAAAAGGTTCATCTAACAGGATAAACTTAGGGTTTGCGGCTAAAGCGCGAGCAATTTCGACTCGTCTTCTTTCGCCTCCCGACAATGCCATGCCCTGTGAGTCGCGAATGTGTTGAATATTAAACTCATCCAGTAACTCGTTTAGTTCAGCTTCTCTTTCAACTTTAGATAAGTCTTTTCGAGTTTCTAAAATCGCCATCAAATTTTGATAGACCGTGAGTTTTCTAAAGATTGAAGACTCTTGCGGTAGATAGCCAATACCAAGTCGTGCGCGGCTGTGCATCGGTAACAAAGTGATATCTTCGTCATCAATCTGAATATAGCCTTTGTCGCTTGGTACTAACCCTACAATCATGTAGAACGTAGTGGTTTTACCTGCACCATTTGGTCCTAATAAGCCTACAATACTGCCAGCCTGAACACTTAAACCAACATTTTTGACGACCTGACGACCCTTATAACTCTTTGCTAGACCAGTTGCTTTGAGCTCGCTCATTAATTGTTACCTTCTTCCTGCGCTTTTTTCTCTTTAGCGTCTTTTTTGTCATCAACAGGAACAAGGATGGTTCTTACTCGAGAGTCTTCTTGGTCTGAGCGCTCAGCGCTGATCAATTGCTTTTCAATGTCATAGGTGATGACTTGAGCATTGATTTTTTGCCCAGTTTGATTGATTTCAGCATCACCAGAAATCACTAGGGTTCCCTTCGCTACGTCGTAACGGATTTCATTTGCTTTGGCTTCTAGCAAGTTGCCATCGGGTTGACGTTCGCTAAAAGTGGCAGGGCTGCCAGTTGCCACAAGCAGTTGCTTGTTAATGCCAAGTTCCGCGCGACGGTGGACCTCTAGGCGATCGGCATTTATCTTTCTGTTGCCATGAATAATAACAACATTCTGTTCAAAAATACCGATGTTGCTTTGCAGTTGAGCTTGCTGACGGCCAGCATCAATAATGACTTCATTTTGTTCTGCAGCAATTGCTAGAGTAGAACTTGCAAGCAAGCCGATGAAAACTAGTTTGTTAATGATTTTACTGGTCATAATAAATTGTCTTTGTGTGGTTGATGAGTTCGATCACTTGCTTTTGTAGATCCGCATGCAGTCCTTTACCTGTGATCCTAAGACTAGGACCGTTGATAACGACAGGGTGTTCCGACTTCATCAATTTTTGCTTAATTTCAACTCTTACATTATCGGCATTGATATCCGTGATCATGGCGTTAGGCGTTAAATTCTTTGCCAACACATTGCCCTCTAATATCAAGGTGTTGTTTTCGTATAGGGTTGCTTCTAATGCGCTTATTTGCCAATTCTGTTCACCGTTATATAAGGTGAAAATGGGCTTTTCAAAGTGACTAAAGCCAAGATCTTGATACAACTCCATCTTATCAGCAGTTACCTGATAGTTTAATAAGCCATTTTCACTATAGGTCGTTTGCTGAAGCGTGGTTGCAACATAATCGGGTTTAGCTAACGGTTCATCTTCTTTTGCTGGATCCGCCTCTGATGGATTAAACATGGGCGACCACATCCATACCATTAAAGAAGCGAAAACAATGAGTAAGATGACACGCAATACGGTCATGTACTTGATCCTTTGGAAGTCAATAAGTGATTTTGGCTGAGCATTAGAAGATCAGTTAGTTCTCTCACGGCACCAAAGCCACCTGGCATCAAGGTCGTGTAATGGGCGATATGTTTAACAAGAGGATGTGCATCATTGACGGCAACGGCAAAACCAACTCGTTCCATTACGGGTAGATCTGGGCCATCATCACCAATATATGCAATTTCGTCATCATTAAGGTTGAGCTTAGTCTTCAGTTCATCATATGCCACTAACTTGTTTTCTTGACCTTGGTAAATATAAGTTACATTTAAACTAGTCATGCGTTGCTGAACTATTTGTGAATGTCTACCTGTGATAACGGCGACTTCGATACCACTATCAATCAAGGCCTTAATACCAAACCCGTCTTTGGTATTAAATGCTTTCAGTTCTTCACCATTGTTACCAAGGTATATACGGCCATCTGAGAATACGCCATCAATATCGCAAATTAATAATTTGATTTGTTTTGCTTTTTCCCAAGCTTCAGTTGAAATCGTCTGATATAAATCTTCAAATTGCATTACAGCACCCCCGCTCTAAGTAAATCTTGCGTATTCAAGGCGCCAACTGGAATGTTGTTTTCGTTCACCACAATCAAGCCGTTAATCCGTTTGGTTTCCATAATATTGAGTACCTCAGCTGCGAGCATATCGGCGCGTGCCGTCGTACTTTTAGCCGTCATCACTTGCGTGATTGGGGTGGTGTGAATATCGACCTTTTGTTCGATAATACGGCGCAAGTCGCCATCGGTAAAAATCCCTTGTAATTGCGAGCTTTCATCTACGATTGCCGTCATACCTAAACTTTTTGCGGACATTTCAAATAAAGCTTCTTTGACTGTGCAGTGACTATTGACCATAGGGATTGCATCCCCTTGATGCATGACATCAGCAACGGTTAGCAGTAGACGTCTTCCCAAACTACCACCAGGGTGGGAAAGTGCAAAATCATCAGCCGTAAAGCCTCTGGCTTCAAGTAGCGCAACCGCGAGCGCATCACCCATCACTAGCGTAGCTGTGGTGCTGGCCGTGGGTGCAAGTCCTAGTGGGCAGGCTTCTTTTGATACTTTAACACAAAGGTGAACCGTCGCATTACGAGCCATTGTAGAGCTTGGGTTGCCTGTCATGGAAATAACGGGGGCCCCTAAGCGCTTAATTACAGGTAGGATTGAGATCACCTCTTGGGTTTCCCCTGAGTTGGAGATCATCAGTACCACATCATCTTTGGTGATCATACCTAAGTCGCCGTGACTTGCTTCACCTGGATGAACAAAAAATGCGGGGCTGCCAGTACTTGCGAGTGTCGCTGCGATTTTGTTACCGATGTGGCCGGACTTACCCATGCCAATCACGATGATGCGACCTTGACAGCCAAACATAATTTCACAGGCTTTTACAAATTGCTGATCAACAAACTGTTGCACTTCTTCTATTGCTGCAAGTTCGGTAGCAAAAACTTGATTTGCAGAATCAATAAATGGGTTCGTTGTCACAAGGCTTCCTTAAATGATGTAGTAAATATAACCGACGAAGCTTGCGACAAGTATGCCACCTTCCAAGCGGTTGATGCGGCGCTGACCTGTTAAGCTGAGGCTCATTAGGATAAGCAGCAGTGTCGCGCCAAGCATAATAAATATATCACGTGACGCAATATTGGCGTCGAGGACGGATGGGTTAATGATCCCAGCAATGGATAGCACGGCCAATATATTAAAGATGTTCGAACCAATAATATTGCCAAGCGCTAGATCGTCCTCCTTCTTTAGTACGCCAGCAACACAAGCAGCAAGCTCGGGTAAACTAGTACCAACGGCGATAATGGTTAATCCTATTAGCAGGTCACTCATGCCAAAATATTTGGCGATATCAACCGCAGCGCCAACGAGATAGTCTGCGCTAATAGGTAGTAAAATCATACCCACGATTAACCAGAAAACAGCTTTTTGAGTTGGAATATTATTTGGCACTTCTTCACAGGCTTCACTGACAAATGGGTCATCATTATCTCCACCACCACGCTTGGTGATAATGATAAGTGCAAGAAGAAAAGCGGCGAAACCGACTAATAACAAAACACCTTCTACGAAACTAAAGTGGTTATCACTAACGATATACCAAGCTGCCAATGAAACGACGACTAACAGCGGCATTTCGCGGCGCAAAATACCAGAGCCAACGGAGAGTGGCCTTAATAACGCGGTGAGACCCAAAACGAGTAAGATATTGGCGATGTTAGAACCTATGGCATTGCCCACGGCGGTGTCTGTTTTATCTGCAAGAGCGGCTTGCGCAGCAACCATCATTTCTGGTGCTGAAGAACCCATGGCCACGATAGTTAAACCAACAATTAATGTTGGTACACCAAAGTTTCGTGCAAGAGCGGCCGCACCAAAAACAAAGCGGTCAGCACTCCAAACCAGTGCAATAAAGCCAAGAATGAGAATAACAAACGATAAAACCATGAACCTCTAGCCAATAGGATTAAAATTTCGATAGATACTACCAAAAGCGCTCTGGAAAGTATAAGCAAACCGTTACATTTCACTGCTTACAAAATTTTACCAAAACGATTTTCCATCTTGTTTGAAAAAAAAGTATCATACTTGGATGAATATAGTCTGGATCTGGAGAGCGACTTGTCGCAGTCAATTGTAGAAATCAAGGATGTAACCTTCTCTCGGGGTGAAAGGATCATCTACAAAAACATGAGCTTTTCCGTACCAAAAGGCAAAATTACCGCAATAATGGGGCCGAGCGGCATTGGTAAAACCACCATGCTGCGTTTAATCGGTGGTCAGCTTAAGCCTGATAGCGGTGATATTCTTTTTGCTGGAAACAGTATCCCTAACATGTCACGAGCAGCTTTGTATCAAGCTCGAACGCGCATGAGTATGTTATTTCAAAGCGGTGCTTTGTTTACCGATATGAGCGTGTTTGACAATGTGGCATTTCCTCTACGCGAGCATACCGAGTTATCTGAAGAACTAATCCGTTTAGTGGTGCTAATGAAGCTTCAAGCGGTTGGTCTTCGTGGTGCAAAAGATTTAATGCCGGCAGAGCTCTCTGGCGGTATGGCAAGACGTGCGGCTTTAGCGCGTTCTATCGCACTTGATCCTGAATTAATTATGTACGATGAACCGTTTGCAGGTCAGGACCCAATCTCCATGGGTGTTCTAGTTCGCTTGATTAAGTCGCTTAATGAAGTGTTGGGATTATCGTCGCTGATAGTTACCCATGATGTCACCGAAGTACTGAGCATTGCTGACCACGTCGTTATTATTGCTGAACAAGGTGTGATTGGTACGGGAACCCCTGAACAGATGCTTGAACACGAATCGCCATTAGTGCAGCAGTTCTTACAAGGCCTTGCGGATGGTCCTGTGCCATTCCACTTTAAAGCGCCAGATTATCAGCAAGCGCTGTTGCAAGGAGAGTGAGTATGGTCGACTTTTTACAAAAACTAGGCCACAAAACCCTCAGCCGTTTTGCCGCACTTGGCCGTGCCACAACAATGCTTTTTGGGGCGCTATGTAGCTTACCTAATTTCCGAAAAGGCACGCCGCTGTTGATAAAGCAACTTTACATGGTTGGTCATCAATCATTGTTGATTATCATGGTGTCTGGTTTATTTATCGGCATGGTATTGGCATTACAAGGCTATACCGTGTTAGTTGGGTATGGCGCTGAAGATAGCCTTGGACCTTTGGTTGCTTTGAGTTTACTTAGAGAGCTGGGCCCTGTGGTAACCGCACTCTTATTTGCAGGACGTGCAGGCAGTGCGTTAACTGCAGAAATCGGTTTGATGAAGGCAACGGAGCAATTATCTAGTTTAGAAATGATGGCGATAGACCCGCTTAAGCGCGTGGTTGCCCCTCGTTTTTGGGCCGGTTTTATTAGTATGCCGTTACTCGCACTGATATTCTCTGCGATCGCTATTTTAGGCGCACACTTGGTCGGTGTTGATTGGTTAGGCGTAGATTCAGGTAGCTTCTGGTCAATTATGCAATCGCAAGTGTCGTTTCAACAAGACATCTTAAATGGTCTTATTAAGAGTTTCGTATTTGCACTATTAGTAACTTGGATCGCGCTATACAAAGGCTATGACTGTATTCCTACTTCAGAAGGAATAAGTAAAGCGACGACAGAGACGGTAGTACATTCTTCACTGGCTGTACTTGGCTTTGACTTTGTATTAACAGCGGTTATGTTCTCAAGTTAAAAGGTTTTAAAAATGAATACACGGAAAATAGAAATTTTAGTTGGGTTGTTCGTGGCATTGGGCATTGCTGCATTTGTTATGTTGGCGCTAAAGGTGGCTAACTCAGGTTTAAGCGGCAACGGTGAAACTTACACTTTGCATGCTAAGTTCGAAAATATAGGTTCGTTGAAAACTCGTGCCCCAATTAAGGTGGGTGGGGTTGTGATTGGCCGTGTTGATGGAATTCACATCCATCCACAAGAGTTCGTGCCAGTAGTTTCAATGAGTTTAGATAAAAACTACGAGTGTCAGTTTTCCGATACGTCGTCGGTTTCGATTTTGACGTCGGGCATTTTAGGTGAGCAGTATTTAGGTATTTCTCCGGTTATTGCTGCTGAATCTGCGAAGCAAAAATGTCTTGGTCAGGAAGTAACGAGTGAAGATAGCGTTGATCTTGAGTCTCTTTTTGGTGTGGAAACAAAAGCGCTAAAAGACGGTGACATGATCACAGATACAAAATCGGCACTGGTATTAGAAGAGCTAATTGGTCAGTTCCTATTTAATCAAGGGAGCGAGTAAATATGTTAAAAAACATCTATGCAAAATGTCTGACTTTGTTTGTAGCATTGATGGCTACCGCATTGGTTCAGGCGAAAGAAGTGGACTCAAGCGATCCTTATAAAATGGTAGAGCAAGTTGCGGCGCAAACTTTTCAGCGTGTTACGAAAGAGCAAAATATCATTGAAAAAGACAAAGAACACTTACGCGTTATCGTAGAAGAAGAGCTCTTGCCTTACATTGATTACAAATATGCTGCGTATCGTGTATTAGGTTCTTATATTCAAAAGGTTCGCAACATTGAAAGTAAAGAGGAGAAAGCCGCTGCTGTCGAGCATATTAGAGAGTTTATTGAGGTATTCAAAAATTACTTGGTAGCGACTTATGCTGGTGTATTTACTCAATATAAAGACCAAAAGGTAGAATTTGGTGAGCATCGCCCATTTGAGAATGAGGCTGTGGTGGTTGTTAAGACCAAAATTGTAGAATCAGGTAAGCCTGATATCAAAATTGATTTTAAAGTTAGACGCGGGCAAGACGGTGACTGGCGTGCTTTTGACATGATGGCGGAAGGCATTAGTTTACTAGATGCCAAACAATCGGAGCTACATGGTATTTTGCGTCAGCAAGGTATTGAACATGTGATCCAACTGTTAGATAAGAAGAGCAAGCTTCCGGTGCAATTTAGAGGGGATGATGGTGACGCCTAATATTTCATTCACCGAAAGTAAAGGTGAAATCGTGTTAACTGGTGAGCTTACGAGAGCGAGTTTACCAAGCGCACTGAAACAGTCGACCATCGTTCAAGTGTTGAAAAATGCACAATCAACCGTCTATTTTAACCTTTCTGAGGTGACAAGGGTTGACACCGCGGGCTTAGCTTGGTTAATTCACTCTTTAGGTCAATTGAAACAGCGCGACATTCGTCTCGAGCTGAAAAATACGCCTGAGCAACTACAAAATTTAATGGAGTTGGGACAGGTGACAACCCTATTTGAGTGAGTCTAATGGAAACAAATCAAGTCGAAACTTTATTGAGAGATACACTATCGCTTGACGAGATCATCGTCAAAGCTAATGGTAGTCACTACGAAGTCATTGCTGTTGGAACGTGTTTTGACGGATTAAGAAGGCTGAAAAGAGAACAGCTGATCTACGGCCCACTGATGGATACTATTAAAGACGGCACTATGCATGCTGTTAGTATTCGTGCATTCACACCTGATGAATGGCAAAAAGAGCGCAAATTTATTCTTCCACAATAACGGAGTGCCGCAATGGATCAGTTTGTTATCCAAGGTGGCACCACTTTAGCCGGTGAAGTCACTATTTCAGGGGCTAAAAACGCAGCCCTACCTATTTTATTCGCCGCTCTGCTTGGCGATGGTAAAAGCCGTTTTTCTAATGTACCGCACTTACGCGATATAGGTACCACTGAAGCCTTATTAAAAACACTGGGCGCTGAAGTTGAGTGGGACGGCGATATCTTAGAAATCAACGGAGCAACGGTAAATAGCGTGCTTGCACCTTATGAACTCGTTAAGCAGATGCGTGCGTCGGTACTCGCGTTAGGCCCATTAGTCGCAAGATTCGGTCAAGCGCAAGTTTCCCTACCGGGAGGCTGTGCGATTGGTGCTCGTCCAGTCGATCTGCATATTTCAGGCCTTGAGAAGATGGGCGCCAAGATCAAAGTTGAAAATGGTTATATCCATGCGGTAACCGAAGGTCGTCTTCGGGGCGCTGAGATCTTTATGGAAACCGTCAGCGTTGGTGCTACTGAAAACTTACTGATGGCTGCAACCCTCGCCGATGGTAAAACTGTGATAGATAATGCTGCGCGAGAGCCAGAGATTATTAACTTAGCTGAATGCTTAGTTGCCATGGGTGCCAAGATCAATGGTGCAGGCTCTAGCCGAATTGAGATAGAAGGCGTTGAGCGTCTTAATGGTTGTGAGCATAAAATCCTTCCTGATCGCATCGAAACAGGGACCTTTTTGGTTGCTGCGGCAATGGCAAAAGGCGAAGTACTATGTAAAAACACGGATTATCATAGTCTTGAACCTGTGCTTGAAAAGCTACGTGCCGCCAATGCTATTGTTGAGGTAAGTGAAGACAGTATTTATGTGGATATGCGTCAACGCGCTTTGAAAGCCGTTAATATTAAAACCATGCCACATCCTGGCTTTCCAACAGACATGCAAGCTCAGTTTACCGCATTAAATGTGGTAGCTGAAGGTAGCGCGACAATCACAGAAACTATCTTTGAAAACCGCTTTATGCATGTGCCAGAGTTACAGCGTATGGGCGCGAATATTCGTTTAGAAGGCAACACTGCAATCTGTGGTGAGACAGAGTCGTTATCTGGTGCACAGGTAATGGCAACCGATTTACGCGCTTCAGCGAGTCTTATCCTAACGGGTATTGTTGCAACAGGCGAAACCATCGTAGATCGCATCTATCACGTTGATAGGGGTTATCAGAAGATAGAAGATAAGCTAAGCCGTTTAGGTGCAAATATAAAACGCCGTAAAACCTGAGCATAATTAAGCAAATTGGTAAAAAACGAAAAGCGTCTTCCGGGACGCTTTTTGCTTAACCTTTTTGCCTAATATAACCCTGTTTCGAGTTCAGCGACTTCCACCGTAATAGTGAGGCGCTGACCACCTCTGAGTACTTCAAATTCGAGTTTAGTGCCAGGCGCGGTATTGCCTATCGTCTTCAGTGTACTTTGCGGATTAGTCACAGGCTCTCCACCTACTTTAACCACAATATCATGCTCTTTCATGCCAGCTTGCCATGCGGGACCTAGCGGGTCTAATTCGCTCACAGCAAGGCCGACAATTGGTGTGTAGAGATCCGTTACACTTTTACCTGTATTATCAACTGGCGTGCCTCTAAAGCCGAGATAGCCCCGGATCACTCTGCCATCCATAATAAGTTTATGCATCACGTCCAGTGCAAGATCATAAGGGATCGCAAAAGAGATACCTTGGATATCAATATTCAAACGTGTGCGAAATTGTGCAGAGGTAATGCCAACTAGTGCGCCATTAGAATTGACAACGGCACCACCTGAGTTACCAACATTAATCGCGGCATCCATTTGCAGCAAATTATTGAATTGGCTTTCCGTGAGTGTCTGTTTGCCTGTTGCACTGATAATGCCTTGCGTAATGGTTTGTCCAATGTTCAACGGATTACCAATTGCGAGCACCACATCCCCAACACGTGGTGAGTAGTCGTGATCGATAGGAATGACAGGCAAATTCTCGGCTGGAATTTTTAATAAAGCTAAATCGGTGATGGTGTCATAGCCTATCAGTTGCGTATCGCTATATTGGCGGCCATCAGGAAGAAGTACAATGATTTGGTCGGCATTGTTCACCACATGATAGTTTGTCAGTATGTAACCATCTCGGCTCATAATAACACCAGAGCCAAGCTCTCTAACCGTATTTTGGCGCTGGTATCTTGGCTGATTGCTAAAGCCCTCGGAAAAAATCGTTACGACCGCTGGAGCCGTTTTTTCTACAGCATCAGCAAAACTCATATGATGGGCCTGAATATGTGGGGCCTCAAGTTTTGGCAAGTTATCCCTCAGCTCAGGATTAAACCAAATGATGATAAAAGCGATCCCAAGTCCGGCAAGCAGCGGTGGAAAAATGAATTTAATTAATTTGAACACAAGAGCTTATATTTATCGTTATCTAATACTGCTAATAATGACACAAAAAAAAACACAGCGACAAGTTTCGCTGTGTTTCATTTTTAATATTTGTCGATTTCGTTACTGAATGAGGTAGAAAACCGTCTCGCGATCGCGTTTAATCCCTAGTACGATATTGCCTTTAATACCATTAATTAGTTTAGACATCTCTTTAACGCTAGTGACACGTTGGCGATTCACTTGCATGATCACATCGCCTTCTTCAAGGCCAACACGTGCAGCTGGTGAGCGAGGCTCTACTGAGGTAATGACGACACCTTCATTGCCATTGCGCTCGCCACTCTCTAGTACCGCGCCTCGTAGGTTTGGATGTACATCCTCTGCATTCGCCTGTTCTTCTTGCTTACCACCAAGCTCTACGTCGATAAACTTGGTTTTGCCATCACGGTAGACACCAAGTCGTACCTCACGACCTTCACCCATGGTAGCCACTTTACCGTGGAGTTCATTAAAGCTTTCAATGTCGTCGCCGTTGAGGCTGACAATGACATCATTGGCTTTCAGACCCGCTTTGTCCGCTGCTGAATCTTCCACCACGCGCATGACATAAGCACCGCGCTTGACATCAAAGCCTTGTGCTTTAGCAAGACCAGCATCTAAAGTACGACCCAAAATACCCAATGAACCGCGACGAACTTCTCCGTACTCAACAATTTGATCCACTAGGTTTTTCATCATGTTTGATGGAATAGCAAAGCCGATCCCGACATTACCGCCAGACGCGCCTAAAATAGCAGTGTTAATACCAATGAGTTCGCCGTTTAAGTTAACTAGCGCACCACCTGAGTTACCTTGGTTGATTGCCGCATCTGTTTGGATAAAGTCTTCATAGCCTTCGATATTTAAGCCGCTACGGCCTAGTGCACTGATTATTCCTGAGGTGACGGTATGACTTAATCCAAATGGGTTACCAATAGCAACGGAAAAATCACCTACTCTCAACTTGTCTGAATTAGCGAGTTTGATTTCTGTTAGGTCTTCGCCGTCGATTTGTAGTAATGCGATATCGGATTCGGCGTCGCTACCGATTAATTTAGCTTCAAACTCTCTGCCATCCTTTAAGGTGACAAGCATTTCGTCTGCATCATCAATAACGTGATTGTTTGTAACGACATAACCTTTATCTGCATCGATGATGACACCTGAGCCGAGGCCGCTAAAAGGGCGCTTTTGGCTACGAGGCTGCGGTTGTCCAAAGAAAAAGTCGAAAGGGTCGACACGGCGACGCACTTCTTTAGCACCTTTTACTTGGATACTAACAACGCCCGGGGCGACCTTTTCTAGCATAGGTGCTAGCGTTGGTAATTGCTGGCCGTCTACGGCAACAGGAAGTTTGGCCATGCTTTGCTGCGGTAACAGCAATAAGCTAGAAGAAAGTAAAGCGGCCGATAACAAAGATAGTTTAAATTTCATAGTCGTGAAGTACTCCGCTATTAGCGTTAATATAAGTCATAAGAGGCTGATAACTAGCCTCTTATTAGGGCCTGTTGACCTTTGCTGTTTGATTTTTGTTCTTCTGAGTGTGTTTTGGTCGCGGCGCTCGACTTGCCGCCTAGTAATCTAAGCAAAAGTTGAGCAACAATGAACAAAGCGCACTCAGGGGAACCCAAAGGGCAGCGCTTGATTGGCATTTCTACTGTGTTATCGCCTGACTTACATAGAAAAACTATGCTACACAGGCTCTGCCTTGTATAAATACCAATCAAACTGCTGCAAAAGCAAACTCGAAAGATCAATAGGCCCTAGAATCAATAACTTCTTTTAAAGACTATGGGGTCAACAAAAAGTTTCATCAAGAGGCTTTAATTTGCTCACTTTCTTTTTTTTGACCAGAAAATAACCCAGTTTCACCTTCGGCATAGTCACTTGGTGGTGCCTCAAAACTTGGGTCTTGTTTACGTCTTCTC
The DNA here is from genome assembly GCF_013319255.1 of Pseudoalteromonas sp. JC28. NCBI lineage: Bacteria > Pseudomonadati > Pseudomonadota > Gammaproteobacteria > Alteromonadales > Pseudoalteromonadaceae > Pseudoalteromonas > Pseudoalteromonas sp. JC28. The sequence continues at coordinate 468,475 of NZ_QOKX01000007.1, read as the reverse complement.
TCTGGGCGTGCTTGAAGAGAAGCTTGTAGTTGTTCTGTGGTTTCTTTCGAGAAAAAAGGATCCGCAGGATGAGATGGGCGATCCTGTGTCAGTAGTTGGTTGGTTTCTTCCACATGGGTAAGCAGCTGTTGATAGCTATCCTGCATTTTATTTACTAGTTTTTTGGTGCTAGCTAGGTGATCTGATACGTCTTGACGATATTGCTCAAGGTCATGTTTAGCTTGTTGTGCTTGCACTTCCAGTTCGTCGTGTTTGAACTGCTTTTTCGTTACAAAGCCACCTAAAAAGAATGCAGCAATGGCAACAATGATCAGTAATCCAAGCCAAGTAACGGTAGTCATAGGTTTCTCCCTGTGTGCCTCAACGGCAAATAAAATTAAAACTCTGTTAGAGTTAAATATACGCTGTGAATACAGTCGTGTTAATATAACCTACAAACAAATCGTAAAAAAATATTTAAGTCGATGACGCCTTGGGAAAAATATCAGCAAGATCTACAACGTGATGATTTTCAATATGACAGCGCGCAAGAAAATGCCGTAAAGCATTTACAGCGATTGTATGACGACCTTATCAATCAGCCCCCAGTCAAACAAAACTTTCTCTCGCGCTTGTTTAGTAAAGCTGAGCCGTCAAAAGTGAAAGGGTTATACTTTTGGGGTGGAGTAGGGCGTGGTAAAACTTATCTGGTTGATACCTTTTACGATGCGTTGCCGACGGAGCGCAAAATGCGGGTGCATTTTCACCGCTTTATGCATCGTGTTCACGCTGAGCTGAAAAAGCTTAATGAAGTGAAAGATCCTCTGGAAAGCATCGCTGATACGTTCAAATCTGAAACTGACATTATCTGCTTCGATGAATTTTTCGTTCAAGACATCACTGATGCCATGTTACTGGGTGGATTAATGCAGGCGCTGTTTGCGCGCGGTATCGTGTTAGTGGCCACATCGAATATTGTGCCAGACGATTTGTATAAAAATGGCTTGCAGCGCGCGCGATTCTTACCCGCCATTGAATTGGTAAAAGCCAATACTGAGGTCGTTAATGTGGACTCAGGTATTGACTATCGCTTACGCACGTTGGAACAAGCGGAAATTTTTCACAGCCCACTTGATAAACAAGCGGATGAAAACTTATTCGACTACTTTAACAAACTCTCTCCGGAGCCGGGTAAAGCTGGGCAAGCTATTGAGATTGAAGGTCGGATGATCCAAACCCGAATAGTGTCTGATTGTATTGTTATGTTTGATTTCCCAGCGCTATGTGAAACCGCTCGCTCGCAAGTGGATTACATGGAGATCAGTCGTTTATATAACACAGTGATCCTATCTAATGTGAAGCAAATGGGTCAGCAAAACGATGATGCGGCAAGGCGTTTTATTGCGCTTGTCGATGAGTTTTATGAGCGTAATGTAACGCTTATCATCTCGGCTGCAGCGCCGATTACTGAACTTTATACCGAAGGTACATTGAATTTTGAGTTCAAACGCTGCATTAGCCGCTTGCAAGAAATGCAATCCCATGAATATTTAGCAAAAGAGCATTTAGCCTAACGGCAATTACTTTTTTGTTAAGAGGACTCGTTCGGTGTGGGTGTTTGTAAACATCTTATTTGAACGAGTCCTTGTCACGCACACGTCGTCATTTCGTTGGATTTTTTGCCTTTTCTATTTTTTTCGAAATTCTTCAGATTTTCTTGTAGAAAAAAGCACCAAGCGCTGGTTTTCACCCAGAAGGCTTGCTATAATCCGCGGCCTGCCACGTTGCGTTCTATTGCCCTCGTCGGCTTAGCCACTGACTTGAGCGGCATAAAAGTCTTAAACTCGAAGGGGTTAAAGCAAATACAAGTAGAGCGGTAGTCCAAGGACTGCCTGTGGTTTTAAAATTGAAAACTTTGGATTTTTATAATGAAAACGTTTGTTGCTAAACCAGAAACTGTAAAACGTGACTGGTACGTAGTTGACGCTGAAGGTAAAACTTTAGGTCGCATCGCTACTGAAATCGCTCGTCGCCTTCGCGGTAAGCACAAAGCTGAGTATACTCCACACGTTGACACTGGTGACTACATCATCGTAATCAACGCTGAGAAAGTTACTGTAACTGGTAACAAAACTCAGGACAAAATGTACTATGCTCACTCTGGTTACCCAGGTGGCCTTAAGTCTATCAACTTTGAGAAACTTCAAGCTAAAAAGCCTGAAATGATCATCGAGAAAGCGGTTAAAGGCATGTTACCTCGCGGTCCTCTAGGTCGTGAAATGTTCCGTAAACTTAAAGTTTACGCTGGTAACGAGCACAACCACGCTGCGCAGCAGCCTCAGGTTCTAGACATTTAAGGAGCACTATCATGGCAAATCAATACTACGGTACAGGTCGTCGTAAAAGTTCAAGTGCTCGCGTATTCCTACGCCCAGGCACTGGCAACATCGTAATCAATAAGCGCTCTTTAGAAGAGTTCTTCGGTCGTGAAACTTCTCGCATGGTTGTTCGTCAGCCTTTAGAGCTAGTTGAAATGACAGAAAAGTTTGACCTATACATCACTGTTGCAGGTGGTGGTACAACTGGTCAAGCGGGTGCTATCCGTCACGGTATCACACGTGCACTAATGGAGTTTGACGAGTCTCTACGTCCAGCTCTACGTAAAGCTGGCTTTGTTACTCGCGATGCTCGTAAAGTTGAGCGTAAGAAAGTTGGTCTTAAGAAAGCACGTAAGAAGACACAGTTCTCTAAGCGTTAATTTATTACGTTTCAAGAATTCAAAAACCCAGCTTATGCTGGGTTTTTTGTTTTTAGCATCTCCTATGTGCACATCAATCTCTCGTATTTACGAGGTATCTAATTCGTTTTGTCCTACTTATTTGCTCAAAAATATCGCGTCGAGTTAAAAAAGTTCAATAAATATAATAATTAGTGCAATTCGAGCGGTAACTTGGCGGTTTTTTTTGCTACAATTGGCGAAGCAAGTAGAAAGGCCTGAGATCCAGTCACGCGATTTGGTGCGTATCCTTAGTCGGGGGGTTGATCTTAGTCAGTATATTGTTGTGTCAGATGCGATATCATAAATACTCGGTTTCATGCTCGAAGTAATCATAGATGATTTTCTGCGGGTTTATTCGGGCATGGATCTGGAATAACCTTGTTTTAATCAAGGTATTTATTTATGATCGCGTCTATTTTGTAATTTCTTAAATTAACCTGCTGTAACTGATGTTCTCAATATAGCAAGTGTTGGGAATCAAGTGGAGATAAGTGGATGAGCAATGCGCCTGTAGACAACAGCCGACGTCGCTTTTTAACTATCGCTACCTCTGTTGTAGGTGGCGTTGGTGCGGTTGGAGCTGCTGTTCCTTTTATTGCGTCCTGGAATCCAAGTGAGCGAGCTAAATCTGCAGGTGCGCCTGTAGAAGTAGATATCAGCAAACTTGAGTCTGGACAACTTATTCGTGTTGAGTGGCGAGGCAAACCAGTTTGGATTGTTAATCGTACACCAAAAATGCTAGAACAAATGAAGCAACACGAAGACCAACTTCGTGATCCTAACTCTGAAGAGCCACAGCAGTTGGCATCTGCGCAGAACGGTTTCCGTTCTAAGCGACCTGAGCTTTTCGTCGCGGTTGGGATTTGTACTCACTTAGGATGTTCACCATCTTTCCTTAACGGAAGCTTTGGTGAAAAAGTAGAAGGCACTGATAGTGGTTTCTTCTGTCCTTGTCACGGTTCGAAGTTTGATATGGCGGGGCGCGTATTCCAAAACGTACCTGCACCACTAAACTTAGAGATCCCTCCGTATACCTTTATTGACGACACTACCATTTTGGTAGGTGAAGAAGAAGGGGTTGCATAATGTCTGTTAATGTAGATAAAGCAGCAAATACGGGCGTTGTGGGCAAAGTTGTTGATTGGATCGATGCTCGTATTCCGATGACTCGCGTCTGGAATATGCACATTGCTCAATACCCAGCGCCAAAAAACTTTAACTTCTGGTACTTGTTTGGTTCACTCGCCATTTTAGTACTGGTAAACCAGATTGTAACGGGTATCTGGCTAACTATGAACTTTGTACCTTCTGCTGAAGGTGCGTTTGCATCCGTAGAATACATCATGCGTGATGTTGAATACGGTTGGTTATTACGATACCTACACTCTACCGGCGCATCCGCATTCTTTATCGTGGTCTATCTTCACATGTTCCGCGGTATGATCTACGGTTCTTATCAAAAGCCACGTGAACTACTGTGGTTGTTCGGTATGTTTATCTTCCTAGCACTAATGGCTGAAGCCTTCATGGGTTACTTATTACCATGGGGTCAGATGTCTTTCTGGGGTGCTCAGGTAATCATTTCATTATTCGGTGCAATCCCGGTAATTGGTGATGACTTAACACTTTGGATCCGTGGTGACTACGTTATTTCTGGTGCAACGCTTAACCGCTTCTTTGCACTACACGTTATTGCACTACCATTAGTACTGGTTATCTTAGTATTCCTTCATATTGTTGCACTGCACGAAGTAGGCTCAAACAACCCTGACGGTGTTGAGATCAAGCGCAAGAAAGGCTCTGTAGCTGAGGAAGACAAACCTAAATTTAAATTCCATGAATACTACACTGATAAAAAAGATATTGTGGATGCAATTCCATTCCACCCTTACTACACAGTAAAAGATGTCTTAGGTGTTGCTGGCTTCTTAATTTTCTTCTGCGCAATTGTATTCTTTGCACCAGAAATGAACGGTTTCTTCCTTGAAGCGCCAAACTTTGAAGCTGCAAACCCGCTGAAAACGCCAGAGCACATTTTCCCAGTTTGGTATTTTACGCCATTCTACGCAATCCTTCGTGCTATCCCTGACAAGCTAATTGGTGTACTAGCAATGGGCGCTTCAATCGTAGCATTGGCACTACTGCCTTGGATTGACCGTGGTTCGGTTCGTTCAATTCGCTACCGTTGTGGTTTCCATAAGTTGAACATTGCTCAGTTTGTTGTCACATTCGTTATCCTTGGTTGGATTGGTGCAACACCGCAAACTGACTTTAAAACGCTATTGTCGCAAATCACGACAGTAACTTATTTTATGTTCTTCGTGTTGCTATTCTTCTACAGTAAAAACGAGAAGACGAAGCCACTACCAACGAGGTTGACGAAATGATGAAAAAGCTAGTAATCGGTTTATTCGCATTGTTGCCAACGTTATCGATGGCAGCGGGCCCATCAGTGCCTTTGATGGAAGCAAATAATGACTTAACTGATAAAGCATCTTTACAGCGCGGCGCTAAGTTATTTATGAACTACTGCCTTGGCTGTCACCAAATGCAATATCAGCGTTATGAGCGTACTTTCCGTGACATCGGTATTCCAACTGAAATTGGTCAAGAAACGCTTATTTTCGATGGTTCAAAAGTAGGTAGCCATATTAAAAACTCTATGGCTAAAGATGATGCTGCAAAATGGTTTGGTGCTGCGCCACCGGACTTAACACTTATCTCTCGTGTTAAGTCTCCGGACTACATCTATACTTACTTGAAGTCATTCTATAAAGATGAGTCTCGCCCATTTGGTGTGAACAACGTTGTTTTCCCATTGGTCGGTATGCCTCACGTACTACAAGAGTTACAAGGCTTGCCAACACCGATCACTGAAGAAGTGGAAGAACACGGTCACACAGTGACTAAAGTTGTCGGCACTGAAACAGATGGTACCGGTGAGATGAGTGTTGATGAATATGACCAAGCAGCACGTGACCTTACAAACTTTTTAGCTTATGTAGGTGAGCCTTCTCGCCTAGAGTCAGAAGCTATTGGTATTAAGGTTATTGGTTTCTTAGTTATCTTCTTCATCCTGGCATTCTTCTTGAAGAAAGAATACTGGAGAGATGTTCATTAATTTGAATATTCAAAGGTGATTTTTGCAATAGGGGCGTTCGCCCCTTTTGCTGTTTAAAGTGATTTAATTACTTTTAGTTTTTTAATGGAGGTAGGCATGGCCGTTGCTGCCAATAAGCGCCCTGTAATGACACTTTTTTCTGGGTCAAACTGTATGTACAGTCACCAGGTACGTATCGTACTTGCTGAGAAAGGTGTAAGTGTTGATATTCACCAGGCTGAAAAGGACAACTTACCAGAAGCTCTACACGAGATTAACCCGTATGGCACTGTTCCTACGCTAATCGATCGTGAGCTTGGCTTGTACCAAGCGAATATCATTATGGAGTATCTAGACGAGCGCTTCCCGCATCCTCCTCTGATGCCTGTATATCCAGTAATGCGTGGTCGTAGTCGTTTAATGATGCACCGCATTGAAACTGACTGGTATTCACTTGCTGAAAAGGTCTCTGCGGGTGGTGATGAAGCTGTACAAGCTCGTAAAGAGTTAACCGAAGCACTACTAGCTGTAGCACCTATCTTCAATGAAGCACCTTATTTCATGAGTGAAGAGTTCAGCTTAGTTGATTGTTATTTAGCTCCACTACTTTGGCGTTTACCACAGCTTGGTATTGAGCTGAATGGTGCTGGTAGCAAAGAGCTAAAAGAATACATGCTGCGTTTATTTGAGCGTGACTCATTCCAAGCATCGCTAACGGATGCAGAGCGTGAGATCAGATCGTAATGACGTCTAATCGTCCTTACTTACTACGCGCGTTTTACGAGTGGATTGTTGATAACGAATGTACACCGCATTTAGTGGTGAACGCAGACTTTCCCTCGGTACAGGTTCCAACACAATTTGTGCAAGAAGGGCAAATTGTGTTGAACGTAAGCCCGTCTGCTGTGACGAATTTCTCTATGGACAATCAAGCGCTGAGCTTTAACGCTCGGTTTGGTGGTCAACCGATGCAGGTATATGTGCCAAACGGTGCGGTATTGGCTATCTATGCAAGAGAAAATGGTGAAGGCACGGTATTTACACCTGAAGAAGAAATCTTTGAAGATGAAGAGTTTGATTTGGTAGAAGAGACGGAAGTCTCACAATCGCCAGAGACTAAGCCGGAACCTGAAAAGAAAAAAGGTTCTCACCTTCGAGTGATAAAATAAAAAAACCTGCGGATGCAGGTTTTTTTATGGCTATTGTTTAGATGTACTCAAAGGCTTTAATCACACGTTTGACACCATTAATATTTCTGGCGATTTCTACGGCTGAGTTTGCTTCTTGTTTGGAGACTAAGCCCATTAAGAACACTTCGGCATTTTCAGTAACTACCTTAATATTTGCGCCATTGACTTCGTCGGCCGCCAGCAGTTTGGTTTTAACTTTGGAGGTCAGCCACGTATCATGTGTTTGCGTCGTGATGCCGATGTTTGAGCTTATTCTCAACTGATTATGTACTTGCTTAATCCCAGCAACGTTCTGTAGCGCACGCTCAGCTTCCGTTTTCATTTCTTGATTAGTGACCTGACCAATCATTAATACTACGCCATTAACACTCACCAGCGTGATATTGGCATGATCTGCAAGGCGCTTAATCTCTTTGATGGCAAGCGTACCTTTAATCTCGATATTGTTATCGTCAATTTGTGCACCGATAGTGCGTCTATCATTTGCAGCAGACACCGCACCGGCTGTACCAGCAACTACCGCAGCAGCACACCCTTGTAGTAACAAGATGGCGGCAAGTAAAGAGGTTATTCTCATCATCATACTTCGTCCTGAGGGAATAAAATTGCGTCGATTAGCTCACTTAAACAGTGAGTATTGAATAGTTGTGACTCGATTATCCGGCTTGGGCGTTTACTTGGGATCCGGATCTCTACGTCCTGTGGGCCCAATAGGCCGGTGATTTCACCACCATCATCGCCAACTAACGCGATGACTTTCATATCTCTAGTCAGGGCTGCTTCCACTGCGCCAATAACCGTCTTTTCTTGCCCGTTTATGGCATACGCCACCAGCAAGTCTCCTTGCTGCGCGAATGCGCGTATTTGCTTGGCAAAGCGCTCTCTGGCTTTACCATTTTCTGGTGACGCCAAATTATATTGCTCATTCGTTAGTGCAATCGCGGGCAGACACGGGCGTTCGGTTTCGTAAAAGTTGCTTAAGATGGTTGCGAAGTGGTGCGCCAACATATGATTACTTGGCGCGCCGCAGCAGATGATTTTATTGCCATTGATCAGGCTCTGAGCCATAGTCATAGCTGCGGTTTCTAATGCTTTAGGCAATACTTCGCCTGCCGCTATCTGCGCTTGAATTGACTCTGTAAATATAGACTTTATAGATTCTTGCATGCTAAAAAATATTTCTAATCCAGTTTATTTCAGGGGGATCGGCCCCTTGAATGGCAACAAAGTCGACTCTAAGTTGCGTGTTATGCAAATTTTGCTGTGCTAAATAATTATAAATACTACGCTTTAATCTTTGAAGCTTAGTTTTTGATAGTGCGTTAATTGCGCCACCAAAGTGACTGCTATCGCGATACTTTACTTCAATAAACACTAAGGTTTGCGACTCTCGCATAATGAGATCTATCTCTCCGTATTTACAGAGATAGTTTCTGGTGACGGGGGTTAATCCTTGTCTTATCAAGAATTGCTCCGCAATCAACTCAAAATGCTCGCCCTTACTCCGTGTGTTGCTAAATAGTCCTTTAAACATCCAGATATCCTATCTGATCAAAGAGTCTCCCACAGGTTTCTCTTGTTGCATAAATAATGGTAGTGGGGGCTGTTCATCCAAGCTCACCAAACGAATTTGTTTATTATGATACTGTGCCCAACTGAGCTTTCGTACTACGTCACTGCCACCGCGGATGCTGAGCTGGCCGGTTAAGCCATCAAAACTTTTTCCCGAAAGCCAAGCCAGTTGGCGCAGCTCGGGGACTAAATTTGTGGCGTCATATGCCATTGCAAACAAGCGCTGCTCTAAGTCGGCCTGCTCAGGCCATAAAGATTGATAGGCATCTCGAAGCGGTGCTTTTTCAACGGCACCCGGTAGCATCCAAGGTTGCTCGGTAAAATAAAGTCCTTCTAAATCGCCCTTATCAGTAACATCAATTTGTTTACTATAGCTGCGAGAGCTGGCATATAAAGGGATCCTGTCGGCAAATGTACTGACATTGACGTCTAAATAAGGTTTGAGCAGTCGAGTTTCCATTGCATCACCTAAAATATAGATGGCATCAATGTCGCGTCTAGAGCGTGTTTCGCTTTTGACCTCTTTGCGAAATAGACTTTTGATGACGCTAGTGCGTGACTTTGAAGCGTCCACCTCTAAAATATCGGTGATGACATCCGCCATATTTTTACTATTAGTGTAATAACCTACTTCTGGTGCGGTCTCACTGTAGCGTTTCCAACCTTGATCAAAATACTCAATTAAACGCTTACCAGAGGCATTCGCTGGAGCCAGTAACATGGGTTTTTTATAGCCTTTAGCAAGAAAGTGCTTCATTGCTTGCTCGACTTCATGCTCAGGATTAAGCGCAAAAAAGTACTGTTCACTACTGCTAGGCGTAAGCGTTTCGCGTGCATTTAAAAACAAAGTTGGGTAAGCCGCAAAACCTTTATCTGCGAGTAGTTTTTCAACGTTGGATTTTAATAATGGACCAATGACAAAATCGACATTTGCCTCAGCAAGTTGCGTTACGATTTCAGACTCGGATGCCATTTCATCAATGAAGAAGACTTTTTCAATCGTCCCTTCGTCAGTGGCAGCCAAGAAACCATTTTTAAGCGCTGTACCGAGTCGCTCGCTCGCACCAGATTGTGGTAATAACACCGCAAGTCTTTTAACTTGGTAAGGTTCGAGCGCAACAGCGCCTTGTAAATCTTTAGGCAGCAAAGCAACCGCAGGGTGATTAGTAAAACGACGACGCCAATTATTCATGGCTTGGTCGAGCTGGACGCTCGAACCCAAATAAATTTGTTGATATTTAGCCAGTGTTACCCAACCACGTTGTAAAACAGAGCCAGAATCAAAGCGCTCTAGAGCGTAACTTGATAGCTGTTGTAGCGCGAGCCAAATCTCTTCGTGTAACCCGGCCACCGCTAAGTTATGTTCATTGGCAATATCGGCCGCTTTAAAGTATTCAACCAACGCTTTTTTTGGTAATTGTTGCGAGGCATAAATACTACCCAGTAAATACTCATACCAAGCTTGGTGTTCAGGGGTGTTGAGTCGCCCCTCTAGCGTGTTTAGGATGGCTAACGCATTGGCATACTGCGATAATTCTTTGCGAGCATATGCGATGTATAATTTGTTTTGAATATGATCAACACTGGCTTTAGCTTCCATCGCTAAACCAATTTGCTCTAACATTTGCCAGTCTTTTTCTAAGATAGCAGCGTCTCTGGCTGCATATAGCAATTGGATTTTGGCAACGCCTTCTTTACTCTGCGCCTTTGCAAATAACGACGCGGCATTGTCATCCGATTGGCTAACGGCTTTAGTTGTTTTAGTTTCTTGAGGGGATTTGGTGACATTTGTACTTGTACTACAAGCGGATAACCCCGACAATATGGCAACTAAAAGCGCTATCTTTTTAAACTGCACAGGCAAACCTTCTTTTTCACGACTGAGTGGATATCTTACTGACTGATATTGGAGAGCTCAATGGCTAATCTTCACAACGAAAACAAAATCGGCACCCTACATATTGTAGCGACACCAATAGGTAATTTAGATGACATCAGTGAACGTGCACTGAAAGTGTTAAGTCAGGTCGATTTAATCGCTGCCGAAGATACGCGCCACACCGGTAAATTATTGAGCCACTTTAGCATTAAAGCAAAAACTTTTGCACTGCATGATCACAACGAGAAGCAAAAAGCGCAGCAAATTTTAGATTGGTTAAACGAAGGCAAAGACATCGCGCTAGTGTCTGATGCGGGTACGCCGCTTATCAGCGATCCAGGCTATGCTGTGGTAAACCTGTGCCGTGAAGCGGGTGCTACCGTTACTCCCGTTCCTGGCGCGTGTGCCGCCATTGCTGCCGTGAGTTGTTCAGGCTTACCAACAGATAAATTCCAATTCGTGGGATTTTCACCAGCAAAAAGCCAAGCGCGTCAGCAATTTTTTAAAGATGCAGTCGCCTCTGGCATCACCAGTATCTTGTACGAAAGCACCCACCGCATTATGGCGAGTCTAGAAGATATGAAAATCGCGCTGGGCGAAACACAACAAGTCGTTTTTGCTAAAGAACTGACCAAAACCTACGAAACCTTTTTCAGTGGCACGGTTATCGAGCTCATTGAGTTTTTAACCGCAACGCCTGAAAAGCAAAAAGGTGAGCTGGTGTTGATGCTACCCGGTGAACAAAGAGATGAACAAGCATTAACGCCAGAAGCGAAAAAGCTGATTGAGTTACTAGAGCCTGAAATGCCATTGAAGAAGGCCTGCGGCGTGGCAGCTGAATATTTAGGGCTAAAAAAGAACGCCTTGTATAAGGCTATCATTGCTGAGCGAAAAGCGTAATACACGCAATTTATCGCGTGCGTTATTGCATTAAAGTGCGTATAATCGCCCGCCTGAGTCAGCCGGATAATCGCTGCCTGTGACGAAAATGATCAGGGGGAGGAAAGTCCGGGCTCCAATGGGCAGGGTGCCAGCTAACGGCTGGGGGGCGTGAGCCTACGACAAGTGCAGCAGAGAGAAGACCGCCTAAGTCCTTCGGGACCGGTAAGGGTGAAAGGGTGCGGTAAGAGCGCACCGGGCCACTGGTAACAGTTGGTTGCAAGGTAAACTCCACCCGGAGCAAGACCAAATAGGGTTCCTTATGGTGTGGCCCGCATCGGAACCGGGTAGGTTGCTCGAGCCTAGGAGCGATCCTAGGCCTAGACGAATGATTATCGATCTCCTTCGGGAGTGAACAGAACCCGGCTTATAGGCTGACTCACACCTCAAGCGTAAACATCCCTACATGAGATGTTTACGCTTGAGACTCCCACTTTATCACCTCACGATTACCTTGTTAAAAACGCCATTTATTTGTATATCTCACCACTTTTCGTTAATTTATTCACCAGTGTTTTCTCGTTGAATTCATTTAAGTGACTGATAAGAAATAACTTTTATGGTTGGTACAATACTTGGAAAGATAGAGCCATCTCTCAAACGAAAATGAGTAATGGAACTATCATGTACAAGAACAACAAAGTTTTACTATCAACCCTGTTATGGCTTGGCACGCTTTTATGGTCGGCATTATTTTCATCCATAGTGAAGGCTGAGTCGGTAGACAAGCTGATCAAAACCCTCATGAAAGAAAGGCATATTCCGGGCTTACAGTTGGCCGTGGTTAAAGACGATAAAATCATTAAGCAAGGAAGTTATGGTTTTGCAGACTTACAGCATCAAGTGCCTGTGACTGAGCAGACGTTATTTCCGATTAATTCGATGACAAAGGCGTTTACCGGTGTTGCGATTGTACAGCTCGCTGAGCAAGGTTATCTAAACATTGACGATGAAATTGGTAAGCACTTACCCGATTTACCAAAGGCTTGGCAGCAACTCAAAATTAACCAATTAATGGGTCATACCACAGGTTTGCCGCCGATCCTGGCATCAAATTATGCCCTAGAAACCATTGTACCGAACGATGTGGAAGCCTCATGGCAAGCTGTGCAAAAGCAGCCTCTTCAATTTACACCTAACTCGCGTTTTAGTTATAACCAAACCGGCTATGTGATTTTGGGTAAAATCATTGATAAATATGCACCTGAAGGGTTTCCTGCTTTTATTACCAAGATGCAGTTAGCACGTGCCAATATGCCAAAGACAGCGCAGGCAGGTTTTGATTATCTTGAACTTATGGTGCCAAATCAGGCTCGCCAATATATTCATTTAGGTGAGGGGAATTACAAAAACTTTTACGGTGAATTCCCTTATATGATGAGAACCGCAGCGGGCATGAGTTCAACCGCAACGGAGCTGGCTAACTATGTTGTATCACTACAACAAGGCGAGCTGGTTAAAGAGTTAGATATGCTATGGACGCCTGTTAAGCTGAATAACGGGCGTACAGAAGCCTTTAACACCAAAGAAAATGGCTATGCAATGGGCTGGCAAGTGATTCAGCGTAAATATCACCCTGCAATCAGCGCAAGCGGTGGAAATGCGACTACAGTGATCACCTACCCTGAAGACAAGGTTTCGGTGATTGTGCTTACTAACCTGCTGGGTGGATTACCCATTGAGTTTGTTGATGATATTGCCGCTTACTATATTCCCAACTTTAACGACGCTAGTAAGCAAAAGGCTTATCAGCCAATGGCATACTTAAAGCAGCTTACAGATAAACATGGCTTTGCCGACTTCGCGACTACGTTTGCAAAAGCGCAGCAAGATACCGGTGTAATGTATGATTTAGAGATCTTGGTGGAGTGGGGCAATAAGCTTGTTGAAGATGGCCAAGTTAATAATGGTATCGAAATCTTTAAATTTGCGCTGACACAAAATAACGAGCAGCCATATTACCATAACAGCATCGCGCAAGCGTATGAGTTAAACAAGCAATATGCGAAAGCACTGGCGCACTATCAGCAGTTACTTGCGATAAACCCAAACAGTCAGTTCGCAAAAAATAAAGTAGCGGTAGTGAAGGAGTATCTTTAACTCACCATAAGACTGTGAAGGCAACCTAAACAAATCGAAAGCCGCAAGTTCAATTACTTGCGGCTTTTTGGTATTTAACCTGAGGTTTGGATAAGAAATTATCCGAAGCTCTGGTTATTTACTATTGGCAATAAATCGCTGTCTATACTTAACGAAGTATTAGAAGCTGCGGTATACTACGCAATCACCTATTTGAGCTATGTACTGCTATAGACATAACTAGTACAGGCCATTGATAGTAAACCTGATTGAGAAAGTCATACCATGAGCCAACAACCTACTCCACCCTTTGAGCCACAAACACCTAACCACTGTGTTGATGCCTTTCGCCGCTTTAGCGTTGCACCCATGCTGGATTGGACTGATCGACATTGCAGAACCTTTCACCGTAAGTTGACTAAACATGCGGTGCTTTATACTGAGATGATCACTACAGGTGCGATTATTTTTGGTAAAGGGGATTATTTGGCGTTTGGTGCGCATGAGTTACCAGTGGCGTTGCAGTTGGGTGGCTCTGATCCTAAGGCGTTGGCAGAGTGTGCTAAGCGTGCTGAGGAATATGGCTACAGTGAGGTAAACCTAAATGTAGGTTGCCCGTCAGATCGCGTGCAAAATGGTCGCTTTGGGGCATGTTTAATGGCTGAGCCTCAGCTCGTTGCTGATTGTGTGGCGGCGATGAAGGCAGAAGTGAATATTCCGGTAACGGTAAAAACGCGCATTGGTATTGATGAACAAGACTCTTATGAGTTTCTTACGGCGTTGATTGAAGCCTCGCAGGCGGTGGGCTGTGATGACTTTATCATTCATGCCCGTAAAGCATGGTTGCAAGGCTTAAGCCCGAAAGAAAACCGTGAGATCCCACCATTAGATTATCCTCGTGTTTATCAATTAAAGAAAGACTATCCAGATCTGCATATCAGTATTAATGGTGGTGTTAAAACTCTTGAGGAATGTCAGCATCATTTGGCTCACCTTGACGGCGTAATGGTTGGCCGTGAGGCTTATAGCAACCCGTTTATGTTGTCGCAGGTTGATGAGCTGCTATATGGCGAAGCTGCGTTTACGCAAACTCGCCATCAAGTCGTAAGAAGCATGTATGACTACTTTGAAAGTGAAATGTCGAATGGTGCAAACTTTTGGCATATTGCGCGTCACATGTTGGGTATTTTTCAAAATCAGCCCGGTGCGAGAGGTTTCCGTCGTCACTTATCAGAAAACGGTCACAAAAAAGAGGCTGGTATTGAAGTGATGGAAAAGGCGCTGTCTTTTGTACCTGAAGTGTAAAATATATTGCTCCAATCCTATGTGTGAAAAAGACGATTTTATCGTCTTTTTCACTATTTAATGTCTCTCAGTAAATCTATTTTTCTTTTTAAAAAACCTTAACTCAATGATTTAATTTTGTTTTTATTTTTGGCACGGCTCTTGGAATAGTCTAATTATATTATAAAAGGAGCCGAACAATGACCATCATCAACAGAATTGAAGACCTTATCAAAGCAGAACTTAACGCGTTACTAGACAAAGCGGAAGACCCACAAAAAATGGCAACTCAGTTAGTGCGTGATTTAGAAGAAGCGCTATCTGATTGTCGTGCAACGGCAGCTGAGCTTATTTGCCAACAAAAAGTAGCGCAGCGTCAAGCTGAGCAAGCAAACAAAGCTGCGACAACGTGGCAAAGCAAAGCCGAACATGCTCTTGAAAAAGGTCGTGAAGATCTTGCCCGCTCAGCCCTTGAGCAAAAGCAGCGAGAAACCGAAAAAGCACAAGAAGCACAGCAAAAAATTGATGATCTAACGCCTGCACTTGAAAAACTCAGCACAGATGCGGACAAGTTGCAAAGCAAAATTCAGCAATTAAAGGCAAAAGAAAAGGCCATGTTGCGCCGCTTGGAAGCTGGTAAGGCAAGGTTAACCATCAAACAAACGCTGAATAGTGACGATATGCACTCTGCAACGCGCAAGTTCGACGAGTTAGAACGCAAGGTGGCGCGCCTTGAAGCTGAAGTCGAATCCTATGACTTAGGGCAGCCTGATGTATGGCAGCGCTTTGAAGATGAGCAAAAGCAACAACAAATCGACGATGAATTAGCCCAACTGAAGCAAAAAATGGCGAGCTAGGCTCGCCTCCTACACCAACTGAGCAATCAAGCCGAAAGGGGATAAAGATGAAAAATAGATATCAATCAACACTGTCTCAAATGAATAGTTCAAAGAAAATTGGTGGCGTATGTGCGCAACTAGCACAACGTTTTGATATGCCAATTTGGTTAACGCGTTTACTAACGGTATTGCTGTTTTTTAAGTTTCCAATATTTGTAATGCTAGCGTATGGCGTCGCTTGGTTTGCAATGCCAAAAGCGCAATACGAAAACTAAGTAACGGCGACGAGGTAGGCACTATGAAAGTCGTGGCCGGTATATTATTAGCGCTGGTATTTTTATTGGCGCTATCTTGGGTGTCGCTGCCACTAATATGGTTAGACATCAGCGATCTGCAACTCGATATGGGATTTGACCTAGGTTGGTTTGGCTTTGAAATACTCACGTTGCTATTTGCAATTGTAGCGCTGGTGGTGCTAGGAGCACTCTTGAGCGCAGGTGTTTTAGGGTTGCTCCTTATTGTGTTCATTGGGCTAGTAATGACATTGCTATTTAATTCGCTGATAGTGCTATTTCCACTCATCTGTATTATTGCAATTGTGTGGTTAGTGGTAGACAAATCTGCTCAGGCAAAAGCTTGAGTAGTGGTTTTTGTTGGTGATAGGAGATAAAAAACACGCTAAATTGGGATCTGTGATATAGTTATTTGCAGTTATAAATCCAAGGAAAGCCAACATGAAATCAAGTGTAATCAAAACCTTAATTTTTGCTTTATCAACTTTTATCGGCTTTAACGCTTCAGCTCATCAAGGGCATGAGCATGGTGAACATCATCATGGTTCGGAGCAACTTTCTGTTCACAACGCAACCGTGCGTGCATTTTTACCGGCAGCACCTTCAACTGCAGGTTATCTCGTTATTGAAAATCCAACACAGCAAAATAAAGTGTTGGTTAAGGCTGCGCTCGAGGGTGTTAAGCGTGTTGAAATTCACGAGCATGTACATAAAGAAGACATGATGAAAATGCAACGCGTTGACGAGCTTGTTATTCCAGCGGGGAAATCAGTGACATTTCAGCCTGGTGGTTATCACTTAATGGTGTTTGAACCAATAGAAACATTAAAAGTCGGTGAGCAGCGTAAGCTTACGCTATATTTTGCTGATGGCGATAGGATCTTCACAATGGCTGAAGTCGTCGCACTTGCAGATATGTTTGGTGGCAAAGAAAAATCAAACGCAGGACATCACTCTCATCACTAAAAACAGTGAGGTATTAAATGGGAAATCATACGGGAAAAATCATCTCTGGCATTATCGCTGTCATACTTCTGGGTTATGTTATAGCCGTATATTGGAGTGTGGAACCAGAACAGTTTGACGTCGTCGCAGTTGCAAAAGCGGATGCGCAGAAAAATGGCAATACATTGGTCACTGGATATGTAACGACACATACCTTGATTAAAGTGACGGATACATTGCTGAATAAGCCGGGCGGTTATTTGTCGAATGACATGATGCCACCAAGCGTAATGATGGATAACATGCCTGCTTGGGAGTACGGTGTGCTTGAGATGACACGAGATCTTACGCTTTCGATGCGTAAAGATTTTAGTCGTTCACAATCTCAATCGACAGAGCACCCGAGTTTAAAGCTAGCTCAGCCACAGTTTAATATCAGTTCAACAGCGTGGATGTGGCCAAGTGCTGAGGGTGAGTATCAAAAAGGTAATGATTTACTACGTCAGTATTTGACTCAAATTTCTGATAATAGTAACCGCGATAGCCAGTTTTATGCGCGTGCTGATAACTTGAGAGCTTGGTTAAAAGAGGCCGAAAAGCGCATGGGCAGCTTAAGCCAAAGATTAAGTGCGAGCGTAGGGCAAGACAGATTAAATACCGATTTAGCTGGGGATTCGGCAGCTGATCAAGCAACCATGACGCCAAGCCATAATATGGTGAAAACCTCTTGGTGGCAGATTGACGATGTATTTT
The DNA here is from genome assembly GCF_013319255.1 of Pseudoalteromonas sp. JC28. Lineage (NCBI taxonomy): Bacteria > Pseudomonadati > Pseudomonadota > Gammaproteobacteria > Alteromonadales > Pseudoalteromonadaceae > Pseudoalteromonas > Pseudoalteromonas sp. JC28. The sequence goes on along the minus strand of NZ_QOKX01000007.1, from coordinate 450,844 downwards.
ATGAAGCCAGAGGCGCCACATGGGCGTTACTGCACTATATGAAAGCGGTAGAGCATGACTTTAGACCTGTGCTTGAAAAGAAAAATGCACTTGTCAGCCTACAGCAGATCATCAGAGAGTTAGAGGCGACTCAAGAGACGGTGTGGAGCCCTATGGTATTAAACGGCAGTGGCTTTGGCTTGGTGGCGAACCATTCTCTGGTTATGGCAAATTATATTTCGCGAGCCAATGCGGCTCTCATCGAACTTAGTGAACTTTTAGCGCAAGGATAACATCATGAAAAAACACTTTTTAGCAGCGGCATTATCTCTCGCTTGCTTAGCACCTGCTGCACACGCAGACACGGTACTCGGGCTTTATGTCGGTGCAGAAGGGTGGGATACCGAAACCGAAGGTAGCTTTGCTGAAAAAGGCAATATGCAAACCTTTAACTTTGACGATGAAACTTTTACGAGTTTCTATGCTGCACTTGAGCACCCAGTACCGCTGGTACCAAATATCAAGTTACGCTATACCGAGCTTGAGCTAAATGGTCAAACGACGTTAACAGAGTCTTTTGACTTTGGCGGCCAAGTTTATACGGTAGGTACTGATGCGACAACAAACGCAGATCTAAACCACATCGACTACACATTGTATTACGAAGTGCTAGACAATGACTTGTTGACGTTAGACTTTGGTGTGAACTTTAAGCAGTTTGACGGTTCTATCATGGTAACTGGTACTGCAAATGGTCAAACACGCACAGAAGAAGTTGAATTCTCAGGCTTTGTTCCTCTCGGTTATTTGCGCGGTGAAGTGGGTTTACCACTTACAGGGCTAAGTGTTTTTGCCGAAGGCAGCATGCTTGCAATTGATGACAGCAAAATCCAAGATTATCAAATTGGCATCGCTTATGAGTTTATCGACAATATGGCTGTTGATGTTGCGGTAAAAGTGGGTTACCGCTCTATGGTACTTGAGCTAGATGATATCGATGATATCTACACAGATCTGGATGTCTCTGGTCCATTTGCAGGGATCCAACTACACTTCTAAGATAGTGTAGTTTACTCCTTTAGCGGCTTGGTACGAGTGATCGACCAAGCTGTTTTTGTTTGGTAAATAGAATAGTTTCTTTATCTCTCTTCCCACTCGAGAGAAAACTCGCTTTCAAAGGCCTTTTCTACAAGTTGTTTGTATTGTTTATTTATCGGGCTTTGAAGTAATTTTTTTAGCTCGTCTCCGGTTTGCGTCAGCTTGTAATAGCTTAGCACCAAGTCATTGGATTTGGCCGTTAAGGTCATTTTTTTACGTAAATACACCAGCTGCATTGACTGTCCTTTTTGTAGTGAAGCGGACTCAATTTCTTGCCGGTAAAGGATATTAATGTCCATCAGCGTAAGTATATTCGGGAAGTTCAGCCCTGCTTGGCTTAAATTGATGGATTCAGTGCTGCCTTTACGTAGCAAATCAAAAATAGACGGCTTTTTATAGTAGCCATGAAGAATAAGGTAGCTGTCTTCTCTTTCTAAGTAGCCGCACAGCGGAGCGCATCTTTGTAACGCAGTTGCTTCACGTTGGGTCATCATCTTTAGGGTTTGCAGACTTTTAATTGAAAAAGTGCCAGGCGTAATGCTTTCACCTACTAATATCTTTGCCCACAATTTTTGCATGGAGTGATTGGCAATGTCTTCTGCAAGGGTGATGAAGTGCTCCAACCAATCGGGGTCTGGGCGACCTCGGGCGGTAACCTCGGGGCACAATGTAAGCGCCATGCCCATAATGGCCTCAAGATTTTGCTGGCGCTGGATTTTGATTAGTTGTTGGCGCTTGAGGGCGCGTTTTAGTGTGCCATGTTGAGTTCGCACCGTGTATTGGTTGTCTTTATTCTTATCAGACTGATAACGGTCATTTTGAGTGACAAGTGGTGTGATCCGTTTCACCATAGGGTAGCCGAGCTTTTCTTCAATCGAAAGCGCTAAGGCTGATTTTACTTGTGCATTTTTGACTGCCATATCAAGCTCGTAGTTTATATCGTGTGTGCATATGATTTACCGCGGAGTTAGTGAGTTGCTGTAAATACTGCTGCATAAAAAGTGCGATGAAACTGCCAATAAAGGGCGTATTGGCTCTTCCTTCAATTGTGATGGTCAGTTGTTTATCGGCTTGAATGGTAAATAAATTAAGGCTAATTTTGGCTAAATGTTCATCATCTAAATGTAATGACAGCTCTAAACTCTGTTCGTCGATTTTGGTGATGGTTATTTCTGCTTCTCCCCAAGGATGCACTAACACTGCTGAGGCTCCTACTCGCTGTCTTTTTGGCAGTATGCGAAAGTGGATGTCTTCAGTTGTTTGCCAATTAAATAATGTCGGCCAATGGGATAACACTAATGGGGAAAGTGTTGTGTTATTTGCAGAAATATCGGTGCTTTTTACCACTTTATAATGGTGTGGCATCGCTAAACCAGCAATCACGATAACAAGTGCTAAAATCATCAGCATTCTAATAGGAGTAGATAAACGTTTGATACAGAATCCTCTTTGGTAAAAAGTATGCTAAATCATCTCTTTTGTTCTATGCTCGACTATAATATTTCATGTATGTTAATCAAACAGAACTGTAATAGTAAAAATGTACCATATTTTGTAAGATGGTAAACACTGGAGTGAATCAGTGCCTATAATTAAAGAGTAGTGCGGATTTAAAGGGTAAAACATGGCACCTGAGCAAGAAGATTATTTGTTTGCAGAGCACGAAGAAGTTACTCAAGAAGAAGAAACGACAAGTGCTTTTTGGGATGTCTTAGTCGTTGATGATGATCCAGAGATCCATTCTGTTACTAAACTTGCGCTGTCTAATTTAGAGTTTTGGGGTAAAAAGCTCAGGTTTTTTCACGCCTATTCTGGCAAAGAAGCCATTGAGATTTTAAAAGAACAAAATAATATCAGCATCCTATTACTTGATGTGGTGATGGAAACCGACGACGCAGGTCTTAATGTCGTTCGTCGAGTGCGCGAAGAAATAAAAAATATGGCAGTACGTATTATTATGCGCACAGGACAACCGGGTTATGCACCGGAAGAAAAGGTCATTCGTGAGTTCGACATTAACGATTATAAAATGAAGACAGAGCTTACCCGCAGCAAACTGGTTACCTCGTTGCTTACCGCTATCCGTTCTTATCAACAAATTTGTGAGCTCGAAGCGCAAAGCCACGCACTAGAGCAGATCCTTTCAGCTTCTCGTGCCATACTCGGACATACCGATATGGGCTCCTTTGCAGCGGCAGTTGTCGCTCAATTGGCAAATATTTTAGATGCGTCAGGCGAAGGCTTAGTGAGTGGCTACCTAGATGATGATATGCATTTAAGGGTGTTTGGCGGTAGTGAGCAGTACCGTGAATTTTTTGGTCATGGTATAGAGCAGCTTGATAATGGTCGTGTCATCATGCAAGTACAAAACTGTATTGATACCGAATCCCACCAATCTACCGCGCATGACATTACCTTCTTACTTGAAAGCAAAAACAAAAAGGCAGCCATTTATTTAGAGCTAGAGGGCGAGCCGTCGGAAGCGCAATTGAAGTTTGCTGAAATATTTCTGACTAACGTTGGTGTTGGTCTTGATAATATCAAGCTATTCAATGAGTTGCGTGAGGTTGCTTACAAGGATAATCTAACCAAACTTCCCAATCGCGCTAACTTTATTGAGAAAATAGAGTCTTACTTTAACCAGCAGCAATCTCTCATTTTTATTCTTGTTGATATTGCCCAATTTTCTGACATCAATAACGGTTTAGGCCAAGAAGTTGGAAACTTGTTGTTATTAGGGGTTGCCGAGCGAATTAGTATTGAGTTTCCAGAGGCCCAGTTAATTTCACGTATTGGTGCAGATGTGTTTGGCTTTTTAATGCCTGAGTCGCAGTTTGATGAAGAGTCTTTTATTGATAACTTGTGTGTTCCTTACCATGTTGGGGAGCATTTGTTGACCATGCACTTTCATATTGGAGTGTGTCGTCAAGAAGACTTCCAACCGCAAGGTATAGAAACCTTAAAACTCGCGTATATTGCACTTAACCAAGCAAAGCAGTCGAGTATTCCACTAGATTGGTATACCCCAGACTTAGAAGAAAAAATGGCTTGGAAGCTGGGATTAATAAGACAGCTCAGGCAAGATTTTGAGATGAAAAAACTAGAGGTCTGGTATCAGCCTCAGTTTTCCATTGTTGATCGCAAGGTGATTGGCTGTGAGGCTTTATTACGTTGGCCTTCTGGAAATGGGAATTATATTTCCCCTGCGATTTTTGTTCCGCTTGCGGAAAATGCAGGGCTTATTGTCGAAATTGGCCAATGGGTATTAGAACAAGCCTGTCAGTTGCAGGCAACTTTGCAGCAACAGGGATTCGGTGAGCTTAGCATTGCTGTTAACGTCTCTGTGCCGCAGTTTAAGGTGCCAAACTATGCACAGCAGGTTAAGGACACTATCTTGTCATTTGATGTAGAGCCTAAACATATAGAGCTCGAAGTGACAGAAAGTGTAGTCATGGACGAAGTAAACTCGGTGATCAATACACTTCAAGAACTCCAGGAATTTGGTGTTGAGGTGGCCATTGATGACTTTGGTACTGGATTTTCTTCTTTGAGCTATTTGCAAAAACTACCTTTAGCACGGCTTAAAATCGACCGTGCCTTTGTCAAAGATATCCCTCATGATGACAGCGGTGCAATTGCCGATCTTGTCATTTCTTTAGGTCAGCATCTCGGCCTAAAAACAATTGCGGAAGGCGTTGAGACAGAAGAGCAAATGACGGTGTTACAAAAGCTCGGCTGTGATGAAGTACAGGGTTTTTTACTCGCAAAGCCTATGCCTGAAAAGGAGTTACTTGAGTTTTTAGATAATCAGAACAGTGTATAGTAGTGACCTAAGACAAGTATATTACTTGTCTTATACGTTGATGAAGCAACCTTTAAAAAGTGCAGTGATGATCCGTTATGAGGGTCGCTTTTGGAAAGTTTTTCGATTTTAGCCTAAGGGTGCAGAGTGAAATATGTGTTTGTGATATCTACAACACAGGAAGTTAGTGCAGAAGCTCAACTTAGTCTAAATCCAAAATAGGGCGAATATTGCACAAACAAATTGATGCTCACATGAAAAAACAACGGTATTTTGATTAAGACACTGTTACATGGTTCCCATAGGTTAGTTTCCGATTACAGCTTAAATTCTCATTTATAAAGATTACCAAAATAACTTGTACCTGAAATGTGTTTTTTGCTAACGTTGCATAGAGGTTGGTTAAATTTTGATCTCTTTAAACACATAGAAGGATATTTAAGTGAAAAAAATTATAATATTACTATGTACTTTTTCTGGAAGTGCATTTGCAGTTGGAGTTCCAAGCGGCTGTAAATATGAAGAGAGTACAATACACGAGCTTAATTTACTTGAATTACCAGCTACTATCGAAGCTGGTTGGAACTTGTATCGAGCCCCAAGTTTTTACACGGTCGTAGAATTTCTGAGATCTTTACCCGGTATAAATTCAAGCTCTTCTGCAAAATTATCAGGCCCTACTTATCTTCTACGTAATCAGAGCTACAGATTTAAAACAGATCTAGAGGTAGGTAATCCAAATGACATGCTTCGAGATGTCGCCTACTACAACTCTGAAAGGGGTCGTTTAGGTAATGACCGAAGTAATTGGGACTCAAATTCATACTTTAATCTGGCGTTTAATTCTACATATGGTGCAGGCTTAGTCTGGTCAACAGTGAGTGATGAGTGCTCTGCTAAAGGTGTAATTGTTCAAGATATGCCCAAAATGGAAGCCGTTAAAAATCCGTATGGTGATAAATACGAAGTAAAAATTGATTTTGAATTAGATCAATTCTCTGAAGCTGCTTTGGATCCTAATGTACCTGTAATTGTTGGTGTTACGACAAAAAGTGATTATTTTAGCGGAGGCACTAAGCGCGTAACCAAAGCAATTTACAATGCGGAGAATCAACTTACTGGAAGTGCTGTGGTAAGAATGAGATTTTCGATGGGTGGTGGACCGTATTATGTGGAAGCATTTATGAATGATGGCAATTATGGTCAGACTAAAAAGCTAGGGATGGTTATGGTACCTGGAGAGCCAACTCGTCCACCTAGCTGCCCGACATGTAATAAAAACTGAGTGAAATGACATCTAAATAATAGTAAATGGCTAGCAATTAGCCATTTACTATTTAAAGTGCTTACATTCTAAATGTAAATCCTGCAAAGATGTAACGACCTAGGATATCGTGGAACCCCGGATAGGTGTTACCATTAGAGAAGGTTGTAGGGCCATCAGGAACGAGCGGTGGCGTGTTGTCAAACACGTTATTGATACCGGCTCTGAATGAGAGGTTTTCAGTTGCGTTCCATGTTGCAGCAATATCAACATAATCTCTTGCACTCAATGGTACTAGTATTGGTGATTTTGATGGGTCAGCCAATTCCGCAGCTGTAGGACGATAGAACTCTTCCACTTCACTCACGTAACGATAGGTCGCTGTAATATTCACATCCCATGGAGTTACCCAAGTTGTTTTAAAGTTATAACGCATATCGGGAACTGGGCTTTCGCATACATTTTTATCCCATTTCCCGGCACACTTATCAACAATCCCACCTGGTGCGTTTTGTGTATCAAACTTCTCCATCCATGTACCAATTAGAGAGAATCTTAAAAGACCCATATCCTCAGGTAACGTGTAACGGTATGATGCATCAAAATCAATACCTGAAGTCTCTACACTACCAATGTTGGTATCTGTAGCGGTTACGGCATCTTCTCCTAACCAAAGCGAACCGGTTTTTTCACCACGGTTTATTAGGCCACAGAGCTCTTCGTTATTGTCTATCGCACATTGCTCTACGATATACTGTACTGGGAAAGGTTGAATGGCGTCGTTAACGGTAATATCAAAGTAATCTATAGCGATATCTAAGCCTTCAACAAACTCAGGAGAGTAAAGAATACCAAATGAATAGGTATCAGACTTCTCAGGCTTGAGGTCTGGGTTTCCTGCTTCAATCGCATTGTATTGCCCCGCTGGATTTGAAGAAACAGAACCATATTGCTCTGCTGTAACACCGGTTCTCATACACTGCTCAAGTGTATAAGCTGGATTAGCTCCCGCACAAGGGTCGTCCCAGTTTACTAGGGCAAGTGAAGACGGTCTCGCCAAGTCTTGAATGTTACCGGCACGCACTGCTCGTTGATAGCTTGTACGTAAACCTAAACTATCGTTAATGCGTATATCAAACGCTGCTTTGTAGGTATCTGTTTGTTTATCTGTTGAGTAATCAGAATAGCGATAAGCGAGTTCTAATGTAATGTAATCCGCAAATGAGCTATCTTCAATTAATGGAATATTTAGCTCAGTAAAGAATTCATTTACATCAAACTGGTCTGAAACGGGTTTTCTTGGTCCACCTTGACCTGCGCCATCGTTAGAAATGAAGTTAATGTCCGGATTAAAATCAATAGCTTCTTTGCGGTGTTCCAGACCCAATACAATACCGACGCCTGTTGAAGTACCAGGCACGACTATGCCATATTCAGTTAAGTCCCCAGTGACGAAACCACTGATTTGTTTTGAACGTGTATCACCGCGAGCAAAGAGTGGAATGGTAAGATAATCAATTTGCTCTTGGGTAATATTTGCTGGGTCGAATATATTCCAAGGGATACAGTCGGGATCGCTACCATCAATAACTGACTCACAGACAATCTTGCCATTGTCATCAGTGGTTGCTTTTAAGGCTCTAACAATTTTACGTTTTGATAGGTCGTTTTGGTAGGTTTGTTCATAAGACACATTTCCGTAGTTAAAGAATGCATCATAAGTCCAGTTATCATCAATTTCGCCTCTCATACCTAATACAAAACGGGTAGAGGTGTGTCGTAAATCATCTTGGCGAGGGCCTCCTTCTACGTTTCGTTTTGCGATAAATGCGCCAGATACAACACCATCGACCGCAGGCCCATTGGCACCGCAAAGGACTTCTCGTTGTTTTGCTGAAAGAAGCGGGTTATCACATTTAATATCGACTTCATTGAAGAAAGAACCAGATGGCGCAATTTGTGCCACGGTACGGTTATCCATGTAGTTCAATTCAGCATAAAAGGTATGTTGATCGGTAAAATTGTAATGGCCAAGCAAACCAAATGTTTTACGCTTGTCCGGACGCTGGAAGTAATTAAGTGGGCCAAAGTTATAGACACTATTACCCGTTGGTACTAGATCATCTCCTGCGACTTTAAAGTCATAGCTAGCTTGGTCTGTGATCCTACCGTCAGGTATTGTGCCAGAGCCACGACATATTCTTTGCCCTGGAGCTGAACTCGTTCTGCTACGATTGATATTCATTGAGCAGGCACTAAAATCACGGGAGTCCTGACGGATTTCATCAATTTCACGCCAAGTGAGGTAACCTGTAATATTGCCTTTATCGTTAGCTGAGTTGATACCAAAAATCATAGATATATCATGAGTATCACCGTCAGTAACTGAGGAATCAGGAATGTCGAAGCCTGAGGCAGTTAGTGCTCGTTGCATGTCTTTATGGTCATTTTTATGGTTGTAAACGCTTCCTTGATAGTCGACTTCAAAGCCTTCAAAGTCGTCTTTCATAATAAAGTTTACAACACCAGCAACAGCATCAGAGCCGTATGTTGCAGATGAACCACCGGTTAGCACATCTACGCGCTCAACCAAAGAGGCTGGGATTTGGTTTACGTCGGCACCAACACCCTCAATTCCAGCTGGTGAGCCTGAGGGTAATCGGCGGCCGTTGACTAAAACTAGTGTTCTAGAAGGGCCTAAATTTCGAAGGTCAACGGTTGCTGTACCAGTAGCGCCGTTTGCTGTACCTGAAGTCTGATCTGCGAATACCGCAGGCATGTTGTTCAATAGGTCTTCAACTCGGGTAATGCCCGCGATTTCTATATCTTCAGCGGTTACACTCGTCACAGGACTCGCGCCAGTCATTGCTGCTCGCTTGATTCGTGTACCGGTTACTTCAATTCGTTCGACAGTATTCGCTGTTGTGGTGCCTGACTGTTCAGCATAAGCGATGCCAGATACACCCACTGTTAGCGTTGAACAGGCAAGTAAAGACAGCCTAATGTTCGCTGATAGGTTTGAAAGTTTCATCTTATTTCCTTATGTATTTTGTTAGCAGAATAGGAAAATTTCCCTGCAGCATAGAACTTACATTGCATTTACAGAAACTTCAACACTTAGACTGTAAAGTAGCCAGGAGGAGCCGTGGGGTAGGTTTTTATAGCAAAATTATAAAGATATAAGTTGAAATAACCTATTTTTGAGAAATAAAAAGGGTACCTCAAAGGTACCCAGAATAATTACTATTCAGCAATGAATGCCTCGCCTGATTTGATCCACGCTGCTGGTGGCAACCCTTTCAGGTGGTAATCAAAGTACTCTTTCATGCGAATTGAATAGTCCAACTGATTAGGCAGCTTTTTCAGATGGTGAGGTTCACCTTCGTATTGTAAGAAAATGGCATCTTTATCATGTCTTCTTAGGGCTAAGTAGTATTGGATACCTTCTTGCCAAGGAACCGCCCCATCTTTATCACCAAACATGATCAAAATAGGTGTATTTACCTTATCCGCGTAAAATACCGGAGAGTTCTCTATGTATAACTCAGGCGCCTCCGTTAACGGTTTACCGATACGGCTTTGGCCTGTTTCGTACTGGAACTGTCTTGCAAGACCTGATTCTAAACGGATCCCACTGAAAGCAGAGGTCATATTGGATACTGGTGCGCCAGAGACAACCGCTTTAAACATATCCGTCTGTGTGATCATAAATGCACTTTGGTAACCAGCCCAAGAGTGGCCCTGCAAGCCAATTTTATCTGGATCAGCAACACCTCTATCAATAAGCGCTTGCGCTGCATTGAGCATTGTTTGTGTTGCGGAGCGCCCAGGGTGACCAATTTCAAAACGAATATCAGGCAAGAATATCGCATAACCATTTGAGGTATACATTGGCAGGTTTGGTCTGTGGTTTAGCACCATTTTCGGGAAGTCATACATGCGCTGGCTCATATAGCGGTAGAAGTAAATCACCACAGGCACTTTATCACCAGCTTTATAATCAGCAGGTTTGATTAACACGCCTTGAAGATCTTCGCCATCGTAGCCTTTGTACTTCACAAGTTCAGGTTTTTGGCCCCAAGCAAATGTCTGCTGTTGTGGGTTTAAGTCTGTGAGTTTTGACGGGTTATTAAAGCCACTATCTGATATCCAATAATCAGGAAATTCTTGATAAGACTGTCTTGTGAAAATATAAGTGTCCGCCTCTTTGGCTTTTCTCACTACACTATATTTAGCTTCGCCAGACAAAACAGTTTGCAACTTGTTATCTTGTAGGGAAAGCGTTGCAATATGCGTTTGTTTATTTTCGAGGTTGTGCGCACTTAACAGTAAGGTATCGTCTGGGTTAAAGCCTAGTTTGTCCTTATCTTTATACTCAATGCGGTATTGTGTTTGGGTCTTATAGCCGTCGGTTAGCCGAGTTGCTTTTGCTGTTTTGGTATCAAATGCCCAAATATCATATTTACTGTAGACGTAGAGCGTCGAGCCATTGAGCTGCCAACCAGCAAATCCAAACCCTTTATTTGGTTCTGGCTTATCATGTTTATCATCCGCGAATAGTGCGTTTTTAACCGCTTTGCTTACTGGGGTAAGCTGTTGAGTGGATAGCGACTTCAACCAGACTTGTTCACCGTCGAAATAGGCAGCATGTTTACCGTCAGGCGCGACAGTAGGGCGGTTTGAACTTTCTTTAACGATGAGTTGTTTATCACCATTATCGATATCAACGCTGTAGTAGTCGCGATAAAACCCTTTGTACATAATTTGCTTTAGGTATGGTGTATCGTCACTGCCCAGCACAAAGTTTGCGTTTGTGTGAAGTGAAATAGAAGGCACCTGAAGGTTTTCAAGCTGTACTACACGCTCGCCATTTACGTGGTAAACCGCTTGATAATGTTGATCTCGGCGGCTTTCGTTCCATGTTTTTATTTCTCTAGTTTTGATTTCAGGATCGGCATTGTGCCAAACCTTTAAGCCTTTTTGTTGGCGAATGGTATCGTAATCAAAAAGCGAGCTTTCATCTGTGTATTTGAGTACTTTGGTTTTTTCTTCAAGCTGTGGACGATTTTCAAAAAACAGTCGTGAGCCGTCTTCAGACCATTTGATTGATGCTGTTTTGCCTGAAAACCAACCGCTTGGGTTGTGGATGTCGGTAATTTTATTGCTTGTTGGAGACCATAATTTGAGCTGGTAGTTGCGACGGCGTTTGTCATCGTTGACATAATTACCCAAATAAAAAGCGACTTGTTGTGAGTTAGGTTGCCAAGCAATGTCTCCCAAAGTGACACCAGGCTCATCAATAAGACTCGTGATTTGATTGCTTGCTAAGTCAATAACAGCAACACGGTTTTTACTGCCATCCTCACTGCGCTGATTGACCAGTATCGCGTTACTATTTGGTGCAACTTTGTATGCTGCGATATTGTCATAGCGAGTACTTTTATTGTGAGAAAGGTTCAGCACTACAAGCGTTAAGGCGTCATCACCCTTATCTGCACTGATTTTGAGTTCATCAGTTTGCTCGTCTGTATTCGCTTTTGCGTCTGACTTTTTGTCGCCTTTTTTTGCATCCTCACGATACACCAACCACAGGCCATCATCTGAAAGTTGATAATCTTTAACTGAGCTAAAAGTTTGTTGTGCTTTGGTTGTGGTGTTCACTAACACTAAGTTGTTCTTTAGCGTTTTTTTCTTCTTTTTATCTGCAGTTTCTTTTTCAAGTAGGGTAGGGCGTTGGGTAAAACCAACCCATTGAGCGCCTTTATTGATAACTGGATTTGTACCACGGGGAACTGATGCAATCAGTGCTTTATTATCGAGAGAATACACTTGGCCTTCGCTGTCACCACGGTAAGGCTTTGCACTTAGGCCGAGGAATGTACCTTGTTCGGAGATTACTGTACCTTGTGGGTAACGAAAATCAAAAACGTCTTTAAATTCAAGGCTGGGTTTAGCTGCTAAGCTGCTTACACTAAAAAGTGCCGCACTTAGAAGAGAGAGTTTTAGAGTCATATCTAGAGCATTTTAGTCTTTATTTATTGTGTTTTTATCACTTTTAACAGTGAAACTAAAATGCTCTGCGGTGTGCGGATGTATTTAAGCGGCTAGCCGCAGGTGTTTAAAGCCAGATTTTCTCAAGCTCAACCCACTGTTTATCGAATTGCGCGGTTGGTTTTGCTTTAAAGTCACTTCTTACAAACTGGTTCATCTTACCTTCAACAAAAGCTAAGAATAAGTTAGCCAGTACACTTTCTTCACTCGTGAATGCCTTACCTTCTCGCAGCTTGCGCTCTCTTAAAACTTGTTTGAATTGTGTCTCAAGCTTTTCAAATAAGCTTTGAACTCGTTCACGTAAACGTTCTTGCTCACCTTGTAGTGCATCTCCCGTTAAGATACGTGTGATGCCAGGATTTTTCTCTGCAAAGGCTAGGAGTAGAGTAAGAATGTTGTAGATCCGGTTACGAGTTTCTTTTTCGTTTTCTAGAATTAAATTAATGCGTGACAGCAACGTATCTTCGATGAACTCAATAAGCCCCTCAAACATTCTCGCTTTACTTGGAAAGTGACGATAAAGCGCAGCTTCTGAAACCCCGACTTCAGCAGCGAGTTTAGCTGTGGTGATACGTTGTCCTGGGCTGGTTTCCAACATTTGTGCGAGTGATTGAAGAATTTGCTCTTTGCGATTACTACGTTTTGTCGCTGGCATGAAATTTCCCTTATTTTTCTAATTGTTATATTATTTTTGTCGGGTTTATTAAGCACAGAGAGTGATGCGCAGAAGTGCAAACCCCGACTCGTTTACACGTTATCGGGGTATCATGTTAATGTTTTATTCAGTTTCTTTCCAGTCTTTTACATGAAGGTTATTTTATCTTTTCGGCAATAGCTTGCATGACAGTAAGTGCTAACTCTTTTTTGCTAGAGTGAGGGAGTTCAAGTCGGTCTTTTTTCCAATATAGGGTCAATGTATTGTTATCAGAATTAAAACCACCTGTGCTATCCGATACATCATTCGCACAGATCATATCCAATCCTTTATTTATCAATTTTCCTTGCGCATATTCGGCGACATTCTGCGTCTCAGCTGCAAAGCCAACGGTATAAGGACGAGACTGTTTTAGTGCTGCGACAGTGGCGATAATATCGGGGTTTTTGACCAGTGTAAGTGTGATTTCATCGCCTTGCTTTTTAATCTTTTGCTCGGCAACGGTGGCTGCACGGTAATCAGCGACCGCAGCGCAGCCGATAAAAATATCCGATTGTACGGCATATTCGAGTGCAGCTTGTTGCATCTGCTCAGCACTTTCTACATCAAGTCGAGTAATTCCTGTGGGGGTATTCAGTGAAACCGGGCCTGCGATCAGATTTACGCTTGCACCTAAAGCCTTTGCCGCCTCAGCAAGGCTAAAGCCCATTTTTCCTGAACTGTGGTTAGTAATAAAGCGCACCGGATCTAATGCTTCGCGTGTCGGTCCTGCAGTAATAGTTACCGTTTTTCCTGCTAATACTTGCTCAGTAGGGCGAAGTGCAGCTAAACACAGTTGCACCAACTCATGGGGTTCAAGCATGCGTCCTGCGCCTACATCTCCGCAGGCTTGCTCGCCTTTACCGGGTCCCCAGATTTGGACATGGCGTGATGCAAGGGTATTGAGGTTTGCTTGAGTCGATAGATGTGCATACATCTGTTGATTCATTGCCGGCGCTACGGCAACAGGCGCGGGCGTTGCGAGCAGTAATGTGGTCAGTAAATCATCCGCAATACCTGCTGCCATTTTGGCGAGGATATTTGAGGTCGCTGGAGCAACCAGCACTAGGTCTGCCCATTTTGCAAATTCGATATGGCCCATTGATGCTTCTGCTTGTGGGTCAAGCAAAGAGTCAGAAACGATTTCACCAGAGACCGCCTGCATTGTCAGTGGCGTGATAAAGTGCTTAGCAGACTCCGTCATCACCACTTTGACATCTATTTGCTGTTCTTTTAGGCGGCGAACGAGTTCTGCGCATTTGTAAGCAGCGATACCACCGCTGATCCCAAGTAAGAGGCGTTTATTTCTTTGCATGTTTGTTTTATACGATCACAGTATCAATAAACTAAAGATATCACAGTCGGTGATAATTTTTGAATTCTCACTTTTTGGTAGCTACACTTTGGATGCCATGGAGGCAAACACATAAAAGGAAAAATTATGCAAATATCAGCCTTACCCAAATCCGCACGACCAAGGGAAAAGTTAATAGAGCAAGGCCCTGAGGCATTATCAAATGCCGAGTTATTGGCTATCTTTTTACGCACTGGGATCAAAGGATTAAATGCCATAGAGCTTGCCGAATCCCTGTTACAAGAACAGCAAACGTTACAGCGTTTATTCAATGCCTCATTAGAAGAGTTTTCAGCGTTAAAAGGCTTAGGCGTTGCCAAATACACTCAGTTACAGGCCGTTTTGGAGTTAAGCCGGCGTTATCTAAAAGAAGAGTGCTTAAGAGAAACGGTATTTCAAAACCCGACAGCGGTACGTGACTATTTGAGTGCTCAACTACGTGGGCTTGGGCATGAAGTGTTTATGGTGCTGTATCTAGACAACCAAAATCGACTGATAAAAGATGAAGTGTTGTTTCACGGCACAATTAACGCGGCTTCGGTTTATCCAAGAGAAGTAGTAAAGGCGGCACTAAAATACCACTGTGCAGCCGTGATTTTTGCCCATAACCACCCATCGGGCGTAGCAGAGCCCAGCGAAGCGGATAAACTCATCACGAAAAAATTGCAGCAAGGCTTGGCACTGGTCGATATTAATGTACTTGACCATTTAATCGTCGCCGGAAGTCATTGTATTTCGTTTGCCGAACGAGGACTGATTTAAGCTGAGTTGCTGTTTTATCAGGTGGGTTTCGCTTTCTCAAGTTGTCCTTTTGAATTGAGTAAAATGGAATGGAGCTTGATCACTCAGCTTTTACTCGAAGTGTGAGGTAGCTGGTGGAGTGTTGCTGCTTGAATATACTAATAAGCACGAAAATTAAACAGTGAAAATTACGATGTAGAAAGGGCCAAAAAAGAAATTTGCTCGTTAAATCAGCATATTTGTATAAATTTTATAAATTAGTTCAATTTAAATGCAGTTTTTACTTTCCTAGTGGGCTTCGGATCATTATAATTGGCCGCTATCAAATTTACCCATGAGCTGATTTCAGTAGGATCAGATCCTTGATCTCTGCCTGTAGATACTGTATAAAGAGCGCCCTTTGATTTTACCTAGGGCACGCAGTTAAAAGGCCTTTAAGGGAAAATTAAGCTCGAGCGAAGTTATTGGAGATACATAGACATGTCTAAAGTCTGTCAAGTTACAGGTAAGCGCCCAGTGGTTGGTAACCACCGTTCGCACGCGCGCAACGCTACTAAGCGTCGCTTCCTACCTAACCTACAAACACACCGTTTTTGGGTTGAAAGCGAAAAGCGTTTCGTTTCTCTACGCACTACTACTAAAGGTATGCGTATTATCGATAAAAAAGGCATCGACGCGGTATTAGTAGATATCCGTGCTCGCGGCGAAAAAATTTAAGGAGCTTAAATCATGCGTGATAAGATCCGTTTAGTTTCAACTGCTGGTACTGGTTATTTCTACACTACCGACAAGAACAAGCGTAACATGCCTGAAAAAATGGAGATCAAAAAGTTCGACCCTAAGGTTCGTAAACACGTGATCTTCAAAGAAGCGAAAATCAAGTAATTCGTTTCAAGAATCAATAAAAACCCAGCCTCGGCTGGGTTTTTTGTGTTTGTACTTTAATTTTTTACGGCTAATTGCCAAAGCTCTCCACTTGGTTGCTTCAGCTCACTGAAAACCACATCGCCGTTTTGCAATATATCAAACTGCCCAATAAATCGTTGTGGCGGGGTGAAATACAACTTTTTTTGTTTAGTCTTCAGGTCAAATCGCCAAATACTTTTGTCTTTTTCATAGTAAAGCGCATTATCTCTGAGCCGCCAATTCAGCCAATTTCTCACCGGTACATCCGTCACAACTACAGACTCTTGCCCGTCTTCCAGTTGCCAAATTCCGGGCTGTGTAAACTTGGTAAAATACAACACATTATTAAGCTTGTAGCCGCTGTAGCCACCTTGTGTTGTAAGTTGCTGATGTTGGTTTGTTATTAGATTTAGAGACCATAACTGCCAACTACCAGAGCGTTCACTGCTGTAAATGATTTCATGGTCATCTTGGCTGTAATTGGCAACGTAAGGCTTAAGCTCAGTACCTATAAGTTGCATTGTTTTTTGACTGTTGATAGCAAACTGGTAAATGGCGTCTTGATATTCAAAAAGTATTTTAGAAGCGTCATTGTTGAGTTGATAACGTTGAAAGTTAAAAATGTGAGGCAAGTGAACTTGAGTGTGTTGTTGTGTTTCAGTGTTGATAGACCATAAAGCGGAATGCGCGCCGTGATCCGAAATATACCAAACTTGCGGCATTTGATTTGCGCGAGGTAAGCGATTCAACGCCTGATTATCAACAAGTGGTGAAAAGGTTTGCTCCGATACGTCGAAAAGGTGAATTAGGCTAGTTAACTTATATTGATTAAAGAGCAGGGTCTCATTGTTATCTTGTAATACTAGGCTTTCGATTGGTGCTGTGAGCTTGTGAAGCAGTTTTACTTTGCTCGATTTTATATCAGCGCGATAAATGCTACTGCCTGCGCTAAAGTAAATAGATTGACCGCTAGCAGACCAAGTCAGTGCAGTGAGATTATAAGGTAACTTAACGGTGCTCTTGACTGACATGCTTGGGTAATCGTACACCGTCAGTTCGTGCTTATCTTCTCCAAGATAGCGTGCGGCGGCGAGTTGGTCTTTAGTTGTGGATAAGCTAAATAGATGGTCGCCCCTGAGGTTTCCTGAGATTGGAGGAAGCGTTAACTGGATATGCTGCTTTGTATTCGAGTCGAAACGGTAAAGGCCGTATCCACTATGTATATTTGTGCGTTTTCGATAAATGATTTCGTGCGGATTTGCGCCCCATATTAGTTTAATGTTTTCGATAGGCTGGCAAGAGAATAGCGTAGTGTGCCGTGCCTGCGCGATATCAAACTGTTTTACGGTACAGCCATTATCATCGTCAATATAGGCGATGTGTTTGGCGTCTGAGCTTAAGGCTTGTGTGCTGATGTTGCCAGAAAACAGCTTTCTATTTTGCTTGCTGTGATTGAGCCATAACTCCGATTGCTGAGTGTTAGTAGGATGCAGGTAGCTAAAGCTTTTATATTGAGGCGCGCTACTTAACTGTAGCTCGATACCGCTCTGGCTCGTTAATTTTTGTGGTAGGAGTGGTTCGTCATTTTGCTCTGGCTGCATGAACTGATAGGCAATAAACGCACATACGCTGGTAATAAGTAGAGAAACACCCAAAAGTGGCGCGATCCGGGAGCTGCTCTTACTTATTGTTGCCGGAGTATGACTTGTGACTGCGGGAATCAGTCGGTATCCAAGGGTAGGGATAGTCTCTATATACTCAGTTTTACCATCTAATTTATTCATATACTGGCGCAATGTCGACACGGCTTTATTGATTGCACTCTCTGTGACTACGCGACCTTGCCACACTTCTGCAATGAGCTTATCGCGCGAAACAACATTACCATTTGCTGCAATTAAGGTTTGTAGCAATAAGTATGGCTTAGGCTCAAGTCTGATGGAGTCTGTGCTACTTGTCAGCGTTCGATTAACCGTATCAAACCGAATGGCTGCAATCTCATAGCGCATTTATTATCCCTTTGATTATATTGTTTATATTTATTGGTAAGGAATTCCTCACAACGATTTCATGTGAATTCGTCGCGCCCTTTTTCAAAGTATTTAGAGTACATGAAAACAATAAAATAGGAATGGCCAACATGACAAGTCGAATGTTTTTAAAACAGGCGTTAGGTTTAACACTCGCAGCTTTAGTCGCGGGTTGTGGCAGCAGTAGCGACAGCAAAAAGGCGTTAAGCAATGACGATGGAGTGTTAAAGCCCGTAAATGGTCTGGAGGTTCATCAACTCAATGAGCGTTACTATTATATGAAGCCGATTGAAAAGCCACATAAAGCGTACAAGCTGATGTTAGCCTTTCATGGTTCTGGAGGCACTGCTTACGGTATGGCAGGTTTAACCAAGCTACATGAACAAAACGATGATTATATAGTCGTTTATCCCAAATCAAAAAACGAAGAGTGGAATGAAGGCTGTGGTTGTAACAAGGCACATCGTTTAGGTGTAGATGACTTAGGCTTTGTTGGTCAGATGATTGCGGAAATAAAAGCCAAATATGATGTCATTGACGGTGAAATTTATGCGACCGGCTTTTCTCAAGGCGGGTTATTTGTACAAAACCTATTATGTAACCGCTCGGAGACGTTTAATGCGATAGTAACGGTTGCCGCACCTATGTCCTACCAATTAGGTGATAGCTGTAATTTTTCGACACCTACAAACTACCGAATTATGCACGGTAAAGCAGACTCAGTATTGCCCTATAATGGCAAAAGTCACGCAAATTTTGGGCTACTCTCGTCACCTCAAGCGATTAAAATTATTGCTAATCTAAACTATGAGGCTGCTTTATCTGTTGATGAAGAAATAGCGGAAGGCGTGACGTTAACTCACTATCCTAATCGCAATATTCAAACGCAGCTCATTAGTGTAGACGGGGCTCGTCATAGTTGGAATTTACCACCTGTTCAAACCACCGAATCGATAATGGCATTTTTTGAGTCGACAAGCCGTTATGTGCTGCCCCAAGGCTCTGATCTTATCGCAGTAAACAACGATTATTACCATGTTCGGCAATTAAAGCAGCATGCAGATAAGCCAACCGTGGTCATGCTCTCGGGTGCGAATATGCATTTTCATAGTGATAGTGCTTGGTTCGCGTTACTACAGCCTTACTTGGCAGAGAGTTTTAATGTTTACGTCATTGATAGGCTAGGGCAGGGATTAAGTAGTGTTGATGACGCGCCTTCCATGAATAAATTTGCACACGACCTCCCTGTACTATTTGAAAAGCTCAATCTCAGTGATGTGCATTTGTTGAGTTACGCAAATAGTAATTCAGTGCCGCTAATTGCGATGCAAAAATCACAGGAGTTTCAACAAAAGATAGCAAGCATGTTGTGGTTAGACCCAGATATTTTACTGCCACATTCTATTGCTCAGTATCAAGGTTACCCAGTTGATGTTTATCGTCAATACGGACAAGACTTGGTTGATCATGTTGCTGCAGGTAATTGGCAAGAAAAAATGGATGGAAAAATAGCTGAAGAACAGGCGCATATTGAAACACTGCTTGAAGGAAGCGAGTTTGCAGACTACATGGATTGGCAATATTTCAATCACATAATGCAAACCCGCCACAGTGTTGCAGCTCAACTTACTCGAGTACACGAAATGATGAACTACCATGATGACTTGGAGTTAGTAAGAAACTGGCAGCCAGACAGCAGCATTCCTATTTCAGTGATAGATAGTGAGTTTGAAAAACTAGATATCGCCAATGCAGACTCTGAAGAAGCGAAAGCCAATCTAATAAAATGGGAGGCTGAGGGGAGAAAATGGTCTCAAGAAGTTGCTGAAACCAGTGGTGGGCAATACTTACCAATTACCTCAACGGAGCACTTGATCCCATTTACCCATCCTGAGCTTATCAAGCAGGCATTGACTGAGCTTGCGAGCCAATGACACCAATCCAGTTTGCTAGATGAGCGCTTAAATCGTTGAGTTAACATATAAAAAACGCGAGCTTGTCTGCCGCTCGCGTTTTATTTTTAAAACCTAATGAATTAAATAATAAGGTTACCGCATAGTAACAAATTCCTCGGAACCGGTTGGGTGTATCGCGACTACCGAGTCAAAGTCTGCTTTGGTTGCGCCCATCTTCATTGCAACGGCGAAACCTTGGATCATCTCATCTACTGCGAAGCCGATGCCGTGTAGACCCACTACGGTTTCTTCTGGGCCTGCGCATACAAGTTTCATGCGACACGGTTGGCGGTGCTGAGTGACCGCGGTGTACATTGCAGCAAAGGTAGAGGTATAGACCTTGATGTTGTCTTTACCGTACTTTTCTTCCGCTTCTGGCTCTGTTAGGCCAATTGTGCCAATCGGTGGGTGGCTAAAGACGACGGTAGGGACTAGATCGTAATCCATTTTTGCGTTTGGCAATTCCGGATTGAATAGGCGCTCGGCTAGCATTCTACCTGCTTTTACGGCTACCGGAGTTAGCTCTATACCACCATCCATAATATCACCGAGCGCGTAGATACCTTTGGCTGAGGTGTTTTGCCATTCGTCGACTTTAATATGGCCGCTAGGCGTGGTTTCTACATCTGTCGCAGCGAGGTTGATAAGATCTGTCATTGGTTCACGACCAATTGCCCAGATCAGTTTGTCTACGGTGTAAGACTCACCATTCTCAAGATGTAAGGTGACTGAGCCATCCTCTTCTTTGGTCACTGACTGTGGTACTGCGTGAGTGTGCAGTGTTGGACCTTCTTTTTCCATTACCTCAGTTAAGGTTTCAACCAAGATAGGATCAAAGTTACGAAGAGGGGCGTGCTTACGAACAAATAGATGGGTTTCTGTGCCCAAGCTGTGCAATACGCCCGCAAGCTCTACCGCGATATAACCCGCGCCCACAACCGCTACGCGGCGAGGTTGCTCTTTAAGCTCAAAGAAACCGTTTGAGTCGATACCGTGCTCAGCGCCTGGAATATTAGGGATCGTTGGGCGGCCACCTACGGTAATATTGATATGATCGGCAGTGTAGTGCTCACCATTGACTTCAATGGTGTTGTTATCAACAAACTTAGCAAAGCCATTGATCACGGTGACGCCATTTTTCGCTAGGTAGCCGTTGTAACCTTGGTGAATACGGCCAATGTAGGCTTCGCGGCTCTCAACGAGTTTACCCCAATCGAAGTTCTTTAGTTCAACATCAAAACCATAATCTGGTGCGTATAGTTTAATGGCTTCAGCAACTTGAGCACCGTGCCACATCGCTTTTTTTGGAACGCAGCCCACGTTTACACAAGTACCGCCTAAGTGCTTTGCTTCTATTAATGCCACCTTGGCACCTCGCATCGCCGCTCGGTTTGCAGATGCGATCCCGCCGCTACCACCACCGATTGCGATATAGTCAAAATGTTGAGCCATAAAAATTCCTCGCCAATTATTTGTTTTGCTTAAACCCTACTACTTTAAATAGCACAAGTGCACAACCGAAGACCGATATTAAGCAAAAATCTGTTCAGATACTTGTAAATGCGGTCATTCACCCTTATTTCAACCTCAATATTAGATTAGAAAATAAAGAGCGTGCCCATGAGTAACCCATTAATCGGGCTAGAAGGATTGCCTCCTTTTTCGAAAATTAAGCCTGAACATATTGTTGAAGCATTAAAATCTGCCATTGCGCACTGTCGTGAAACTATCGACACTGTTTTAGCACAACCAAGCTATACGTGGGACAGTTTTGTACTGCCTTTAGAAGAGTCAGACGATAAATTGAATCGTATGTGGTCACCAGTCTCACATATGCACTCAGTAGTAAATTCAGAAGCGTTACGTAAAGCTTATGATGAGTGTCTGCCATTAATTTCTGAATATTCTACTTATGTTGGTCAGCACCAAGGGTTGTATGAAGCCTATAAAGCGGTAAAAGAATCGGTTGAATTTGGTAACTTAACGATTGCTCAACAGACCTCTGTAGATAATGCCCTACGTGATTTCCAATTGTCGGGCATTGCACTTGAGCCAGTTAAGCAAAAGCGTTATGGCGAAATAGTGGCACGGCTGTCGGAGCTGGCATCAAAGTTTGGCAACAATGTAATGGATGCCACTCAGGCATGGCAAAAGCATATTACTGACGAGTCAGAATTAGCAGGGCTACCAGAGTCGGCTTTAGCGCTTGCCGCTCATACTGCTGAAGCCAAAGGATTAGAAGGCTGGGTATTTACGCTAGATTTCCCTTCATACCTTCCTGTGATGACTTACGCAGATAACCAAATGCTCCGTGAAGAGGCTTATCGTGCGTTTGTAACCCGTGCTTCGGATCAAGGGCCTAATGCTGGCGAGTTTGATAACTCAGCGATTATGCATGAAGCACTTACACTTAGACACGAACTGGCTCAGTTGCTTGGCTTTTCTAGTTTTGCAGAAAAATCACTGGCAACTAAAATGGCTGAGACGCCAGAGCAAGTATTTACGTTTTTGAATGACCTGGCCGCTAAGTCAAAACCACAAGCCGAGCAAGAAGTGGCTGAACTACGTGACTTTGCGAATAAAGAACACGGTGTAACTGAGTTAAAACCTTGGGACTACGCATATTATGGCGAAAAGTTAAAACAAGCCAAGTATGCTATTTCTGACGAAGCGCTGCGCCCTTACTTCCCTGAGCATAAGGTACTTGCCGGTTTATTTGAAACCGTAAATCGCTTGTTTGGGATCCACGTGAGCGAAGTCAAAGACGTTGATACTTATCATCCTGATGTACGCTTTTTTGCTATTCATGATGATAAAGGTGAGTTGCGTGGTCATTTCTATCTCGACCTATATGCTCGTGAACATAAGCGTGGTGGTGCCTGGATGGATGACTGCATGGGCCGAAAAATACGCGCAAATGGTGAACTGCAGACTCCTGTTGCTTATTTAGTGTGTAACTTTAATAAAGCTGTTGGTAATAAACCTGCGCTATTTACCCATAATGAGGTAACCACTTTATTCCATGAGTTTGGTCACGGCATTCATCACATGCTAACGCAAGTGGATGCAGCCCCTGTTGCTGGTATTAATGGTGTGGCATGGGATGCGGTTGAGCTGCCAAGTCAGTTTTTAGAAAACTGGTGCTATGAAGAAGAAGCGCTGAACTTCATTTCAGGACACTATGAAACGGGTGAACCGTTACCAAAAGAAATGTTAGACAAGTTACTCGCGGCAAAGAACTTCCAGTCAGCCATGCAAATGCTGCGTCAGTTGGAGTTTTCGCTGTTTGATTTTCATATTCACGCAGACTTTGAGCCAAATACGGATTGCCAAATTCAAGCAACGCTCAATGCGGTGCGTGAGCGCACAGCAGTTGTTAAAGCTCCCGAGTTTAACCGCTTCCAGCATAGCTTTAGCCACATTTTTGCTGGTGGCTATAGCGCGGGTTACTACTCTTATAAGTGGGCAGAAGTGTTGTCTGCGGATGCGTTTTCTAAGTTTGAAGAAGAAGGGATATTCAACCCACAAACCGGGCGTGAATTTATGTATCACATTCTTGAAAAGGGTGGATCGGAAGCGCCAATGGTGCTGTTTACCCGCTTCCGTGGTCGAGAGCCAAAAGTGGATGCGTTACTACGCCACAGCGGGATCGCCGCCTAGTTATATTTCCACTCTAAGCGCCTTCTTCTGAAGGCGTTTTTTTTGTCTTAGAAAGTGTGACTTTTTGTTAGCAAATTCAATATCTCTGACTATTCTATAAAGATATGAATTAATAGGGAAAGCCACATGACGAAACTGGTTCTTGCCATTGATGATGACAAACTCGTCCATCACATTGTTGATGAGGCGCTATCGCGGACATGCAAAATATTACATGCGAAAAATGGTGAGGAAGGCTTGCGGTTGGCTAAAAAATATCGTCCGGATATTATCTTGCTTGATGTCGAGATGCCAGGGCTGTCGGGCTTTGAGGTATGTGAGCAACTCAAAAAACTAGAGGACACTACAGAGATCCCTGTAATGTTTTTGTCTTCTCGTGCCGATATTTCAGAGCGAATGCGGGGCTATAACGCTGGTGCCGCAGACTATATAGTCAAACCTTTTAACGCTGAAGAGTTGTTAGCGCGTATTAATGTCCTTGATGACTATCGAAAAATCTCGTCGCAGCTAAAACAAGATGTACAGCGCGCTCAAACCACAGCTGAAATAGCCATGACTGACTCTGGTGATATGGGCCGTATAATGCGCTACGTTGGGCAGTCGTATCACGCGCATGATCTCAATACGTTGAGCGCTCATTTTTTAGAGTTTTTTATGCCGATGGAGCTCGATGTTGCGGTGGCTTTTTGGTATCACCAAGACGCGATGTTTTACTCCAGCGAGGGAGCGATCCAACCGATAGAGCAAGAGCTATTTGAGAAACACAAAGATAGCAGTCGTTTTGTTGATTTTGGTCGCAGAACCATAATTAACTATCCTAAAGTCTCTTTACTGATTAAGAACATGCCAGTGGACGATGTTGCCGTTTATGGTCGTTATAAAGATTTATTTCCGCACATACTGGAAGCCACTGATGCCAAAATCAGAGACATGGAAGTCAGTGAAGATGCACTTAAGAAAGTGGAGCATATAGGGCAAGTATTTGCTGAGCTAAGCGATCATTTAAGCGGCGTTGGCGATCATTACAGTGGCAAAGTTGCTGAGTTTCAGACGGTGCTGGAAAGCGACAAGCTTGCAGTCTTAGAACCAAGTGAAAGAGAACGGTTGCAAGAACTCTATGAGCATTTCACTTATTTAAGCGATGAGCTAACCATAATTAAATATAAGTTAGGAGAAGTGACTGAGGTACGCCAGCAGCTTATAGAGAGTTTAAACAAAATAGCGAAACCTTGGGGTGAGGATGAAGTGGCGTCGCAGGCTGATATTGAACTGTTTTAAGCCGCTGGATAATCAAAGACACTAGAAAGGGAAAGGGGTATACTGCCACGGTTGGTAACCCTTGGGAGCTTAGCTTGTATATTCACACCCCTTTTGAAGAAAACAGATCCTACCTAGATACGCTAACTAAGCTGTTTAATTTATCCGCGCTTAATATTAACGAGGCGGAGTTTCAATTGGTTTATGATGAGCTAGGCTTACAATTATTCAAAAAAGATGAACCAAAGCTCGGCGCTATCCGTGTTGATTTTGTGACTGGCGCAGTTGCTCATCGACGCAAATTTGGTGGTGGTAAAGGGCAAGCAATTGCAAAAGCGGTGGGCTTAAATAAAGGTGCTGTGCCTACGGTCTTGGATGCGACAGCAGGACTTGGACGCGATGCCTTTGTACTTGCGTCTATGGGTTGCAAAGTCGTGCTACACGAACGTAACCCGGTAGTCGCAGCGTTGTTATACGATGGCTTGCAACGCGCCTATCAAGATGCTGAAATTGGCGAATGGGTACAGTCAACTATGCGACTGGAGTTTGGCTCCAGCCATGACTTGCTAGAGCAAGCAGGTTGGCGTCCAGATGTAGTGTATCTTGATCCTATGTTCCCGCATCGTGAAAAATCGGCGCAAGTGAAAAAAGAAATGCGTGTATTCCAAGATTTAGTTGGCAATGACTTGGATGCGGACGCGCTTTTGCCTTTTGCTTTGCTGTTAGCCACAAAAAGGGTGGTGGTAAAACGTCCAGACTACGCTGGCTTCTTAAATGAAAAAACGCCAAGTATGCAAATAAAAACCAAGAAAAACCGCTTTGACGTTTATGTTAATGCCGCAATGAAATAGCACACCACTACCTGATTTAATTTTGTGCAGCAGATATCTAGATGGATATACGCAAAAAGTATGGTTTTGTACTATTGCACAGGAAAGGTAACCAGATTTAATCAAGTTGTCATAAATCCTTAATACTCTTGCGGAGCATTTTGATAAAGGGGTTGTGATTCTATGCGCGTGTCTACTTTTACTCGGTTATTGGCAATATTATTGACGACAGCGAGTATTCTACTTGGGGTGAGTCTGTTTTGGGCGAGCCAAGTATTAACTGAACTTGATGCGCAAGACGCCGCTTACAATCAAGTTAAAAATGCGGTGATCATCGAGCTTGAGGGTACAGTAGAAGATTACTTGAGTGCGGGCGATAGCCAGTATTTAAATAAGGCCGATGAACAAATCAAAGCATTAGAGCAAAGTGTAGAGCAGTTGCCACCTGCACTTGCTGAGCAACTTAAAACTAAACTCATACAACTACAACAAGATATTGCAGGCAAATACCGTGCACTCGGCAAGCTTTCTGGTAACGAACTTGCGTTGTTGGATAATGCGCTTAGGCAAATGTCAGGTTCAGCATCGAGCCTCGTCAAGTATGCAATTAAAGCACAAGATAGTGCCGCCAAAGAATCCTACTTTAATCTTGCTTCAGACTACTTTAGCGAAGTCTCGAATTTGAGCTTATATACCTACCAATTAGTCATGGCTTACGAACAGCAGACCGAACAGAGTTTGATGTCGAGCTTAAGCCGGTTGCAGGATATTGCCGCGCGAATAGACCGACTCGAAAACTTAGGGGTAATGAGTGAGGTAGACGAAGACGAGCTATTTTTAGGTGCCGAAGCCGAAGATTTAGCGCTAGAAATAAAAGCGGAGCTTGTGAGCTGGCCTAAACGTTATGCCCGCGACTTAGAAAATACCTTACAGCAGTCGAAACAACGCCAAGCTGGCATGCTAGCACTGCGAGGTGATATTAAAGCAATCTCAGAGAATATCCTACAAGCAGAAACCAACTTAAAAACAGAGCAGGCTGACGTAAAAACCAATGTGTTTATGCTGTTTGGTGTGGCCATTGGGTTACTCGTACTCCTTGCGGGTGGTGTGTATTTTGTACAGTTCAATCAAGTGTTAACTCCGCTAAGACAACTACGCGATGGCTTTGCTCAGCTAATCGAAAGCAATGAGTTACGCAATATTGAAAGTAAAAACCAAGACACTGAAATTGGCGAAATTGCGAGTTACTTTAATCAGTTAATTGATAGGCAGCGAGCAGAAGCGGACGAACGCTCAGAAATGCTGAGTGTGATCAATACCTTTATGGAAGAGATGAACACTAACTTGGCGCAGATCTCTGCACAAGCTGGAGATACTTTTGAGCAAGTGGAGCAAAACCAAGCACAGCTTGACTCGCTTAGAGCGCTTGGGGCGGATGCCAATCAAATCAACGCGCAAGTTGCCGACAATGCCAATAACACCTTTGAAGCAATGACACAAAGTGTGTCCTATGCGGATGCTATGTTGAGCGCTTCATCGACCACGCAAAAGCGGGTAGAGCAGGGATTAGAGAGCTTAAATGAATTACTTAATGGTGTTTCAGATGTGAGTAAAGTGATTGATATGATCAGCTCCATCGCAGAACAAACAAACCTACTCGCGCTCAACGCAGCGATTGAGTCGGCGCGCGCAGGAGAGCATGGCCGTGGATTTGCGGTCGTTGCGGATGAAGTACGAAAGCTTGCACAGCAAACACAAGCCTCACTGACTGATATCCACCAGCAATTAAATGTTTTGAGTGATAATTCAAACAAAGTATCGACACAAATCTCGGCTTTGGCAGATGAGGCACAGCAGCAAACTGGTCATGCACAAGAGTTGAAACGCAATTCAGAAGGTGTGGCAGAGAGCGCACAGAGCGCCAACCAAGTTGCCGCCCATGCAATGGATCTTGCCAATCAACAATCAGACCTCTTAGATACCTTTGGCCACGCTATGGATAGTATGAAAGGTCAGGTTAATAGCTCACATGAGCAAGTGCAACAAATCCAGCAAAGCCTTAAAGAGAAAATGCGGGAGATTAGGGGTACCTTAGGCCTGCGGTAATCAGGATTGTGCCGTAGGTCGAGATTTATCTCGATAGCATAAGCCAAAACGTAGCTGCCGCTTCACGCGGCGAGCAGTTAAAAGCTCGCGAGGTGAACTCGTTCCCACCAGCGCGTTTTGTAGGTTGAGATTTATCTCGACAGCATAAGCCAAAACGTAGGAGCCGCTTCACGCGGCGAGCAGTTACAAGATCGCGAGGTAAACTCGCTCCTACCAGCGAGTGTTGTAGGTCGAGATTTATCTCGACAGCATAAGCCAAAACGTAGGAGCCGCTTCACGCGGCGAGCAGTTAAAAGATCGCGAGGTAAACTCGCTCCCACCAGCGCGTTTTGTAGGTTGAGATTTATCTCGACAGCATAAGCTAAAACGTAGGAGCCGCTTCACGCGGCGAGCAGTTAAAAGATCGCGAGGTAAACTCGTTCCTACCAGCGAGTGTCGTAGGTCGAGATTTATCTCGACAGTATAAGCTGAAACGTCGGAGCCGCTTCACGCGGCGAGCAGTTACAAGATCGCGAGGTAAACTCGTTCCCACAAACTAAACTCGAAATAATTAAAAAAGGCCGCAAATGCGGCCTCTCGTTGGGGAAAGAGACTCAATCAGAGCCTACTAATGTTTGCTTATGGCTTGTACTGCGCGTCTAACGTTAGGCCTGAGAACGTACGGTAAGCATTAACACTTAGGTGCCATGTACCCGCTTGCGGATTAGTGATTACACAAGTCTCGGTATTACCATTTTCATATGGACGACAGTCATAGCTGCTTGCTGTAGGTTGAGAGCCAAACTTAACGAATAAGTCAGCGTCACCTGAGCCACCAAATGTTTTCACGGTGAAGTCGCTCATACCCTCAGGCACTTCGATTGTGTAGTGCACCCACTGACCGCTTGACGCTGAAATATCTTCAACGGTACCGCCACCCGCTTGAGGGCCTCCTGTACTTGAGCCTGAAGTTGCAGCAACTAAGCTTACGCCTGAATAAGCTTTATAACCGTTAATCATTACATGGTATGTACCAGCTTGAGGTGCGTCAAAGCTACAAACTTCGGCATTACCGCCTTCATAAGGACGACAATCATAGCTGCTTGAAGTTGGTTGACTGCCAAGCTTTACATAAAGGTCAGCATCACCAGTACCACCGCTCATCGTGAAGGTAACATTGGTTTTACCTGCAGGTACATCAAAAGTGAAAAACTGATCACTACCAGCTGCACCACTTAAGCCTGTTTTCGCTACACCATCTTCAAGTGTATTACCTGTAGGTGGCGTGACAACATCGCCTAAAGCTTCATTTACCGCAGCGGCTGCATCAACAACACCTGTACCACAGTTTGAACAGCTACCAGCGAAGCTACGTGTAGTGTTTTTCAAGATAGTTTCTACTTCGTCAGGCGTAGCAGATGGTTTTGCTTGCTTGATTAGCGCTGCAACACCCGCAACGTGAGGTGCCGCCATAGACGTACCCTGTGAGTAGTGGTAGCTATCATTTGAAGGTGCACCAGAGCCTGAGTTATGGGTAGATAGGATACCTTCAGGATCATTCGCAAAACTTTGTGCGCCACCCGGAGCGGCAACGTCGATGTTTGCACCATAGTTTGAGTAATAAGCTCGGCTACCATCACGACCTACAGATGCTACGTTTACTACGCCATTACAGTTACCTGGGTTGTAGTTTGCTGAGTTATCGTTGTCGTTACCTGCCGCAATAACAATGACTGTACCGTTGTTACGTGCTTGGTTGATTGCATTTTGTGTAGTTGCGCTACATGCACCGCCACCACCTAAACTCATGTTGATAACATCAGCTGGGTTAGCATTTGCAGGCACACCAGATACCGAGCCGCCAGATGCCCATATGATGCCGTCAGCGATGTCAGAAGTTAAGCCACCGCATTTACCAAGAACACGTACAGGCACTACTTTAGCGTCGTAAGCAACACCAGCTACACCTTCACCATTATTTGTTACCGCAGCAACTGTTCCCGCTACGTGCGTACCATGCCAGCTTGAGTCTTGATCTGCGCGTGGCACAGGTTGACCTGAAGAGTCAGTTCCACACTCACCGCGAGTGACCGCATCACCAGGGTCACGAGCATCGTTGTCACGTGCGCCACCATCGTTAGCAACAAAGGTATTAGAGATCATGTCATAGCCAGGCAGAATGTTGGCATCTAAGTCTAAATGTGGGCGATAACCTGTATCTAGTACCGCAACTACCACACCTTGACCTGTTGCTTTGTCCCACGCAGCTGGGGCATTAATACCAGCAGCAGCTTCGTAGTAATGCCATTGATCGTTATAACGCGGATCGTTAGGCGTTGCGAATGGCTTTAACATTTGGTCAATTTCGATGTATTCAACATTACCAGAAGCCATCACTTCGTTCATGAACGCCTGTGCTTCTTTTGCTGAAAGCTTTTTGTCAGCACGCATAACGTGGTGATTGCTAAGTGCCATTGGGCGTACGTACTTAGCGCGAGCACTCGCTTTGCTGCTCTTAAAGCCTTGTACAAAGCTTTCTGCACGCTGTTGCATTTTAGCAGGAGCAAGATCTGCAGCTGAAAGGCTAATCATTTGTGAACTAGCATCTTTGTACTTGATGATGAACTGTGTACCAAGCGTGCTTTGTGATGATAGTTTTTGTGCCGTTGCTGCAAGTGCTGCATCTTGACCGATTGATTGTGTTGGTGCGGCTGTAACTGCTGTTGCAGTGAATAATGTACTCACTGCGATGCTTAGTGCAGCGCGCTTAAAGTTTTTATTGATTGTCATAATGTTTCCCTAGTTTCTAACTTGTTGTTCAGCTGTTAATAAAAAGCTGATGGTCAGTGAAAGTAAACTCATGGTTAAAAAAAAGAAAGCGCTGTTTTGTTATTTGCACTAATTTTTTAGTTATATGTGGACGGATAAATGGCTATAAAAAATTCTTATTGTATTGTTTTTAATCGATATTTTTCATTTTTGTGAGAGAGCGAATAAATTTCAGTTACATTGTAAATGACTGTAAACAAAATAGTGTTTTTAACTTTGTGAAGCATTTGTAGCCAGTAGAGTGGGAGTTTGGTTAGTGCTAAAGGTTGGTTTTATTTTGCTATTCTAATCTTATTTTCTTGTTTTTTAAGGTTTAAGAAATGATAGCGCTGACATAATGTTTACAAGTGTTTGAAAGGTATGCGAGTTGCTTCTTCTATTCGTCGCTGTGATTAGATAAAGAATCTAGGTATAATTTTCGCTTGGTCGCGATTTTGCTGTTTAAAGCTAAACTGTTGGCAAAACGGTAAGTGTAGAAATCTTAGATAAAAAGTTGAGTGAGTTTATGCAACAAATAGAGGTGGTCGTTATCGGCGCAGGTGCTGCAGGGTTGATGTGTGCTGCACAGGCTGGATACCGAGGGCGACAAGTTGCAGTGGTTGATATGGGGAAAAAGCCTGGCCGTAAAATTTTGATCAGTGGTGGTGGCCGCTGTAACTTTACCAACGAAAATGCGTCACCTGCTAACTATCTATGTAAAAATCCACACTTTGTAAAGTCGTGTTTGAGCCGCTATACCCAACATGATTTTATTGAATTGGTAGACCGCCATGGCCTTGCTTATCACCATAAAACGCTTGGGCAATTGTTTTGCGACAATAGCGCGCAAGAGATCGTAGATATTCTTCTTACCGAATGTGACTGGGCGGGCGTGTCACTCCATTTACGTCAAGAAGTATTAGCGGTTGAGCATCAAAGCGATGGCCGCTACTTAGTCAAAACCACAACTCAAACCTTCAACTGCGAGTCAGTGGTGATCGCCGCTGGTGGCTTAACCATGCCAAAACTTGGCGCAACGCCAATCGGCTACAAAATAGCGGAGCAATTCGGTTTAACGGTGTTACCAACCACGGCAGCGCTTGTACCATTTACACTTCATGATCACGACAAAGCACGCTTTGATGGTTTGTCTGGTATTAGCGTAGATAGCCTAGTGACCAGCGAAAGCGGTATCCAATTTAGAGAAAATATTCTCTTTACCCACAGAGGTTTATCTGGCCCCGCAATTTTGCAGATCAGCTCATTTTGGAAAGCAGGAGAGTTTGTTAGCATCAATTTATTACCTGACTTAGATGTGCAAGCACAACTCCATGACTGGCGTAGTGAGCAAGGGCAAAAGAGCCTGAAGAACTTGCTTTCGACCATCTTACCAAAGCGCTTTATTGAGGCCTTAATAAGCGACGGCAGCATCCCAGATAAAAACGCCAACCAACTCAGCCACACAGAGATTGAAAAACTGACAGAAACCCTCACTAGCTGGAAAATAAAACCAAATGGCACAGAGGGTTATCGCACCGCAGAGGTTACGTTAGGTGGTGTAGATACCGACGAATTAAGCTCAAAAACTTTCGAAGCTAAAAAACAAAAAGGCCTGTACTTTATCGGCGAAGTAACCGATGTCACCGGATGGCTCGGGGGCTATAACTTCCAATATGCATGGAGCTCCGGCTGGGCATGCGGACAGGCTTGTTAGCCCAAATCACGATCAAAAGCGGCTATAGATTGAAATAAATTATAGCTTATCAAAAGAAAGGTTTTTACCAATTTAAAGGGACACTAAGTATGGCACTTAGTGTCCTTTAGTTGTTAGCCAGTTATCACGTCATACTGACTTTGCCTACTAACGGTGCTTCAGGATAGGTTTCAATAGTTTCGGCTTCGCCACGGTGATCGCTGGCTAACTTTTCATAAAGTAGCGGTAAGACAATCAAAGTGAAGAAAGTACCGATGAGCATGCCTGCGACTAAGATAATACCTATACTGTTGCGCGCTTCTGCGCCTGCGCCAGTTACTAAGACCAACGGGAAGTGACCAAGCACGGTTGCACCTGTAGTCATCAGTATAGGTCTTAGACGTGTGGCCGCAGCCCCTTTTACCGCCTCAAATTTCGATTTACCTTCAAGCTGTAAATGGTTCGCAAATTCAACAATCAAGATGCCATTTTTGGCGATTAAACCGATAAGCGTAATTAGGCCGATTTGGCTGTAAATGTTGACGGTCGTGAGTGATAAAAACGGTAGCATCAATGCACCTGCGAGTGCCAAAGGTGCGCAGCCGAGTAGTACCACGAGCGGATCTCTAAAGCTGTTGAACTGGATCGTCAGCAAGAAAAACACCACTATCATGGCAAATAGGAGTACGCCAACCATGGTGTTGCCTTCTTTTCTTAGCTGTCTTGATTCACCAGCGTAGTCAATGGAGTAGTGACTAGGTAAGACGTCTGCTGCAATTTCCTCGACCTGTGTGAGCGCTTGCTCTTTGGTAATGTGTGGCAGTGTGCCTGCCAATATTCTAAACGAGTTTTGCTGATTGAATGAGCCAAGCACTCTAGGGCTTGTAAAGGTGCGCAAGGTAGCAAACGCTGAAATCGGAATAAGATCGCCAGCATCCGTTCTTACTTGCATATTAAGAATGTTCTCAGGATTGTACCTTTCGCCATCGCCGACAATGGGAATGACGCGGTAGGCTTTGCCTTCTTTGTTGAAGTAGTTGGCAAAATTATTCGACATATAAATGCTAAGTTGCTCGTTTACCGACGACAAGTTTAGACCTAAGTCTGCAACCAGCTCTCGGTCGATTTCAAGCTCGGCTTGCGGCAGGTCAATTTTTAGGTCGGTATTGACGAACATAAAGCTGCCACTGGCGGTTGCCCGTTGAATAATCTCATCGGCGTACTGCTTCATCGCGGTTGGATCGTCACTGGCACG
This sequence comes from Pseudoalteromonas sp. JC28, assembly GCF_013319255.1. NCBI lineage: Bacteria > Pseudomonadati > Pseudomonadota > Gammaproteobacteria > Alteromonadales > Pseudoalteromonadaceae > Pseudoalteromonas > Pseudoalteromonas sp. JC28. Next base: position 417,382 of record NZ_QOKX01000007.1, on the reverse strand, counting down.
GAATACTACTTCAACGTCAAACTGCCCTGCGGTAGGAAGCGATGCCGGTAGAATAGGGAATAAACTTAGCCCAGTCACGCTGCCTAACCGGCCGTATAGATCGTATAGCAAGTCGTGTACTGAGTTTTCTCGCTCATCAAATGGTGCAAGCTCTACACCGCCAAAACCCGCTGCCGCTGTAATAATCTGCCAAGTAAACTCAGCGCCTTCAGTGGCGTTCATGACCTCGGCAGTGTCATTCATTTTCGCTGAGGTATAAGCTTGAGAAGACTCAGGTGGTGCTTCCACTACGACTTGGATACTGCTTTGATCTTCGATAGGGGCTAGCTCTTTTTGTGATAACAGGTAAAACGGCACCGACAATAAAGAGAACACGATAGCGACAAAAAAGACCTGTGGACGCCACTTAAACAAGGTATCGAGTGCACGAAAATAGAACGTTTGTAATCGATCAAAATAGCCATTGACCTTTTGCGTTAATTTACCTTCTTTACCGCCTTCGGGATTAACGTAAGCACTCATGATGGGCGATAAGGTAATAGCAACCAGTCCAGAAATTAATACCGCAATGGCTAGGGTGAACGCGAACTCTCGGAATAAGAACCCCGTTAAACCTGTTAAAAATCCGATTGGCGCGTAGACCGCTGCAAGGGTCAGCGTCATGGCAATGATTGGGACGAGTAATTGACGTGAACTGATAAGCGCGGCTTGTAATCTGGGTTTGCCTTCGCGCATATGACGCGCAACGTTTTCAACCACCACGATGGCATCATCCACTACTAAACCAACAGAAAGCACGATAGCCAAAATAGTCAGTAGGTTGAGTGAAAAGCCCATTGCTGAGATCACCGCGATTGCGCCTAAAATCGAGATAGGAATGGTAACCAGCGGCACCATGGCGGTTCTAAACGAGCCCATCATCGCGAGTACAACAATCCCCACAAGTAGGACGGTTTCCCCAAGCGTGGTGAAGATTTCTTTTATGGAATCACGCATATAAAGCGTGCCATCGTAGCCAATTCTTAAATGCATGCCGTCGGGTAAGATGGTATTAATCTCATCAATCTTTTTATACAGGGCATCACCAATATCGATTTCATTGGCACCCGGTAATGCCCACACCGCTAAGAATACCGTATCGTGGTCATCAAGGCGTGCGGTTACCATGCCTTCGGCCTCACCGAGTTCTACCGTGGCGATGTTACCAAGCTTAAGTTGCGTGCCATCGATTTCTTTTACCACTAGGTTGTTAAAATCAGCTACCGTTTTTAACGAGGTATTGGCCATCAGGTCGATGCGTTGTCTGTTATTTTCACTGTAACCTAAGGTGGCAATGGTGTTGTTTGCTTGTAGTGCGGCAAATACGTCGCTAGCACTTACGCCATAGATAGCGAGTTTTTCGGTATCGAGCCAAATTCGCATTGCTGGATCGCGGCCACCTTCCAGCGTCACTTTTTGTACACCGGGAATATCAGACATAGAAGGGACAACATTTCGGATCAAATAATCGCTCACGTTATTACGTGGCAGACCTTGAGATTCCACATCGAGATAGAATACCGCATATGGGCTGTCGGCACGTACGATTTGAATGGCTGGATCTTCCGCTCCGCTGGGTAACTCAAATTTAATCTGGTTTAATCGGGTAGTCAGCTCAGCCAAGGCGTCGGTGGTACTGTGATTAAGTTCAAGCCAAGCGGTAACTTTGCTAAGTCCCGAGGTAGTTATCGAGTCTACATAGTCGACACCCGGAACAGTAGAGGCCACTCGCTCGATTGGCTCGGTAACATAGCCTTTAACGACGTCTGCGGCAGCGCCCGTATAGACAGTGTTGATCACCAGTGAGGCACTTTCTATTTTTGGATATTGCTGCACCGATATATCTCGGGCGGCATTAAAACCCGCTAGCACAATAAGCAATGACACCACGATCGCCAGTACCGGCCGGTTAACAAAAATATCCATGATAGACGGCTTATTTTCGTGTAATGCGCTCATTACTGGCCTCCGTTATTGCCATCAACAGCAGCAACCTGATCGGTATAAACCAGTAAATTTTCTTGTAGCTTGAATGCCCCCTCAGCAGCAATAAATTCACCACCACGCAGGCCAGATAGTACAAGTTGCTGATCGTTGACCTTATCGCCTAAAGTAATTTTTACTGGTTTTGCTCGCCAGTTTTGGCTGTCGTCCTTTTCAAGTACATAAACAAACTCGCCAAAGTGATTGCGCGTAATTGCATTGGTTGGCACAACTGCGGCGTTCACAATCTCGGTTGGTACATTGACTAACACCATTTGATTGTGGCTGAGTGTGCCATTGCTGTTTTGTAGTTCAGCACGATAACTTTGTTGACGCGATGCGACATCGACCATTGGCATTTTGGCTGATACGCGAGCAGGCATTTGGCCGCTAGCATTAGAAATTACCACGCTAACGTCTTCGCCTATGTTAGGTTGTGGTAAGGTTTGTGGAATTTTGAAATCCACCCAAATGCTGTCCTCTAACCCAACCAAGAAAGTGATTTCGCTATTGGCATCAAGTAATTGACCAACTTGATATTGTTCTAACCCCGTTTGACCCGGGTAAGGTGCACGAATGGTTTTTTTCTCGATTAATGTGGTTAGTCGTTTTACGTCTGCCTGATTAATTGCCACCTCGGCTTCGGCTTTGTCCACCTCATCTGGGCTGATCCGCTTTTGTTCTAGTAATTTGGCAACCCGTTGATAGGTTGATTTAGCAAGCTTTACTCGAGCTTTAGCCGCTAATAGATTTGCCTCATCAATGCTGCTATCTAAGCGCAACAATATTTGGTTCGCTTCCACTTGTTCACCGGGTTTAAAACCGACGTAAGTGATAAGACCAGGATACTCGTTACTAATAGTGACGGTGCGCTTGGCATGGAGCTGACCTACAACCTTAACCGATTTAATATGCTCAGTGGTTGATACATATGTGCTTTTTACCGAAGCCGAAGGCTCCGGAAAAGACTCCCCAAAGGCGATTGCCGCTTGGATTTGTGTAAACTTCACAAAACCAAGGCTGGTAATAACGATGAGAATGATGACAACGGCCATAAGCCAACGTTTGATGTTCATTGTGATTTCCTTAAGTTAACGAAGCTCGAGCGCTTGCAATTCTTTCTCTATACGTACCAGAGAGTCTTGAGTGATAGGTTGTTGCCATGGATAACTGTTAAGTAGCCTCACCGTGCTGCGAATAACAGGATCATTAAGCTCAAGTGGTGCGAGCAATGAAGCTGTGCCCTCAACAATTTGCTTAGTTTGTTGCAAGCGCAGTACTTGCTCATATCCCACGGTAAGCGCCCAGCCGGTGATGATAATCTCTTCTATCATGTCGTGTAGATCTGGTGTAGCTTGCAACTCACCTGCTTCAATGCCATCAATTAGCGCTTGTTTAAACACGTTTTCACAGCCACCACAGGATTCGATAATTTTATTGGTCCAAAACTCAGAAGCCCTTTTAATCACCGCCTCATTGGTAGAGTAGGACTGCAATTCATAATCAAAAGAGAAGCGTTTTAGCTTTTGTGGCGAGATAAGACACACCGCGAGCATGCGTTCTGGCGTGCTAAGTGGTAACGACAACACTTGCTTAAAAACACTGGATGTATGGGTAAAAGACTCATAGGCCAGCGCCATTACTAGGTCTTCTTTGGTCTGCACAAACTTATAGATTGAGCCCATAGACAATCCTGCAAGCAAAGAGACTTTTGCCATTGTAAAGTCAGTGACTGAAGACTCATTAATGCATTGTTCCGCAGCGTTTAAAATCATGCGTTGCTGGGTTTCTTTATCATATTTAGGTGCCGGTGCCATCGTTTCTCCTTAGAGTTTGAACCTTATTCGAATGGTATTCGAATAAGGTTCAATTATAGAGAGCATTTTTAAAAGTGCAATAAGTAATCAGGGGGGTTGCTTGAAAATGCGATTTAAAGATATCAAAGGGAGTAGAATGAATGCGCTGTACGGCGTTCCTCTGAAAGAACGCCACGCTAATTAACCAAAGCTCAGGTTAATTATTTAACCTGAGCTGCGGATAATTAATGCCTTTCTAGCAGCCAGTTTTAGCGCTAACTGCGTTGAATTCACTTCCAATAGCCAGCTATTGGTGCGTAAATTCGCCTTGTTTTCCCTAAAACTCTCTGGCTAGAAAAGGAAAAACTAAGTTGTTCTTTAGCAACAATGAGTTGGAACATTTCTTATCCAAACCTCAGGTTATTTAGTGATTTAAAATCCAGCTTTTAACTGGCTTTAACCACTCGTCTCTCGGGAGATAAAAAGCGCCGTGTTCCTTACCGGTTGAAATCGAAAGCTCTGTAAAGCTTTTGAGGTTTGCAGAGCGTGCTTTCACAAAATCGCAAGAGCCCACTTGATCTGAGGTTTCGTAAACGGACAACACCTTGCCGTAGAGTTTAATCTCGGTTTTACTTTTGATAAGCCCAGCGCAGCCTGCTAGTACCACGTAGTGAATGGCATCATTTTTTAATGCATCACTTGCCATTATCGTTAACGCGCCACCGCGAGAAAACCCCACGAGTGTAATGTTGCTGGCGCTGACGCCCGCGTCCAGTAACTTGTGAACCTTGCTAACCAAGGTTTTTGTATACGCTTCTGGTGCGACGCCTTTAGGGCGATGCTCAGCAATTAGCGTATAGGCATCATCACTTAATGCCTGTTTGATGGCTGGAAAGTCATATTTACCCCAGCGCTTATGAATAGGGGTTTCATTATCACCTTCAACGATATAGCCATGAGAGTAAAAAACATATTTGGCAGATGAATTAATCTGCTCTGGTACATCTGGGTAAACTGCTTTTGCTGAGGCGATCGACGCCATGCAAGCAGCAAATGAGGTGCATACCGCACGTAGTAAACGATTCATTTTTGAGTTTTTTTAGTTGATGTAGAGAGATGGTAGCCAAGCTTTGATAAAAGAAGCAAGCGTAGCGCGATGGGTGATTTTGTATGAGAGAGTTGTGAGAACGAGTTTATTTTGTGGGATCCGGCTCATTGTGTGGGAGCGAGTTCACCTCGCGATCTCTTAACTGCTCGCCGCATGAAGCGGCTCCTACCAGAGTGGCTTACTTTATGGCAGCAGGGTTATTTTGTGGGAGCGAGTTCACCTCGCGATCTCTTAACTGCTCGCCGCATAAAGCGGCTCCTACCAGAGTGGCTTATTTTATGGGAGCAGGCGCATTGTGTGGGAGCGAGTTCACCTCGCGATCTTTTAATTGCTCGCCGCGTAAAGCGGCTCCTACCAGAGTGGTTCATTTTGTGGGAGCGAGTTCACCTCGCGATCTTTTAATTGCTCGCCGCGTAAAGCGGCTCCTACCAGAATGGCTCATTTAGTGGGAGCGAGTTCACCTCGCGATCTCTTAACTGCTCGCCGCGTAAAGCGGCTCCTACCAGAATGGCTCATTTAGTGGGAGCGAGTTCACCTCGCGATCTCTTAACTGCTCGCCGCATAAAGCGGCTCCTACCAGGGTGGGTTATTTTATGGGAGCGAGTTCACCTCGCGATCTCTATATCATTTGGCGCTTCAGGCTTACGCCATGGCTAGTTCACTCTTATCACCCATCCAGCGCCAGATAATCGGGTCAACAATATCGCTGTGGTTTTTTAGCACGGTAAAAGCGAGGCTTCTCACTTGCGGTAATAAATGTTTATCACGGCTAAGATCGGCAATTTTTAGCTCCGCCAATCCAGTTTGTTTTGTACCAAGTACTTCACCCGGGCCACGGATCTCAAGGTCGCGCTCAGCGATGACAAATCCGTCGTTACTTTCTCTAAGCACCCCCAAACGTTTTTGCGCAGTGACCGACAGTGGCGCATGGTAAAGCAGTAAACAATGTGATGCGATTTGTCCGCGACCAACACGGCCGCGTAATTGGTGAAGCTGCGCCAGACCCAAACGCTCAGGGTTTTCAATGATGATAAGGCTAGCATTGGGTACATCCACGCCAACTTCAATCACGGTTGTGGCAACCAGCACATGGGTATGACCTTGTTTAAACTCGTCCATGATGGCCTGTTTTTCTTGGGCTTTCATGCGGCCGTGCACCAGCGCAATATTAAGTTCTGGCAAGGCTTCGGCAAGTGCTTTGGCGGTGTCTTCTGCGGCCTGGCATTGTAACGCCTCCGACTCATCTATCAGCGTACATACCCAGTAAACTTGACGCTTATCTTCAACACAGGCTTTTTGTACTTTTTTGATCACTTCATTGCGTCTGGTGTCTGGCACGGCGACAGTTGTGATTGGTGTTCTGCCCGGTGGAAGCTCGTCGATAATTGAGGTTTCAAGATCTGCATAAGCCGTCATTGCCAAGGTTCTCGGGATTGGGGTTGCAGTCATCACCAGCTGATGTGGATAGCAATCGCCAAACTTTCCCTTTTCTCTCAGCGCTAGGCGCTGATGCACGCCAAAACGATGTTGCTCGTCGATGATGATGAGCGCAAGGTTAGAAAACTGTACTTGCTCTTGGAATAAAGCATGGGTGCCAACCACCATCTGTGCTTGCCCTGAAGCAATACGCTCAAGCGCATGAGTGCGTTCCTTACCTTTGGTTTTACCACCCAGCCATACGGTTTCTATGCCCATAGGTTCAAACCAATTAAGGAAGTTGATGCCGTGTTGCTCGGATAGGATCTCAGTGGGTGCCATAATTGCTACTTGGTAACCTTGTGCGATAGCCGTTAACGCGCTAAGCGCTGCCACAAGCGTTTTTCCTGAGCCGACATCCCCTTGCACCAATCGCATCATGGGGTAGGGATGTTGTAAGTCGCCTTTGATCTCTGCCACTACTCGACTTTGGGCATTGGTGGGGGCAAATGGCAAGGATGACAAAAACTGAGCTTCAAGTGGGTTGGTGGGCGGTAGTGCAACCGCTTTTACCGCTTGACCTTTTTGTCTTAGCTTAAGCAAGCTGAGGTTTTGCGCCAATAACTCTTCAAACGCCAATCGTGCCTGTGCAGGATGTTGCCCGAGCTCTAATTGTGCTAAATCCACTTCCTGTGGTGGACGGTGCAGTAATAACAGCGCTTCTTTTAGGCTTTGCTGCGATGGTCGATATTGAGCTGGTAAATAGTCTGGTACATCATATTTGCGTAGTAACTCAACGGCTTGATCGGCAATTGCCCGAATGCTCAGTTGCTTTAATCCTTCGGTGGTAGGATAAACTGGGGTGAGCGTCGCAAGGCTCGGATCGCTCGGTGCAGAGCGCGTCTCTTTGATGCTGTATTCTGGATGCGCCATTTCAAAGCCATAATGACCGCGGCGAACTTCACCAAAACAGCGGATCACTTTGCCCGCTTGCATGGCATTTTTTTGTGCCGCATTAAAGTTGAAAAAGCGCAGCGCGATCCGCCCCGTCCCATCATTAACATAACACACCAACATGCGGCGTTTGCCTTGCGTGATTTCGCTGCGTTCAATCTCGGCTTCAATGCTGACATGGCTATGCGCTTGCAGCTCGCAGATAGGATAGGTGCGCGCACGATCTTCGTAGCGTAGCGGAAGGTGAAATAACATGTCTTGCACCGATTGAATGCCAAGTTTGGCCAAACGCTCGGCCGCTTTTGGGCCTACGCCTTTTAATTCGGTGATTGGATAAGTGGCCAAATTTGGTGTCGACATGCTAATCCTCTAGCGCGATCCGCGTTATTTATTTCTTCTGCGTAAACTTAAGAATGTCCCAAAAAGCGTCGTCTGCAACGATTTCACCGTGCTCATCAAGTGCCGGGTAAGGTAGCCCTTTTTCGCGACAGCGGGTTGCAATGATTGGATGACATCCTTCAAATAGTAACTTATGTTTTACCACAGGATCCATCATATCTGTACGTTTGTACAGTCCTGCTGCATCTCTTTGGCGCTGCGCTTCGTATAAAATAAGCGCTGCAGCAACAGACACATTGAGTGATTGCACCATACCTTGCATTGGGATCACGATGTGCTGATCCGCATGCTCAAGTGCGCGCTCTGAGATCCCTAAACGCTCTTGCCCGACAATAATAGCGGTAGGTTTAGTGTAATCAATTTCACGAAAATCAACGGCGCTATCGCTAAGGTTGGTTGCTAATAATTGTACACCTGGGTTTTGTTCACGAATTGTCGCAACAGCTTGGTCTATATCCTCATGCATATGGGTTTCAACCCAATTTTTGCTGCCGCCAGAGGTATTGTTTGTTAACCGTCTTTGATCTTGTGGCCATACTGCGTGTACGTGGTGACAGCCAACCGCATCTGCGGTACGCACAATCGCTGACAGATTATGGTGCTTATGTACTTCATCTAGGCACACTGTGAGGTCGGTTTGGCGTCTATCTAATACGCTTTTTACACGATGGAATCTATTCTCAGCCATCTACTTACTACTCTAATCAAAAAATTCCCGCGATTATAACAAAAAAGAAGCTAGGGCATAACGGTGCGCTGAATTGGGTTTTGCAGTGAGATCAGCGTTTCGGTTGACTGGATCGACTCAATGGTTTGCACTTTATTAATAAGCACATCTTGAAGGTGGTCGATGGAGCGCGCCATCACTTTGATAAAAATGCTGTAATTGCCCGTGGTGTAGTAGGCTTCAACAACTTCTTCAAATTCCTTTAAACGTGCGATGGCTCCCGGGTAGTCGCCAGCGTGTTTTAAGTTTATTCCGATAAAACAGCAGACATCATAGCCAAGTCGTTTGGCATTAATGCTCACTTGAGTCCCTTCAATGATCCCCGCTTGCTTCATTTTTTCGACCCGAACATGGATGGTACCGGCGCTAACAGCAAATCTTTTTGCTAATTCCGCGTAGGGCGTTCGTGCATTTTCTTTTAAAGCGTGAAGGATGGATCTATCCAGATTGTCGATCTCATAATTTTCCATGTAAATATCCATTAACAATTATCGTTTATATAAAATTTATAGCATATTTTTGATGAAAATAATTATGTAAAGGTGTTTTTGTTGCGGGTTATTGATGTTTGTGTCGGTTTCTTTAAATATAGACTCAACAAAACGACAAATTCGGGAATGAGGACCTAACCATGTTGAGCAAGTATCAAGAGACACAAAAACAGATAGCACGAGTAAAACAAGTATTTTCAGCACAGCTAACCGAGCAATTGGGTTTAGTTGAAGTACAAGCGCCTATTTTGGCGCGTTTGGGCGACGGTATTCAAGACAACCTAAGTGGCCACGAGCAGGCGGTGCAGGTAAAAGTGAAAACGCTACCGGATGCGCAGTTTGAGGTAGTGCATTCACTTGCTAAGTGGAAGCGCAAAACACTAGGCGATTATGGTTTTGCTAAAGGCGAAGGCCTCTATACGCACATGAAAGCGCTACGCCCTGACGAAGATAAGCTATCGCCAATCCATTCTGTCTATGTGGATCAATGGGACTGGGAAAAGGTGATTTGCGAAAACAGTGAGCGTTCGCTGGCAAAACTAAAAGAAACGGTAGAAACCCTTTATCGCTCAATTAAAGCAACTGAAAAAGTGGTTGAGGATGAATTTGGCATTGCGGCATTCCTCCCAGAGAAAATTACCTTTGTGCACAGCGAAGAATTACGCACTATGTATCCAGATTTTACTGCCAAGCAACGTGAAAAAGCGATTGCCCAAGAATATGGCGCGGTATTTTTAATTGGCATTGGTGGTGAGCTTGGTGATGGTAAGATTCATGACGTTCGCGCGCCGGATTACGACGACTGGTCAACGCCAACATGCGACAAATACCAAGGGCTTAACGGTGATATTTTGGTATGGAACCCGGTGCTAGAAGATGCATTTGAAATCTCATCAATGGGCATTCGTGTTTGCCCTGATTCGCTTGCAAGACAGCTTAAATTAACCGATGACGAAGCACGCTTGAGCTTAGATTGGCACCAACAGTTAGTTGCGGGTGAATTACCACAAACCATAGGAGGTGGTATTGGCCAATCGCGTTTAGTGATGTTGCTGTTGCAAAAGCAGCATATTGGTCAGGTACAAGTTGGGGTATGGCCTGAAGAAGTACGTAGCAGCGTAGCTGATTTGCTTTAAACAGATCGCGAGGGTGAACTCGCTCCTACTGGGTGAATACTCTGGTAGGAGCCGCTTTACGCGGCGAGCAGTGAAAAGATCGCGAGGGTGAACTCGCTCCTACTGGGTGAATACTCTGGTAGGAGCCGCTTCACGCGGCGAGCGGTGAAAAGATCGCGAGGTGAACTCGCTCCTACTGGGTGAATACTCTGGTAGGAGATGCTTTACGCGGCGAGGGGTTAATAGATCGCGAGGTGAACTCGCTCCTACAGGGTGAATATTCTGGTAGGCGCTGCTTCACACGGTGAGCAGTTAAGAGATCGCGAGATGAACTCGCTCCTACTGGGTGAATATTTTGTTAGGAGATGCTTTACGCGGCGAGCAGTGAAAAGATCGCGAGGTGAACTCGCTCCTACTGGGTGAATACTTGGGTAGGAGCCGCTTCACGCGGCGAGCAGTTAAAAGATCGCGAGGTGAGCTCGCTCCTACTGGGTGAATACCTTGGTAGGAGATGCTTTACGCGGCGAGCAGTGAAAAGATCGCGAGGTGAACTCGTTCCTACTGGGTGAATACCTTGGTAGGAGCAGCTTTACACGGCATAATAACATTCTGTTTTAGAGGAATAAATTTAGCACAGTGATAGGTTTCTGGGTTACTCACAACGCTGAATTTATTCCTCGACTTTTCCTTATTCTCATCCCTAGTGTATTCTTATACGTTACTCGGTATAATGCCCGCTTTTAGCTCTGCGGCAGACTTGAGTAAACCAATATTACTCGGCCGGTACTTATTGTTGAGAATGACTATGACATCACCTACACGCGGTAATCTGTTTATCCTTTCTGCGCCTTCTGGTGCGGGTAAATCAAGTTTAATCAAAGCGTTATTGGAAAAGCACGACGATATTAAAGTGTCGGTGTCTCACACTACGCGTGCTCCTCGTCCAGGCGAAGAAAACGGCGTACATTACCATTTTGTCTCGGTTGATGAATTTAAGCAGCTGATCGATAAAGGCGATTTCTTTGAGTGGGCGCAAGTATTCGAAAATTACTACGGCACTTCAAAACAAGCGATAGAAGATCAGCTTGCCGCTGGTATTGATGTGTTTTTAGATATCGACTGGCAGGGTGCGCGTCAGGTGCGTGAGTTGATGCCTGAAGTAAAGACCATCTTTATTTTACCTCCTTCAACTGCGGAGCTAGAAAAGCGCTTAAATGGTCGTGGTCAAGATTCTCAAGAAGTAATCGCAGGTCGCATGGCTGAAGCGAAATCAGAAAGCTCACACTACAACGAGTTTGACTATATTCTTGTCAATGATGACTTTGAGCAAACACGCGGTGAGCTTGAACATATTGTGATTGCCGCAAGACTTGAGCAACAAGCACAGTCTATCCGTCATCAAGCGCTTATCGCTGACTTGCTAAAATAATTACTTTTAAACCTGAGGTTTTTTAACCATCAATACTTGGCGAAAGGCTAGACATACAGTAAACTAGCCTTTTGCATAATGAACTGAATTTGGAGTGCTTCGATGGCTCGCGTAACTGTAGAAGATGCAGTAGATAAAATTGGTAACCGCTTTGACTTGATTTTAGTAGCAGCGCGTCGCGCTCGCCAAATTTCTGTAGGCGGTAAAGATCCTATGGTTGATGCTGAAAACGACAAGCCAACCGTAATCGCGCTACGTGAAATTGAGCAAGGTTTTGTCACCACTGACTCGCTTGATATTATCGACCGTGAAGAGCAGCAGCATCAAGAAGCTGCAGAGCTTGCTGCAGTAGCTGCAATCGTTGGTGGCAATCGCTAATCCAACCACTGTCTAGATTCAATAATGCCAGCTTTTTTGCTGGCATTATTGTTTTATAGCAATTGAAATTAAGCAAATTGGTATAAATCGCCAGCACATTACACAACGCGTAACGCCTTTAACTTCCTAACAAGTAGCATAAATTGTTCATTGGCATTGCTGGTGTTTCATCGTATATTCTTAAGTAACTAGCTTGTAACCCGTTTTATACTCGCCGAGTATAGCTTCTCTGAAACATTGGAGTGTGAATGTATCTGTTTGAAGGCCTCAAAAAGAAAATCTCAGAATATTTGTCACCAGAAGACGTCGATTTGGTGCAAAAAGCCTATGTCGTGGCCCGTGAGGCACACGAGGGACAGACGCGCTCTAGCGGTGAGCCCTATATCACTCACCCAGTAGAAGTAACCCAGATCCTTGCGAGCATGAGGCTTGATCATGAAACACTCATGGCTGCGCTTATGCACGATGTTATTGAAGATACTGACTTTAGCCAAGACGACTTAGCGGAGATCTTTGGCGATACGGTCGCTGAGTTGGTGGAAGGGGTGTCAAAGCTCGATAAACTGAGCTTCAAAGATAAAAAAGAGTTCCAAGCCGAAAACTATCGTAAGATGATCATGGCGATGACGCAGGATATTCGTGTCATCCTTATTAAACTTGCAGACAGAACGCACAATATGCGAACGCTAGGTGCTTTGCGTCCTGACAAGCGTCGTCGAATTGCCCGCGAAACATTAGAGATTTATGCACCAATTGCAAACCGCCTTGGTATTCATGATATTAAAAATGAGTTAGAAGATCTCGGGTTTCAGGCGTTATATCCAATGCGCTATCGTGCGTTACGTTCAGAAGTCGCCAAAGCACGTGGTAATCGTAAAGAAGTGATCAGCAATATTCAGTCTGAGATAGAATCTAGATTGGAAGAAGCGGGTATTCAAGGCTCAGTAAAAGGCCGTGAAAAGCACTTATACAGTATTTACCGCAAGATGCTAAATAAAGAGTTAATGTTTAACGAGGTAATGGACATTTACGCCTTTAGGATCAATGTCGACAACCTGGATACTTGCTACCGTGTGCTAGGCGTTGCGCATAATTTATATAAGCCAATTGAAACTCGCTTTAAAGACTATATTGCAGTACCGAAAACCAACGGTTACCAGTCGCTTCATACGTCGCTGGTAGGCCCGCACGGTATTCCGGTAGAAATCCAAATTCGTACTCACGATATGGATCATATGGCGGATAAAGGGGTAGCGGCGCACTGGATGTATAAAAAGTCAGGCGATAATGCCGGCCATACCGCGCAGCAGCGTGCGCGTCAGTGGATGCAAAGCTTGCTTGAACTGCAGCAAAGTGCAGGCTCGTCTTTTGAATTTGTGGAAAACGTTAAAACCGAATTATTCCCAGAAGAAATTTACGTCTTTACGCCAGATGGCCGTATTGTCGAGTTACCTATGGGCGCAACGGCGGTAGATTTTGCCTATGCCGTGCATACCGATGTGGGTAATACCTGTGTAGGTGCTCGTGTAAACCGTAAGCCTTATCCTTTGAGTAAAGCGCTCGATACCGGCCAAACGGTCGAGGTTATTACTAGCTCAGGTGCACACCCTAACGCTACTTGGCTGAATTTTGTGGTAACGGGTAAAGCACGCCTTGGGATCCGCAATTATCTCAAGAGCCAACAAGAAGAAGAAGCGATCCAACTAGGCCGCCGTTTACTCGACTCGGCACTGGGTGAGTATAAGCTAGATGATATTGCTCAAGAGCAAATCGACAACGTACTTGAAGAGCATAACCTCAATACCTTGTTGGAGCTGCTGGTTGAGATTGGCTGTGGCAATATTATGAGCGTATTGATAGCGAAGCGTTTACTGCAAGATGATAATGCGGTAGAAGATATTGCTAAACGTGCTAAAGCCGCGATAATCGGAACAGAAGGCATGTTGGTAACCTATGCTAAATGTTGTCGCCCTGTGCCGGGTGACGCTATCACAGCATATATGAGCCAAGGCAAAGGCCTAATGGTTCACCGCCAAGAATGTAAAAATATTAAGGGTTGGCGCAACGAGCGTTCGAAGTACTTCGTCGTGAAGTGGGAAGACAACCCAGAGAAAGAATATATAGCAGCGCTGCGTGTGGAAATTATTAACCACCAAGGTGCGTTGGCTAAATTAACCAATGTGGTTGCGACGACTCAAGCTAACATTGTCGAAATCGCAACGGACGAAAAAGAAAGTAATTTATACGTGATTGATTTAGGTATTACCGTGAAAAACCGAATTCATGTTGCTGATATTATGCGCCGAATTCGAGTGATGCCAGATGTACAACGCGTGTATCGTAAAAAATAAAGGAACATTAATGAACAAAGCTATTATTTCAACAGATAAAGCGCCAGCAGCAATTGGCACTTACAACCAAGCGGTAAAAGTTGGTACTGCGGTCTATTTATCTGGTCAAATTCCATTGGTGCCAGAGACGATGGAATTTATTTCTGAAGATTTTGCAGAGCAAACGCACCAAGTGTTCAAAAACCTTATCGCAGTATGTGAAGAGGCTGGTGGCGAGTTACAAGATATGGTTAAGGTTAATATCTTCCTAACTGATCTGAGTAACTTTGCAACGGTCAACGAGATCATGGCTCAGTATTTTAGAAAGCCATATCCAGCTCGTGCTGCAATTGGTGTAAAAGAACTACCAAAAGGCGCACAAGTTGAGATTGATGGCATTATGGAGTTACCTTCAACTAACTAACCTCAGGTTAGCTAATAGTTAGATATATTTCTTCGCTCCAGTGTCAATCGCTGGAGCGGCTTTTCAAAAAGCCAACACAGTCCACTCATTTTCCCCTCGCTTTACATTACAGGAAGTCCCATGACCGCAGCCAGCGCACTTACTAGCCGTGCATTGAAATTAAAAGCAAGTACTGCTGATCTTCATGACAGTATAGATAGCAGCATTATGGCAAAAGACCCGTTTGCCAGCATTGAGCGTTATCTCCAGTTTTTGACTCTTCAGTACCTGTTTCTTAACGATGTCGCTGCATTATATGAGCACCGTGAACTCTCTATGCATATTGACGATCTCAAATCGCGCCGACGGCTTGGGTTGTTAGAGCAGGACTTTGCTGACTTACAGCACACATTACCTGTGCCGTCTTTGTCGCCGTTTATCACAACTTCAACCGAGTTTGCGACTGCTTTGGGAGCGCTTTATGTCGTTGAAGGCTCTAAGGTTGGGGCCGCGATGCTTGGGCGTCAAGTGCAGGCGCGTTTGCCTGTCACAGGTGAGTATGGTGCGCGTTACTTAGCAGGCCCAGGTTCCGGGCGCGGCAGTGCGTGGCGTCACTTAATTCAATTTATCGATACGGTTGAGTTAACTAGTACGCAAGAAGATGCATTGATCACCGGCGCTCGTCAGGCCTTTATGCGTTTTCAGCAGTATCAAGCAGAGGTCTATACTTAATACAATTGGTATAAGTTGAACGGAGAATAACAGGGTTGTTGTCGCGACATAGTGTCGCGACAGGTTAGTGACTAGCACATATTGGTTGGGCAATCACAATGTAATGTATTTGGCTCAGGAACACACGCTAACGCCTTAGATGGGCAGGCCATCGTTGGGCCATCGGTGTCACAGTTTAAGTCGCGACTACAATAGTAGGAACAACCACCACCAATCTCACGGGTCTTGTTGTTATCCAAAATTAGCTTACTACCTGCTAATGACTTCAATTGCTTTTTGTTCAGTTTTAAATCCATCGTTTATTCCTTCAATTGATTTAGGGTAAAAACAGCACAGGTCACTATGACCTATGCTGTGGCTCGGATTTTTTAAGCGTTGAGTCTTCTTCACTTTCTTTAATTGGCGCAGGACGAAAACGTTCAACATAGATAGTAGCCAATAGAGTGGTTATGACGAGTGAAAGCAATACAGATTTTAGGTATGGATAACTATTGAATACAAAACCCCAGTGCCAGAATTGTTTTGCAAAGCTTTCTTCAATACCCAAATACTCTAAGTTACGAATTATGTTCTCGGAAAAAGCAGCTATATCTACGAGTATAAATAGGAAGAAAACACCCACCAATAAGATATCCGCATGTGTCATGTAGATATATTCACGCTGAGCAGGGTTGCGTCGTTCAACATAATATAAGGATAAGCGAACTCTATTTTTAAAATAAAAGAATAGACATAGGTCGCACATTAACTGTAGTAAATAAATTGCTAGATTTTGATAGAAAGGTTTTTCATCAACTAGTAGTTTAGCTAATATCAGCTCAAAGCCTGCCAGCTCTATGAGCATAACCAGTAGAATACAGGTACTAATATGTTGAATATTTAACTGTTCTCTGGCTAGGAACGTAAACGATAAAATTAAAAGTAAAATAGGTATGTCAACGAAGCGCCCGAAAGAATGATGTACGAATGCTAAAAAGCACCAAAGCAGAGCAAAAACAATTGCAAAATAATACGTTTTATTCACTATTTATTCCCTTTAATTAGCACCGTCATCGGAGTTCGGTTGGTTCAGTTTGGGATCATCCACCTGTTTTCCTGTGCTGCCACCTCTAACCTGACTCGCGCTTTTAGTGCCAATAAGTTGTATACTGTTTATTTTATTTTTTGTGGAAATAAGGCTTTTATGGGTCTTAAAGTGGTTCAAAAGTATCATGGCAGTATTCCTTTTAGTTTTTGCAGTGGTTAAAATCGTTAATACTGTACTCTGAAACTCACCTATTGAGAATCACTTGTAAAACCAAAGAAGTTAAGTAATTGATCTTGGATCTATTACAGTTCCGCCATGAGAAGCCATAGAGGAAGTTCGAGGGTCATGTTTAACCACTCCTAGGCTGCCACCTTTAATGGACTTTAAACTATACATTGGTAACTTTTTGATTTTTATTGCCTTACTAAGTTTTTTTTGCATTACAAATTTCATTCTTATAATCCTTTTACTACTTAAACCAGCTGATAACATGACTACTTACTCTTCCATTTTCTTTGTATTAGGAGAGGTCGGGCTTTTGCGTCTTAATTGGGTATCACTAATTAAGCTTCGTAGCGCTTGAAACTGCTTAATAATGGGAGAAAGGTCAATATCACAGTACCTACACCAAACCTGAAAGTGATCCCAAGGTATACGGCTTACACCATTTTCATAGTTTTCGTAGGTTTGGCGGCTAATACCCACAAGGTCAGCCATTTGCTGCGTGGTTTTTTGGGCAGCAAGGCGCATTCTTCTAAGGTCGTCACCGTTATATTTAAAATAGGGATTGCCCACCAATTTAGTCCTTTCTTGCATGGGGAGTCTGCTCAGTGCCACCCAAGTTATTTTTATGTGTAATCTTTGTTAATTTGTAATTGTAATCAATAAAAATGTTTCTGCAAGAGGAAATTTAATTAGTAAGATCTGAAAGTGGCGCTCAGAAATACACTTATACTTTTCACTTTATTTTCATCATTTTAATAGAAAAGTTGGTTCGACAAGATTTTTTAGCGAGGCTTTTGTTACTGTAGTGTGAAATGAAACAAGGGTAACAACTGACTGAGGGTGATATGGATTATCTACGTCAATATAACGACTTAAATATTCTCTATGAAGCACTTAAAAAATCGAGTCGCGGAGAGGTTGAGATAGCTGAGACGACCACTAAGTGGTTTTCTCTTGTAGAGAGTACTTTATTTGAGCTTCAGGAGCTGGCGTATATGGAAAAGGCGTATATGCAAAAGTCGCGAACCATGAATAATCTCATCGAACTGGTGTATGCCAGTGTTCCTGCCACTGAGTAGGGTAAATAAAAGAAATAAAATTGTATGTTTTGCAGTGGTAAGAGTGCCAATCAAGCTCAATTAAGTATTGGCACTCTTTTTTAGTGATTTATATGACTTTTAGAGCTCAAATGGCGCGACGCCTTTGGCTTCCATCATATAACCTGTTTGCGCGATGTCGCCCTTCCAAGTAGAAACCTTAATCGTGCCACTGACTGTGATTGCATCATATAGGCTTTCAATCGGAACACCGCCTTTGATTTTGACATGAACAATTTGATTTGGCGGCGGAGGCGGCACGTGGATGCAAGCGCCAAAGTAGGGAACCAACAAAAATTCGGTGATCACTTCACTGTCACCTTCAAGTGGTACAACAAAGCCGGGTAAGCTGACTAGTTGGCCGTCTAACTCTTTGACGACTGGGGCGTCTAAGTCAGGTTGCACCCAATTTTGCTCGGCGCCATCATGGCTTGCTGCGTCTTGATTGCTGATCTGGACATGTCCTTTTGGAATTAAATCTTCCCAGAATATCTCTTTAGGTGGTGCCGCATTTGCAATACCACTGAATACCATCGCAGTGATGAATGCAATGAAGTAAAAAACGTGAGTTCGTGCGGTTAACTGCATCTTGATCCTCTTAGGTTTTAATTTGCATGCCATCGGCAAGCGAGTAAAAATAAGCACGGGCGGCAGGAATGGCGCCGATCAAAGTACCTGCACCTATAATAACGCTTAGTAGCGTGAGTTCATAGGTTGAGAGCGCTGAGATACTTAGGACTACGCCAAATTGACTTTGTAGGCCGGATTGGGCAGCAATGAGCAAGGTATAAAAAAGCGCTACACCGAAAGCACATCCTAACACGGTAATAAAAATTGCTTCGCTAATGAGAAGTGTAAAAATATGCCAAGGCCGCGCACCAACGGAGCGTAGGATAGCAAGTTCTCGGCGCCTTTGATTCAGCGTGGCGAGCAATGAGGTTAGCATGCCAAGCAAGCTTATCAACACCACCGCGAGGGTGATAAGCAGCAGGATTTTTTCGACAATATCTAGCATTTCCCACAATTCCCTCAATGTCACCCCCGGCATAATTGCCAGTAAAGGCTCACCTTTATACTGATTAATGTTTCTGCGTACCTGTAGGGTATAAAGTGGTGACTCAAAACCAAGTAAAAATGCAGTGATTTGCTTTGTCGAGCCAATTAAATCACCGGGTTTGGAGTCGAGGTTGTGAAGTAGAGCGCTATTGTTTTTACTGTCATGCTCATGCTCATGCTCATGCTCATGCTCATGCTCATGCTCATGCTCGTGGTGCGTTGCATCCTGCTTTCGTGCAACCATTCGAGATGGCTTGCTATGCATGCTCTCGATGGCACTTAACGGCACATGTAATGTTTTATCTACGGGCGTTCCCGTGGCTGCCAAAATGCCAGAAATAACCAGCGGATTGTCATCATGATGATGGAAACTGGTATTGCCCATGCCATGAGAAATGACGATTTTTTGTCCCAGTTGATAACCCAGCTTTTTTGCGACCATAGCCCCAAGCACCACTTCTTGGCCATTGTGAAATGGTCGACCAGCGGCAAAGGTGAGATGCTGTTTTTTAGCGTATTGATAATGGCTGAAGTAACTTGCATCTGTGCCCAGCACAGCAAAGCCTTTGTGGCTATCGCCTAAACTAATGGGAATGCTCCACGCAACACCGCGTTGTGCCTTGATATACTCGTAACTTTGCCATTGTACGGCATTATTGGCATGACCAATTCTAAATACGCTTGAAAGCAATAGCTGAATATCACCAGTACGTGCGCCGACAATCAGGTCTGTGCCAGAAATAGTGTTCGCGAAGCTGGATTTTGCGTCTTGACGTACACGCTCAACTGACAGCAGTAACATGACACTAATTGCAATGGTCACTAGAGTTAGGGCGACGCTAGCTTTTCGGTTTAGCGTACTTTTCCACGCAAGTTTGATTAGCATAGCGGTGCTCCTTGTTGTAAATCAGGCAAGCTTATTTGCCTATCAAATAACGAGGCTAAACTTTTATCGTGACTGACAAAGAGAATAGATGCACTGTAAACCGCGGCTTGGCTAAAGAGTAATTTAATAAATCCATCACGGCTGTCGGCATCGAGGGCTGAGGTTGGCTCATCGGCAATAATGATTTCGGGCCTGCCAATAAATGCGCGAGCGGCGGCTACGCGCTGCTGTTGGCCAATACTTAACTCCGCGACACTGCGCTGCTGAGTGTGCTCGTCTATACCAAGATCAGAGAGCAGAAGTTTGGCCTCCTGCTCAAGCGATTTATTCTGTGAGGAAATGTTTTGCCTGCGCTTTTTGGAAAATTCGCAGCCAAGGGTAACGTTTTCAACTGGCGACAAATAGGGCAATAAATTAAAGTTCTGAAAAATAGTACCTATATGGTCGGCTCTAAACTTATCTCGTTGGCCACGGCTCAGTGCGCTCGCGTTTGTACCTGCAATTTCAATTTCTCCCTGCTGGCAATCCAAGGTGCCGGCAATCAATCCAAGCAAAGTCGATTTACCGCTGCCGCTTGGACCATGTAAAAACACGTGTTCACCCCGGGCGATGTGTAGCTTAGGTATGGTTAGCACCGGGGTGCTCGACTTAGGCCATGTAAACTGTAATTGAGATATCGTAAGCATAACGCCTCAACGCTGGCAAATAATGTTGTGATGGTATAACAATAATGACTAAAGCAAAACTAAGTTAAGCTCAACAACAAGCGTGTAAGTTAAATTGTGATTTTTGTTCAGCTCGACTATTATAGCGACCCTAACCCCCTCATTATTTTGTGCCCTTTAGCAAGGCGCATCCTGTCATTGGAGTAACAATGAGTAGCTACAAAGTTTTAGACGTTAATGACGATCTTCCAATTCGCACTAAAGGTGCGGTTCACAGTGGTAAAGTACGTTCAGTTTATTGGTTAACCGACGCCGACAGTGCACGTTTAATTGAAGAAAAAGGCTATCAAGTCCCGGTTGGTACAGAGCTGGCAATTATGGTCATTTCAGACCGTATTTCAGCGTTTGATTGTATTTGGCAAGGTGAAAATGGTCTTAACGGTGTACCGGGTAAGGGCATTGCGCTTAACAGCGTTGCTTCACATTGGTTTTCACTTTTTGATAAAGCTGGTCTTGCAGGTAATCACATTGTTGATATTCCACATCCTTATGTTTGGATTGTGCGTAAAGCCAGTACGGTAAGAGTTGAAGCGATTGCGCGTCAATATATTACCGGCAGCATGTGGCGCGATTACGCAAAGGGCGTAAGGGAGTTTTGTGGCTTGCAATTACCAGAAGGTTTAGAGGCCAATCAAAAACTAGATAATGTCTTAATCACGCCATCAACCAAAGGGATCATCAAAGGTTTAGCAGACGTACCAGAAGTGGATGACGTAAACATCTCTCGTAAAAACATCGAAGATAACCTTGCAGCGTTCAACTTTAAATCTGCGGCAGATGTGGATAAGTACGAGCAGTTGCTAACCGAGGGTTTTGCCCTAATTAGTAAAGAGCTTGAGAAGCTTGATCAGATCTTTGTTGATACTAAATTTGAGTTTGGTTACGTTGAAGATAAAGACGGCCAAGAGCGCCTAATTTACATTGATGAAGTCGGTACGCCTGACTCGTCACGTATTTGGGATGGCCCTGCTTATCGCGATGGTAAGATCGTTGAAAACTCAAAAGAAGGTTTCCGCCAGCTATTGATAAACAATGTACCAGATAGCGATGTGCTGCTGAATAAAGATCGCATGCCTGAGCGAGAAGCGCTTGCTCGCGATTATCTTTTGCCAGAAGCTGTGATGATGTCGGTAAGCGAAACTTACGTTGGGATCGCAAGTAAAATCGTTGGTCGTGAACTAACGATCCCTGCGGATCCTCGCCAAGAAGTTATTGATATTCTTGATAAGCAGTACGGTTTAATAGATTAATTATTTTTCAATTGCCCTGATAGACAAGTTTATTAGGGCAATTTCCTCAATTCACTTGCTTTTCATTGCAAGGTCTCTTTTACTTAACCTAATTGTTGCAAAAAATAGAGTCAGATATGCGAACGTCTGTTCTACTCCTACTAAGTTTTTGTTTTTTATTCCTTTTAGATTCAAGCTGCGCAAATGCTGGGCAATTAACAGTGCTAGATGGCAGCGGCAAGCCCTTGCAGCACGCCGTTGTTGAATTGACGGACGAGCCTGTTGAGTCAGCAGCAAAAGCAGTGGCGGTTATGGATCAAATCAATAAACAGTTTGTTCCTTTCATCCTCACGATTCAAAAAGGACAATTGGTTAATTTTCCCAATAGCGATGATATCCGTCATCACGTTTATTCGTTTTCTGCGGTAAAACCTTTTGAGCTAAAGCTATACGCTGGCACGCCAAATCAACCGCTTAAGTTTGAAAACGCTGGTGTAGTGGTGTTAGGTTGTAACATTCACGACTCTATGGTGGGCTATATTTACATTGCAGATGACAAGCAAGTATTGGTATCTGATGCGAATGGACTGGTAACTTTGCCGAATTCTACGAAACAAGTAACGGTATGGCATCCTTATCAAGATAATGACATAGATAGTCGGCAAACCGTGCAAATAGTGAACACTATGGAGCCGATGTCCGTAACAATAAAAACAACTTATCCAGCGCCGCGTAATACCTTTGGCGAGCGCTTTGGACAACATGAATGAATAACAGCTTTAAAAATAAAATAATTAGTCTCTGTATTTTGCTGATCCTTGTCACGGCGGGGATGAGCTTGGCAAGTTTTTGGTGGTCCACAAGTAAATTCAATGAAGCGCAAGTGCAAAGAAAAATTCAAGTGGCACAAAATGTTTATCAACAATATTTAAAAGCGCGAGAGCAGCTATTGGTTACCGCGGCGACTGTACTGACCGCTGACTTTGGCTTTAAACAGGCGGTCGCGACAAGAGACGCACAAACCATCAGTAGTGTGTTGCTTAATCACTCTCGCCGTATTGATGCCGACTTAATGCTGCTGCTGGATGTGAAAGGCGACCTGATCTCCGCTAACAGAGAAGGACTCGACTTCCCGAGCGACACCAGAACTTGGATGCAAGCGTTGCAAAGCCACACCGACCACTCAGCTTTTGTGGTGCTTAGTGAGCAGTTGTATCAAGTGATTATTTTGCCTGTGCGAGCACCTAGGACGATTGCATACTCAATTATTGGCTTTGAGGTTGGATCTGCTGTGGCGCTAGAACTCAAAGAGCTGACAGGAATGGAAACAAGCTTTGTTGGTGCCGCTGATAACCTAAAAGCAAGCTCGCTGACTGCTCTTGCACTCGGTGGTGATTTATTTACTTTCTTAGCGGCGCAAAAAACGACACGGTGGCTTAGCCAGTATCCGGTATATGAAAGTGCTGAGGTGAGCTTACCTTCTCTTGAAAGTAACCCGGTGAGTTTGGTACTCAGTGCGGATTTAACTACTCAGTATCAAGAATTCGATAAAATGGTGTTGACCATTATTTTACTCTCCCTCGGTACTATCCTTATTGGTTTTATCACCAGTGGTATTGTTGCCAAGAATCTTACGACACCGCTTAGTAAGCTTACTGAGTTGGCAAAACGCTTTGCTAAAGGGGATTACTCAGCCAAACTGGAAGAGGCTCGACCGACCCAAGAAATTTGCCAGCTTGTTGACGCTTTTAATGATATGGGCGAAGACATTCAACAGCGTGAAGAGCAGATCCGTTTTCAAGCCAGTCATGACCATTTAACTGGGTTTTTTAATCGTAATGCGGCTTTGGATAAACTACATAGTATGCTCAGCAGTGGTGCAGAGTATTACTTTATTGCCATAGACATAAAGGGATTACGCCATATTAATGACAAGCTCGGCCCTCGGGTAGGGGATGATTGTATTAAGGCCGTGGCGAAACGGATAGCGGAGATCAATACAGCAGAAGGCGGATTGAATGTGAGGCTTGGCGGCGATGAGTTCTTAGTTGCACATCAAGCGAGTGCGTGTGCCGATCCGCAAAGTGCTGTGCTCGGTATTGTTGAATGCGCTGAGATGCTAAATCAAGGTCTGAGCAAGCCCTACACTGTGCAGGGGTTAGATATTTCGCTTCACTTTAGTATCGGCGTAGTGCATTACCCCAAACAAGCGCATACTCCCGAGGATGTTGTTCGCCGGGCTTTGATAGCAGTTGATACTGCAGCGCACGATGGTCATGATGTTTACTACTACCAATCTGGTGAAGATGAAGCCCACCTAGAGCGCCTGCAAATTATTGATGAACTAAAACACGCTATTGCCAACGACGATGGTCAGCTTTTTATGACCTACCAACCAAAGCTAAATATGAAAACCAATCGTATTGATAAGGTTGAGTCTCTTATTCGTTGGCAACGTAAAAATGGCGAATGGGTGTCGCCCGAACTATTTATCGATCTTGCCGAGCAATCAGGTTTGATTGTTGAGTTAACTCAGTGGGTAGTAAAAACCGTGGTGTCACAAGTTGCTAATTGGGTACGCCAAGGTGAACGCATCAAGGCGGCTATTAATGTATCGGCACAAGACATTGCAGATAAAAACTTCTTGTCTCATCTTAAGACGCTACTAGACACATATAACGTCAAACCTGAGTTGATCACCATAGAGCTTACTGAGCGAGACATGATTGAGAATGAGGAAAAAGGCATTGCGGTTCTCCAAGCGCTCAAACAGCTTGGCGTGCAGGTCTCTCTTGATGATTATGGTGTGGGTCAAACCTCCCTTGGTCGATTAAAAATGTTACCTATTGATGAGCTGAAGCTCGACAAGGTATTTATTTTAAAGCTCGCACAATCGGAAAAAGACCAGTTTATTGTGCGCTCCACCATCACGCTTGGTCACCAACTTGGTTTTAGCGTGGTCGCGGAAGGGGTTGAAGACAAAGCATCGCTTGAGCTACTTGAGTCAATGCAGTGTGATTATGCACAAGGTTACTATCTAAGTAAGCCACTCAAAGCCGCAGACTTTGACCTGTGGCTGGGGAGATATAATGAAGTGGGCTAATGTTTTTGCCGCATGCTTAATAGTATGCGGACCAACTTACGCCGCAACAGGAAAGTTACTAGCGACTCCCGGGGTGTCACAGGTTGAGGGAAGTGCCGGTGGCGGTATTGTGCCATGGGCGCAGCTTGCCGGATATGCTTCGGAAGATGAATGGTCGGCGAGCGGGTTTTGTAGCCGAGCTAGCCTAAAAGACTACCAGCTCGATGTGTGTGGCGTTCAAGCCAACTTATTCAATCGCGTAGAGTTAAGTTTCGCTCGACAAAACTTCGATGTGGATGCGCTTAATCTTGATATTGAGCAAGATATTGTCGGTGCTAAGGTGCGGCTATATGGCGATATCGTCTACAGTAAATATCCACAATTGAGCTTTGGTATTCAGCATAAGTCCTTGGATGATGCAACGGTTGCCAATTTACTTGGCGCTGAAGAAGACTCAGGAACGGATTATTACTTAGCTGCAAGCAAACTGCATTTGGGTGCTGTAGGCGGTTATAACTGGTTCTGGAATATTACGATGAGGCACTCTAGAGCTAATCAACTTGGCATACTAGGTTATGGTGGGGCTAACGACAGTGCGCCTTGGCAACTAGAAGCCAGCAGCGCAGTATTTTTATCTAGGCATTGGGCTGTCGGTGCAGAATACCGCCAAAAATCCAATAACCTTGGACTTGGTGAATCAGATTGGAAAGATGTATTTGTCGCTTGGATCCCGAATAAGTCAGTAAGTGTGACGGCGGCATGGCTAGACCTTGGAAAAATCGCAGGGCAACCTTCTCAAACGGGTTGGTATCTATCTGTTACGGGGTACTTTTAAATGAAATGGCTATCACTAACGGCAATCTTGCTTTTCCTCGTGGCGTGTAGTGCTTCAACTCCACAAACCACCCTGTATGAGCAAATAGGGGGTAACGCCGGCGCAGAAAAGCTAGTAGACGCGTTTATTAAACAGATTGGCAATGATGACGTTATTTTACCGTATTTTAGAGAGTCCAATGTTAGGCACTTTCGTGAAGGGTTTATCACTCATCTGTGCGATACCTTAGATGGCCCTTGTGATTATGAAGGTGATAGCATGGTGCAGATCCACACCGGCATGGCTATTAGTGAGTCTGACTTTAATCGAGTGGTTGATCTCTTGATCAACGCAATGAATGAGGTTGGGATTGCTCACTCTCTACAAAATCAAGTTCTGGCCCGTCTAGCACCGATGCGAAGTGAGATAATCAAATTATAATCAATAGCTACAATTTTTAACTTTATTTACATTAAATTATCATGTTTTGAGTCGTAAAATTCCTAGGTATCAAATTGGTACTACACATTTATATATAAAAGGAGTTTTACATGAAGTTTAAATCTATCATGCTTATGTGCTCACTGGGCGTTAGCATATCTACTTTTGCGGCAGAGCAAATTGATTCAACTGTTAATTTAGCTGGTACAGGTTCGAATTACGATTTCCGTATAGGACTACAAGCTCTAGATGATCGTGGCAGAGACCCTGGTGCTGTAGAGTATACTAAGTATCTTTCTGCAGGTTCTAATGTTCAGTCTGATTGGGCTGTTGATCGAGATGCATATGACCCCGATGCATTACGTTTACACTTATCTGTACTTAACCAGATCCCGACAAACCGTGATTTCCGATTAGCTATCCAAGCTGCAGACCGAGGCGGCCGAGGTGATTTTGGATACTGGCAATACACTCCTTGGGCGAGTGAAGGTGGTGGTTGGTCTGGTATGGCATTTGATACAAACCGATTCGACCCTGATGCTTTTCGCATTCGCATTGAAACCAGAGCTTGGAACAGTAGCCGCTCTTTAAGCGATTTTCGTATCGGCTTGCGAGTATCTGATAGGGGGGGGCGAGAAGTTGGGAACTCGACGTTCACTCCATGGGCTTCCAATGGTGGTGGCTGGACTGATTTAGCGACAGATAATGACGCTTATGACTTTGATGGTTTTGAAGTAAACCTAGAAGTCAGACAGTACTAACAACACCGTATAACCAAGTTGTTTCGCAGAAGTGACTTGGTTATAACGTTTTCACACTTCTTTAAAAGCCAATCAAGTAAACGCCCAAAAGCGTCATATCGTTGTAAGAAAATCAATGAATGCTACAATCACATTCTACCTTCGGTACTTATAGTTCATAAGATTAGAAGGTGCTGTTGATACTTCATATAGTGTTTACACATAAACTTATTAACGAATGAAGAGAGCCAAGTTGAAAAAAGTTATCACATTTGGAACCTTTGATGTATTTCACGTTGGTCATGTCAATATTTTAGAGCGAGCGAAAGCACTGGGTGATTATCTCATTGTGGGGATCTCGTCGGATGAACTTAACTTTTCGAAAAAAGGTAGAAATCCAATATACTCAATAGCAGAACGCCTAAAAATCATTAGCTCATTGCGATTTGTGGATGAGGTGTTTGTGGAAGAATCTCTGGAGCTAAAAGCGCAATATATCAAAGACTTTGATGCGGATGTTCTGGTGATGGGTGATGATTGGAAAGGTAAGTTCGATATATATAAAGATATCTGTGATGTGGTTTATTTAGAGCGCACTCCATCAATTTCAACAACGGAAATAATAGAGGTCGTACGCAGACCCGAAGGAAAGTAATAGCATGAAGCATGTGGTCGATAGGGAATGGCTCTTTGCAAACCTTGGCAAAGTGAAAGTATTGGATGCTGGTATTGTGAAACCGGGTCAGTCAGGCCCTTATAACGCTCCTGCAATCATTCAAGGCGCGCTGCGTTTTGATATTAGTGGTGCGCTAGCTAATCCCTATGCTACATCACCCAATATGTGCTGCAGTCCAGCTCAATTTCAAGCAGAAATGCGACAGCTTGGTATCAACCAACATGATGTGTTAGTCGCTTACGATGATAAGGGCATGTTTAGCGCTGCCAGAGCTTGGTATATGCTCAAAATGATGGGTCATAAACAAGTGTATGTACTGGATGGCGGATTACCTGCTTGGTGTGAAAAACAATACCCTTTGAGTCAAGCATACGCGCAAGTCCAACAAGCAGGAAACTTTGTCGCTGCATATGACGAAACAGCATTTGTCGATAAAGCGGCTGTGCTTAGTAATATTGATGCTGAACTGAGTGATCTATTTGATGCTAGAGGTGCAAAGCGCTTTACTGGTGAAGAGCAAGAACCTCGTGTAGATATGCGCAGCGGTCATGTACCTAAAAGTAAAAACCTACCATATACGAGTTTGCTAAATGCTGATGGCTGCTTTAAACCACTCACCGAGCTTGAAGTGCTGTATAGCGACTTATCAAAGGACAAAACTAAGCCTCTGATATTCTCTTGTGGCTCAGGTGTTACAGCTTGTATTTTAGCGCTGGTGGCTGACGAGCTAGGTTATGAACATTTGACGGTATATGACGGCTCGTGGAGTGAATGGGGCGCTGATCCCGATGTGCCCGTTGAGACAAATTAATCCACTATTTAATGTGAAAAAGGTGCCAATGGCACCTTTTTCATTTGCGAAGCGAGCTATTTTCTCGCTTCAAAATAGATCACTTATGATAAGCAAGGCACGCTTCAACTTCGTGCTTTGAACCTAAGATAACACCAACGCGTTGATGTATTTCTTCAGGTTGAATATCCAAAATGCGTTCACGACCAGTGTGGGCAATACCGCCTGCTTGCTCGATAAGCATCGCCATTGGATTGGCTTCGTAAAGTAGGCGAAGTTTAAATGGCTTGTTTGGATCTTTACGATCTTCTGGATAAGTGAATAGTCCGCCACGGCATAATACGCGGTGAACATCGCCAACCATTGCCGCTATCCAGCGCATATTGAAGTTTTTACCACGCGGTCCGGTTTCACCTTCAAGTAAATCGGCAATGTAGTTTTGCATTGCTGGGGTCCAGTGGCGTTGGTTTGAAGCGTTGATGGCAAACTCTTTGGTGTCTTCAGGAATGGCAGCAAAGTCTTGCGTGAGTAGGAAGCTACCGTGTGTTTTGTCTAGGGTAAACAAGCGAGTTCCTTTGCCTGTTGATAGCGCTAACATGGTTGATGGGCCATATAACACATAGCCCGCTGCTACTTGTTTATGACCTGGCTGCATAAAGATTGCAGGATCGCTAGGATCGGAACCTTCAGGGGCTTCCATAATAGAGAAAATAGTACCAACTAGTGAGTTAATGTCAGTATTGGATGAACCATCCAACGGATCGAAAGCGACAATATAGTTCGCTTTTGGATTGCCGGCGACGGTGTAATCTTCTTCTTCAGAAGCGATGGCTTTGACATAGCCAGATTCAAGCAAAATATCTTTCAATAGCTGGTTTGAAAGTACATCGAGCTTCTTTTGCGTTTCACCTTGAATGTTCTCATCTAAGGTTGAACCTAATACACCTGAAAGTGCACCTTGGCCAACACGGAACGATATTTCTTTACATGCCGCGAGAATGGTTCTGATTAGAGAAACCAACTCACGAGAACAACCATCTTCAATTAACACCGGAGGGAGTCTACGCATTTTTTAAATCCTGATCACCTTGTGTTTATGGCAATAAATAGTGTGAGAGGTGCCATAAACAGCGCTGTAATTCGTCTTGAAAGACTGTAAATTGTATACGATTTCATATACAACTGGGGTTAAGCCTCAAAACCATAAATAACAAAGAGCAGCCATGAGAAAAATAACGTGCTTCACTCAAACTGTATCCGCTTTGCTACTGTGTATGATAACCCAAGCACACGCAGCAATTAAGTCTATTGATGAATTTACTGCCAGTTTTAATTATCATCCCGGTTTTTACGCCTTCTATAGCGATGATTCGAGCGGCAAACTGTACTTAGACATCGACAAACTAGACGCCCCTTTCTTGTTACAGCATAGTTTACCTTATGGTGTAGGTTCGAATGATATCGGCTTAGACCGCGGGCAGTTAGGTGGTACGCACTTAGTTCAGTTTGAACGTTTTGGTGATAAGGTCATGCTGCGTGCTATCAACACGTATTATCGCGCAAGTGCGAATAATATGGCCGAAAAGCAAAGCGTTAAAGAGGCTTTTGCTTCAAGCATTCTACATGGGTTCAACGTGGTTGCAGAAGATAAAGACAGTGTATTGGTTGACTACACGCCTTATCTACTCAGCGATGTGCATGGTGTTTCTCGCACGTTGGCAAATCGTAATCAAGGTAGTTTTAGCTTAGACTCAAGCCGCAGCGCTGTGTTTATGTCGCGTTCAAAGGCATTTGTTAAAAACACAGAACTTGAAGCCGTGTTGACATTCAAAGGGACAAAGCCTGGTGAATATGTACGTCAGGTGAGTGCAGATCCTTATGCGCTTACAGTACATCAGCACCACTCTTTAATTGAGCTGCCTGACGATAACTACCAGCCACGTGCATTTCATCCGCAATCGGGTTATTGGAGTATCGAGCATAAGGACTATTCAGCGCCGCTTGGACAGTCAATGTTTGTGCGTTATATCCCACGCCACCGTTTACAGAAAAAAGACCCAACTGCACAAGTCTCGGAGGCCGTAGAGCCAATTGTTTACTATCTGGATCCTGGCGTACCTGAGCCGGTCAAAACAGCATTACTTGATGGTGCTAAATGGTGGGATCAAGCATTTGAAGCTGCTGGCTACAAAAATGCGTTTCAAGTCAAAGTACTTCCTGATAATGCCGATCCTATGGATATTCGCTATAACGTGATCCAGTGGGTTCATCGTGCTACTCGTGGGTGGTCATACGGCGCGTCGGTGATTGACCCACGTACCGGTGAAATTTTAAAAGGGCACGTGACGCTAGGCTCGCTGCGTGTCCGTCAAGATATTCTTATCGCCGAAGCACTTTCTGCACCATTTGTTGAGGGTAATGAGGTGACTGAGCGACTTCATGCTATGGCGCTAGACCGTATTCGTCAGTTGAGTGCACATGAAATTGGCCACACGTTGGGCATTGCACACAACTTCTCAGCGTCGGTAAAGGATCGCGCGTCAGTCATGGACTATCCTCATCCGCTGGTGGGATTTGAAAATGGCCAACTTGATATTACCAAGGGCTACGCAAAAGGCATGGGCGTGTGGGATACACAAGTGATTAAATATGGTTATAGTGATTTCGCTGGCGCTGATGAAGCCACTGAGCTTGCAGCTATTCTTGCTGAAAATAAGGCGCAAGGGCTTGAGTTTATCTCTGATTCAGACGCCAGAGCACAAGGCGGAGCGCACCCAACGGCACACCTTTGGGATAATGGGGCAGATCCTGCTGCCGAATTACTGCGTGTGTTGGATGTTCGCAAGCAGGCGTTGAATAGCTTTGGTATTCACAGCATTCAAAAAGGAGTTGCTCTGTCGCAGCTAGAGGAGAAACTGGTACCACTGTATCTTTTCCATCGTTATCAAGTTGAAGCTGCAGTAAAATTGATTGGCGGCGTGGATTACGACTATGAAGTTCGCGGTGACGAGGTAATAAAAGGGGCGAAAGTTGTGGCTAAAGAGGCGCAGCAAAATGCGGCCAATGCGCTTTTGAGTACGCTGTCGCCTGCGGCGTTGACTATTCCTGACTCTATTTTGGCGTTAATACCTCCTAAGGCTTACGGTGAGTACAAAACTCGCGAAAGTATTAAAGGGAGAACTGGGCTAACCCTAGATGCGATGGCATTACCAGAAGTCGCCGTACAGCATAGCCTTAACTTGCTGCTTAACCCACAGCGATTAAATCGTCTTGCACAGCAGCACGCACGTGATCCCCAATATTTTGGTACACAGGCACTTTTAGATGCTTTATATCAGCAGGTATTTGCCCAGTCAGGCAGCAAAGGTATGGCTCAAAAGCTACAGCAACGAGTGCAATACCTAAGTGCAACTCAGCTTGTAAAACTGAGTCACAACGATAAAGTCGCACCTGAAGTTCAGGCGCAATTAAAGTTTTATTTAGCAAAAGTTGCGAAAGACTTTAATCAGTCGTCGGTATTTAGCGATGTTGCTTTTGAGCAAGCGTTTAAACATATGCTCGCACAGCAAATCAATCGCTACCTAGATTCAGGAGAGTGGCCTGAAAGCTTTAAAGCGCTTGAAATGCCACCAGGCTCACCGATCTAAACGATCTTGGATTTAAAGAAGGGGTTGGCTACTTTAAGCTTACCTTTACCACTCTATAATAATGGCAAATTAACGCATAAGCGTTCGTTTGCCATGTTAAAAAATAATAAAAATCTTCAGCTACATTTGAACTTATACTAGTTTCTTTCTTAATTTGAAGGAGCAAGTTTGACGCAGCTGGTTTTAAGATTTTATTATTTAAAACAATTGAGTAGAAAGTTTTTCTTATCTGTATGGATGTCGTTACCTTGGTGCTAGCAGGATGCGGTAGCTGTGCTATTGACAAGACTTTCTCGCTTCAAAATAGAGAGCTTAATTAAGCAAGTTGGTATTAAAAACGTACAAAAATCCGTTGATACCTAGTTCCTATTTTGATAACTTTAATTAATGCTATTGAGTCATGTCTTATGAATAATCCACTGCACATTGTATTTTGTAGCAATGGTGACATTATCTTTAGTATTCAATCTAATAAAAATATCAGAATAATTAATTACTAATTCAACAGGAATATTGAAAATGAAACTACATCTAACTAAAAAAAGCATCAAAAACCTATCTCGTGATAATAAAACACTGCCAGTTAAGGCAACTCCGGCAATTGGTGGTGGTTTCGTCACACACAACTGCAACTTGAATTCAATCGACTGTGACAGACCTACGACTTATACATTATCGATTGAAATCTGTAACACTGATAGACCAGAGATGTAATCTCATATTCTTATCTAAAATATAGATAAATTAAAAAGTCACCTAGCTTGAACCGACCCCCAATAGTTGGAGACCAACATTGGGGGTTAATTCAGATGTTAGGTTTTTTATGTCTTTTTGTAGCACTTTGGAGCATTGCTTTACCCCCCCCCCAAAAATCTAATTAAACGTCCCTATATCATCCAAATACCGTGGATGTGTAGCCCATAGCTGCCTATTTCTAAGAATCCTCATTAGCCCTTCAGCAGATGTGTAATGACAAATAAGGTTTTATTTTTTTGCATTATTTTTCTCAATTTAAATCATAAACTGCAAATTGGTAGCAGACATCCAGATTCCCAGCACCTAACTCCTAGCGCCTAACCCCTTTATCGGCCACTTTTTTGATTCCCTCTAATATGGCTTCTGTTGTCCACTCTACCTCATTAAATGGGATGTCAGGTTGATAAAAATCACCATTGCCACGGGCTCTATTTACATAGACTTTATTAGGAATAATGACCTTGCTCAAGCCTGATGGGGTATCAGCCAACCTTACATCCATATAGGTTGAATCTGAGCTACTTGGAGCGCCAAATAACACTGTATTTGAAAACAACTTAAAAGTATCGACAGCACCCAGACAGGCGCTGCCACATTGCCCCGGCACGATCACTATCGCTTTATTTTTAAAGTCACTTTCAGCTAGCTGCTTTAAAGCATTGTTTGCTTGTGGCTTATGCTCTACATAAAATGGCTTTCCAGCCTCTAAAGATGCACGCATACCTACAGACACTGCTTTCACCATTTCATGCATCTCAGGCTGGTCGCGTAATACAGTTATTAACGACTCTACATACTGAGTATTATCTTTTGATGCTCGCCACCACACCTGTGATTTTTCGTCATGTTTATCTTTTCGATAATTAACGATTTGCTGCCCCCATAATTGCTCGGCGATTTTCAAACTCCAATACGTTGAACCACCTTGATTATGACGAAGGTCTAATACCACAGCTGTAGCTGTGAGAAGTTGTTCGCGTTGCCTAGCTAAGTCAGCAAATAGTTGTTGGTAATTTGATTTTTCTGTTTCGTTAGGTGCAAAGGTGGGCATTGCTATCCAGGCTATATCTTCAACAGGCCAATGTAAACCGACCTCCAACTTATCGCCATTGTAAGCATTCACTAGGTGTTGACTAACGCTATCTGGTCGTTCTACCCACTGTAACTGTAGACTGTAAGCCACGCCATTCGATTGCATAAAGTCGCATGTTTTTAATGGTGGTAAAAATGGATTACCGTCGTCGATTAATAATCGCCACCCTTGATTCCACCAATGACCAGGCTGCTCAACTTGACCATGAAACTTAAACAACGTGTTACGCATCAAAGGCTTAATAGGCGTATCATTACAGCGTATGACCTTGTCGCCCTTAGTCACTTTATTATGCTCGCTGTAATACACTTTTAAACCATCACCACGCCAAACCACCGAGAACCCCGGCCAGCGCCTAGGTTGCTTCACCGCCTTTGGTAAAACCGCCACAGCGCCAGCATGACCATCTTGTAAAACAGTATTAAAACGGGCAATTGTGGCCTCATAGCCAGGGGCATCTTTGATCTTTTCAGCAAGCACTAACGCTTGTTGTTTTGCGTTTTCAAGTAACTGCGCAAAGCCAGGATTGTGGCTATCCAATATACCGGGGTGATTAGTAGCAGATTGCTGATAGGCGTAATGGATATCTTGTTTTGCTACGGCTTGCCATTGCAAAGCTGTGCTTGGCAGGTTGTCTGTTGAATTGTTGTCATTTCCAAGCGCATGAGAATTCGCTGCAAGCACAGAAAGGCAACTAGCTAAAGTACCAAGGGAGATGTTAATCGTTTTTTTCATATAAATTCTTTTAATTATTATAATCTGACTCGTGAACCTGAGGTTTGAATAAGGTATTAATTATCCGAAGCTCAGGTTATTTAATAGACCAGTAAACCAAACAAATCGGTAAAATGTAACCTGTTTTTTATGTGATTAGGTTTTAATGCAGCACAAACATTCGAGAAGTAGTGATTTCTTTCACAATGACAAGTGAGATATAGCAGGATAAATCCCGACCTAAAAAATCATCAAAACTGAAGGCTGGTTGCTC
Source organism: Pseudoalteromonas sp. JC28 (assembly GCF_013319255.1). NCBI lineage: Bacteria > Pseudomonadati > Pseudomonadota > Gammaproteobacteria > Alteromonadales > Pseudoalteromonadaceae > Pseudoalteromonas > Pseudoalteromonas sp. JC28. The sequence goes on along the minus strand of NZ_QOKX01000007.1, from coordinate 382,810 downwards.
AGCTTAGTAACTCCCTTACTACTGCAAAAAAAATCACTCGGCAACATGTCGCGTTCACCATCGTGTTCTGCGGCTATGTCTCCAACTTTACCATGCAAACATACCTCAAGACGTAGCTTGTGGTGTACCTAAATTCTGAATGTCGCGGCTGTCATGAGGTCTGATCTAAGATCGATAATGTGGTTACATAGGAAATTTACGCGACACTTTTAGGACTGAAGTGATAGATATTAAGGGGGCATTAGCAACCATTGACTACACTTTATGCGATTAACCGCTGACGGAAGAATAAATATTACCGATCTATTCACTGAGCAGGTAGAGGGTGTAGCGCAGATGAAAAATGAAAGTTATCGTTCATTTCATGGTGTTTATACCTGTTTGAGAACATTTACCAATAACTTCGGTCTTACTATTATATTGATGTAAATGTAGCCAAATGTCACACTGCGTAAAAGGGTGTGATCTTGCTTTACTTCACATAATGAAGGAGTAAGGTGATGGTAGAGTTTGAAGGAGATCCAAAGATGAAAACACAAATTGCAATACTTGCTTTATTTATGACTCCCTTGTTTGTCAATGCAGGTGAAGTCGCTGTGACTTGGAAGGACTTTAAAGAGTATCGCGATGTTAGGCCAGGTAATGAAACGCGAGGTTCGTTTCATCAACGGGTTGAGAAGCAACTACAGAAACACCTAGAAGAATTAGCGACCAACTTACCCGAGGGTTACAAGCTTGCGATTACTTTTGATGATATAGATCTTGCAGGTGATGTTCATTATGGTACTACTGATATTCGGGTGATTAAACCAATCCATTTCCCCCGTTTTGAAATTAGTTATAAGTTAACTGATAAGTCTGGTAAAACCATCGCAGAGGAAAATGGCGTGACGTTAAAAGATATGTCATTCATGGATAGAATAAAAAGAGGAATGGACGAATCCTTTTATTACGAAAAGCGTCTTTTAACTGACTGGTTTGAAGATGACTTAATGAAGAAAGCTAGTTGAGTTGATCAACAGCTATGGTGATCTTGATGAGAGCGCCGAGACTGGGTGTTCTCATCTTCTTTTAGCTGAATATTAGTAAGTTAGATGAGTCGTTACTACTCGTACTCTATTGTAGTAATTTTTAGTTTTATACCTCAAAATATTTTGCCTACCTCAAATACATGTTACTGTTTCTTGGAGTTGTGAATAGTTCTAATCGTAACTCACTACTTATTTCGTACTTAGGTTGGATGCTTTTATAAGCACCTAAGCTGAACTAAAGTCATAACAATCCAATTGTTACGGTTTTATTATTTTGTTGTGATTTTGTTGACTTTTTTATTTCAGAATGTATATTCTGTTTTTTGAGGAGCCTATGGGAAGAACGCGAGAGTTTAATGTCGATAAAGCATTGGAACAAGCGACAATCCTGTTTTGGAAGCAAGGATATAGGAATACTTCCATGGAACAGTTAGTCACTTGTACTGGTGTCAGTCGGTACGGGTTTTACCAAGAATTTGGTAATAAAAAGGAATTGTTTCAACGCTGTTTGCAGGAGTATTCTCTGCGTAAAATTGGGCCTGGGCTTAAGCGTTTAAGTGCAAGCGATGGCAGCTTGGCAGACTTAACTGCATTTTTTAACTTGTATAGTCAAAACATTGCAGAGCATGGTGCTAATGGCTGCTTGATTTGTAATACGGCCACAGAAGTGGGTGAATCCGACTCTGATATGAATTCAGCGGTGCAACAGGTCTACAGTGCGTTGAGTGCGCAGTTTCGAGATTTCATTGAAAAAGCGCAAGCGCAAGGTGAGATTCGCAAAGAGATTGATGCAAACAGCTTGAGCTTTTGTTTACTTGGCGTGCTTCAAGGTGTAGCCGTGATGGCAAAAGGAGATTTCCATCGTGAAACTCTGAGACATTACTTAACTACGATTTTTGACATGATGGCGCAGAAGTAACGAAAGATAATACGTCGTGATAAAGATTTGAATTGAGTGATCAGTAAAGATTACCCAAAGCGTTTGCTTAATTGCTAGAAGTGATCGTGAAGAAAAGCTTTTAGCTATTTTTTTATTTTATATCAGAATGATTGTTCTGTTATTTAAGGAGAGACAATGGGATCATCGCTAGAAGGAGTTGCTAAGCGACTCGGTGAGTTTGTCACTAGATATAAATACTTGTGTTTACTCTTCAGTATCATGTCTTGTATTGCAATTGGTATTGGGGCAAAAGGGTTAACATTTTCTAATGATTATCGGGCATTTTTTAGTGCTTCAAACCCCGAACTACTGGCTTTTGAAGCTTTTCAGGATAAGTACACCAAGAACGATAATATTCTTATTGTTGTACATCAAAAGGCGGGTAACGGTTTATCCAAACAGCACGCAATGGTGGTTGAACAGCTGACAGAGGCTGCGTGGCAAACACCCTATGCTAGTCGAGTCGACTCTGTGACTAACTTTCAGCATAGTTACGCGGAGGGAGATGAGCTGATAGTTGCGGACTTGATGAAAAACGTCCAGTCATTAAGTGAAGAAGACATTTTACAAAAAGCGGAAATTGCACAACAAGAACCCTTATTAAAACAGCGCTTGATCGCAAATAATGGTAAGACGACAGGTATCAATATTACCGTTCAGTACCCAGGTGAATCACTGACTGAAGTACCGACAGCGGTGAAACATGTTCGCGAAATAGTTGCAAAAGCACAGCAAGAGAATCCTGATTTAGTGTTTGCGCTTTCTGGAATTTCGATGCTAAACAATGCGTTTAGTGAGTCAGGGCAGCAAGATGCCGAAACCCTTACGCCTATCATGTATTTGGTTTTGATCATTGTAATGTACTGTGGATTACGCAGTTTTCCAGGAACTATTGCAGCTGTATCTGTGGTGATTTTCTCAAGTGTTGTGGCTATGGGGGTCAGTGGCTACGCTGGTATTCAATTAACTCCTATTTCGATAACCGCACCAACTATTATTCTAACGCTAGCGATAGCTGACAGCATACACGTTTTGTTGTCTTACTATGCTGCAAGAAAAGCAGGACACGAAAAAAATCACGCGATAGTGGAAAGTTTACGAATTAACTTCGTTCCCGTATCTATAACTAGCTTGACTACAATTGTAGGCTTTTTAACTCTTAACATGTCGGATGCCCCTCCATTTGCAGATTTGGGCAACATTACAGCATTTGGTATTGCTGCTGCTTGGGTATTATCTCTAATTTTACTACCCAGCCTGATCGCCATTTTGCCAGACAAAAAGAGCTATGCAACTCGTACAAGCATGTTATCTCATTACCTAGGTCGTTTTGGTGGTGCTGTAGCGCAGAAGTATCGAGCTATTTTGCTATTTACTGTTGTTGCGATTGCGGCTAGTGCCTACGTGGTCCCCAATATTGATCTCAATGATGAGTTTGTGAAGTACTTCGATCATCGAGTGGAGTTTCGCCGTGATACCGATTTTACCATGGAAAACCTTACTGGTATTTATGTGGTTGAGTTTGATGTTGAAAGTGGCAAAGTAGGCGGGATCAGTGAACCTGAATATCTTACCAATCTGAATCAATTTACACAGTGGCTGAGAATGCAACCAGAGGTGGTTCATGTCTATAGTTACACGGATATTGTTAAGCGTCTCAACAAAAATATGCATCAAGATGATACCGGTATGTATCGTTTACCAGCAGATAGAGAGTTAGCAGCGCAGTATCTTCTGCTTTATGAAATGTCCTTGCCATTTGGGTTAGACCTGACGGATAGGATCAGTATGGATAAATCGGCAACTCGAGTAAGCTTGACTCTAGATAACCTCTCAACTGGCCAGATCCAATCTTTTATCGCTCGTACTGAGGCTTGGTTAGTCGACCATACACCAGATGCTATGCATGCTAAAGCAACCGGTGCGACCGTAATGTTCTCACATATTTTCCAGCGTAACGCAGAAAGCATGCTCAGCGGTAATTTAATTGCCGTTATCGTGATCACCTTGATTATGGTGATGACGCTGAGAAGTATTAAATATGGGATCGCAAGTATTCTACCCAACACAATTCCGATGCTATTCACTTTTGGTATTTGGGCTATATTGGTCGGTCAAGTTGGTGTGGCGGCGGCTACGGTAACTTCAACTTCTTTGGGGATCATTGTTGATAATACCGTGCATTTCCTATCCAAGTATTTACGGGCGAGGCGAGAGCAGGGATTGGACCCAGCAGGTGCGGTGAAGTATGCCTTTGAAACCGTCGGTGAAGCTATTTTACTGACCACATTTATTCTGGCTGGCGGCTTCGCAGTGTTGGCCTATTCAACCTTTATGATCAATGCGCAGATGGGGCTGCTAACTGCACTTGCCATTGTCATGGCACTCATCGTGGACTTTTTATTCTTACCCGCGCTGCTTATGTTACTAGCTAAAAGATCAAAGCAAGCGAGCAAAGCGCCTATTCAAGAAGGAACGAAAAATGAAATCTACAACGTCTAAGTTTTTATCGCATTTAGCAATCGGATTGCTGGTTATACCTTTTGCCAGCAACGCAACGCAAGACAATCTAGGCTACAACATCGCAGCTAAAGCAGATCGTTCAGATCGAGGTTTTGAAGTCAGTGCGGTTGATTTAAAAATGCGTTTGATAGACAAGAAAGGCCAAGAAACTGAACGTTTATTGACCATGAAAACCATGGAAGTGGCAGACGAAGACAAGGGTGACAAAAGCCTTATCATTTTTAACTCTCCTGCAGATGTAAAAGAAACCAAGCTGCTTTCACATGCGCAAATTATAGATGCTGATGATCAGTGGTTATATCTCCCAGCGCTTAAGCGTGTTAAACGGATCTCTTCTGCAAACAAATCGGGACCATTTGTTGGCAGCGAGTTTGCGTTTGAAGATTTTACGGCTCAAGAACTCAATAAGTATAGCTATGAATATGTAGCGGAAGAGGCGTGTGGCGAGCTGACATGTGCGGTGATAGATCGGTTTCCAAAATATGAAAACTCGGGATATACCAAACAACGTGCATTAATAGATACCAAGGATTATCAAGTTAGAAAAATAGACTTCTACGATAGAAAAGGCAGTCATTTAAAAACATTGAGCCTAGATAACTACAAGTTATATCAACAGGCGTACTGGCGTCCGCTTACCATGACAATGGAAAATCACCAGTCGGGCAAAAAGACGATATTAGAGTTTTCAGACTACCAATTTGATATTTCCTTGAGTGCTCGCGACTTTATTAAATCGTCGTTGAAATAGGGGGTGGTATGCGACTCAAGGCGATGCTTGCTGTTGTGCTATCTTGCATTCCATATGCGAAAGCTGAGATGGAATGGCAAAGTAGCACCAGCATTGACCTTAGCACTCGGCAGTATAATGGCTCTCCGATGAGAGCCTCACAACTTGACCGAGAGTTCGATGCTAAATTGATGTGGGAGCTGGATTTTGAAAACCCAAAGATAGGTTTAAGCGGAGGGCTTAAACCTGTATTGAGTGCAGCGAAAAATGAGGGGATAAGGGCATTCGACATTCAAGAAGCATATATCACTCGTTCTTTCTCTCAAGGACAGTTGAATGTTGGTGTAAATACTGTTTTTTGGGGAGTTGCAGAGTCTCGTCATTTGGTTGATATCGTCAATCAAAAGCAGCCGACACGAAATTTGGATAACGAGGCTAAGCTTGGAGAATTACTACTCCATTATCAGCATTTTACTGATAATGGTCATTGGTTTGCCATGTCTTTACCTTATTTTCGTGAGCGTGATTTCGGCCTTCCTGATGACCGCTTGTCGTTGCCACTAGCTGTGACCGATGAGCAATTTGTAGGCCGAGATGCTAATTATAGAGGTAGCTACTTATTAGGTTATCGCGGTGTGCTAGGTGATTGGGATGTCGGAACCTACTACTTCGACGGCATCGACAGGGAGCCCGTTATACGCCCTAATAATAATCAAGAGTTCGATGCCATTTATCGGCGCCTTCAACAAACAGCATTGGACTTACAGTGGACGTCTGAGTACCTGCTTGGGAAGGTTGAAGCGGTACATCGCCATCACCAAATGGGAGGGAAAAGCTGGGCTTATGTAGTCGGTGCCGAATACTACTTTTACGGCATCGCCAATTCCAACAAAGATCTCAGTTTACTCATGGAGTTACATAGAGATACCGAAGAACAGGTGAATCTAAATCGTCTCTATCAAGATGCGACATTTATTGGCATGCGACTCGCGTGGAATGATGTTGATGATACGAGCATGATTACTGGGGTCTTAATCGATAACGATACTGGGGCTCACACCATTAAAACCGAATTTTCGACTAGGCTCTCCAGTCACTTGAGTCTAGCGCTTGAAGCAAACTTGTTTTTAGAGCAAACCCAGCGTGATGCGACCTACGGGTTTAAAGATGATGATTTTATAGAACTTAGGCTGACTTACTACCTTTAAGGAGAAATTATGGTAAGCCAATACGCAGATGTATTGATTATTGGTGGTTCAATGGCGGGGGCTTGCTTGGCAAGACAACTAAAATTGGCTCATCCAGATATGAAAATTACGGTTATAGAGAGAAAGCAGGCGTTTAATAGTTGGGTTGGAGAGTCGACACTGGAGTCTTTTTGGGACTACATGGCAAACGATTTAAAGCTTGGTTTTTATCTTGAAACAAACCACCTATACAAACATGGGCTGCGTTTTTACTTTGATAGTGATAACCGCGATTTAAGTGTGGAAGAACTGAGTGAGCTTGGGCGTAGTTGGTATCATGGCATCCCTGCGCATCAAATTGACCGCGAAAAGTTTGATAACGATATGGTGCAGTTCAATCGTGAACTAGGTGTCGATGTTGTAATGGGCACTACAGTTAATGAAATTAGTCTCGATGCGCAGCAAGGACACACTGTCGTTACCAGCAGTGGTAGCACTTATACTTGTCGTTATTTAGTTGATGCATCTGGCTTTAATTCACCGTTGGGTAAACAGCTTGGATTAATTGAATCACAAAATGATCGCCACCCTGTGAGTTCATACTGGGGAAGGTTTAAGCATATTGAGCTGATTGATCACCTTGGAAGTGATGAGTGGCGTGCTCGATCGAACTTTACGAGTAGAGCACTGGCTACCAATCACTTTATGTATAAAGGATATTGGATTTGGTTAATTCCATTGAATCAAGACACCTTTAGCATAGGGATTACTGCTAAAAATAATGAAGTGAATTTAAATATTCGTTCAGCTGAAGAATTTGAGCAGTTTTTACGCTCTCATCAAGCACTCAATGAAATTCTAGGACAGCACGCTGAATTATTAGATTACACCTCGATGAAGCGACTATCTAGAAAGGCAAAGCAATCCTTTTCTACAGAACGCTGGTTCTTAACTGGAATGTCATCAGCCTTTTTAGATCCCTTGTTATCACCAGGTTCTGCTTACCTAACCGATGCTAACCGCATGATTGGCGAGCTTATTGAGGCGGATATCGCCGAAGATGCAGAAGTGTTTGCTGGTAAAACAAAGGCATTCAATGCGTACCTTCTTTCTTGGTATGAGAGTTTTATGTTGCACATTACAGGTAACTACCATGGTAGTTATGAAGTACATAAAACGCATTTTGAAGCATTACTAATGCATTGGTTTGGTTTTATTTTACCGTCCTCTATGTCTCGTCGTTATGGTTATTGCCCAAGCCTGCATGGAATGAGTCAAGACGAAGTTAATCAAAAAGCTATCGCGATGATAGAAAATGCTGCGATTGCACGCATTCACGTATTAAAAGATGAGTTTATTCAATTAATCAAAGGGTTTGAATACCGCTACAATCGTGGACACTTTTTCGATATTGAACTCACGCGACAACGTATGAAACACGCACATACAAGAGGTGCAATGTTAGACGATGCGGCGATTGCAGAGTTAGATCATGCACTTTTGGAAGTCACCTATCAGGGGTTTTTACGTAGCTTATGTGAAATTCAAAAGGTCGACTTTGACGAAGAAAAAATGCCGATGGTAGTTCAAGCTGCTATCGAAGATAAATTATCACTTACCCATGCTATGCAGCTTTTTCACATATAATAATTAGGCAAAGAAAATGGAAAATTTAGCTATTAAACACCGCATCCAGGATTGTCAAATACAGTCGTTAGCAGAAGATATTATTTCACTAATTTTTGAGCAACGCCGTTTGTTACCTATAGAAGATAACGCACCATTCACTGAGCAGATCGCAGGGCATGTGGAGAGAGTCGAGCAATTCATCGCAAATAACGAACCTATTAATATGGTATTGCCAGCTTTCCCTGCAAAGTCACCAAATAGAACGAAAACACTGGGTTTCTTGCCTGATAAAGGGGAGTTTTATGCATTTGAACGCTTAGTCAATCTCTGTAAACAGATTGAATCTATTTATGAACCAGGTGCAAAAGTAACAATTTGTTCTGATGGTCGTGTTTTTGCCGATATCATTCATGTCACGGATTCACATGTCAGTCAGTACGTAAATACACTACGCCAATACGCGGCTCGTCATTACCCTAACTATTTTGAATTCTTTAATTTAGAAGATGTATTTGACAAAGTTGATGACTTTACTGTACTTCGTGAAGAGCTGATGATCCGCTACGGAGAGAGCTTGTCAGACTTACGTCAACGAGTGAAAAATGAAAAAGAAGCGTCCACGATGTATAAAGGCATAACACGCTTTATGTTGGAGGATTTCTCTGGCATTGAAAAGTTTTCGGATTATAGCCGCACAGCGTTGCAAAAAGTTGCTAAAACAGCTGCCTACCGAGTGATCCAAAGGAGTAATGCATGGAGTCGATTGTTGAAAGATCACTTACCTGAAGCGTTACGCCTATCAATTCACCCTCAATACTTAGTGTCTGAAAAAATTGGTATTTCTTTAGTTTCACAAACTGATGTCTGGACAACGCCATGGCATTCAGTATTGGTGAAAGATAATACAAGTTATCAACTCATGCCGCGTGAACAAGCTGAGAAGTTAGGTTGTGTATTGGTGTTCAACGAAGGCCGTGCAAGCCATTTTGAGCGTATTCATCGAGGAGCGGAGTGATGGATACAATTAAAGCCTTGGATAGCGTTGGAGTTGTCATTGATGCAACTTCTATGGCTTGTCAACGAGTTGAGCGTCTTAATATTGCGTCATTGATCGATGAAATATTTTCTCAAGGACTGGTTGTGCTCAAAGGATTTGAGCCCCTCAATGATACTGATATGGAGTTAGTAGCTAAAGAGATCGGTCCGCTTTTACAGTGGGACTTCGGTTATGTACTTGATTTAAAAATACAAGAGCAACCGCAAAATCATATTTTCAGTGAGGGTAAGGTAGAGCTGCACTGGGACGGAGCATTCGCCTCAGAAGAGCCAAGGTTTAACTTCTTTCAATGCTTGCAGAGTAGTTCCAGCTCCGGTGGTGGAGAGACTACATTTTTGAATACAACACGGTTACTAGAAAGTCTACCGAACGATACCATTGAGCAATGGAAGCAAATTCGGATCCGTTATGAAACGGAAAAGAAAGCCCACTATGGAGGGGTGATTGAAGTTCCTTTAATAAGCCGTCACCCTAAGACAGGCAAGCCTCGCATGCGTTATATTGAACCTTTCAATAAAGATAATATGGCAGTGAATCCAGTTGAGGCACAGGTGATAGGTTTTGATACTTATCAAAGTGACGTCTTTTTGAAAGAAATGAACTCGTTACTTTACTCATCGAACTACTTTTATAAACATAGTTGGAGGAAAGGCGAGTTTGTGTTTGTGGATAATCTAGCTTTATTACATGGACGCAGTCGCTTTGAAGGAAGCGGCTTAAATCGTCATCTAAAACGGGTTCATATTCTATAGTAATGTATTTACTTTCTCATAGCTCACATGGATGTGAGCTTTTTTATCTAAGATTACTAATTGAATAGTGCTAATACTTCCGATAAATCACTGATAATGGCGTCAGGCTCACTTTGTGAAATTGGATTGCCATGATTATAGCCATAGTCAACGGTAACAACTTTACAACCTGCATTTCGTGCAGTTGTCACATCGTTGATGGAGTCACCGACATAAAACCCATCTTGTACTTCGCAATTCATATTATTTACAGAGGTGTATAAAGGCAGTGGATCTGGCTTTTTCTTTTTCAAAGTGTCAGCACACACAATTGTGTCAAACATAGCTTTAATTTCTAAGTGCTCTAATAACTTATGAGTATGTGAAGTATTCTTGTTGGTGACTAAAGCGAGTTTAATTCTTTGCTGATGTAAACTCTGCAGTGTAGCTTTTGCATTAGAGAATAAACTGGATGAGCGTGTAACACAGTCATCGTAAATGGTTTCAAGTAAACGAGTCGCTTCGGCTCTGTCAATATTGGTATTGTTATGGAAGTCTAACGCACGTTCAGTCAGCTTAGTTGTACCATTGCCAATCCAAGTTTTAACAAGGGCAAGTTCAATATCCGGCAAATAGTAATGGTTTAATGTCGTGTTTAAAGCGTAGGCGATATCTTCAGCGGTACTTACTAAAGTACCGTCTAAATCAAAGCCAACCCAAGTCGGGTATGTAAACATGATTTCATTCCTTGTACATTACAGAGGCCCCAAACAACAGAACCTGAATTGATAAATTATTTAAAGGTAGCGAGCAGTTGTAATAGGCTCTGTAGCTTTTTCACAACAAGTGCAAGTTTTTGCTCGTCAATTTCTTCAGTCGTCGATAGACCTTCAACGTCGGCTGCAACATCCAAAACATAAGGTTTAAAGCGCTTGGCTTCAAACGTAAACCCCGCTTCTTCTGTAAATAGTGCTTTAAACTTACCGTGACCTTGCTGCTGCAATTCATCGAGTTTTTTATCCGCATCTAGTGCTTGGCGGTATATGATCTTGAGATTTTCATTGAGTTTTTCGATAACGGCTTGCATGGTCAGTCCTAATCGCCCTACTAAAAGGGCTTATTTTAAGGGTTTCATTTACAAATGTCAGGTGTAAATCTACCCTTTTATAAGTAGTACAAAGGAATTGGAAACTTATCTCGTAATTTATCCTAAAGGTTTAAATTTATACGCCGATAACCAATTTGATCCATCAAAAAGTCAGGTAATCACTTATGAATATTTCCGGAAGTAACCTACCTGCTATGTCTGGAGCGAGCCAAAGTGGTGAAGTGTACAGCGCTGCATTGGCAAAGAAGCAACAGCAAGCAGATGGACAAGCCGCACTTGCGTTAATTGAATCTGCGGGCAGCAGTGCAGCAGCACAAACGCCAGCGAAATCAGTGACAGCAACGTTAGGCAACAACATCAATACATACGCGTAAGCTTATGTCTGATGGCACGTTGTCTTCGGCATGTCCGATAGATATGTGCAAAGCAATCGGTGCTAGGGTCATTAGCACCGATTTTTTGCTATTTTAGTCTAGTAAATTTAAGTCGATCAGCGTTTTACTTGGCTGACCACCAATTTCTCGCACCAATTTAGGCACCAAGAATCCCGGTAGCACTTCTAAAAGTTCAGCCATTATCGCCTTGGCTTCACGCTCTTCTACATTAAAATGACTAGCGCCTTCTACCTTATCGAGTAAATGCAAATAATAAGGCAGTATATCTGCATCGAATAGGGCTTCACTCAATTGGGCCTGAGCCGCAACATCGTTATTAATTCCTTTAAGTAGCACTGCTTGGTTTAGCAAGGTCACATTGGCTTGTTTAAGTTTTTGCATTGCCGCTTTAAAAGTATCATCGATTTCATTTGCATGATTAATGTGATTTACCAAAATCACCTTTAAATGACTGTTTGCTAAACGTTGGCACAATTCCTCGGTTACTCTCGCTGGGATCACTACCGGTAAGCGGCTGTGAATACGTAAACGTTTGATTTGTGGCATAGCCTCTAATTGTTTTAGCACCCAAGCTATCATGTCATCTTTGGCCATCAGCGGATCACCGCCACTTAAGATCACCTCATTGATTTCATGATGGGCGCGCAAATAATCAAATACAGGCTCTAAGGTGCGTTTGTTGACCTGATTATCCTGATAGGGGAAGTGGCGTCGAAAACAGTAGCGGCAGTTGACCGCACAACCGGTTTTGAGCATGAGTAATACCCTAGAACGGTACTTATGTAACAAACCAGGTACAGGTGCGTCTTGTTCTTCGAGTGGATCTTTACTAAATCCCGCTTCAGTTAAATATTCCTGATGTACAGGTAACACTTGTAATAGCAAGGGATCATGACGATCTCCGTGGCGCATTTTAGCGATAAATGGGCGAGGTACTCGCATAGGAAACAAGCGCTTAGCTGCAAAGTCTCGTGCATCAAATTGGTCATGCAACCCCAAGATGTTGAGTAGCTCTTGTGGGTCAGTGACAACATTTGCTAATTCTTTTTGCCAGTTAGTCTGCAAATTTACTTCATTTATTTGTATCATTAGCAGGTTAATTACTCGAATATACGTAGATTAGAGGATACGATGGCGAATTATAGCACCAACGAGTTCAAGGGCGGCCTAAAAATTATGATGGACGGCGAGCCTTGTTCTATCTTAGAAAATGAAATGGTCAAGCCTGGTAAAGGACAAGCGTTTAACCGCGTTAAAATCCGTAAGCTTATCTCAGGTAAAGTACTAGAGAAAACCTTTAAGTCTGGCGACTCAGTGGAAGGCGCAGACGTAATGGATACTGATCTAGCGTATTTATACACTGACGGTGAGTTCTGGCATTTCATGAACAACGAAACATTTGAGCAGATCGCAGCTGATGAAAAAGCAGTGGGTGATAGCGTAAAATGGCTGGTTGAAAATGACGTTTGTACTATCACACTGTGGAATGGTAATCCAATCGCAGTAACACCTCCTAACTTTGTTGAACTTGAGATCACTGAAACCGATCCAGGCCTGAAAGGCGACACTGCGGGTACTGGTGGTAAGCCTGCAACCCTAAGCACAGGTGCTGTTGTTCGTGTTCCTTTGTTCGTTCAAATTGGTGAAGTGATCAAAGTTGATACGCGTAGTGGCGAATACGTAAGCCGCGTAAAATAATAGCGTAAAGCAATTTACGATGTTTTATAAATCCCAGCATGTTGCTGGGATTTTTTTGGAGTAAACAATGACGGTGAACAATTGGCAGCCGAGTGCAACGATAGACACGCTTAGGCAAAGGGCTGCAATTTTAGCGAAGATACGGCACTTTTTTGCGGCTCGTGACGTGATGGAAGTCGACACGCCGAGCCTTTCTCAAGCCTCAGTGACCGATCCTCACTTAGATACTTTCCATACTCGATTTGTTGGCCCAAATCACAGCCAAGGTTTGCCTTTATTTTTACAAACGTCACCTGAGTATGCGATGAAAAGACTACTTGCCGCCGGCAGTGGTGCGATTTTTCAATTGTGTAAGGCTTTTCGTAATGAAGAGTCAGGACGTCATCACAATCCAGAATTTACGATGTTAGAGTGGTATCGTCCGGGCTTTGACGAATTTGACTTAATGGCGGAAATCGATGAGTTGATGCAGATGTTATTGGACTGTCCTGCTAGTGATTCGATGACTTACCAACAAGCCTTTGAGACATACCTTGGATTTGACCCTTTAAGCGTGTCGCTGACGGAATTAAAAGCGCACGCCAACAAATATGGTTATGGTGATATTGCAGCTATCGAGAACAATCCAGATACTTTACTGCAATTGCTATTTTGCATGGAAATTGAGCCTAAAATCGGTCAGCAGCAACCTTGTTTTGTTTATCACTTTCCGGCATCCCAAGCGGCACTGGCAAAACTTAACCCGAAAGACAATCGCGTTGCAGGGCGTTTTGAGCTCTATTATCGCAACATGGAATTGGCTAACGGATTTAACGAATTGACGGATGCGGTAGAGCAAAGAGCGCGTTTTGAGCAAGATAACCAACTCAGAGCTGAGATGGGATTGCATCCTGTGCCGGCCGATGAGCGGTTATTGGCTGCACTTGACGCAGGCATCCCCGATTGTGCTGGCGTTGCACTGGGAGTAGATAGGCTAGTCATGCTGGCGCTAAACAAAGCTAGCATAAGCGAAGTGCTCACATTTGATGTTTCGCGAGCTTAGCGCCGCGAAACAAAACGAGTAAGCTCTTTTTGAGTGGTTTCTGTGAGCTTTTGGGCACTTTGGCATTCAGCTAACGCGCCATCAATTTGTGATTTAGACTGCTGACCCAGTTCGACAATTTGTTGCACTGCTTGATGGGTATGTTTTTGTGTTTCTTCAAGTTGGTGTACCGCACTAACGATTTCTTCTAATTGTGCTTGATTGCGTTCAAAGTCATCACTCATCGAAATAAAGCCTTGAGAGGTATCACTGATGGCTTTCTCTGCTGAGCTTGAATGAGAAATCAATTGCTCTGATTCTTGATTGGTTTCACCGACAAGCACGTTCATTTGATTGATAAAATCGCTGATCTGGCGGGTGGCCGCATTGACCTTGACCGACAGCGCACGAACTTCATCGGCAACCACTGCAAAGCCACGCCCGGCTTCACCTGCTCGAGCTGCTTCAATTGCCGCATTGAGCGCAAGCAAGTTGGTTTGGTCGGAAAACTCTTCAACCATTTTTAGAATGTTGCGAATATTCTCACTATTTTCTTTTAGGCCTGAAACCGTCGATGAAAAGTTACCTAGTAGCGTGGTGATTTGTTTTACTTCAGCGACAAGCTTAGTTAACGACTGTGATGAACCGCGAACAAAATGCAAGCTTTCGGTATTGGCCTGATAAACCTGATCGGTATTGTGCACAATACTTTGTAAACTGTGGCTGACCTGATCGGAAGCTGCAATAATTGTGTCACCTTGGCTCAGCTGCTGCTGTCCATACTTTGCGGTACTTTGCATGGAATTGGTGATATCGCGGTTGCTTTGTGTTGCCGCAGCAGCACTTTCATATGTTTTTTCCAAAAGGACACTAAGGTGGGTGGTAAAGGCGTTGTACTGCTCGCTTAAATCTCTAAATTCGTCATAAGTGAATTGTGGCAGCTTTGCATCTAGGTTACCGTCTTGGCGGTTAACACGTTCCAGTGACTCTTTCATCGCTTGTACAGGTCGCACGATTAAAAAGCGCATATAAAAGACGGTAAATGCAAATGCAGCAATAATCACAAAAGTGATCAGCCAAAACAGCCCCATATTCGCGCCAGATTGGGATAGCTCCGAATACAGCCAAAATAAACTAATTGCTTGAAAGAGAAGCAAAAAACCTAAATTGCCAACGATTTTGCGTGTTAGGGTAAAGAAAAACGTCTCTTCTAAAAAATTATAAATGCGCATATATAAACTCATATTGGGCTCATCATTGTGCCACTTTATTTGTCTCAGTATAGATGAGCTAAATGGAATAACAATGCTAAAGCGATCAAGTAGTTACTCAATTGGGGGGGCGTAAGCGCCAATGCCCTGTAAATACATTTTGGTTTGGCATGGAAAGTTAGTGAAAATACCATCCACCCCGAAATCTAGCATCATATCTATGTCTTGTTGTTTATCGACCGTATAAGCAAATACCTTTAATCCGCGAGATTTTGCGTCCAACACATATTCATGATTAATAAAGTTTTTGTCCATATGAATACTGTAGGCATGGAGCGATTCGGCAAATTGCGCATAATGAATTGGGATCGAAGCGGTTAACGCGCCAATTCTTACCCAAGGTAATTTTTGCTTTAGCCACAATAGTTGATGATGGTCAAAAGAGGAGATGAGTAGCTGCTCTCTGGTGATCACGCCTTGCTGGATATGATCTTCAATATAGGTAACGAATTTATCTAGGCCAAAGGTATGCTTCAGTTCTAAATTGATATCTGTCTGTTTGCCGATGGTGGCAAACACTTGCTGCAAGGTTGGAATTGATTGTCCTTTACCGGCATCAAGCGTGGCAAGGTAGGCTTGAGTTTGTTCATTAACTCTACCCACGCCATTGGTGGTCCTGTCTAGCCAAGTGTCGTGGATAATGGCGTAATCATCCGCGCAACTTTGCACATCCAACTCAATACCATCAACGCCAATATGGAGAGCTGCTTCTATTGCAGCAAGTGTGTTTTCCGGATAGCTGCCACTGGCTCCACGGTGCGCTAAGACTTGAATCATGCTTTTTTCCTTGTAATAGACCAAGTTTCAAAACAGGCTGCACTAACTACCAACAACCCGCCAAGTAATGTTGTAAGTGTCAACGTCTCGTGTAACAGAATATAAGCTAATAGCGTTCCATACAATGGTTGTAAACAAGAAATTAACCCTGCAGTGGTGGCAGATAAATAACGTAGGCTAGAGGCAAACAAGGCGTGTGGAATTGCTGTAAATATTGCTCCTGCAAGCAAGATTAACCAGAGGTTTTCTGTGGAAACTTGTTGAATTGGCACTTCCACAAATGCTAACAGCATGAGGCATGCAACAAGCGTTTGATAAAGCATCGTGTGTGGGCCGCTATAGTGAGAAAAGAAGCGCTTTTGGAGCAAGTTGCGTAGCGCAAAGAGTGCGCCCGAGAATACGCCCGTAATAATCCCTAAGGTAACTTGGTTGCCAAGGTTCGCTTCTGGTACTAACAGATAGATACCAAATAGCACCGCGCTCGCACTGATAAAATCTTTTAGCTGTACACGGTTGCGAGTGAAGAGCGGCTCTAAAAAAACGGTGATAACGGGGTAGGTGAAAAAGGCAATGATCCCAACTGCAATTCCCGCCATTTGCATGCCTGCAAAGTAAGTCACCCAATGAAGTCCCACGATGACACCGAGAACTAAAGCCGTTAGATAATCTTTTTTGTGTATTAATTTTATCGGCTGCCGTTGTATTTTGAGTAACAGTAGTAGCACAACGAAAGCAATGGCGGTACGGTAAACGGTGATATCCAATGCTGAGAGTGAAATTAATTTTGAAAATAATGCTGTTCCACCAAATAATAAAACGGCACTATGAAGCGAGAGCAAAGCGGATTGTTGTGGGCGCATATCGAATATTAGAACTGTTTTTTAGCAGTCTATCATTTAATCGCTTTGAGATGACAAGATTGTTGACACTTGTCACTCAACATTCTGCGCTTAAACGTAAATAATAATAAAAAGAGTGAACCAGAGAAGCTTGTGTCCATTACCACAGAATTTACCTTAGTAGAGAAACGGCGCTCATTTTGGAATGCCGGACCCCTTATATTTTCAACCTTTTACTTTTTCCCGTTAATATTTAGCTGGGCGCAATTGAGCGCAGGTAATATTGCGTTGCAAGTTGTTGTGTACCTTAGTTTTGTCTTGCTCTATTGGCAGAGTATTACAAAAACGGGCAATGCGTTGGTGATGAATTTAGTAGTGATGGCAGGGCTTTGTGTCGCAGGTAGTTGGGTGACGACCGGGACGAGTTCATTATTTGGCTTTATTGCTTTTTTCTGCGGTTTTAATTTTCTGCCTCGCTATAAAATCATTGCGATGCTGGTCATCATAGCGTTGGTATTGCTAACGGCTAAATTTATCGCGACCCAGCAAACGGTTTATTTCTTGATGCCTGCACTGTGCGTGGCATGTGGACTCTTTATTTTTGGTTGGATGTCACACCGAGAGCGAGTACATCAAGAGTTGCAGAGGCAAAGTGAAGAAGAGATTAAGCGGCTAGGCGCCGTGGCTGAGCGTGAGCGTATTGCACGTGACCTACATGATTTACTTGGTCATTCACTCAGCTCGATAGCATTAAAAGCAGAGCTGGCGAGTAAATTTGCAGCTGCAAATGCATTAGAGCAAGCGCAATCAGAAGCGCAGCAGGTTGCAGACTTAGCGAGAGAAGCACTAAGCGAAGTGCGCCAAGCCGTCACCGGCTACCATCAGCTAGCGCTTGATGCTCAGCTGCACATTTTGGCATCAAGGCTAAAAGATAAGGGCATTGCCGTAACGCTAGAATTGCAGGCGGTCACTTTAGATAAAGTAAGCGAAGCCTGTTTGTGCTTTTTTGCTAAAGAGATATGCACCAACATTATTCGTCACAGCGACGCAGATAAGGTTTGCTTCACACTACGACAAACTGACAATAATGTCTTTGTAGAAATTAAAGATAATGGCTCTATAAAGTCCATAAAAGAAGGAAATGGTTTAATGGGGATCCGTACCCGATTGAAAGAATGTGGTGGCCAATTATTTTATAACACCGAACAGGGCGGATACTTTAAGGCGGTACTAGGGGAAGTAGGATGATCAAAGTTTTTATTGTTGAAGATCAAGCATTAGTAAGAGGAGCTATTGCGGCATTATTGAGCTTAGATAGAGAGATTGAGGTGGTTGGCGAGGCTGAAAACGGTCAAGTTGCAAAGGAAAAGTTAGCAAAGTTAACGCCTGATATCGTGCTAACGGATATTGAAATGCCACAAGTCACTGGGCTTGAGCTTGCTCAGCACTTACAACAAAAAATGCCAGACACAAAAGTAGTTATCATGACGACCTTTTCTAAGGCGGGTTATATTCGTCGCGCGATCACTTTAGGGGTAAATGGCTTTGTATTAAAAGAAGCACCAAGTGAGTACTTGCTATCAACGCTGAAAAAGGTAATGAACGGATATAAGGTTATTGACCCAGAGCTTGCTCTGTACGCTTTGGAGGATGCTGACCCGCTTACTGATAAAGAGCGAAAAGCGTTGCGTTTGGCCAGTGAAGGACTAAAAACTGCTGAAATCGCAGGACAACTATTTTTGAGCGAGGGAACGGTAAGGAATTATTTATCCGACGCTATCGCGAAATTACATGCGACAAATCGAGTAGATGCAGCAAGAATTGCTAAGCAAAAAGGATGGCTGTAACTCGGTGTAATAGCATATATCCAGTTAATACTTCAAAATAATGCAGTGCGGTAATATACTGCACCATCCGCCAAGTAATAATAATGTATTAATTTTGAGTGTAATGATGGATCCTAAATTACTTATTCAAGTTACCGCAATAACGACTGTGGTTTGTACAGTTTTTATGGCCGTAAACTGGTTTATTAATAAAGGCCTACCAGGCACTCGAGATTGGCTTGTTTTCATTGCGCTTACCGCAATTGGGTGTGGCCTGTTGGCCGCCTATACACTTCCCATTACGTTCTCAATTTTTATTCCCAATCTTACTATCGCATTGGGACTTTTTTATCTGGCTCGTGGTGTTGATGCGTTTTTTAGTGTGAAAAGCAATTACATGCCTTGGTATGTATTAGCCGCATTGGGTATTCCCAGTTTTACTTACTTTTTGTACGTGGATTTTAATTTTATAGCTCGTGTCGGGATCAACTACCTAGTCTGGGCGATGGCGATGATTTACTGCCTGCGAGCGTTAAATAAAGGCCATAAATTATTATCACAACAGTTTAGTGCGGCACATTGGGCGTTTGGCCTATCGTGCTTGAGCTTATTGGCCGTGTTTACTTTTAGAGTGGTCATGCTTGGCGGCTACTCGGTGACAGATAGCCTGGTTTCGGCAAATTGGGTTAACCAGTTTTTTGCAGTTTCAGTGAGTACGATGCCGCTGCTGTTGTGTTTTTCTTTATGCCTGTTATGTAGCAGTCGTCGTGAAAAAGAACTATGCCTGTTAAAAACTGCTGCTGAGCAGTCAGCGCAAGTAAAAGGACAGTTTTTAACGTTATTAAGTCATGAACTGAGAACACCACTAAACGCTATTGTTGGTCACGCAGAATCACTTAAAAAAGTGCCGCGTGAGCCCAATCGCCATGCTCAACTATGCGACGTTATCGTCCACGCCGCGATGTCGATGTCAGACTTAGCCAATCAAGTATTATTGCAAGCGAAAGGGGAATATGCCGCGCAAAATCGCGTGCCTGTCTCGCTTTATAGTCTTTCGCAAGAGTTAGTTCGTCTTTTACAGCCGCTGGCATTGGCTAAAGGGTTGAGTTTGAGGGTTGAGGTTAAAGGCCTGTATCCACAGGACGTTCATGTCGTCGAGCAAGATACATTGTCTTTGGTACTCAGAAATCTGCTTTCGAATGCGATTAAGTACACAGATAAAGGCATTATTACGCTGATCCTTGAAGGCACAAGTCGCGCTGAGGATAAGCAAACTATTCGTTTTGCAATTAAGGATACGGGCAAAGGACTGACTGAAGTACAAATGGAAAAGATCTTCGAACCCTTTGTCACATTAAATACCGAACAATCCATCTCGCAAAGTTCAGGATTTGGGTTGGCGTTATGCAAGCAACTGCTGCAAGGGCTAGACTCTGAGCTTAACGTCGACAGCAAGCTTGGCAATGGCACTGTGTTTAGCTTTGAGTTAGATTGCCAGTGTAGTGATTCACCGTTACAGAACACGGAGTTTAATACAGAGAAGCTAGCACTCAATGTGCTTGTTGTTGAAGATAACCTCATGAATATTGATGTGATCAGCACTTATTTAAACGATATGGTGAGCGAGTTTTCTATTGCTAAGTGCCTTGCAGAAGCGGAAGTCGCACTATTAGAACACAATTTCGATATTGTTCTGTTAGACATGCGACTGCCAGATGGTAATGGTCTTGAGTGGTTTAAAGAAGGCTTCAACGAAATTGGCTTTACCTCCAGCGTTAAGGTGATAGCGTTAACGGGTGATGGCGATCCTGAATTGAAAAGACAATGCCTCCGAGCTGGCATGCAGGACTGTTTAACTAAGCCTATCATGCCAAGCCGTTTATATGCGGCACTGGAATGTGCGACTGTAAAAACAACATCTCGCTTGGAATGTAAAACTTTGATTGATCAATCAAGATTTATGGATCTCGCAAACCGTGAAAGTTCAGGCGTGTTGGCAACGAAGTTAATGTATTTAGCAGACAGGTTTGAATATGAGATTGCGCAAATTAAAGGACTCACAGAGTTAAATGTAACAGATTTAGCCATTGATAAACTAGCCTACATTGAAAATGAAGCTCTAGAGCTCGGCATGGTGAATTTTGCAGAGCTTGTTCAAGCAGCAACAGTACAGCTGAGTTACTATGAAGAGCAAGTCGATTGGGACGGTCTTGCTATGGTTGCTAGACGCTCAGTTGAGCGTTTATTAGAGCTTCACGCCCAAATTGCAACGTTGGAATCGACATCAAATTCAGTGGTTAATCTATCTGCATAAAAAGATTCATCGATCTTGGCCTAGGTCATTAGGCTATTTTGGGTTAAAATAACAGCATAGCTTATTTAACAAGACAGTAATGCCAAAACAGGATCCCTATCTCGATAGAGAACAGCAAAAATACGACAATCCAGTACCTAGTCGCGAATTTATCTTAGAACACATTAAAAGCGCGGCCAAACCACCTTCTTTCTCTCAATTGTGTAACGATTTAAAAGTGCAAGACGAAGAACGTCAAATTGCGCTTAAACGCCGCTTGCGCGCAATGGAGCGAGACGGTCAACTGCACTTCAATAAATTTAAGTGTTACACCATTCCAAGTGATGATGGTCTAGTCAAAGGCCGCGTTGTTGGACACCGTGACGGCTTTGGCTTTTTAGAAGTCGAAGGCGAACCCAAAGATTGGTTTATCACTAAGTATCAAATGGAGCGCGTGCTACATGGCGATTGGGTGTTAGCAAAGGCTGGCAGCCGAGGCTCAGGTGGTAAGGTGGAAGCGCGCATTGTGCGGGTACTTGAAAAAGAGCGTGCGCCAGTCGTCGGTCGTTATTTTGTTGAGTTTGGCATGGCAGTCGTGGTGCCAGAAGATCCTCGCATTACTCAAGATATCATCATCGTACCTGGCCAAGAAAATGGTGCTCGCCATAATCAAATGGTGCAGGTAGAGATCACTCAAAGCCCTAGCAAACAAATGAATGCAATGGGTAAAGTACTTGAGGTGCTCGGCGATCATATGGCACCGGGTATGGAAATTGAGGTGGCACTTCGCAATCATGACATTCCTCATGAGTGGCCAAGTGAAGTAGAAGCACAAGTTGCAAATCTTGGTGAGTTTGTAGAAGAGTCTGCCAAACAGGGCCGTGTCGACCTGCGCGACTTACCGTTAGTGACCATTGACGGTGAAGACGCACGTGACTTTGATGACGCCGTATATTGCGAGCGTAAAAAGTCAGGAGGTTGGCGTTTATGGGTTGCTATTGCGGATGTATCTCATTATGTCGGCAAAGGCACTGCGCTTGACAAAGAAGCGATTGAGCGTGGTAACTCAGTGTATTTTCCTGAGCAAGTTGTGCCAATGCTACCTAAGGTGCTATCAAACGGTCTATGTTCATTGAATCCTAAGGTAGACCGTTTATGTACGGTTGCGGAAATGACCGTGTCCGAAGCGGGTCGTTTGTCTGGCTACCGTTTTTACGAAGCCGTAATGAACTCTCACGCTCGCCTTACTTACACCAAAGTCCATGCGATTTTACAAGGTGACGAAAAGCTCAGAGCGGATTATCAGCCTCTTGTGCCTCATCTGACCGAGCTCCATAACATGTATATGGCGCTGAAGGCTGCAAGGCAGGAGCGTGGCGCGATTGAGTTTGAAACCCTAGAAACGCGCTTTGTATTTAATGCCCATCGAAAAATTGATTCTATCGTGCCTGTGGTTCGTAACGACGCCCACAAGCTGATTGAAGAGTGCATGATCTTGGCTAATGTGTCAGCAGCAAAGCTGTTGGAAAAACATGAAGCCCATAGCTTGTACCGTGTTCATGATGAGCCAGACCCTGAAAGGTTGAGCCAGTTTAGGCAATTCTTGCAAGACTTGGGTATTGAAAGCCAATTACCTAACGATCCGTCGCCAGAGGAGTTGACCCAAGCGCTTGAGTCATTGGGAGATCGTCCTGAAAAAGAATTGATCCAAACCATGCTACTGCGCTCAATGAAGCAAGCGGTATATCAGCCAGAAAATATTGGCCACTTTGGTTTGGCATTAAAAGCCTATGCACACTTTACCTCACCTATTCGCCGTTATCCGGATCTGGTGGTACACCGCGCAATCAAAGGCATTTTACAGCAGCAACAACAGCCAGTAAGTGGCGCTTACATCTACAATGAAGATGAAGTGAAACAACTGGGTGAGCAGTGCTCGATGACAGAGCGCCGCGCTGATGACGCTACTCGAGAAGTTGCTGATTGGCTTAAATGTGAATTTATGCAAGATCATGTTGGCGATGAATTTACCGGTGTGATCTCATCAGTCACCAACTTTGGATTATTTGTGAGGTTGGACGATCTGCAGATTGACGGGATGATCCATGTTAGCAATTTAGGGCATGAGTACTTCCATTTTGATGGTGCAAAGCAATGTTTGATTGGCGAGCATAGTCGCACGGTGTTTAGACTCGGTGATAAACTTACTGTTGTGGTTGCTTCAGTTAGCTTGGACGATCGTCGCATCAACTTAGCTTTGGCTGAAGAAGGTCAGCAAGACAGGTATGCAAGGCGTCGAAAATCGCCAAAAAGCACAGCAAGTAGTGTTCGTGAGCAGCTAAAAACGGGTAAAATCCCGGGAGCTAAGCGCCGTGACGGTGAAACGTCTGGTCGCGATAAAGATAATAAAGGCGATGACAAAGCCAAAAAGCGCAAAAGAACGACCCCTAAGGGTGAGCTCAAACAGGCGAAAAAGGCAGGCACGCTGAAGTCGAAGAAAAAATCGACGAGTAAAAAAGCCAAAGCGGCAAAGGGCAAAGCAAAGCGCCCAGGTAAAAACGAAAGAAATCGTAGCAAAAAAGCGCAATAGATTATAAAGCGGGAGCTTTAACGTGAGTAACGAATTAATTTTTGGCTTTCATTCAATCGAAGCCATTTTGAATAACGCGCCGGAGCGCTTTTTAGAAATTTATGCACTAAAGGGACGTGAAGATCAGCGTTTAAATCAAGTCGTAAACGATGCCCGTAAGTTTGGTATTTCAGTGCAGTTTATGCAGCGTAAAGCGCTTGATAACAAAGCGAATGGTGAGCAACATCAGGGCATTATTGCCAATGTTAAAGCGGCGCGCGGATACAATGAAAAAGATCTTGATGAGATCATTCAAAGAGAAACCACACCATTTTTCTTGGTGCTTGATGGGGTAACGGATCCTCATAACTTAGGTGCATGTCTGCGTAGTGCTGATGCAGCAGGTGTACATGGTGTGATCGTACCAAAGGATAAGTCTGCAAAGCTAAACGGCACTGCAAGAAAAGTTGCGTGTGGCGCTGCAGAAACGGTTCCGCTTATCCAAGTAACCAATCTTGCTCGCACGTTGCGTGATATTAAAGAAGCCGGTGTGTGGGTTGTAGGTACGGCAGGTGAAACCGATACAGCTGTTTTTGATGCAAACCTGACTGGGCCTATGGCCATTGTAATGGGCGCCGAAGGCGATGGCATGCGCCGTTTAACTCGAGAGCATTGCGATGAGCTGGTTAAGATCCCGATGGTAGGTAGCGTGTCTAGCTTAAATGTATCGGTTGCGACCGGTGTTTGTCTATTTGAAGTGTTAAGACAGCGCTCAGCACTTTAATCACTTGATAAGCGCCGGCTTTCACGGCGCATCTCCAAAAGTTTTAAGAGCTCGCAAGGTAAACTTGCTCCTACACAGGTCTACCTTTGGTAGGAGCCGATTTTCTCGGCGCATCTTCAAAAGCTTTAAGAGATCGCAAGGTAAACTTGCTCCTACTCAGGTCTACTTTTGGTAGGAGCCGATTTATTTGGCGAGCTTTTAAGTCCGCAAGGTAAACTTGCTCCTACTCAGGTCTACCTTTGGTAGGAGCCGATTTTCTCGGCGCATCTTCAAAAGCTTTAAGAGATCGCAAGGTAAACTTGCTCCTACTCAGCTCTACTTTTGGTAGGAGCCGATTTTCTCGGCGCATCTTCAAAAGTTTTAAGAGCTCGCAAGGTAAACTTGCTCCTACACAGGTCTACCTTTGGTAGGAGCCGATTTTCACGGCGCATCTTCAACAACTTTAAGAGCTCGCAAGGTAAACTTGCTCCTACTCAGATTTACCCTTTGGTAGGAGCCGATTTACTCGGCGAGCTTTTAATGATCCGCAAGGTAAACTTGCTTCCACTCAGGTCTACCTTTGGTAGGAGCCGATTTATTCGGCGAGCTTTTAAAACCTGCAAGGTCAGCTTATTCCCACACAATTGTACAGGGTATTACCCCATTAAAATCGCTTGCAACTCTTTAAGAGACTCTACGGTATAGGTTGGCTTGATATGCTCGGGGCAGACTTTGCCATCATGCTTTAACCAACAGCTGTCAATCCCAAAGCGGTTTGCGCCTAAAATGTCACTCGCTGGCGTGTCACCAACCATTAATACTTTGGATTTGTCGGGGTTCCCCAACAGCGCTAACGTATGCGCAAAAATACTCGGATCTGGTTTTGCTTTACCTACCAACTCAGAGATCACCACTTCAGAAAAACGATCTACAAGGCCGGTGTGCTCTAAGCGCTTTTGCTGAAGCGCGGCAAATCCGTTGGTAATAATAGCCAAAGTACATTGGCCTTTCAGGCTGTCGAGCAAGGCTTTAGCTCCCGGTAACGGTTGGCAAATTTCTGCCATCGCGGCCAAGAATCCCGCATTGAGTACTTCAGGCGCGATATCGAGTTTTTCAGCCCAGCGACTAAAGCGCGTTACCTGAAGTGTTTTTGCGTCAATCTCACCATTTTGATACTGCACCCAAAGTGGCGCATTTAAGCTGTTATATTCTTCGTAGTCCTCGTTAGTGAACACAACGTCATATTGAGTAAACAGCGTTTGTAATCCAAATTTGGCATTAAAGCTAAATAAGGTTTCGTCAGCATCAAATAAAATATGTGTATAGTTCGGCATTATAAATACATCTCGGGGTGATTAAAGGGTGCCATTGCGAGTAATAAGGCTTGCGTGTAGCTACTCTCTCTGGTGGCAAGATGGTTGGTTAGCAAACCGATAGCACCGCCTTGTTGCTTGATATTAGTGGTATTGAACAGGTCGTCCATTACATGTCCTAGCTCTTCACCTTGTTCAAGACGCGCGTAGACCGATGCCGGTAGCGGCAAATTACAACTACGGCCGACACTCGTACGACGGTTATCCGCAATGACGACATAAGCGAAAGTAGCTGCACCGTATTCAAATTTGGCAGCGCCTCCTTCCATGGCACAATAAAAATCGGCTTGATGATGTTGCTGTAAGTAAGTAACACGATTCTCTGCGCCTTCGCGGGTGGCTTGTTCACCTAAAGGCTGATCCGCAACGAGACTCGGCGCTGAGATACCCTGACAGTCAATTTTTGCATTGGGAAAGTACTGCGCAAAGATGGTTTTTGCAGCATTGATTTTTACTGGGTTTTTAGACCCCACTAAAATGGTAAGCACGTCCATATAACAACTACTCGTGATGCTCTAAAAGGCGTCAGTGTAAAGTGTGATATGGAGCGATGCAAGGAAGCTATTATTCCTAATCAAAACATAAGCTGGGTTAAATCGGTAAATCGACTGGTGCCATATTCTCAAGGGCGCGTTTCTTTACTAATAATTCCTTGATAAGTGGAGTCAGTACCAACTCCATCGCCAGCCCCATTTTCCCGCCCGGCACAACTAACGTGTTTACACGAGACATAAAGCTGCCTTCGATCATTTGTAAGTAGTAAGGGAAATTAACATCTTCGATGCCACGAAAGCGAATAACCACAAAGCTTTCGTCTAATGAGGGTATGTCTTTAGCACTGAATGGGTTAGAGGTATCCACGGTGGGCACGCGTTGAAAGTTAATATGCGTGCGAGAAAACTGGGGAGTGATGTGATTAATGTAGTCATCCATTGAGCGCACAATTGACGTCATGACCGCTTCTTTGGAGTGGCCGCGCTCATTGGTATCGCGAATGAGCTTTTGGATCCACTCAAGGTTGATGATAGGCACCATGCCAATCAATAGATCAACGTTGCTGGCCACATCATATTCGGGGGTCACGACACCACCGTGCAGCCCCTCATAAAACAGCATATCGGTGTTTTGTTCCAGTTCTTGATAAGGAGTAAAAGTGCCCGGTAGCTGATTAAATGGCACGGCATCGTCAAACGTATGAAGGTAGCGACGGACTTTGCCATTGCCGGTTTCGCCATAGCTTTTGAACAGACTTTCTAATGCGCCGAAGTCATTGGCTTCTTCACCAAAGTAGCTAATGTGCTTACCTTCTTGCAGCGCTTCGCGACGCAATTTATCCATTTCAGGGCGAGTGTAGCGATGAAAGCTATCGCCTTCGACATAGGCGGCTTTGGTATTAAGACTGCGGAATATATGTTTTATCGCGCTTGTCGTTGTTGTAGTGCCTGCGCCTGAACTACCAGTAATGGCGATAATAGGGTGTTTGTCTGACATAAATCTGCCTTAGCTTTCATCATCCGTTAATTCGATGTTACGCGAAGCAAAGTTTTTGGCAAGCTTTGCTTGAGGGCGAGTGTTGGGTATCATAGCGGGGTGATATAACTACAATGAAAAATCAAAGGAACGCCCATGCCCATTTCAATGCGTGTGAAGCTCGCAGTTTGTCTATTCGCTTTCGCGTCCTGTTTACCTGCGTATTCAGCCATGCCCAAAAGCCAAATTTGGCTAGCTGAATTAGGTGAACATTTCAGTGCTAAACCAATTACTGAAAACACCGCATATTTTAATCAGCCGCTAGTGACTGATTCTGGGGTTTACTATACCGCGGAAGTAAGCGCTGATGGCAATAGCCAAACGGATCTGTTTTTTTACGACTTTCAAAGCCAAAACACAACCAACCTCACGCAATCCCCTGTCTCCGAGTATTCACCCACACTGCATCCGAATGGGAAAGGGTTAACGACGATTGTGGTTGAGGGATCCGGTAAGCAAAAACTGTGGTTTTATCCGTTTGATCAGGCTACAAAACCAAGTCGTGTTTTTGAGCATATTGAACCTGTGGGGTATCATGCTTGGGGGAGCAACCAAGATCTGATTATGTTTATTTTAGGTGCGACTGAGAGTGCTCCGCATACCTTACAGTACACTGATATTAACGGCCATTTACCACAAATTCTTGCCGAAGATATTGGCCGAACTTTGTCTTACAACCGTGCGCGTGATGTGTTTGCTTTTACATATCAAGTCAATGGCTTAATGTGGTTCGCAACTTACCACAGAGAGAGCGATCATATTCAGCGATTTTTTGCTCTTCCCAGTCAAGTGCAAGATTATACCTGGTTGGATGATAATAAAGTGGCATATGCACTAGATAATAAAATTTATTATCGGGATTTAAATGCGCCTAAAAAAGTCCACTTATTAAGAAACTTAAGAAGTTACTGTCAGACTTCAATTTCTCGCTTGAGCTTTTTTGATAACAAGCTGGCATTTGTATGCTACCGCCAAGACTGACAATAACAAATTGAGTAGAATGCTCGATGCGATGCGTAGAGAACAAACATAGGAAGAGATATGACGATTCTTGTAACTGGTGGTGCAGGCTATATTGGCTCTCACACTGTATTAGAGCTGCTACAGCAAGGCAAAAAGGTAGTGGTCGTAGATAATCTAAGCAACTCTCAGCAGACTTCATTACATAGAGTCGCTGAGATAGTAGGAAAGGAAGCGGCATTCCATCAGGGGGATATTCTTGATAAGCCATTTCTTGATAGTGTATTCGCGCAATATGATATTGAAGAAGTGATCCACTTTGCAGGCTTAAAAGCCGTAGGAGAGTCGGTTCAAAAGCCAATCGAGTATTATCAAAACAACGTTCAGGGTACGTTGACGCTGCTTGATGCGATGCGTGACGCCAATGTATTTAAGCTAGTTTTTAGCTCGTCAGCGACGGTCTATGGAGATCCTGCCAGCCTTCCTATTCGTGAAGATTTCCCTGTTGGTGGCACCACCAATCCTTATGGTACGTCAAAGCTGATGGTTGAAATGGTACTACAGGATGTCGCTAAATCAGACCCGCGTTGGGCCTTTGCTATTTTGCGCTACTTTAACCCGGTTGGCGCACACGAGTCGGGGTTAATTGGTGAAGACCCAAATGGTATTCCCAACAACTTACTGCCCTACATCTCACAGGTTGCTGTTGGTAAACTGGCGAGTTTAGGCGTCTTTGGCGACGACTATGACACCAAAGACGGCACGGGCGTGAGAGATTACATTCACGTGGTTGACCTCGCTATTGGCCATTTAAAAGCACTTGAGAAAATCGCAGTAGCGGCAGGCACACATATCTATAACTTAGGTACCGGCAATGGCTACTCAGTACTTGAGATGGTTACTGCGTTTGAAAAGGCAGCGGGCAAAGCCATACCCTATGACATTAAACCGCGTCGCGATGGCGACATTGCCGCCTGTTACGCAGCGCCTGAAAAAGCCAAATCTGAATTAGGCTGGCATGCAGAGCGTGGATTGGATGCCATGATGCAAGATACATGGCGCTGGCAAAGCAATAATCCAAACGGGTATCGTTAACTACTAAGTTAGTTATTGATGTATATCGAAAAGATAACAGCCTTATTTCTGTCTACATTTAGTGCATGGGGCTTTCTTTTTGCTTTGCTTTACAACCTAGCCATTTATTCTGGGAATAGGCAAGAGCGTCTTGAACAACAGCCTATATTTTATAGTGCAGTTATGTTTATTTCGTTTCTGATTACTATTCCCATTGTAGCCCTTTTTTTGCTTCCCTCTGACAGTGCAGTTAATACTTGGGAAATTCTTAGGTATAACGGCGCTTTAATCGTGATGGACTTATTGACTATGTTCACGCTGACACTCATTCCAAGAGGGAGTGCTAGGGTAGGTAATGTTTGTTATAGCTACTTACAACTATGCATGTCTTTTTCAATCGTGATATTTCTCGCAGCAGCCTGTTTTGGAGTCTATTATCAATACCTTCCTTCTTGGCTTCGGCAGTTTTTTTTAATTTTTTACCCTCTTGGCTCCAATGCAAATGACTTAGTCATGGTTTCAGTACTCGTTATTAGGCGTGACTTCCTAGGGTTACATCGACTCTATCGACGGCTATTAAACTCAAGTTAACGCAGCTAGCGCTAAAACTGGCTGCTAGAAAAGCATTAATTATCCGAAGCTCAGGTTAACTATGTTGTTATAATTATTATTTTCATAAATCTGTCACGTTGTCGTCATCTAAACTCGGTTAAATATTCTGGTATAGACCAGTTTAGAGGCAGTTATGAACAACGATTATTTACTCCTGACGCCAGGCCCGCTCAGTACATCTCACACCGTGAAAGAAGCCATGTTGAAAGACTGGTGCACCTGGGATGATGAATATAACCAAGGTGTGGTGCAAGTTATTCGCAATCAGCTTTGTGAAATTGCGGTTGCAGATCCGCAGTATCGCAGTGACTACAGTGCAACCTTAATGCAGGGCAGTGGTACAGCAAGTGTAGAGGCGGCTATTGGGACTTTTATTCCTAAGTCTGGCACTTTACTGGTTATCAATAATGGTGCCTATGGTGCGCGTATTATTGAGATAGCCAATTATCTAAATATTAATGTGATAGCGCTCAACTTTGTTGAAACCGAATTGCCGCAACTTGAGCAGATCTCACAAACGCTTGAGCAACACCCTGAGATCACCCACGTAGCAATGGTACACTGCGAAACCACAACGGGGATGCTGAATCCGGCAAAACGCGTAGCGGAGCTTGCGAAACATCACAACAAAGTAATGATCCTTGATGCCATGAGCAGTTTTGGCGGCATTGAGATGGATATGCACGAGTGGCAAATTGATATCCTCATTAGCTCAGCAAATAAGTGTATTCAAGGTGTTCCAGGTTTTGGCTTTGTGATTACAAAAACAGCGCTCTTGGTTGCCTCTGAAGGACAAGCACGTTCACTTTCTTTGGATCTACACGCTCAGTGGAAAACCATGGAAAATCATCATGGTAAATGGCGTTTTACCTCGCCAACGCATGTTGTCAGGGCTTTTGCCAAAGCACTGGAAGAATTGGCGCAAGAGGGAGGCGTTTCTGCGCGATTTAAGCGTTACAGCGAAAATCAAAAACAACTCGTTAGCGGCATGAAAGCCCTTGGTTTTGAAGCCTTGTTACCAGAAGTCATGCATTCACCTATTATCACTTCTTTTTATTCACCAAGTGACGAAAGCTATGAATTTAAGCGCTTTTATGAAGCATTGAAGCAAAAAGGATATGTAATTTACCCCGGTAAAGTATCAAACGCAGATTGCTTTCGAATTGGTAATATTGGCGAAGTGTATGCCGCAGATATTAGCGGACTACTTGAAGCTATCTCTGAAGCAAAATACTGGTAAACCGTTAGGGTAGGAGCCGCTTTACGCGGCGATTGCTATTACTGAAGCAAAATACTGGTAAGCTGTTAGGGTAGGAGACGCTTTACGCGGCGATGGGTTAAGGGGGTTACACTCCTTTAACTAAATAAATGAGTAGCAAATCTTAAATCGCTTAAATCGCTCGCTTAAATCGCTGACACCCACGAAATTAAATCGCTGAGATAAATCGCTGACACCCACTACTTAATTTGCACCTTCCTAAGATACCGCCTACGCTTTAATTTTGCACTCAAAGGATTGAGGAAACCAAACTATGGCTACTGCCCGTAAAAAACAAATCAGTTTAACCGACACCAAATATTATCACTGTATCTCCCGTTGCGTGAGGCGCGCCTTTCTGTGCGGTGAAGATAAATTTACTGGAAAATCATATGAACACCGCCGGGATTGGGTTGAAGAAAAGCTCCTGATGCTGGGCTCCGTGTTTTGTATTGATATCTGTGCTTATGCCGTGATGAGTAATCACACCCACATTGTTTTATATGTTGATGATAAAAAGGCTAAGTGTCTGTCGGATAAAGCGATTGTGATACGGTGGCACAAGCTGTTTAAAGGCAATTGGATAACCCATAAGCTCGTTGAGGGAGAAAGGCTAAGTGTCTGTCGGATAAAGCGATTGTGATACGGTGGCACAAGCTGTTTAAAGGCAATTGGATAACCCATAAGCTCGTTGAGGGAGAACCACTCAATGAATCGGAACAATTGATATTCGATGAGCATGTCGCCAAGTACAGGGAAAGGCTCGCAGATATTAGCTGGTTTATGCGAGTGCTTAACGAAGACATCGCCCGCCGAGCAAATAAAGAAGATAATTGTACAGGCCGTTTTTGGGAAGGACGGTTTAAATTCCAAGCATTACTGGATGAGGCCGCATTGGCAGCTTGTCTCGCTTACGTAGACTTAAACCCCATTAGAGCCAAAATCGCAGCAACGCCTGAGACCTCAGACTACACCAGCATCAAAAAACGCATCGACCACGCTAAGCTGGGCAAACAACCAAAAAGCCTACTACGCTTTGCTGGTAGCCCACGAAAACATATGCCTAAAGGCCTGCCCTTTGAATTCAAGTCCTATATTGAATTAGTTGAGCTCACGGGCAAATGTATTCGCGCCGATAAACGTGGTTATATCAACGAAGCGCAACCTATTCTTACTCGATTAAATATAGAACCTGAAAACTGGATAAAACTCACTACGCAGTTTTCTCGGGTATTCCACGGTGCTGTTGGTCGAGAGCGAACAATAACCGCTTACTGTGAAACACTGCAAAAACGACGACGGACAAACCTAACAAACTGTGAGCGCTTGTTGGCTTAGCAGAGCAAGCTTTTCAACTCTAGAATTTCTTACTGTTGTATTTACAGCGCCTTGTCGTGCGCGATAAACCTGTTTTGTTGAATAGATACGCCTGAGCGCTAAAAATTAGCCTATCTATAAACGTTTTTGACCAAAGTGGTTGAAGTATTTTTATACTTTTTTACTTCACTTCCTCAGCACTGATGTAAACAGTAATGGGTGTCATTGATTTGATTGCTTCCTCAGCACTGATGTAAACAGTAATGGGTGTCATTGATTTGATTGTATTGGAAATGTCATTTGGAGTGCAAAGGCTTCACTAGTCTTTGCACTCTGATAGACTAAATTTAACTGAAGAATGCTTCTAGCAGCTCTCGAATCAACCAAAAAGCAAATCCTTGCTTGATGCCTTTTAGAAAGTCATTTTTCGTTGTTTTGTCGTCACTAGGTTTTTGTTTGTTATTTTGGGTCATATTAAGACTCCTGTATTTATTTTTATATGATCCTAGCGTCACCATCTACTTCAATACTTAAGCTGTGTACTAATACGAATAAAACCCATGTTGGACATAATGTTGAATTAGAATGAATGTGGAATTTCACGCAGCAAAGAACCGCAGTTCTTTAGTAAGACAGCAGTCAAAATATAAGCATGAGATTGGTTTTTCTAGGAGTGAATGAAACGACTTATTTGTTTTAGTTTTTGTCGATTCATAATTTCATTATAACATAATGAGAATCATTTGCAATAATGCTTAATTTCTTGCATACAAGAGTGTTCCACCACTAACTCGCATTTAGACGTAGAATATAGAATTAATGAAGATGTTTTTGACGCGGCAGTAGCTCTGGAAAGGTTGTCGTGCTAAAGCACGACCTACGGGTACGGGGGTTACACGCCTTCAACAATCATTTCTATGGCGTCATGGAGCCAATATTCAATATTGTAATCCACTAGTGCTTGCTCGGCGTCATAGCGGGCGCGCAGTACCTTTAAACAAGGCGCGCCACTATTCTTTTCTAGTTTGTCGGCAATATCATCGGGTAGTACGGTGACGCTTATTACACACTGTTCAAAGCTGACGTCAACTTGGTAATGGGTCGACATCACTTGTGTGATTGAACCATCCAGCGGTTGGCTGTGTAAGTCGGCAAAACGTTCGGCTGCACAATAGATCTGTTCCATCATTATTGCGCGACCATCTAACGCACGTACTCGAGTTAGTTCATACACTGGCTGGCCGTTAAAATGAGAGTGGCTAAACTCAGGCTCTGTGGAAGGGGCATTAATTGCCACTACTTGAGTTGTTGGTGTAAAGCCTTGTTCAATGGCAAGGTGGTTAAAGTTCACTTTTTTAGCTGGATGCCATTTGAGTTTTTCGGGGGTGACAAACCAGCCGCGACGCTTTTGGCTAAAGATAAGTCCTTCGGCTTCTAGTCTTGCTAGGGCTTCACGGACGGTGATCCGTGTTGAGCTAAATGTTTCTTGCAGCGCGCGCTCTGAAGGCAACTTGGCACCGGGCGTCATGCTGCCAGCGGCGAGCAGCGCTTGGATATGGTTTCGAATACGTTGATAAAGCAGCATAATTGAGTCGATAAAACCTTTTGTGACAAGCTTACTATCGTTTTATGACAGGATAAATATTTATAATTTGAGACTTGTAAACTCAGATTAGCCTAACTCGCCAAATAGGCTTCTATCTGGCTAAACCAATAGCTACTCGGCAAAACGGCTAAACTCGGATCTTTCCCTAAATCATCAAAACGACGCAGCGCGATAATAGCGTCCAATTCAGGGAGCTTGGAGAATGCCGCAAGTTCTTCGCTGCTCATCTTTCCGCCTTGTCTTGTTAGCGTTAATTGGCTGGCAGGAGAGAGCGTTTGGTAATACTCCTCATCAATACTGACCAGATAGCGTTTCGCATCTACGTGTTTGCGCACTAGCATTGTCACCGCGTGATCAAAGCCAAGTTGAGTTAAGTGATCCGCCCCTAAATCGCCATGATTGCTATACCCTTGTGGGGTAAAGTCGGGGTTATTCTGAGACTGAGCAACAAAATGGCCAATATCATGTAAAAATGCAGCGATTTGGGTCGCTTGATCATAACCATTTTCTTTCGCGAGGGTAGCGCATTGCTCGGCATGGTAAATTTGGCTGCATGCCTCGTCATAGGTGGCGTGACCATATTGCTCGAATAGCTGTTTTATTTGTGCAACGGCATTCACTTTATATACTCCTGCTTCACGTTCGGATCTAATTTTGCTGCGCTGCCACTTAGCTTGCTTAGCCAAACATCGAGTTTATGCGGTGGCGTGTTGTTATCCTCAGCGCTTTCTTTACGGCGAATGGCATTTCTCACCATTAAGGCCCCCGCGGTGCGAAATGGCTCGACGGGAAACTGTTTAAGCGTTTGGTTGACCAAGGCGCAGTGACGCCAGTCGTTATGTTGATTAAGCAGTAGACTCGCTAAGATTTGCCCACCTAAATAGGATTGCACCACGCCGTTGCCTGAGTAACCACTGCCATAAAACACATTAGCTTGACCATTTAAGTGACCAAAGAAAGGCATGCCAGATACACTTCGGTCTGAGGGGCCGGTCCAAGTTCTGTCTATCTCGAGCTGGTGATGTTCAAAGAAATGGCTAAATGAGCGTTCAAGAATGGCTTGATAACGGCTGGCGCGGTGAAAGGAGTCTCTCACTTTGTTATTGAAACTAAAATAATTCCCGCCTTTGCCAAGCATTAATCGACCGCTTGAGGTGGTGCGGTAGTAATTCACAAAAATGCGTGCATCAATCACCGGAGCGCCGTGGTTCAACCCCATTGCCGCAAGCTTTTCAGGTGCTGATGTGGTGATAGCCATATCGCTCGAAACCAACACTACGCTGCGAGAAAATTGCGGCAATAAGCTTGGCAGCCAAGCGTTAACGGCAAACACCAGCTGATTGGCTCTGATCTCGCCTTTGTCTGTGGTAATGGTTAGCGTGTCTTGGCCTTGGTGCTTTAGGTAGCGGGTGTGTTCAAATACCTTGACCCCAAGGGCTTTTGCCACCTTCATCAGTCCACGTACAAGCTTGGCGGGTTGAACGCTACCGGCATGGGGAGAGTAAATTCCAGCAAGGTTGGCATTAGAGCCGGTAGCTTGCAACTGCGATTTATCCAGTGTTTGCCACGCATTAAGTTGGTGTTGCTCAAGTAGGGTGGTAATGTGGCCAAAGGCATTGCGCTGGCTGTGATTTGAAGCCGTATAGTAAGTACCATCAATGCGGCAATCACATTCAATCCCGTGTTTACTGGTAAAGGCTTTAATATCATGAACGGCCTGCTCCGACTGGCGCACTAAAAAGCAGGCTTGTTCTAAGCCAAACTCTTTAATTAAGCTGGCAAACTTAGTCGACCATGTCAGCATAGCTCCACCATTACGACCCGAAGCACCTTGTCCACAGAGGTCTTTTTCAATAATGGCGATATTCAGCTCAGGTTTTTGCTTTTTCAGCGTTATGGCTGTCCAAAGGCCAGTAAAGCCGCCACCTATGATACAAACTTGGGTATCCAACGCGCCATGAGGCGGCGCGCTGGCTGCGGCTTTAATATCGGCTTGAGTGATTGCTTCATCAAACCAAAAAGGCTGAAAACGCATTACGGGCGCTCTCCACGGGCGATACGAGCAGAAATATCCACCAAGACCATTTCGATGTCGGCTAGTGAATCAATCACATAGTGCGCACCGGCCTCGCCAAGCTGCTGATAAGCATTAAGGGAATGTGCACTTTGCTCTTCGTGACCGAGCGCAGTCCATTCTTCTTCGCTAAGCCCCACGGCATTACCCGTTAACGCAAGTCCTACGGTCCACATGCCGGCATTTAATCCCTCGCTAATTCCCGGCGCGGAATCATCGACTTTTACGCATCCTGATACACGATTAATCCCAAGTCTTTGCACGTTTTCTAACGCCATCCAAGGGCCTGGGCGAGAGCCAGCTGCACATTCATCACTGGCAACCACACAATCTGGCTGATAACCATAGTCGGCAGCGGCAGGCACTAGTACGTCCATCACAGGCTTGGGATACCCAGAACAACTGCCAATCTTAACGCCTTGTTGTTGTAATCGTTTGATCACCGCAAGCACGCCCGGAATGGGGGTTGCTCGGTCGGCGACTTTTGCTTGTTGGAGCGGCATAAAGGTTTTATAAATATGGTCAACATCTGACATACTCGGTGCCTGACCAAATTGGGTTATCCAGCGGGTGCGGACGCTGTCCATTTGTAGCAAGGTATTAATGTGATCCCATTTGCCCATTCCCATCGGGCCGCGCGCTTCAGCCAAGGAAATATCAAATTGATATGCTTGCTTAAATGCTTCAACAAAAATACTGGTAGGGGCAATCGAACCATAGTCGACCACAGTACCAGCCCAATCCAAAATTAATGCTTCAATGTGTTTCATGTTGCTAAGACTCCTAGCTAGGAAATATGTGATGAAAGTGCCGTGGCGCGTAGTTGCGTTGACGCCTTACGTGGTCGCTTTAATTTCACGGCAAAATAAATAATTGAGCTCACTACGAGGGCGCTTGCGATAAACGCTACCCAGTAGCAGGCCATGGTAAAAAAGTGCAGCCAGCTGAGCTCAGGTGTGGCAAAGGTTTTATAGAGCAAGATGCCCACTGAGCCTATGTAGCCCGCCGAATCCGCCAGATAAATTAAAAACCCGGCGTTCGCAGTCGAGCCAACTGCTGAGATCATGCGGTCAAACAAAAAGCAGTTATAGGGGATATAACTGATATAAAGACCAGCCCCCAGCAGTACCATCCAAGTTTTAGGATCGAGACTTTGGGTTTGGTATAAATACGTACTGCCAGCCAGTAGTAAAGCCCCGAGTAAGACAAAGCCATGATTGGCAAAAAATGCGATGCGGTTATTTTTAATTAACACCAATGCGGCAAGCGCAATGAGTACGATAAAGGCGATGCGGATCCCGGCATAAGCAAAAATCGCGGGTTCTTGCCCATACCCTAAGGCCTGCCAGATCTCGGCTGAGAAGTTATCTCTAAAGTCACGAAAGCCGGTAAAGAGTAAAAAGCTAAGCACCAGTACGGTTATTCCAAACCAATACTGTTTAAAAAACGCTAGCCGTGCTTTGCCATCCATTGGCGCGCGCTTTTGTCGTAATTGTTCATCTTCTTGTGTAGGCTCAGGAATACTATTTAGACAAGCAACGCTGAGTACAAGCAGTGGTAGAAAAATCGCTCCGGTTGCCGCTGGCATCCACAGTTCAGGCACATTGAGTTCGCTCACCAGCCATTTGCCCACAGTTCTGACCAATCCAGAGGCAAGAATAAAAGTAACGCTGAGTACCGCACCTAAGATTTCGGTGGTTTTACGACCTTCTAAAAAGCTAAAAACCAAACCCCAGATCATGCCAAGGGAGAGGCCATTGGCAAACAGCCAAACCAGATTCCAGCCCGTAGGAGTGATGGCAAATAGCACCAGCGCGAGCTCGGCGGCTAAAATCATGGCCAAAATCGCACGACCGCGATAATGATGCTGCATTTCAGCAATCACTTTAACGCCGATAAATTTCGCGCATAGGTAGCCAAACACTTGCGAAAGGATCAGGGCAATTTTAAAGCTAACAACCCAGCTCGGGTCATCAAAGGCTTCATAGGTATTGACCGAAAATGGCTTACGAAAGGCGTACATACAAAAGTAAGTCATAAACGCACTGGTCGCGGCAAATAGCACAAAGCCGATACCTTGGGCGTCTTTTAGCCAGTGCGGGCGGGCGTTAAATAGGGTGATCTGCAACATCATAGGATCCTCGGTAATTCGAGGGCAATCCTTTGTGGATTGCCCGTCAACCGGTGTATACCAATCGGCTTAATCAAGTGAATTGGTATTAAAATTGGTAGTTAATGCCGACCATGCCGCGGATACCATAGTATTCCACCTGTAATGGACGGCCCTGCTCACCTTGGTAGTACTGCAATGCTTCATTGGTGAGGTTACTTAGCTCTAGGTAAACTAACGTTTGTTCGTTAAGTTGATATGACGTTGTAAAGTCTACGCTGGTATTGGCGCCATAGTAGCTATCCGATTGGCTATCGCCGCCGTGCTCTTCGATATAGGCACCTTTATGATTAAGCGCTATTCGAGCTGCAAAACGGGTGTCGTCGTAATACAGCGTAAAGTTGTAAAGTTCATTGGCCTGACGTGGAATGGCCACTTTTTCTGTGCGCTCTGGGATCTGCATTTCAGAATCCATAAAGGTCGCATTGGTCATTACCCCAAAGTTGCTCAAACTGTCAGAAATAAAACCAAGGTCGCGGTTAAATGCCAGTTCAATGCCCGCAAGCCAAGCGCTATCGCCGTTTTCAGGACGGATGATGGTCACGCCTTGCTTGTTGTTGTAATTGCCAACGCTGGTGGCTTGGAAGATAGGGTCTTGGATATCTTTGTAGAATACCCCCGCAGAGACCAAGCCAACGCGGTCAAAATAATGTTCCACCATCAAGTCGAGGTTATTTGAGTACGTAGGGTCGAGCGCTGGATTTCCTGAGTTAAGCTGATTGTCTTGCTCAAGGTAAGTTGCCCCTGGTGTTAATGAGCCAAAGTCAGGACGGGCAAAGGTGCGAGTTAGTGCGAGGCGATAATTGGTATCGTCATTGGCACGATAAGTAACATGTAGTGCGGGTAAAATGGACCAATAATCATTGCTGTTGGTGGTATCAACAACTTTGTCTTCGTCGGCTAAATAAGTGTAACCAGACACTTCGGTATCGGTGCGGGTAACGCGTAAGCCGCCTAATACTTCCCAGTTGTCGTTAGCTTGGTAAGTTGCCATACCGTAGAGCGAGGTGTGGGTTTCTTCAACATCGAAGTTTCTGCCCAGCGCTCCACCGTTGCTGATGAGTGCTGATTCACCCGTATCTAGCTTGAACTTATTGCGATTTTGCGTCCAAAACTGGGCAAGAGCATCGGTGGAAGCCACCTGCGACAACTGCGTGCGATAATCAAACTTGGCTTCGCTTAAGTAATCGCTGCGACCGGGTTGATCGCTTAAGGCAAAGTCTGCAAGCGTTGGCGCTGCGCCATATTGTTCGCTGTCCCACGCGTAAAACTCATCGGCAAAGTCAGCTTTACGGACTTTGTCACGGTATTTTGCCCCAAACTTAACGGCTAGCTGGTTATTGTATTGCCAGTCAAAGTCGGCATTGGCTACCAGTCTGTCTTTTTCGTTGACGTAGACTTTGTATAGCTCAACCCAAGACAAACCCATTTTGCTTGGATCGAGTGTAAAGCCCGAGGGGAAGTGATTGCTAATGGCGTTCCAAGGGTCACTGCCGCCGTCTACTTGGTTGTAGGCATAATTTTTACCGGTATCGCGGTCTTCAAGTCCAACATATCCAACCTCTTTTTGATCAAAA
Source organism: Pseudoalteromonas sp. JC28 (assembly GCF_013319255.1). Classification (NCBI taxonomy): domain Bacteria; kingdom Pseudomonadati; phylum Pseudomonadota; class Gammaproteobacteria; order Alteromonadales; family Pseudoalteromonadaceae; genus Pseudoalteromonas; species Pseudoalteromonas sp. JC28. Next base: position 342,871 of record NZ_QOKX01000007.1, on the reverse strand, counting down.
CGGGCGACAAAATAGCTATTGTCTTCACTGTTGGGTTTGTCGCCATAACGAAACTCATTTTCGTACGTGGCTAGTTGCCAAGAGAGCGTTTTATCAAAGCCAAAGTCATGTTCACCTGCAATTTCAAAGCCTTGCATTTCGGTGATGAGTTCGTTGCGAATATGCTGCAGCTCAGCACGGTCTTTATCAAAACGCAGCCTGTGCTTATAGTGGGTTTCATCATCAATCAATGTGCCATATAGCGCGCTGGCGCTGAGCGTGCCGCTTTCAAGTTGATATTCCAGCGAGCCATTTAAGCCATAAGTTTCACGGGTTCCGGTATAATCACGCAGCTCTAAACGGTAAATGCCTAAGCCATCGTTACCCCGGCGCGGCTCATAATTATCGGTTGCCCAATCACGCTGCCACGCTGTGGCGTTAATGATAAAACCTAGCTTGTCGTCGAGTAGACGGTCGCCGTACACCACATTGGCAGAATAATTTGTACCATCGGCGAGTTCGTTTTGGCCCACAGCAAAGTTGGTTTTGAGGATAAAATCATCAGCGCCTTTTTTGGTCACGAAATTAACATTACCGCCAATCGCATCGCCTTCCATGTCGGGAGTGATAGCTTTAGACACTTCCACAAACTCAATCAATTCGCTTGGAAAAAAGTCGAACGCAGTGGCGCGGCTGGTGGTTTCCTCTTCTGCGGTTGGAAGGCGGTTACCGTTGATACTGGCCGAACTCCATTGTGACGGTAAACCACGCACTGCAACAAAGCGGCCTTCACCTTGGTCACGCTCTATCGACACACCTGGAATACGTTGTACGGCTTCAGCGGCATTTCTATCTGGTAACTTACCAATCCCATCGGCAGAAATGATACTTTTGATATTACTGGCATTTTTTTGGTTATTTGCAGCGGCCATTGCGCCACGGAAGATTTGCCCAACCGTGACCACTTCTTCCATCGCTTGTTGATGGTTTAATAAGATTGGAGACAACGTAGTGACTTTGCCATCAGTTACTTCAACCTGAAATTCAGTTTCCTGATAACCCATATATTTCACGACTAAGGTGTAGCGACCGGCATCTAGTTTTGGCAGTTCAAAGCGACCACGATAATCAGACACAGTGGATACATCTTGGCCTTTTACCGAGATAACGGCGCCAGACAGATTACTTTGTGGGTCTTTTACAACACCAACAAGTTTACCTGTCGCAGCATATAAGCTGGGACTGGTGGCGAGTAACACGGCAGCAGCGATTTGGGTTAGTTTTTTCATTGCTCTTTTCTCAAAAGTTTGGGTTAAGTTTTCTGGTCTAGTCCAGTTTGTTGCAGATAGAGTAATGACGGTTTTTTACATTCCGATGACACAAAGGTGAAAAATTAACTAGCGCCTACTGCTCTTTGTTGTTTGATTCGCTTTAAGGAGGTAGGAGGATGTTGTTAGATGTTTGGCTTAACTGAATAAGATTTGTCATACTCGCGTTATCAGCGACAGGTTTTCAGTAAAGGAATGGCAACGTGATTTATGCTTTGATTGCGGCGATTGGACTTTCTCTTTTTATTTATAGCATTACAGCTCGACAACTAGATAGGGCGGAGCTCACCGCACCTATGTGGTTTGTGCTAACGGGCGGGGCGATAGGCTTTGTGCTTGGTAATATTGAAGGAGGGCAACAAGCTTTAGCGGTAGATATTAATGGCCTACAAACTTGGTTGCCGATTATTGAGTTGACGCTTGCGATTTATTTATTTTCCGATGCTGCAAAAACGCGATTACGGGTGTTATCTCACAGCTTCCAGTTACCGGTTAAATTATTACTCGGGCTGCCATTAACCATGGTATTTGGCGCGTGGGTGGCCCATGAGCTGTTCCAGTTATCTTGGTTGGCTTGCTTTTTAATTGCGGTGATCATCACCCCAACCGATGCCACTTTATGCAAAACCTTCATTCAGGATAAGTCTGTGCCCACCAGATTACGTGAGGCAATTAATGTGGAAAGTGGTTTGAATGATGGCCTGTGTATTCCGGTATTTCTGTTTTTACTGGGCGTATTAGCTGAGCGAATGCAAGCGACGACTGAATCATTTGCTTGGATTTTTATACGTGAAGTGGGGATTGCACTCGTTGTCGCGGGGTTACTGACTGGGGTGATCATTTGGTTACTTAAACGCGCCTATCAACATCATTACTTTGCGTCTAAAACCAGCCCTTTTCTCTTTGTTGGCATCGCTTTTTTAGTTTTTTCGGTAACCCAAGCTTTGCATGGCAGCGGTTTTATTGCTGCATTTGTCAGCGGTTTGCTGTTTGATAAGTATTATCGTGATGAGTTTAAAGATCAGCTTATCGAAGAAGGTGAGCACCTCGCCGAATTTGCGGCTTTTATGATCTGGATTGTGTTTGGTTTGTCGGCCAGTGTAGTGCTGCTAAATGTTACCCAATGGCAGGTTTGGGTGTATGCAGTGTTAGCAACCGCCATGTTTAGATTGATCCCGGTATTCCTCTGTTTGTTAGGTGGTGCACTGACAACCAAAGAGCGCTTTACGTTAGCTTGGTTTGGCCCCAAGGGATTGGCTTCGGTGGTGCTAACCTTAATGCTACTCAGCGAAGAGTTGCCAAATGGTTTGCAAATTACTCAAGTGGCAATGGCAACGGTGCTGTTGAGCATTTTTGTGTTTGGATTATCTAGTCGACCCATTTCTAAATTATTTACCAGTGCTTCTGGTCGAGAGTGATTACTCTAAATAACAATTGGTATAGCGTATGATTTCGTATCTGAATTGTACTGTTATATTGTAACTTATTGTGAAATAAAATATTTTTTGTCACTTTGCTGAAATAAAAAAGTCATGTAACGCGCCTAGACTGTGCCCGCCTTACAGACAAATATTACGTTTCAGGAACAGTACAATGAATAAAAAGTTACTTACAGTTGCTATCTCTGCAATTCTACTTACCGCGTGTGATGACGATACAAAAACCGTTGAGGTGATCAAAGAAGTTGAAGTCATCAAAGAAGTACCAGTGCAAGAAGTGACACAAGTAAAAAATGTGATCCTTATGATCGGTGACGGTATGGGACCACAGCAAGTTGGCTTACTTGAAGAGTATGCTCAGCGCGCGCCAAACTCAACTTATAAAAACAAAGGCAATCAAACAGCGCTGTCTAAACTTGCTGCGGGTGGTCATTTAGGCCTTTCCATGAACGCACCACATGGCGCGACTGGCAGTCTAGTAACTGACTCTGCTTGTTCGGCAACTCAATTAGCAACCGGCCTTGCAGCAGGCTCAGAAATGATAGGCCTTGATGCCGATGGCAATAAAGTAGCGACTATCTTAGAAAAAGCCAAAGCCGCGGGTAAAGCGACGGGCCTTGTTTCAGATACGCGTATTACGCACGCGACGCCAGCGGCATTTGCTGCCCATATGCCGCATCGTTCATACGAAGCTGAAATCGCTGAGCAATTAGTTCGCTCTGGCAGCGTTGATGTGATGTTATCAGGTGGTGCTCGCGTATTTGTACCAAAGAGCACGCCTGATAACGCTGAAGTAAAAGCACAACTCGACGCGCTTGGCATGCCTAGTAGCGTATATAAAAGCTCAAAGCGTGGAGATGAAACTAACCTAGTTGTTGAAGCAAAAGAGCAACATGGTTATGGCCTTGCTTTTGATAAAGCACAATTAAGCAGTTTTGAAGGCGAAAAAGTACTAGGTCTATTCGCAAACTCTGGTATGAGTGACGCAATTGCTTACAAAGCTTGTCAACAAAGCAACAGCTGTACTCAGCCTTCATTAAAAGAAATGACGGTGAAAGCGCTTGATATCTTGTCTAAAGATGAAGATGGCTTTTTCTTGATGATTGAGGGTGGTCAAATTGACTGGGCGGGTCATGCAAACGATGCAGGTTGGATGCTAAATGAGCTGCTTAAATTTGATGAAGCCGTTGAAGCTGTGCATGAATGGGTAAAAGACCGTAATGATACGCTAGTCGTTGTGACTGCAGACCATGAAACGGGTAGTTTTGGCTTTAGTTATTCAAAGCATGAGCGTCCTGAAGCACAAACGCTGTCTGGCGATGGTATGTATGTAAATGGTGTTGCTAAAGAATATCATCCTAAATTTAACTTTGGTCCACTTGCGCAACTAGACAAGCTTTACGCGCAAACAGGCACTTTCTTCGATATCCTTGCAGAAGCTGCGCCCGATGAAGCCTATGAAAATGTATCGGGTCCAACTTGGAAAGCGACCATTGAAGATATGACGGCTTACACGGTGACGCTAGATAATGCCGCAAAAGTCGGTCAGAGTGTATACGATGAAAATAGCGCAGATATGATCCCAGCGTTTGAAGACTTTAGTGACTTCTATGTATACGCCAAAGAGGATTACACCGGAAAAATTGCTCGCGCGATTGCCTCAGAGCAAAGTGTAGTGTGGGGTACTGGTACACATACGGCTGCGCCAGTACCGGTTTATACTTTTGGTCCTGCGGGCGTAACTAAGCAATTCTCAACCATGCAGCACCATGTGGACGTTGCAAACAAAATGATGACTGCGCTTGGTTTAACTGAATAAGCCAAGCACCTAGATTTTAAGTAACTTCAGTTAAGCCACAGCAATGTGGCTTTTTTCTGTCATTAAGGTCAGAAACTCGCGTTGTGGTAGCGGCTTTGAATAGTAATAACCCTGACCAAAATCACATCCAGCCTGTTTTAATAGCTGATGCTGAGTCGCGGTCTCAACGCCTTCAGCGATGACTTTTAAGCCTAGGCGGTGAGCCATCAAAATAATGGTTTCACATAGGGTTAAATCGTCTGCATTGGTTGCAATGCCATCGACGAAGCGTTTATCAATTTTCACAAAGTGACAATCTAATTGTTTTAGATACGCGAGTGATGAGTAACCCGTGCCAAAGTCATCTAACGCAAATTGAAAACCTTGCTGCTTTAAGCGTTCAACTCGTTGTTTAGTGCGGCTATCATTGTGCATCATCATTCCCTCCGTAACTTCTAGAACCACGTGCTCTGGGGGGATCGCAAGCGTTGTGAGTTTGTCACTCCAGCTTGCTAAGGTGCAATTTTTAGCGGCAAATTGGACCGGTGACACATTGATGCTAATTTGTGTTGTATGGCCTAAGTGCTGTAGTTGTGTCAATGTATCAACAGACTGCGAAAATGCTAAATCGCCAATATGATGAATGAGCTGGGTTTCTTCGGCTAACGGAATAAACTCAGCGGGACTCACCATACCTTGCTCTGGGTGTCGCCAGCGGATCAAGGCCTCGGCTTTGGCGACGCGATTATCGTCAAGTGATACGATAGGCTGGTAGTGCATTTCAAATTGATTGTTATGCAGTGCAGTACGAATACCTTTGAGCATGTGCATTCTAGATTCTGCGACTTTGCGTAAAGCGTCATCAAAAATCACATAGCCGTTACGACCTTGCTGCTTTGCTCGATACATTGCTTGATCGGCAGCCTTTAATAGGGCTTCTGCACCATTACCATCTGTTGGTGCGGTGGCAATCCCCATACTTGCAGTGATATGGCATTGCTCATCTTGGATCTCAAAAGGCTGTTTGAATGCGGACTGGATCTGAGCTGCTAGTGCTTTGCACTTTGCTTTATGTTCGTCATCCTCCAACACAAAGACAAACTCATCACCTCCAATGCGGGATAAAAACGCATGCGGAGCCATACTCTTTAAACGTTGTGCGACTAACTTCAAGAGTAAGTCGCCGTAATAATGGCCTAATGTGTCGTTAATATCTTTAAAATTGTCGAGATCGAGTAATAACACGGCGGTTTGTTGTTGTCCGCTGGCAACCTGTTTTTTTAAGTGTTTTTTAAGTCCCACACGATTATGAAGATCGGTTAATTCGTCAAAATGTGCTTGTTTCCAGATCAGCGCATCTTTACGCTTTACTTCGGTAATATCGGTGAAGATCGCGACGCGGCGGTAGATCTCACGGTTGCTATCGTAAACGCTATCAATAGTCAGCCATTCGGTGTAAAGCTCGCCATTTTTCTTACGGTTGACAATCTCACCTTGCCAACGGCCGTGTTCGTTGAGCTGCTGCCACATCAATTCGTAAAAGCTACGGTCATGTTGACCCGATCCTAACATGGCAGTGGACTTACCCAGCACCTCTGAGCGTGAGTAACCAGTTACACGCGTAAAGGCAAGGTTGACGTCCAAGATAAAGCCATTGGCATCCGTGATGATCATACATTCGCTGCTATTGTTGTACACCAATGCTGCAAGGTTTAGTGCTTCTTCTTGATGCTTACGTTGGCTAATATCACGGAAAATCAACAACGCCTGTGGATGTGACTCAATGGCACATAGGCGACATTCAACCACTTGATTACTGGTTGGTGAAAACTCTAGTTGCACATAGGTTTTGTCATTCAACAGCGCAAGCTCTGCGCGGATCCGTTTATAGATATGTTCTGGGAGCAATTCCCTAAGCGTTTGTGCTTTGTCTGTGTAATCGCCATAACGAGATAAGATCTGAGCCTGTTGATCTAAGCGCACATAGCTATCGGGGAGTGCATTAATCAGGGCTTTTACAACGGCAAGTCTATGATTTGCATTGTCTTCAGCGGCTAAGCGTGTTTGCGCCATATGAGCAAAACGCTCGGCGATATGCTCAAATTCACTGGGCACTTTGGTTGCGTTAAAACGGCGATCTTGCTTGCCCGATTCAAGTTGTGCAATAGCATGCTTGAGTGCGCCAAGCGGTTTTAAAAGTTGTTGCTTTAATTGCCAATGTGTTTGCCAAAACAAAATAGACACAAGCGCCAAAAATATTCCTAGAAAGAGTGCAAAACGCTTATCTATGCTGCTCAACTGGGACTCAAAATCGAAACTAAAGTAGATTTGTAACGCTCGGTTGCTGTTATTGAGTGATTGCTTTACATACACCAAGCGATTGCCTTCTGGGGTGTTTAGTAGCGTCGCCTGTGTGCTTAAATTGCTTGGCCAAGAACTGCTAACAGCACGGCCAAGTTCTGCATTTGCTGCTGGATATTGCGCAATGATTTGCGCTTTAGCGTCGGCAATCATTACCCGAGTACCAACAGGAAGAGGCAGTTTTGCAAGGGTCTGGCTCCAATGCGTTAAGCCTTTCACTGCGACAAGCATAAATAAAAATTGTTGCTGATCATCGTAAATTGGTAGCGCGAAGTTGACTGTTGCACGCTGCATGCTGCGGTCAATTTGATACTCACCAATACTAAACTGGGCAGTGCGCATTGCGGTTTTAAAGTAACCACGATCGGCGATATTGATCTCGCGTTGATCTGCTTGATGCGTAGTACAAAGTACGTTCCCTTGTGCGTCAACTATGCCAAGGTTAGCTAGGTTGGGGCTGAGCAGCATCGCGTGATAAAGCAGCGGCGGGCATTTGCCGTGCTCTACGGTAAGATGATCGATACGGGTCGACAGTTGCTGTAAGACTTGTTCTGTATCTGCGAGCTCTACCTGCTGGATCGCCGCAACTTGTTTGGCGTAATGCAGCGCCTGTTGTGACTGTTGTGTTAATGCCTGCTGACGTTGCTCACATAATAGAAATAAAATAATGATCAGACATGGCAAGCACAGTAGAACGAGTAAGCGATAAAATCGAAACTGTATTGAAGATTTCAGAATAATCCCACCTATGGAGCTGATCAGAGAGCGCGAATGATACCGAATCAGGTTAGGACAACCAAGCAAATTTGCATAAATAATTCAGCTGCAAAAGCATCACTGAGCAAGGGCTAACAGATAGAATTTTTAATTTCTAAATTGAAAGTATGATGTGATTATCCGGTCAAAAAAAATGGCATTTTTTCATCTCTCCACTTTTTTCCACAAAATTCATGATCTTCCACAAATCCCGCGATTTTTCTGGCTTTCAAAGGTGTTAAAGGTACCGACTGAGCTTGACAAAAGTGCTTGTCAAGCCCTAGACTGTTCTTCTGTGGTAAAAAGTGGGTTTTAGTGGATCAAACTGGATCAACTAACTTAGAAATAGGATCACGCATGTTTCGAGGTGCAAGTTCGCTAGCTTTGGATGACAAAGGGCGTTTTGCGGTGCCGACTAAGTACCGTCAACCGCTGCTGTCTGAAGATCAGGGAACCGTTATTTGTACTATTGCGATCAACGAACCGTGCTTATGGCTCTACCCACTCTCCGAATGGCTAGAAATTGAGACCAAACTAAGTCGCATCTCTAACACCAATCCCAGAGTGAGACGCTGGCAACGGATGTTGCTAGGTCATGCTACAGAATACCAACTAGATAAAAATGGCCGGATTTTACTGGCGCCTTCATTGCGGTCCCATGCGCAATTAGGCAAAAAGATTATGCTAGTTGGGCTACTCAATAAATTTGAAATTTGGGACGAAGAACGCTGGTATCAGCAAATGCAGGCAGATACCGAAATTGAACACTCAGGAAACTTTGAGGAAAGCCCTGAACTGGAAAACTTTTCCTTGTAGGGGTAAACAAATTAATGAGCGAAGAGTTTAAGCATATTTCGGTATTAATGACCGAAACCCTAGATGCCCTAGCAATTAACCCTGAAGGTATATATATCGATGGGACGTTTGGTCGTGGTGGGCATTCAGGTGAAATCCTCAAAAGGTTGTCGACTGGGCGTTTACAAGCCATAGATCAAGACCCTCAAGCGATTAAAGCGGCTGAAAAGTTTGCTGATGATACACGTTTCTCTATAGCGCGAAGCCGCTTCTCGCAAATTAAATCTGTCGCGGAACAAGCCGGTATCTTAGGTCAGGTTGATGGCATCTTGTTGGACATTGGTGTGTCTTCACCTCAGCTTGATGATGCAGACCGTGGCTTTAGCTTTATGAAAGATGGGCCACTGGATATGCGTATGGATCCTGATTCAGGTCGCAGCGCTGCACAGTGGCTAGCTGAAGCAGAGCTTGAAGAAATGGTGTTTGTGATCAAAAAGTATGGCGAAGAAAAGTTTGCCACTCGTATTGCTCGTAAAGTCATTGAAGTACGTGAGCACACCGCGATTACAACGACGGCGCAATTAGCGCAACTGATAGATGAAGCTGTGCCTGTCAAGGACAAACATAAGCATCCTGCAACTCGTACTTTCCAAGCTATTCGTATTTATATTAACAGCGAGTTAGAAGAAATTCAGACTGCATTGCAAGCGTCACTTGAGGTGTTAAAACCTGGTGGTCGGTTAGTGGTGATCTCGTTTCATTCTCTAGAAGATCGCATTGTAAAGCAGTTTATCAAGAAGCAGAGTAAGGGAGAGGCGATACCCAGAGGTCTGCCTTTAACGGATGAACAACTTAAACAAAATCTCACCTTAAAGGCAGTGGGTAAAGCCATTAAGCCTAGCGATGCAGAGATTGCACAAAATCCACGCTCGCGAAGCTCAGTATTAAGAGTGGCGGAGAAGCTCTAATGAATGCAAGTAAGCAACGTCAACCAAATCTATTTGTAGAAATAGGCTATTACATCATTGCTAATAAGTTGACGGCATTCTTGCTACTTACGATTTTGATTTCTGCACTCGCGGTAGTGCAAATTACCCATTTAACTCGCCAGCAATTGATACAGCAGGATGAGCTATTACAACAGCGCGATGAGTTAGACCTACAATGGCGTTACCTCGTTGTGGAAGAAGAGTTTTACTCTCAGCATGCAAGGATAGAAGAGATAGCCAAGATGCAGTTAGAGATGAAACGCCCAACCAGTAAAGATGAACAGGTGATTGTGCTGCCATGAATAAACAAAAGCAAAAAACTCAATCTATTATCACCTGGCGCTTTGCTCTAGTTTGCGGCGTGATGCTCACCGTTTTTATGACGCTTGTTGCACGCGCTGCATTTTTGCAAGTAATTGAGCCTGATAAGGCAATTGAAGAAAATGATAAGCGCACCGTACGGGTTGAGAAACTCAATGTCCAACGAGGTATGATCTTCGACCGCAATGGCAAAGAGCTGGCTGTGAGCGTGCCAGTTGTGAGCGTTTATGCAGATCCCCTTGCCATTGATAAGGCACTTGCCAAAAAAGTGTTACGTAAAGCCCGTAAAGAAGGTGAAGATTATAAAGCGTTAGAGCAAAATGATGCTGAGCTGAAAATACGGAAACAAGCTTGGTACGATGATGAGCTCAGGTGGAAAGAGCTTGCAGATGTACTCAGACTCAAACCAGAAAATGTCGATGAACGGCTTAGGGGAGACCCAAGCCGTCGTTTTGTCTATTTGAAGCGTCAAGTGACGGCGGTTGTTGCCAACTATATTCGTCAAATGCGCCTGCCGGGCGTGCACTTGCTTGACGAGTCCAAACGTTTTTACCCAAGCGGCGAAGTAACAGCGCACATGATTGGTGTAACCGATATTGATGGCAAAGGTATTGAAGGCGTCGAGCGTATGTTCGACTCTGCATTAACCGGTACGGCTGGTAAACGCACCATTCGAAAAGATGCGCAAGGTCGTGAAGTACAAGTACTTTCAGAAGAACAGCGTGTCGAGCCAGAAGATGTTTACCTGAGTATTGATTTACGGATCCAAGCCATTGCCTACCGCGCGTTAAAGTCGGCGGTACTGAGCTATAAAGCTACCTCTGGTTCGGCGATAGTTGTTGATGTACACACTGGCGAAATTTTAGCTTTGGTGAATAGCCCAAGCTTTAATCCTAACGATCTAAGTACTGCCGCACCTTATAAACGTCGCAATCGTGCTATGACTGACCTATTTGAACCCGGTTCAACCTTAAAGCCTTTAGCGGTATTGGCTGGTTTAAATTATGGTGCAGTTAAGGCAACAGACACGATAGATACCTATCCGGGCTGGATGAACTTAAGTGGTGGCTTAGTGAAAGACACTCGTAACAATGGTGAGCTGAGCTTAAGAGAGATCCTTAAAATCTCCAGTAACATGGGAGTTGCGAAGATCTCGCAGATGCTGCCAAAAGAGTATTTTATCAATCTATACCAACAAGTGGGTTTTGGTGAGCCAACGGGCTCAAATATGATTGGTGAAAGCGCAGGTCTATTTTATCCAAACCGCCGTTGGTCTAACTTTGAAATTGCAACACTCTCTTATGGTTACGCAGTATCTGTAAGCACTGCACAAATGGCGAGACTTTACGCCATGTTTGGAGCCGGCGGTATCTTGCGACCACTCACTATTGTGAAGCAAGATGAAATTCCTGAAGGCAAGCGTATTTTTAGCGAGCAAGATACACATGCCGTGGTAGAAATGATGGAGTCAGTATTTGAACGTGGCGGCACTGCCCATAACGTAAAGGTTGATGGATACCGTGCTGCTGGTAAAACAGGTACTTCAGAAAAAGCCGTGGCGGGTGGCTATGGTGATGAGTACGTTGGTTATTTTGCGGGCGTTGCACCGGTAAGTGACCCAAGGCTTGCGGTTGTGGTGATGGTTAATGAACCGGCGGGAGATGTTTACTATGGCGGTCAAACCGCAGGGCCTGCTTTTGCTGAAATAATGTCTAATGCACTGAGAATTTTAAATGTAGCGCCTGATAAAGAGCGCGTGGCTTATATTTCTGGAGCAGATAACGATGCGTGATCTGGCTCAGGTACTCAGTGATTATGGTGTCAATATTGCCCCTGTTAAGGTTGAGAATCTGCGCATAGACAGTCGAGCGATTGAGCCAGATGATTGTTTTATTGCACTGCAAGGTCATGCCCAAGACGGTGCTAAATATGCCGCCAGTGCCGTTGCGCAAGGCGCTAAATGTGTGCTTGCAGAAACGGGAAGCGAGCTTAATGTTGCACCAGAGCAAGCGATTTTTATCGACAATCTTGCCGATAAGTTGGCGGCAATTGCAGCGCAGTTTTATGCATACCCGAGTAAAAATCTCAAACTCACAGGCGTTACTGGCACCAACGGTAAATCTACCACGACAGCAATGATTGCCAATTTAGCGAGCCTAACCGGTAGTGCTGGTGCTGTGATAGGTACGCTTGGTTATGGTCAACCAGACAGCCTTATTCCGCTGGCAAACACCACGCCGTCAAACGTAGATTTACAACGTATTTTGGCGTTTTTACAGCAACAATATGATCAAGTCGCGATGGAGGTCTCTTCCCATGGCTTGGTGCAAGGTCGAGTTGACGAATGCGACTTTGATGTGGCTGTTTTCACCAACTTGACGCGCGATCACTTAGATTATCACGGTGATATGCAAAGCTATGCAGAAGCTAAGAAACTGCTATTCACTCGCTGTGCGCCAAATCACAAAGTCATCAATATTGACGATGAAGTGGGTGCAAGTTGGGCCGCTGAGTTTAATGACGATACAGTGGTTGTTTACGGTCGCTGGAGTGAAAAAAATAGCTACCAACAATATGTATTCTTTGATGCCGTGTCGGCACACCCAAATGGTTTGACGGCGACATTAAAAACCAGCTGGGGTGAATGTGAAGTCAGTGTGCCACTGTATGGTGAGTTTAATCTTTATAATTTAGCTGCTGCGATTGCGACTTTACTATTGCAAGGCACAAGTCTTGAAGCATTAAGCGAAGCTTGCAGCCAGCTCGCGCCAGTTGCAGGCCGCATGCAGCCATTTAGTGCCCCTGAAAAGCCTACGTGTATTGTTGATTATGCCCATACCCCAGACGCTTTGGCACTTGCACTACAAGCCTTGCGAGCACATGTTCCGGGCAATCTTATCTGTGTGTTTGGTTGCGGTGGTGATAGAGATAAAGGTAAGCGTCCTGAAATGGCGCGAGCTGCAGAGAAATATGCAGATAAACTGGTGATCACCAGTGATAATCCACGAAGCGAAGATCCCAATTTAATCATTGACGACGTTAAGGCAGGACTCATCCACCCTGAGTATGCTGTCTGCCAGCCAGATAGAGGGCTAGCCATTCAACACGCGATAGACCTAGCTGATGAAAACAGCGTGGTGCTGATTGCGGGGAAAGGGCACGAGGATTATCAAATTATAGGTACTGAGCGCATTGATTTTTGTGATAGGCAATGCGTTGCAGCGATTTTACGAGGGGAAAAGGCATGATCAAGATGGATTTTTCTTGGCTTGCAGCAGTCTTAAAAACCCCTTACGACGGGGAGAATTTGGCAGTCGCCAATATTAATACTGATACCAGAACAATACAGTCTGGAGAGGTATTTCTAGCACTTAAAGGGCCTAACTTTGACGGCCACCGTTTCTTGGGTGTGGCCAAAGCACATGGTGCTATCGCAGCTATTGTTTCTGAGCACGATGAAGATATCGATTTACCACAGTTTGTTGTTACAGATACGCGCATTGCTTTAGGCCAAATTGGCCGAGCAGTGATTGAAACTGTCGCCCCTAAAACCATTGCAATTACCGGCAGTGTCGGTAAAACCACAGTGAAAGAAATGTGTGCGGCGATTTTGGCGCAAAAAGGCAAAGTCCTTGCGACGAAAGGTAATTTTAATAACGACATCGGGGTACCGTTGACGCTATTGCGCTTAAGTGAAGATGATGAATATGCGGTGATAGAACTCGGCGCTAACCACTTGGGTGAAATTGCTTATACCACTGCATTAGTAAGTCCAGACGTGGCGACAGTATGTAACGTCGCACCAGCCCACATCGAAGGGTTTGGTTCAATTGATGGCGTAGGAAAAGCGAAAGGTGAGATTTTCTCAGGCCTAAAAGCTGACGGTGTCGCAGTCATCAATGCGGATAGCGATTATGCTCAGATGTGGCAGGAAAGCTTAGCTGTTTCTAAAGTGAAACGTTATAGCTTAAATGCTCAGCTTGATATTTGGGTGGAAGCAATTGAGTTGGATGAGCTAGCTCGCCCTACCTTCACGCTATGCCTGGGAGAAGAGCGTACCACCATTAGTTTACCGCTTAGTGGCCAGCACAACGTTGGCAATGCGTTGATTGCGGCTGCATTGACAACCGAGCTTGGCGCAAGCTTAAGTGAGGTGGCAACGGGTCTTGGAAAAATGGCTGAAGTAAAGGGCCGTGTCAACATGATCCAAGTCTCGGAAACGTTACGTGTCGTCGATGACACCTACAATGCAAACGTGAAATCTGTCAACGCGGCGATTGATTTACTGGCGTCTATGTCTGGCTATAAAGTATTGGCGTTGGGTGATATGGCAGAACTGGGTGAAGATGCTCGCGAATATCACCGTGAAGTCGGCGAGTATGCTAAGCAGCAAGGCATTGATGAATTGTTTTCATTGGGGGTGCTGAGTAGTAGCGCAAGCAATGTATTTGAAAAGCCAAATCGTCATTTCTCGACTCGCGAGAACTTAATGAAGGCGTTACGGGTTGTATTGGCCGAGCAATCAGGACAATGCACCGTTATCGTTAAAGGATCACGTAGTGCGCGGATGGAACTGCTCGTTGAAGAATTAGTAAACGCTGGCCAGTCGGATAGCGAGACAGGAGAAGTATCATGTTAGTTTGGCTAGCCGAGTATCTTACCCAATATTATTCTGGGTTTAACGTATTTTCTTACCTTACGTTGAGGGCGATTTTAGGCATTTTAACGGCCTTAATGATTTCGTTGTATTTTGGCCCTAAACTCATCGCTGCATTACAGCGCATGCAGATTGGTCAGACCGTACGTGATGATGGCCCTGAATCGCACTTGTCCAAGTCGGGTACCCCCACCATGGGTGGACTGTTAATTCTGGCTGCGATCTTTACCAGTACGCTACTGTGGGGCGACCTTAGCAACAAATATGTATGGGTGACGTTATTTGTCATTGGCAGCTTAGGTATTGTTGGGTTTGTGGACGATTACCGCAAGGTGATCAGAAAAGACAGTAAAGGCCTAATTGCACGTTGGAAATACTTTTGGCAGTCGGTTATTGCGATCTCTACGGCGGCATTTTTGTACTTTACGTCTACCAGCGCTGCGGAAACCACGCTAGTCGTGCCATTTTTGAAAGATGTATTACCACAACTTGGTTTGTTCTATTTGGTCATGAGTTACTTTGTGATTGTGGGTACGTCAAACGCAGTTAACCTGACTGATGGTTTGGATGGTCTTGCCATTGTTCCGACCATTTTGGTTGCCTCAGCACTCGCTATTATTGCATACGTTACTGGTAACGCGAATTTCTCAAGCTACCTCCATATTCCTCATTTACCACTCACGAGTGAACTGGTTGTGGTATGTACGGCGATTGTCGGCGCAGGCCTTGGTTTCTTATGGTTTAACACCTATCCTGCACAAGTTTTTATGGGCGATGTGGGTTCATTGGCGTTGGGTGGTGCACTCGGGATCATCGCTATTTTAGTACGCCAAGAGTTAGTGCTGATCATTATGGGCGGTGTATTTGTGATGGAGGCATTATCCGTGATTTTACAGGTAGGGTCTTACAAACTCAGAGGTCAGCGGATCTTTAGGATGGCCCCGATTCACCATCATTACGAATTAAAAGGATGGCCTGAGCCGCGCGTGATAGTCCGTTTTTGGATTATCTCGATTATCTTGGTTTTGGCCGGTCTTGCGACGTTGAAGATTAGATAATGACGTATATTGAGCAATTACAGAAAAAGCATGTCACAGTACTGGGACTTGGAGTCACAGGACAGGGGATTGTGCGTTTTCTGCTGTCGCACGGTATTAATCCAAAAGTGGTTGATAGTCGTCCAGTGCCTCCGAGCTCGGACTGGCTAAGTCACAACGCACCTGAATGTGAAGCGGTATTTGGCAATCTTGCTGATGCCGCTTTGGCGCAAACGGATCTGATTATCATCAGCCCAGGGATCCCGTTATTTGAACAAAGCGTTGCCGCTGCCATTGCCGAAGGCGTTGAAGTCATCGGCGATATTGAGCTATTTGCACGCCTTAATACCCGTCCGGTGATTGCCGTTACGGGCTCGAACGGTAAGTCCACCGTTGTTACGCTCGCGACAGAAGTATTGAAAGCCGCAGGCTTAAAAGTTGGGCTTGGCGGCAATATTGGCACGTCTGTGCTGTCGTTGTTAGAGCAGCCGCATGATGTTTATGTACTTGAGCTGTCTAGTTTTCAGCTTGAAACTACTCATAGCTTGGCTTGTTTGTCGGCAATGATCCTCAATATTACTGAAGATCACATGGATCGCTATCCTGATTTTCAAGCTTATATTGAAGCGAAGCAACGTATTTACCAGCATGTTGAACATATTGTCTTTAATGCTGAAGATCATTATACCTTTGCGCAGCATGGGCAAGGCAGCAGTGTATCTCTCACTGAGGGGGATTATCACTTAATGACCTTTGACGGTGAGGCGTATTTCGCACACAAACAAACACCATTGCTAGCGGTAAAAACGTTGGCGATGGTGGGGCGACATAATCAATTTAACGCCTTGGCGGTATTAGCATTATTAGCGCCGATGCAATTGCCTATGCAGGCATTTGCCAGCGCGTTTGCGAGTTTCACGGGGTTACCTCATCGTTGTCAGTTGGTTGCCGATGTTGCTGGGGTTCGCTACTTCAACGATTCGAAAGCAACGAATGTTGGCTCGACGGTCGCCGCTATTGATTCTTTAGCTTCAGGTCGCAAAAATATTATTTTGATCGTGGGTGGTGATGCGAAAGGGGCAGATCTTTCACCGCTCAAGACGCCACTCACTACGCATTGCAAAGCGCTATTTTGTTTCGGGCAAGACGGTGCACAGTTTATGCCACTGCTGCGCAATAGCCATCAAGTCAACAATTTGGAAGAAGCCGTGTTGGCGGCAAAAACGATAGCGACCAATGGTGATATTGTGCTATTAGCACCAGCCTGTGCCAGCATAGACATGTATCCAAACTATATGGCGCGTGGGGATGAGTTCGTCCGTTTAGTGGGGGAACATGCTTGATTAACGTCGCTGATATCAAAGAGGCGCTAACGCCTCGCCAGTCCGAGAGCTTATTTGACGTACCTTTGATGTACTGCATGCTCATGCTTATTGGAGTGGGATTTGTGATGGTGACAAGTGCTTCTATGCCGGTTGCCGAGCGACTATTTGATAACCCTTTTCACTTTACCATTCGCCACGTTATCTTTTTAGTGGGCTCGTTTATTCTCTTTTGGTTCGCGACAAGTGTGCCAATGACTTGGTGGAAACGCAGTAATCCATATTTGCTGCTTTTTGGCTTGGTACTGTTAGTGGCGGTACTCATTATTGGTCGCGAAGTAAATGGTGCAAGACGCTGGATCCCGCTTGGTCCTTTTGGTTTGCAAGTAGCAGAGGCATCTAAGCTATTTTTCTTCAGCTATATTGCCGGCTACTTGGTACGTAAACGCGATGAAGTACAAGAAAACATCAAAGGCTTCGCCAAGCCAATGATTGTGTTTGCGGTGTATGCGTTCTTAATTTTGATGCAACCAGATTTAGGTACTGTGGTAGTCATGTTTGTGACGACCGTTGGCCTGTTGTTTTTAGCCGGTGCAAGGCTTTGGCAGTTTTTTACCTTAATGCTTACCGGTGTCTCTTTGGTGGTACTGCTTATCATCATTGAGCCATATCGTATGAAGCGTGTCGTGGGCTTTTTAAACCCTTGGGAAGATCCATTTGGCGCCGGTTATCAATTGGTACAATCCCTAATGGCATACGGCCAAGGTGGCTGGTTTGGTCAAGGCTTGGGTAATAGCATACAAAAGCTACAGTATTTGCCGGAAGCACATAATGACTTTATTTTTGCTGTAATAGCGGAAGAACTGGGCTTTATTGGGGTATTTAGCATTATTATTGTACTCGGCGTATTGGTTACTCGAGCGCTTTTTATCGGGCAAAAGGCCCTTAAAGCAGGTAAAGAATACGAAGGGTATTTTGCCTTGGGCATTGGTATTTGGTTTGCCTTTCAGGCAGTCGTTAATATTGGTGCGAGCGCTGGCATTTTACCCACTAAAGGTTTAACACTGCCATTTGTTTCTTACGGTGGCTCTAGCCTTTGGGTGATGACAATTGCGGCAGGCATTCTACAACGTATAGATTTTGAGACAAAAATGTCGACAAGGCAGGCAACATCCCGTGGAGGTAGGCGATGACAAAACGTCTTCTAGTGGTCGCGGGCGGTACAGGTGGACATATTTTTCCAGGTATTGCAGTGGCACAATTTTTACAGGCGCAGGCTTGGCAAGTGAGCTGGGTTGGCACTGCGGACCGAATGGAAGCCGATGTGGTGCCGCGTTACGGTTTTGAAATTGATTTTATTGCCATGAAAGGCGTCCGTGGTAACGGGGTCAAACGATTACTAACCGCACCATTTATGGTTTTAAAAGCGATACTTGCAGCAAAGCGTATTTTACAACAGCGCAAACCTGATGTGGTGTTAGCCATGGGCGGTTATGTAACTGGCCCTGTAGGTGTTGCTGCGAAACTGCTTGGGATCCCTTTGGTGATCCATGAGCAAAATGCGGTTGCGGGTATGAGCAATAAGTTGCTGGCGAAAATTGCAAGTCGCGTATTAGCGGGTTTTCCCGGCGCATTCAATGAAAAGCTCGCTCAGGTTGTGGGGAATCCGGTACGTGCAAGTGTTGCTGAGATTAGCGATAAACCCGTTTCAGTGCCGTTAAATCTATTAATTGTCGGTGGTTCATTGGGAGCAAAAGCACTGAATGAAACCGTGCCAGAAGGACTCAAGTTACTAAAGCTACAGGTGGCCAGTATCGGATTAAATATTCGCCATCAAAGCGGTAAACATAACCAAGACGATACACAACAACGATATGAAAGTGCAGGCATTAATGCTGAGGTCAGCGAGTTCATTCATGATATGGATGCCGCATACGCTTGGGCTGACTTGGTTATTTGCCGTGCCGGTGCGCTTACCGTGAGTGAAATAGCCGCAGCTGGGAAAACGGCGATTTTTGTGCCTTTCCCACATGCCGTTGACGATCACCAGACGGCTAACGCGCAATTTTTAGTGTCGGCTGGGGCTGCTTATATATTACAGCAAACTGCACTGACGCCAGAAACGCTAGCAACGACACTGCAGCCACTTGTTATTGAGCCGCAAAAAATTGCGACCATGGCAGCAAAAGCGAGACAATGCGGTAAGTCGGAGGCAACAGCGAAAGTTGCCCAAATTTGTACAGAATTATCGAACTAGGATATTAAATGGAAGCTTCAAGCAGAAGAGCAATGCGACGTATCAACACCATCCACTTTATCGGGATTGGTGGTGCTGGTATGGGTGGGATTGCAGAAGTGCTGGCCTTTGAAGGTTACCGAATTACAGGCTCAGATATCGCCAAAAGTACGATGACAGAGCGATTAACAAATATGGGCGCCGAGATCTTTATCGGCCACCAAGCTGAAAATGTAAAAATGGCCGATGTGGTTGTGGTATCGAGTGCAATCAACGACCAAAACCCAGAGATCCAAGCGGCGAAGGCAAACCGTACGCCAATCGTTCGTCGCGCCGAAATGCTCGCCGAGTTGATGCGCTTTCGTCACGGGATTGCGGTAGCTGGAACACATGGTAAGACCACAACGACGAGCCTGATTGCGAGTATTTTTGCGCGGGCTGAGCTGGATCCAACCTTTATTATCGGTGGCTTGCTCAATAGTGCTGGTAGTAATGCCAAAGTGGGCAGCAGTGAATACCTTATCGCAGAAGCGGATGAGAGTGATGCATCGTTTTTGCATTTGCAGCCGATGGTGTCGGTGGTAACAAATATCGAAGAAGACCACATGGATACTTACGACGGTGACTTCGAAAAAATGAAAGACACCTACATCGAGTTTATCCATAACTTACCATTTTATGGTCTGGCGGTGGTGTGTATCGATTCGCCAGTCGTGAGAGAATTATTGCCACGCTTTGCAAGGCCGACAATCACGTATGGTGAGGCTAACGATGCGGATTATCAGTTATTGGACTTCAAGCAAACACAAAGTGAATCACACTTTAAAGTCAGAACCAAAGACGGTGAGTTACTTGAAGTGAAGCTAAATATGCCAGGTAAGCACAACGCATTGAATGCGCTGGCATCTATTGCGGTTGCAAAAGATCACAATATTGAAAACGAAGCGATTTATCAGGCGTTAGCCAACTTTGAAGGGGTAGGACGTCGCTTCCAGCATTACGGCTCATTCAATAATGAAGTGGGTGAGGTGATGCTGGTTGATGATTATGGTCACCATCCGTCTGAAGTTGCGATGACGATAAAAGCCGCTAAGTCTGGTTGGCCTGATAAGCGTTTGGTTATGATTTATCAGCCACATCGCTATAGTCGAACACGCGATTTATATGAAGATTTCGTAAAAGTGCTTTGCGATGTTGATAAACTACTGCTGTTAGATGTATATAGTGCCGGTGAAGCGCCCATCGTTGGTGCGGATAGTAAAAGTTTGTGCCGTAGTCTCCGTCAACGTGGCGTTGAGCCGATCCATATCAGTGACCATGGTGAATTGGCGAAAGTGTTGGCAAGCACCATGGAAGATGGTGACTTAGTGTTGACGCAAGGGGCTGGCAATATAGGTCAAATCGTGAAGCAGTTAGCCGCTACCGGGCTATCGATAGCGCAGTTAAAACAGAGTGAATTATGAGTAGTCAGTTTGGAAAAGTAGCCGTATTACTTGGCGGTAGTTCAGCAGAGCGAGAGGTGTCGCTAAAGTCTGGTAATGCAGTGCTAAATGCCTTCGTTAATCAAGGTATAGATGCGATTGCTTTTGATCCAGCAGAACGTAATTTATGGCAACTTAAAGACCTAGGTGTGGATCGCGTATTCATTGCACTGCATGGCCGTGGCGGTGAAGATGGTACTATTCAAGGTGCGCTTGAGTTTATGGGAATACCATATACAGGAAGCGGTGTACTTGGTAGTGCGCTTGCAATGGATAAAGTCCGCTGTAAGCATCTGTTTCAGTCTGCCAAGTTAAGTACGGCACCTTATGCTGTCGTAAGCAAAGAGACGGGTTTTGACGCTAAGGCGCTAATCGCTGAGTTTGGCAAAGTCATGGTAAAGCCAAGTCACGAAGGCTCGAGCATAGGTATGGCTCAGGCAGACAGCGAAGAAACCCTGACTGCGGCATTAAATAATGCCTTTAAGTTTGACGATCAAGTTCTCGTTGAACAATGGATCACTGGACGTGAGTTTACCGTGTCTATGCTTGGTAAAGAGGCATTGCCTGTTATTGAAATGCGTACGCCTCGTGGTTTTTACGATTATGAAGCGAAATACCAAGTCAACAGTACCGAGTATTATTGTCCGGCGGATATTAGCGCTGCACACACTGAGCAATTACAAGTGATGGCAAAGCACGCTTTTGAATTGGTTGGTGCCACTGGTTGGGGACGTGTTGACGCCATGCAAGATGAGCAAGGTCATTTCTATCTACTCGAGGTAAATACTGTACCTGGTATGACTGAAAAGTCGTTGGTGCCGATGGCAGCAAAAGCAACGGGTGTAAGTTTTGAGCAATTAGTTGTTCGCATTTTGGAGCAAACGCTTTAATATGCGAGCATTTTTAGCAGGGTTGAAGCTGATCAGTTCAAGAGTGAACTGGCCTCTTTTTTGGGGACTTAGCTTCTTCTTTGTGGTGATTTTTACATTGGTAAGAGGAACATACTGGGTAAGTGATTGGTTAGTTGCACATCATGATGCGCAAATAAAAACACTCAAAGTGCTCGGTAAACCGCATTATACCAATGAAGATGACATTGTGGCGGCAATTAAAACCGCAGATTTAAATAGTTTTTTTGAGCTTGATGTAAAAGCAGTCCACAAGGCGGTAAAGTCTTTGCCTTGGATTGCGACAGTGTCAGTCAGAAAACAATGGCCGGATACGCTGCAAGTCTATGTAGTGGAACATCAGCCGGTTGCGCATTGGAATAGCGATTCATTACTCAATGATGATGGCGAAGTATTCCAAGCGAGTAGTAACAAATTGCCGCAAGGGCTGCCTGAATTATATGGCCCTGAAGGAAGTGCTGAAGAAGCATGGCAAACATTTAAGCAGTTTAAAGCCTTGTTGGCGGTAAATCAGTTTACGTTGGAAAGTTTAGCGCTTTCAGAACGATTTGCTTGGCAGCTATGGCTGGACAATGGGATCCGCTTAAATTTAGGGCGTGAAGATAAAGCCAAACGAGTACAACGTTTTATCGACGTGTATCCACGTATGGAACGCCCTGAAGGTAAAGTAATCGATGTCATTGATTTACGCTACGACACGGGACTGGCAGTGAGTTGGAAAGAACCTACTGAGCAGCAAGAACAACAAAATAACAAGAGTGAAGCATGACAAAGTCGGCAGAAAGAAACTTAGTGATTGGATTAGATGTTGGCACATCAAAGGTCGTCGCCACAGTTGGGGAGATCACTGTGGACAATCAACTTAGTATTGTCGGTGTCGGACGCCAAGAGTCTCACGGCATGGATAAGGGCGGGGTAAACGATTTAGACCTCGTTTCTGAGTCTATTAAACGCGCTGTAGATGAAGCAGAGCTAATGGCCGATTGCAGAATAAGCTCGGTTTATTTGGGGATCTCAGGCAAACATATTCAGTGTCAAAACGAAAGTGGCGTGGTGGCAATAAACAATGCTGAAGTCACAGACGATGATATTGCCAATGTTATTCACATTGCACGCTCTGTGCCTATGTCTGCCGAACGCAAAATGCTGCACTCATTGCCGCAAGAATATAGCATCGACATGCAAGAGGGGATCAAAAACCCTCTGGGTATGAGTGGCGTAAGGATGGAAGCGAAAGCACATATCATTACGTGTTCGAATGACATGGCAAAGAATATTGAAAAGTGTGTTGAACGCTGTGGTTTGCAGGTAGACCAATTAACGTTTAACGCCTTGGCGTCATGTTACTCAGTGTTGACTGAAGACGAAAAAGAGCTTGGTGTTGCGGTATTAGATATCGGTGGTGGCACCATGGATATTGCGATTTATGTGAATGGAGCGTTGCGCCATACTGCCGTGATCCCAGTTGCGGGCAATCAGGTCACAGGCGATATAGCAAAAATATTTAGAACACCTATTTCGCATGCCGAGTCTCTGAAAGTACAATATGCCTTCGCGTCGAGCCAAATGGCATCAAGTGAAGAAACCATCGAAGTACCAAGTGTTGGTGGGCGTCCTGCTCGGGTAATGTCTCGTCATACTTTGTCTGAAGTGGTAGAGCCAAGATTTAGAGAACTGTTTGAGCTTGCACAAGAAGAATTACGTCGCTCAGGTTTTGAAGATCAAATTGCGGCAGGTCTTGTTATCACAGGCGGTAGCGCCAAGATGCAAGGTGCACAAGAAGTCGCAGAAGATATATTCCAAATGCCAGTAAGAATAGGGAAACCAATTGGCATTAAGGGATTAACAGATTATGTGGATGACCCTGCATATGCAACGGCGGTAGGTTTGTTACAATACGGCCGTTCACTACAATCGATGAATGCACAGAAGTCGAAAGTAGATGCAGAGGGGAGTTGGTGGAACCGTGTTACAAAATGGTTCCAAGGCGAGTTTTAATACTCAAGTCGGAGAGTGAAGATGTTTGATATTATGGAGCAGCACAGCGAAGAAGCTGTCATTAAAGTCATCGGTGTCGGTGGCGGCGGCGGTAACGCCGTAGAACACATGGTAAACCAAGAAATTGAAGGTGTACGTTTTATCGTAGCGAATACGGACGCACAAGCGTTACGCCGTTCGTCTGCGGATATTACCGTACAGCTGGGTACTCAGATTACCTCAGGTCTTGGAGCTGGCGCAAACCCAGAAGTGGGCCGCAGCGCAGCAGAAGAAGATCTAGAAACCATCAAGAGCAGCCTTGAAGGCGCAGACATGGTATTTATCGCAGCCGGTATGGGCGGCGGTACAGGTACCGGTGCCGCACCTGTTGTTGCACGCGCAGCAAAAGAACTAGGTATTTTGACTGTGGCTGTAGTAACGCGTCCTTTCGATCTCGAGGGTAAAAAGCGCATGGCTGCGGCTGAGCAAGGTATTGCTGAGTTGTCAGAAATTGTAGATTCACTTATTACAATTCCAAACAACAAATTGCTTAAAGTTCTTGGTAAAGGGACTACACTGCTAGATGCCTTCGCTAAAGCAAATGATGTGCTTTATGGCGCGGTACAAGGTATTGCAGAGCTGATCACACGCTCAGGTCTAATCAACGTTGACTTTGCGGATGTGAGAACCGTGATGTCAGCAATGGGTACTGCAATGATGGGGACGGCTTCGGCAACAGGTCCTGATCGTGCACAAGAAGCAGCGGAAGCCGCGATTTCTAGCCCGCTTTTAGAAGATGTTGATCTAACTGGCGCGAAAGGCATTTTGGTGAATATCACTGCTGGCATGGACATTACTATCGAAGAATTTGAGGTCGTTGGTAACCATGTTAAAGCGTTAGCGTCTGAGAACGCGACTGTGGTAGTGGGTGCTGTTATTGACCCTGAAATGAGCGAAGAGCTTAGAGTGACCGTGGTTGCTACAGGCTTAGGTGGTGACCGTCGTCCGCAATTTGGTATTGTAGACAATAGCTTTAGACAAGCCTCAGGCTCAGATGCGGTAGGTGGCACACAAACGAGCATGTATGTGCCAAGCTTTACACAGCCACAAACGTCAGCGGCAGAACCGGAGCAACCAACTGAAGCGCCAGCACCACAAGTGCAAGAACAGAAGCCACAACAAGCTTCTAGTTCAGCAAGCGCAAAAGGCAACGACAGTAAAGAAAAAGGTGACTACTTCGATATTCCGGCTTTTTTACGTAAGCAGTCAGACTAAAGTTGGTATAAAAAACAAGCAAAGATTGGCAGTTTGGTGGAACTATGTTATACTCCGCCGCCTATCTAGAATTTAAGTGGGCGAATATATGATTAAACAACGTACGATTGCACAAGTCGTTAAAGCCACAGGTGTAGGTTTACACAAAGGTGAAAAGGTCACGATCACTCTCCGACCAGCTGGTGTGAATACAGGTGTTGTATTTCGCCGCGTTGATCTAGACCCTGTTGTTGATTTTGAAACAACACCGGAAGCTGTGGGCGACACGCAACTGTGTACGTGTTTAACAAATAAAGACGGCGTTCGCTTGTCTACTACCGAGCATTTGATTGCTGCGGTAGCTGCGCTTGGGATTGATAACCTCATCGTAGAGTTAGACAGCGCCGAAGTGCCTATTATGGATGGCAGTGCATTGCCATTTATCTACTTAATTCAAAAAGGCGGTATTGAAGAGCAAAACGCTGCCAAGCGCTTTATTCGCATCAAAGAAAAAGTGCGTGTTGAAGATGGCGACAAGTGGGCTGAAATTGAGCCTTACGATGGTTTCCACATCGACTTTGAAATCGACTTCAATCACCCTGCGATCAATGCTAGCCGCCAGCGTATTGGATTAGACATTACCGCTCAAAGCTTTACGGAAGAGATCAGTCGTGCTCGTACTTTTGGTTTTATGCGTGATATCGAATACATGCATGCAAACAACCTAGCCTTAGGTGGCAGCATGGATAATGCGGTTGTTTTAGACCAGTTTAAAGTATTAAATCCTGATGGCCTGCGCTATGCGGATGAGTTTGTTAAACACAAGATCTTAGACTGTGTGGGTGATATGTTTATGGCAGGTCACAACATTTTAGGTAAGATCTCATGCTATAAATCAGGCCACGGCCTAAACAATATGTTGCTTCGTGAAATCATGGCAACTGAGTCAGCGTGGGAGTGGGCAACGTTCGAAGAGCCAGTCAGTATGCCAGCACCAGGAATGGAAGCGGGTATCAATACCGCAACGGCATAAGACTTTTAGGCTAATACAGTTTGATAAAAAATGACGCTAAGGCGTCATTTTTTTTGCGTTGTGTTTGCGTGTTTAGCGAGTCTTTCTAGTTTCTCCTTAAGCGACGGTGGAGCGGACTGCGCCAGCGCTAGCAAATGCTCGCCAGTGGCTTGGCTCATACTGCGATTGGCTTGATAGGTCGAAGATTGGGATTCCACCTTGTTGGTGAGACGCTGCTGAGCTTCTGGATTGGTGGTAATTTTAACCAATGCACAGTCATGTAATCCAACTTTTCTAAATGCACTGAGAATATCCATTTTCAAAAAGTTTAACCGAGTAGCAAGCGTTGCTGAAGCAGCTTCTATTGTTAGTGTCCCTTCTTTGTAGTGAGCGACACGGCATTTCTTACTCAGGATAGGGCCTAGCGTCTCTTCCAAGCAGCTCTGTAACTGTGCCGCTTGGGCGCTTTTTTGGCCATATTGATTGAGTTTATCTGACCACCCACCCATCACTTCATCAAGCGGCTTTGGATTGTAGCGATTTTTAGCCAATGACTTACTTCCCATAGGTTGAAAAATAAAAAATAACCGCCATATCGGGATAATACGGAGTCAAATTACTCCGTACTGGTGGTTTCTCAGTCTTCTAAGTATATCAGAGACAAATTTTTGAGAAATCCAAAAGTACCAACATTTGTTGTCGAAAGCGCTTAGCTCTGTACTCGAATAACTGAGTCGAGTTAGATGCTAACTAAACTTTATCACTTGCAACGGTACGCTTACGCCCAACAGTAAAGGTTTCTTGCAATTGAACTTGGTATTATTTACCCAATAAGGTTTGCAGAAACAAAGAGTCTGGTATGATAGGGCATAATTTTAACTCGGCAAGATACAAAATGCTCACTCCTAAATTGGCAAAATGAAAACCGGAATTTAGGAACGCTTTTGTCGCCAACAGGACAAGCGCGACCCAGCCTTAACCACATTGGCTTAGAGAAATGGGTCAGCCAATACACAGAGTGAAACGGTTTAAACATGTTAGCAAATATTTTTACCAAAATTTTTGGTAGTCGTAATGATCGCACCATCAAAAACCTAAGAAAAACAGTCGCTTTAATCAATGCGTTAGAAGAGCAATATGGCAAATTAAGCGATGATGAACTAAAAGCAAAAACGGCTGAATTTAAACAGCGTATTGAGCAAGGTTCAAGTCTAGATGATTTATTACCAGAGGCGTTCGCTACGGTGCGTGAGGCATCTAAGCGCGTATTTGG
The DNA here is from genome assembly GCF_013319255.1 of Pseudoalteromonas sp. JC28. Classification (NCBI taxonomy): domain Bacteria; kingdom Pseudomonadati; phylum Pseudomonadota; class Gammaproteobacteria; order Alteromonadales; family Pseudoalteromonadaceae; genus Pseudoalteromonas; species Pseudoalteromonas sp. JC28. Next base: position 315,948 of record NZ_QOKX01000007.1, on the reverse strand, counting down.
AATGCGTCATTTCGATGTGCAAATGATTGGTGGTATGGTGCTTCACCAAGGTCGTATTTCAGAAATGAGAACGGGTGAAGGTAAAACACTAACAGCAACATTACCTGCGTATTTAAATGCGGTTTCAGGTAAGGGTGTTCACGTTATTACCGTCAACGACTACTTAGCTAAGCGTGATGCTGAGACCAACCGTCCACTCTTTGAATTCTTAGGCCTTACTGTAGGTTGTAACGTACCAGGCATGATGCCACAGCAGAAAAAGCAAGCCTATGCTGCGGATATCACTTACGGCACCAATAACGAGTTCGGCTTTGATTACTTGCGCGATAACATGGCGTTTAGTGTTGAAGAACGTGTACAACGTCCACTTAACTATGCGGTTGTAGATGAGGTGGATTCAATCCTAATCGACGAAGCGCGTACACCACTGATCATTTCTGGTCCTGCTGAAGATAGCTCTGAGCTTTATGCCGAAATCAATAAAATTGTGCCTGATCTTGTACAGCAAGAAAAAGAAGACGAAGAAGGCGTGGAAGGCGATGGCGATTTCACCATTGATGAAAAAGGTAAACAAGTTCACCTTACCGAGCGTGGTCAAATCAAAGTTGAAGAGTTACTGACTGAGCGTGGTTTGATTGAAGAAGGTGACTCGCTTTACTCAGCAGGTAATATTTCATTACTTAGCCATGTTTACGCGGCACTTCGTGCTCACAAGTTATATCAAAAAGACGTTGATTATGTTGTAAAAGATAACGAAGTTATCATCGTTGACGAGCACACTGGCCGTACGATGGAAGGACGTCGTTGGTCAGAGGGTCTTCACCAAGCCGTTGAAGCGAAAGAAGGGGTTCGTATTCAGAACGAAAACCAAACCTTGGCTTCAATCACATTCCAGAATTACTTCCGTTTATATAACAAGCTTGCAGGTATGACAGGTACAGCGGACACTGAAGCGTTCGAATTCCAGTCAATCTATGGCCTAGATACCGTAGTTATCCCAACCAACAAACCTATGGTTCGTGATGACCGTGCGGACCTTGTATATTTGACGCAAGAAGAGAAATTTGAAGCCATTCTTGAAGACATTCGTTCTTGCCAAGAACGTGGTCAGCCAGTGTTGGTGGGTACGGTGTCTATCGAAAGTTCTGAGTATCTTTCTCACTTCCTTCGCAAAGAAAAAATTGAACATAACGTACTGAATGCGAAATTCCACGCGCAAGAAGCGGATATTATCGCGGACGCGGGTCTACCGGGCAAGGTAACGATTGCGACGAATATGGCTGGTCGTGGTACGGATATCGTACTGGGTGGCAGCTGGCAGTCGGATGTTGAAAAATTAGAAAATCCGTCGGAAGAGCAAGTAGCAGAAATTAAAGCCGCTTGGAAAGCGCGCCATGATGCAGTACTAGCTTCCGGTGGTTTACATATTATTGGTACTGAGCGTCACGAATCTCGCCGTATCGACAACCAGTTGCGTGGTCGTGCAGGTCGTCAAGGTGATGCTGGTTCAAGCCGCTTCTACCTATCGATGGATGACGCATTGATGCGTATCTTCGCAGGTGAGCGTATGACTAACATGATGCGCAAACTAGGTATGCAACGTGGTGAAGCTATTGAGCACCCATGGGTTAACCGTGCCATTGAAAATGCACAGCGTAAAGTAGAAGCGCGTAACTTTGATATTCGTAAACAATTACTTGAGTACGACGATGTTGCTAACGACCAGCGTAAAGTGGTTTACGAACAGCGTAACGAACTACTTGAAGAAGGCGATATCTCAGAGACTATCACCGCTATTCGTGAAGATGTATTGAATGCGACTATTGATCAGTATATTCCACCGCAAAGTCTGGCGGAAATGTGGGACATCCCAGCACTTGAAGAGCGCTTGAAAAATGACTTCCATGTTGAACTTCCGATTGCTAAATGGCTTGAAGAAGACAGTAAACTATATGAAGAAGTGCTACGCGATCGTATCGTAGAAGACGTTGATAAGGCGTACAAACAAAAAGAAGAGATGGTAGGCCCAGATGTATTACGCCACTTTGAAAAGGCGGTTATGCTACAAAGCCTAGATCAGCATTGGAAAGATCACTTAGCGGCAATGGATCATCTTCGTCAAGGTATTCATCTACGTGGTTATGCACAGAAGAATCCGAAGCAAGAATATAAGCGTGAGTCGTTTGAGTTATTCTCACAAATGCTTGAAAACTTAAAGATTGACGTTGTTAGCGTACTAAGTAAAGTTCAGGTTCGTGCTGAGGAAGATGTTGAGAAAGTTGAAGAGCAACATCGTAAGAGTGAGCAAGCACCACGTGAATATCAACACGAAGAGGTTGAGCGCGTAGGTGGTGATGCACCAGAAGGCGTGTCTGTTGCTCATAGAAATGAGCCAAAAGTAGGTCGTAATGATCCTTGTCCTTGCCAATCAGGCAAGAAGTTTAAGCAGTGTTGCGGAAAACTAAAATAACAGGCCCTAAATCTAAATTTGTATAAAAAGCGACGCTAAGTCGCTTTTTTTATGGAGTAAATGATGCAAAAAAAACGTGTTGAAGTCGCCGTTGGTGTGATTGAAAAAAATCAGAAAATCTTTGTATGCTTGAGAGGTGAAGATCAACATCAAGGTGGGCTTTGGGAATTCCCTGGCGGGAAAATGGAAGCCGGTGAAGATGTCTTTTCGGCATTGAAACGTGAGCTGCAAGAAGAGGTAGGCATTGAGATCTATAACTCATCTGAGCTAATGCGTATTGAGCATGACTATGCTGATAAAGCCGTATGCTTATACATTCATCATGTTGAGGACTTTTCTGGTGAAGCTCATGGCGCAGAAGGGCAGCCTTCTCAATGGGTTGCAGTTGAACAGTTGCATGAGCTCACGTTTCCTGAGGCCAATAAGGCGATTGTTGAATTATTACAAACGCGCAAAAATTAGTGACAAACTTTGTTACTAAATTAAGCACTCAGAGTCATAGTCATTCACTATGTGCATCGGTAGACTAGTGAATGACCGCTTACGTGTAAATAAACATCAGCTAACGACTTTCGTTGCTCTGAAGTTTGAGAGGACACACAGTTAGAAGGAATTCTTTTCAAGCCATCAGGTTATGTCTATATTCAATTCATTTGTATGTAATTTGAGCATTATTTTATCTAGATGAATGGGATACGACGTTTACAAGCGAAACTCTATCAGGGGAATAAAAATGAAAAAACTATCATTGACCGCTGCAAGTGTTGCACTTGCATTGGGATTGATTGGTTGTAGCGAACAACCGCAAACACAACAACAAAAACCAGCGGAACAAGCCGAAGCACAAAAGGCGGTTTTGAATTCTGGTATCGAATTGGAAAATATTGATAAATCAGTGCGTGCACAAGATGATTTTTACTTTCACGTTAATGGTCATTGGTTAGAGAAAACCAAAATCCCAGCAGACAAATCAAATTATGGTTCTTTCTCTCAGCTTTATGATGAGTCACAAAAAGCGCTGCGTAAAGTGCTTGAGAATGCTGCTAGCAACGGCTCAGCTAAAGTAGGTAGCGATGAGCAAAAGTTGGGTGCGTTTTATCAAAGTTATATGGACGAGGGCGCGAGAAACGAGTTGGGCTTAAACCCTGTTAAGCCTTATCTGAAAGAAATTCTAGACTTGAAGAGTAAATCGGAGCTACCAGCTATCTTTGCTAAAATGCGTTTAACCGGTGCTAGCACTCCATTCGGTTGGTATGTTAATAATGACGCTAAAAACTCAAGTGAAAATGCACTCTACATGTTCCAGTCAGGGCTTGGTCTACCTGATCGCGACTACTACCTGAAAGATGACGAAAAGTTTAGTAAAATTCGCGAGCAGTATCAGCGCTATATCGAACAATTGTTAGCTAAGGCTGGCCATAAAAATCCGGGCCAAGCTGCACTAAATATTATTGAGTTAGAAAAGCAAATTGCCGAGGCGCAATGGACACGTGTTGAAAGCCGCGACGCGACTAAAACCTATAACAAGCTAAGCAATGATGCGTTTAATCAATTAATGCCTGACTTTGATACATCAGCATTTTTAAGCGCACTTGGTATTAAAGCTGATTCACTTATTGTAAGCCAACCAAGTTTCTTTGAAGCGCTGTCTAAAATCATTGCAGATTCAAAGCTAGAAGCATGGCAAGACTACTTAACATTCCACTTTACCAATGACTACGCTGAGTTACTAAGTAAAGATGTAGTTGACCTTAAGTTTGGTTTCTTTGGTAAAACATTGACGGGTGTAGAAGAACAAGCGCCAACATGGAAAAAGGCGGTGGATGCAAGTAATTCAGTACTGGGTGAAATGCTAGGCAAGATATACGTTAAGTCGTATTTCCCACCAGAAGCTAAGGCTAGAATGGAAGAATTAGTCGCAAACCTTATTAAAGGGTTTGATCAAGCGATTGATGGCCTTGAGTGGATGAGTGCTGAAACTAAGATAGCTGCAAAAGATAAGCTCAATAAGTTTACGCCAAAGATTGGTTATCCTGACAAATGGAAAGATTATTCCGCACTTGAGATCAATCCTGATGATCTAGTCGGTAACTACGTACGTTATAGTCAATTTGCGAATCAGGAGATGATCGATAAATTAGGCAAGCCTGTGGACCGTAGCGAGTGGTTGATGACACCACAAACGGTGAATGCGTACTATAACCCAGTGAATAACGAGATTGTATTCCCTGCTGCGATTCTACAACCACCATTCTTTAACTTAGAAGCGGATGATGCTGTAAACTACGGCGCAATCGGTGCGGTTATCGGTCACGAATTAGGTCACGGCTTTGACGACCAAGGTGCGAAGTACGATGGTGATGGTAACCTACGTAATTGGTGGAGTGAGTCTGACCTTTCACAATTCGAAGCGCGTAGCCAAAAGTTGGTTGAACAATTTAATGGTTTTAAACCATTTGAAGACGCTGGTGTTAATGGTCAACTGACACTGGGTGAAAATATTGGTGATTTAGGCGGATTAACTGTCGCTTATAAAGCGTACCAAATTTCACTAGGTGATCAAAAAGCGCCTGTTATTGACGGTTACACTGGGGAGCAGCGCTTCTTTATGGGCTGGTCACAAATTTGGCGTCGCAAATACCGCGATGAAGAGCTGCGTAATCGTCTAATGACAGATCCGCATTCACCAAGTCATTATCGAGTGATTGGTGTGCTGCCGAATATGCCAGAGTTTTATAAGGCATTTGATGTGAAAGAAGGCGATAAGATGTACCTTAAACCAGAAGATAGAGTGAAAATCTGGTAATTTCACATTTTGAATTCGTGGCGGTTTTATTGTGTTCCTGCAGTAAATCCGCCGCTTTTACGACATTCAATTACAATCCTCTGAACTTCTCACAAAATACCACACTCAATTCAGCACTTTCTGCAAACACTCACTATTTCCAAGGTTTAGTTCATCGCTATTTGATGGTATTTACAGCCAAATCAGAGTAGCTTCATTTTGTCTAACACAAGGATATGAAAAAATAATGATAGCGCTGTCATTTTAACTTTTATATGATGTTTAGGAACAATAAGTGATTAAATGATGTTCATTTAGAATTGAACATGAAGACTGGGAGCAAAAGATGAGAATAAAAACGACTTTGCTTGGGGCGATAATTGCTGGGTGCTCGTTCTATACACACGCATCATTTACGCAGCAGCAGTTAGCGCAATTTGCAAGTGACACGCATTTTGAATTTGCGGTAGAAAATAACTTCAGTAATGGTGCTGGGGGCTTTAGCGGTGCTATTACACTGACTAACAATTCAAAAGTTGATCTACCAAAAGGACAAAGTGATTGGCAAATCTATTTGCACTCAGTTCGTCATATTTCAACGGAAACCGCTGAAGGTTTGCGCTTTGAGCATATTAATGGCGACCTTCATCGTATAACTCCTACCGATTCGTTTGCTGGCTTAAAAGCCGGTGAAAAGCTCAAGTTAGCTTTTGATGGTTCGGCTTGGGTTGCTGCATACAGCGATTTTATGCCGCGTGCCTTTATTGTGTCAGGTAAAAATAAGCCGGTCATTTTTGCAAATACTGATACAGAAGACATGACACAGTTCGTTGCGCCATTTGAGCGTGAGAACCAACTGAAAAGATACAATACACCTACCGATTACACGCAGATAGCGAATGCAGCGCTGCGTTTTGAACGTAATCAAAGCAATATTTCGGTCTCAAAAGAAGATGCGCTAAGACGTATCATTCCAAAGCCTGAGCACATCGACTTTAATCGTGGCGAAATCACCCTTAACAAAAACTGGCAGATCCGCTTTGCCGGACGTTTGAAGTCAGAAGTCGCCGTTTTTCAAGAAGACTTATCAGAGTATGGGCTGAATTTAAAAGCGGAAGCTAATCACGTGCCTGAAGGGAATATCCCGACGATCCGCCTTAAAGTTGCGAAAAGTTTAGGGCGCGATTATGACTACAACCAAGCTGGGTCATATACATTAGATATTGATGATGACGTGATTGAAATCACGGGTATTGATAACGCAGGTGTGTTTTACGGTATTCAAAGTTTGCTTGCGCTATTTCCTGCCGATAGTAAAAATGAAATTACTTTGTCTCACGTAGAGATCAAAGACTCTCCGCGCTTTAGCTGGCGTGGTATGCATTACGACAATGCCCGTAACTATCATGGTAAAGATGCGTTATTTAAATTAATTGAACAGATGGCGCGTTATAAGTTAAATAAATTCCATTGGCACTTCTCAGATGATGAAGGTTGGCGACTAGAGATCCCAGGGCTCCCTGAGTTAACAGAAGTCGGCGCATTCCGTTGTTTTGATTTACAAGAGCGTGAGTGCTTACTGACTCAACTGGGCACAGGTCCTTTCAAAACGGGAAGTGGAAATGGTTTCCTTTCTCGCGAGGACTTTGTCGAGTTACTTAAATTTGCCACTGCACGTCATATTGAGATCATTCCAGAAATCGAAAGCCCCGGGCATGCTCGTGCTGCGATTAAGTCGATGGAAGCGCGTTATCACAAATTGATGGAAGCAGGTAAAGCGCAAGAGGCCAAAGCCTATCTCCTGAACGATATTGATGACACTTCAAAGTATCTAACCGTGCAACTCTATACTGATAACTCTATTAATGTTTGCTTGGACTCAAGCTATGCCTTTATGGAGAAGGTGGTATATGAACTGCAGGAAATGTATCGCGATGCTGGCACTATGTTAACGACAGTCCATTTTGGTGGCGATGAGGTTGGAAAGGGCTCATGGACTGAATCACCAGCATGTAATGATCTATTTGCGGTCGCCGACAACGGAGTGGCTGGACCCAATGATTTAAAACCATACTTTACTCAAAAAGTTGCAAAGTTGCTTGCTAAGCGTGGGATCACCCCTGCCGCTTGGGAAGATGGCTTAATGTATAACACCACAACGACCTTTAAACGTGATGAATTCCCAAATCCACAGTTTTTGGTAAATACTTGGGATAACATTTGGGAGTGGGGCGTTGCAGACAGAGCCCACCGTTTTGCAAACAACAATTACCAAGTTATTTTGTCTCACGGTACACATTTGTACTTTGATCACCCTTACGAAGCGCACCCTGAAGAGCGCGGCTATTATTGGGCAACTCGTTACACAGATACGAAAAAAGCATTTTCGTATATGCCAGATAATATTTATGCAAATGCGGACTTCACGCGAAACCGTGAGCCTATCGTGAACCTAGAAGCCTTAGTTGGTCGAGAGTTGCCCGCGCTTAAAAAACCGCAAAATATCCTTGGTATGCAAGGGCAAATATGGAGTGAGACCATTCGCTCGGAAGACCAAGTGTTACGATTGATTTTCCCTCGTTTGCTTTCGCTTGCGGAGCGTGCTTGGCATAAAGCGGATTGGGAAGGGCGTCGTATTAACCAAAAAGAGTTAAACAAGGACTTCTCAACCTTTGCCGCAGCCTTGTCTTTAAAAGAGATTGCAAAGTTACAAAACGATGGCATTAAGCCAAACCTTCCAGTTCCTGGTGCCAAGGTGGTGCTGGGTAAACTTGAAGCGAATAGTGCGTTCCCTTATCTTACAATTGAAGTGAGCTTAGACAATGGCGAATCTTGGCAGCCTTATACTGATCAGATGAGTGTCTCAGATGAAAGTAAGGTATTGTTGAGAACGCGAGCCGGAGAAAAAAATACGAGCCGTGTCACAGGGTTGAAATAAACCCTCGTATTCAGTTTATCGCAAAAAAGGGCACTGGCCCTTTTTTGGTGATAGTTTTGCTCAAATTCTAACTGGTAATGAAATAGATTTTAACGTAAAGTTAAATGTCAGCGCTGTCATTTTTGTAAAGAAAGCAGTGAGCAAAGCAAAAAATAACAAGGCAAAAAGCCATACAAACAATAAACGATGAGTAATGTTTATGGAAGCTACCGTGTCGAATACAACAAAACGAAGTAACGCGATCCCTATGGCAATTGTCGCCGCCATGTTTTTTATTCTTGGCTTTGTGACTTGGCTTAATGGGTCGCTAATGCCATATTTGGAGCAAGTATTAAAACTAACTCCTCTCCAATCTTCATTTATTCTTTTCTCTTTTTATATTGCGGTGACATTTACCGCGGTTCCTTCTGCCCTAGTTATCCGCAAGGTGGGTTATAAAAATGGTATGGCCATCGCAATTGCGATGATGATGTGTGCGGCGTTGCTATATATTCCAGCGGCTAAAACACAAATGTTTGCATTGTTTTTGTTTGCTCAATTTACTATGGGTATTGGGCAAACATTATTACAAACTGCTGTAAATCCTTATGTGGTGCGTATTGGACCTGAAGAGTCAGCAGCTGTGCGCGTAAGTATTATGGGTATACTGAATAAAGGTGCTGGTATTGTTGCGCCGCTTGTATTTACCGCGTTGGTGCTGAGTAACTTTACTGATATGGCAGGTAAAGAGCTGACTCAAGCTGATATCGATGCAATGGCAAACGGTCTTATCGGGCCATATTTAGGCTTGGCTGCATTTATTGGTATTTTTGCCTTGGGTATTAAGTTTGCACCACTACCTGAAATAGAAAAAGATGATGAAGAAGAACATGGCTCAGTGAGAGAAGCGCTATCTCATCCTAATCTAAAGCTTGGTGTGATCGCACTGTTTTTGTATGTTGCAGTTGAAGTGATTGCTGGTGATACGATTGGTTCATTTGCGTTAGCGCTGGGTGTTGAAAAATATAGTGTGATGACCTCTTATACTATGGCTTGTATGGTTACGGGCTATATTTTGGGTATTATATTGATCCCGAGAGTAATATCGCAGGAGAGGGCGTTAACAGCATCTGCCGTGCTTGGTGTGCTTCTCACGCTCGCAATTTCATTTGGCAGCCCAGACTCATTTGTCATTTCAAATCTATTTGGATTATCAGCGTTGCCTGATATTCTATTGATGGTCGCTATTTTAGGTTTAGCAAATGCCATTATGTGGCCTGCTATTTGGCCGCTCGCATTATCTGGACTTGGCAAGCTAACCAGTGTAGGCTCTGGTTTATTGGTTATGGGTATTGCCGGTGGTGCATTCGGTCCAGTATTCTTAGGTTTAGCTAAGGGCACATCTGGCACAGTGGAATCACAGCAAATTGCACACCTTGTAATGTTACCTTGTTATCTATTTATAATCTTCTACGCTGTGAAAGGTCATAAGATCAAAAAGAAAGCGTAGCAAGAAAATGTAAAGCATTTCTATGTATGTAGAAATAATCCCGTGTGTGATGCCACCTGAATAAGGTGGCATTTTTTTATGCCTAAATCACTCCCTTACCTGCAAAACCGGCTTAATGCTGAGATCTTTTTCGCGGTATAAAATCGCTGCTACGCTGATGTCTGGTGCTTGTTGTTTGGTGTTTGCCGTGTAGGAGCTACTTTATGTAGCAAGGGTTTTATTCTTAAGTCGCGATATAAAATCGCTGCTACGCAGATGTTTAGTGCTTGTTGTTTGGTGTTGGTCGTGTAGGAGCTACTTTATATAGCGAGAGTTTTATTCTCAGTCGCGATATAAAATCGCTGCTACGCTGGTGTTTAGTGCTTATTGTTTGGTGTTGGTCGTGTAGGAGCTACTTTATGTAGCAAGGGTTTTATTCTTAAGTCGCGATATAAAATCGCTGCTACGCAGATGTTTAGTGCTTGTTGTTTGGTGTTTGCCGTGTAGGAGCTACTTTATGTAGCAAGGGTTTTATTCTTAAGTCGCGATATAAAATCGCTGCTACGCTGGTGTCTGGTGCTTATTGTTTGGTGTTGGTCGTGTAGGAGCTACTTTATGTAGCGAGGGTTTTATTCTTAAGTCGCGATATAAAATCGCTGCTACGCAGATGTTTGGTGTTTATTGTGTAGGAGTGATGTGTGCGTAAAAATATAAAATGGGAATGAATTTATAAAAAGAGTGGGGCGACTGATGGGACTTGAACCCACGACAACCGGAATCACAATCCAGGGCTCTACCAACTGAGCTACAGCCGCCACAAAAGACTTGAACACCTTGTCTGGTGTGGCGCGCATAATACATAAGTTTTTTCCAAATGCAAAGGGAAATATCGAAAAAACTTAATAAAAGTTTTTTTTCGGAGATTATTTCCGCATACAGCAAATATTCATATATCCTATGTATGATCCAGCCGATCTAATGATAAATAATTGCTTAATATAAAAAGGGGGATGAGTATGGAAGCTGTTTGGAAATGGGTTAATGAGAACTCAGATTTAATCTTACACTATGTGCTTCAAGGCGTTATAGCACTAATAATTTTCTTCGTTGGCTTAAAACTAGCTAAGCTCAGTGCTGATCTCACTGAAAAAGCATTTGGTAAACGCAAAGTAGATAAAGCGGTAGGCTCATTCGTTGCCAATATTGCTTATGCGATTGTTTTTGCCGCGACGCTGCTTATGGCATTATCTCAGGTAGGTATCGAAACCACCTCATTCATTGCTATTTTAGGTGCCGCAGGCTTGGCTGTTGGTCTTGCCCTGCAAGGCTCACTTTCTAATTTTGCATCTGGCGTACTTATTATTATGCTGCGTCCGTTCAAGTCAGGAGACTATATTGAAGCTGGCGGCAAAGCCGGTAGTGTACAAAAGATAGAAATCTTCTCTACAGAGCTTCGTACTCCTGATAACAAAGTAATTGTAATGCCAAACTCTGCCATTATGTCCGGTGCGATCGTTAACTACTCACGCGAAAAAACACGTCGTATTGACCTTGTAATTGGTGTTGGCTATGACGCCGATCTACGAGAAGCAAAAGCGGTATTAAAGTCTGTACTAGACAATGAATCACGTATTTTGAAAGAGCCAGCTTATACGGTAGCAGTGCTGGAGCTTGCCGACTCAAGTGTTAACTTTGTTGTTCGTCCTTGGGTTAAAACAGAAGAGTACTGGCCAACGTATTTCACGCTTGTGGAAAATATTAAGATTGCGCTAGACGAAGCTAATATTACCATTCCATTCCCGCAAATGGATGTTCACCTACACAAAGATCAGTAAAAGGTTAGTTAGAAATGAAATTGAAGGTTTTAACCTGTTGTATTCTTATGGCTGCCAGCGCTAATGCTGCAGCAGAAGGTAAAGCTAAGAAACCACAGAAAGTTTGGGATGTAACCAGTGAAGTTGGTGCGATAATCACCAGTGGTAACACTGAGACAACAACGCTTAAAGGCGGGATCAAAGCTAAACACAATCTAACTAACTGGAACAACGAGTACAAGTTAGATGGCTTCTATAAAGAAGACACGCGTGAAAACGATGCTGGTGTAGACATTACATCTCGTACCAATGAAAAATACTCCGCGTCAGTTCAAGGCAACTATAAGTTAAACGAAGATAATAGCCACCTATTTGTGTTTGGTTCTTATGTTTCAGATTATTTTGGTGCTTACCGTAGCGAAGCAGTTATTTCAGTGGGTTACGGTCAACGTTTATTCGAAAATGACGATATGTATCTTAACGCTGAAATCGGTCCTGGTGTAAAGCGCTTCGAGCACCAAGACGATAGCACTGAACTTGACGATGATGGTGAATTGTTAGCAGGTACTTCTGAAAGCGAGTTCATTGGTGTTGGTAAACTAGATTACCAGTGGCAAATCTCAGAAAATGCGCGTTTTACACAGCTTATCGCGATTGAATACGGTGATACAAATACTAAGACAACCTCTGAAACGGCGCTGTTAACCAAAATAAATGGTTCGCTTCAAATGAAAGTGGCATATAACATTATCCACAACTCTGACGTAGCGGATGGCAAAGAAAATACTGATACAGAAACTTCACTTACTTTGGTTTACAGTTTCTAACAAGTATCTTCCCAAAGGGCACTCATGTGCCCTTTTAATTCTTCCAAACTTCGGTAGAATGCTCAAAGTTTAACAAAAATCCACAATGGAAGAGATTTACGTGAAGTTCCTCAGACTACTACTCCTCTCAATGCTTTTTTTGATCTCACATCAAACAATAGCGGTAACACCCAGTAAACAGCAAATAGAGCAGTTTAAAAAGCTCCCCAAAGCACAACAAGAAGCCTTAGCAAAACGTTATGGTTTCGATGTAAGTGCGTTAGATAACAACAAAAAAGGTGATAAAAAGAACGAAGAGAAGGAATCTTCGATTTTACCACGTGACAAAAAGGGGTTACTGGAAGAGGAAGAAGAAGAGGATAAATTCAAACCAAAGTTAGAAGAGCTTAAGCCTTTTGGTTATGAACTCTTTGCTGGTGAGCCTACGACTTTTATTCCTTCTGAGTTGGCTGCTATTCCTGATACATACTTGCTTGGGATTGGAGATACAGTAAAAATCAACCTGTATGGTAAAACCAATGAAGAGCACGAAGTACAGATCGATCGTGAAGGACGTCTCGCAATTCCTAACCTAAGCCCAATTCATGTAATTGGCTTATCATTTAAGGAATTGAAAGCACTGATCTCGAAAAAAATCTCTGAGGAAATGATCGGTGTTCAAGCTTTCGTCTCTATGGGTGAACTTAACCCTATGCGTATTATGGTAGTGGGTGAAGCCTATAAGCCTGGTAGCTATACAGTGTCTCCTCTCGCCACTGTCACACACGCTCTGTTTGTTTCTGGTGGAGTGAGTGATAATGGTTCGCTTAGAAAAATTCAAGTAAAGCGAGCGGGTAAGCTAATTACCACATTTGATTTATACGACTTATTGCTGTTTGGTGATAGCTCTGATGATGTAGTCCTAAAGCCTGGCGATGTTGTATTTATCCCGCCTGCAGCTAAGAAGATTAAAGTAAAAGGTGAAGTTAACCGCCAAGCTATCTTTGAGCTTAAAGAATCTGACTCGCTTGAGAGTGTGATGGCTATGTCAGGAGGCTTCAAAGCCAATGCAAATAAATCGAAAGTGGTTGTCTCACGCTACAACGGTGATGGAAGGCGCATCACCCTAAACTACAACTTTACTGAAAACACAAGCTACAAACCACAAAACGGTGATGAAATTTCGGTCAATGCCGCATCAACTCGTTTTCAAAACACTGTAACTGTGGTTGGTGCAGTAACTAGCCCAGGTCATTATGAATGGCACCAAGGTAAGACGCTAAAGGATGTATTTAGTGCGCCAAGGGAAGATTTATTATCTATCGCCGACTTCGGGTACTCACTGATTATCCGTGAAGTAAACTTTGAAGGCGACATCGCTATCCATCAGTTTTCTTTACAAGATATTTTTAACGGTAAAGCGGGGGATATAGAGCTCGAGTCTAACGATACAATCGTCGTATTTAGCCGCTACCAGCTTAAAGAAGAAGAAGAACAGTTATTAGAAGACCTCGCGTATAACAAAGAGCAACTGAAACTACGCGAAAACGTGAAGTTATGGGAGCAATTTGAGCGTGATGAGTTCTTAAAATATATTGGTTTGAAAGAAGATGAACTATTTGAGCTTGAGGAAGAAGTTAAATTAATCACAAGTATTGATGCACTTTTTCAAAAGCCTGAAGAAGTAGAAGAAGAAGACTATGCGGTATTTAGTCGTCAAAAGCTACTTGCGCCAATTGTTGCTAAGCTACAGAGGCAGGCAACACCTAGCGAACCTGCAAAATTGTTTGCGGTAAACGGTCAAGTAAAGTTTCCTGGTGTTTATCCATTATCTGAAAATGCAGATTTCCAAAAGGCGGTGCAAGCTGGCGGTGGATTTCTAGAAGCTGCGTATCTCGAGCAGGTTGAGCTAACTCGAGTTGTTTATAATGATGGTAAACAGGTGGAACATATCCAGCTCAACGGTTTGAACGAGTTGGCTAATCCAACTCAAATACTGACGAGCAAAGATACTGTTAACATTTTCCCAAGACCTAATTGGCAAGAAAGACTACAAGTAAAGGTTGTTGGCGAGGTTAAGTTCCCTGGGACGTACACCATTAAGCGTGGTGAGACACTTGATAGCCTACTAGAAAGAGTTGGTGGCTTTAATCAATTTGCACATAAAGAAGCGGCAATTTTTACGCGTGAATCTATCAAGCGTAAAGAAACTTCTCAAATTCAACGCCTAACTCAAGAGCTAAGACGCGATATTATCACTAATACTTTTCAGAAGAGCGCGACTGCGAATACCTCAATGCCATATGAAGATATGGATAAGATTTTGAGAGATTTATCTAAAGTTGAAGCGTTAGGACGTCTTGTTATTGATTTAGACAAACGCTCGACACAAGCATTACAGCTAGAAGATGGAGATGCGCTATATATTCCTGCGATGCAAGACTCTGTTAGTGTCATTGGTGAGGTTAATCTGGCTGCAACGCACTTATTCGATTCATCCAAGTCTGTTGATGACTACATTAAAGCTAGCGGTGGATTAAAGCAAAAAGCGGATGACGAGCGTATTTACATCATAAAAGCCAATGGTTCAGTTGAATTACCAAGTTCAGGATCATGGTTTGCAGTCAGCAGCCATGGAGGCCAACTAGCGCCGGGCGACACGATAGTTGTACCTCTAGACGCTCAACATATTGATAGTCTGACGCTATGGAGTACAGCGACACAGATTATTTATCAGCTTGGCTTAGCTGCGGCTTCAATTGCAACGCTTAACAAATAATGGATAACAATAAACAGATGACTGAAGCTGATATCATTAAAAAAAATGAAGTTGATTTGACTGAAATTTTGTCAGTGCTTTGGAGGGGAAAGTGGCTAATTATATTAATCACTGCTGTATTTGCTGTATCCAGTGTGTTTTTTGCACTTTCTCTACCGAATACTTATAAAGCGACAGTATTACTTTCACCTGTTGAAGATACTCAAGGCGGCATGCTCTCAAATTTGAAATCGGAGTTTGGCGGCTTAGCTGCAATGGCAGGGGTGAATTTGGGGGGAAGAAAAGGTGATAAATCTGCTCTTGCGCTTCAAGTAATGCAAAGCCGCTCGTTTTTAAATAACTTTGTTGAAAAATATGAGTTAAAGCCAAAACTACTAGCTACTGAAGGCTGGGATCTGGGTAGTAATCAGCTGATATACAATGGTAAAGTTTATGATAAAGAAGCAGGTACTTGGCTCAGAGATGTTGCAGCACCTTTTAAGCCTGAGCCAGGCATTCAAGAAGTATATGAACATATCAGGGCAAAAAACTTAGCTGTGATTGAAGAAAAGGAAAAGGGACTAATTACTATTGCAATGACTCATTATTCCCCCTACTTAGCGAAGGAAATGGTTGAAAACATCGTTGTGGAAATTAACGATTACATGAAAGCTGAGGCAGTAGCAGAGTCCAATGTAAAAATAGAGTATTTAAAAAAAGCATTAGCGGAAACATCGGTTGCAGATATGCAGAAGATATTTTACCAGCTGATCGAGCAACAAGAGCAGGCAAAGATGCTAGCGCAAACACAGTCACAATATGTGTTTAAGACAATTGATCCTGCCATTCTACCGATCCAAAAAGCTGGACCAAAGCGTGCATTGATTTGCCTTGCTATTACTTTCTTAGGCAGCGTACTTGCGTTTGTTCTGTTATTATTTAGACATTTTGTGCTCAGAAAGTAATTTTTGGGTAGGGTAGAGAGTTGTTATTTAGTGTTATTGGCAATTTAGTTTAAATTTAATTTCTATTACAATGGCGCGTTAATTAGATAATGATGGAAGCATGTGGATCTTTATGGTCATTTTCTTTGCATTTTTAGCATCGTACTGTTCAATTTTTATGATTAAGCCTGTCGCTGAGCGTTTTGGCTTAGTTGACGTACCCTGCAGCCGAAAAAAGCATGTGGGGGCTATTCCGCTTATCGGTGGTGTATCGATTTTTGTGGCCGTGTTGGCTTCAATCATTGTATTTTTGCCACTCGAGAAAAAGCTGATAGTTTACTTAATTTGCGCCGCTGCTATCGTCCTTCTTGGGGTAATTGACGATTATCGCCAATTAGGAGTCAAGATCCGTTTAGGTGTTCAGGCTCTTGTTGCACTTATTATGATGTGGGGCTCCGACGCCTATATTCATAACTTGGGCAATTTGTTTGGATTTGGGTCTATTGACTTAGGGTTGTTGGGTATTCCTTTTACGGTTATTGCTGTTATTGCTGCTATAAATGCCTTTAACATGATTGATGGTATAGACGGTCTAGCTGGTGCCATGAGTATTACAACGTTTGCAGCCATTTTAATATTGATGGGGGTTAATGGTGGACAGTTGTCGGTTTTACCGTTAATCATTATTGCAACCATAGTTCCTTACCTTGCTTTCAATCTCGGCGTATTAGGTCATCGAAATAAAAAAATATTTATGGGTGATGCGGGCTCTATGTTCATTGGGCTGAGCGTCATCTGGTTGTTAATGATAGCTACACAGTCAGAAGTAGATAACGCTTTCAGTCCAGTTACTGCGCTTTGGATAATTGCTATTCCACTGATGGATATGATGGCAATTATCATTAGGCGCATTAAAAAAGGCCACTCTCCATTCAAAGCAGACAGAGATCATTTACATCATGTCTTCATGCGTATAGGTTTTAGCTCCAGAAAGGCCTTAATTACGATATCAATGTTGGCTGTATTTCTTGCGTCGATAGGGATTGTTGGAGAGTTGATAGGTATTCCCCATTGGTTTATGTTAGTCTTATTTATCGGTATTTTTGTTGCCTATTCTGCTTGTATTCAACACGCATGGAAGGTCGCACGGTTTTTAAGAAAGCACGTCTTTATCAAAAAAATTAAAGAGTAGTTCAATGACAAACAATATGAAGGCAAAGAATAAACATAACGGCTTCACCATGATGGAGCTGTTAATTGTGATCGTAATTTTAGGCTTGCTAGCTTCATTGGTAGCACCAAAATTTTTCAACAAGCTTGGAAGCGCCTCTCGAGATATCGCTGCTGCACAGATGAATGCATTTGAAACAGCACTTGATACTTACCGCCTTGATATTGGTACATACCCACAAAGCTTAAACGAGCTAAGAGAGAGTGACAATCCAAGGTGGGATGGACCTTATTTACCAAAAAACATCCCTTTGGATCCATGGGGTAATAGTTATAATTATTCTCAACCAGGAAATAATGGTGAACCATATTCACTGTTTAGCTTTGGTGCTGATGGTAAAGAGGGTGGTGAAGGCGATAACCGAGATATTATTCACAAATGAGTTTATTTAGTGATTTTCTAGTCCATAACTATGAACTACAGGACTCAGATGTTCGTAGAGCTCTGACATATCAAGAAAAGTTTGGTGGAAAGCTAGAAGAGATTTTGGTGAATATGGGCATTTTAGATGACAGCCTAATTCCTGATATTTTAGCGTCATATCTAGAGCTATCTCTGTTTGATATCAATTCGGAGTTTTCAGTTTTTGTTGAATATCAATACTTCACCTATTTTGCTAGCCACAACTGGCTTGTTGTGGAAGGTGAAAATGAAACGCTTGAGTTTGTTACTTCTGATCCGTTGAATCCAGTTTTAAATAACTGGCTTGCAGAGCATGAAATCAACTGTACTATCAAAATAGCGTCGGAATCTGTAGTTAAATCAATTCTTTCTGAATACTCTACAAATAAAAGCAGCGTAGATGAGGTTAGTTCGGGTTCAGAAGAACAAAGGCTAAGGGATTTAGCATCAGAAGCTCCGATTGTTAATTTGCTGAATTCCCTAATGACTCGCGCCTTGAGGGAAGGTGCATCGGATATGCATATTGAACCTTTTAGAGGGCGTTGTCGTGTTCGGTATCGGGTCGATGGTGTACTACTGGATATAGAAAAACTCCCGTCATCAATGCAACTGCCTGTAGTTACCAGATTAAAAATCTTATCTGGGATGGATATTGCTGAAAAGCGCCGCCCGCAGGATGGTAAAATTGAGCTTAAACTTGCAGGTCAAGAAATTGATATTCGTGTTTCTGCGTTACCTGTAAACGAAGGTGAGTCGGTCGTAATGCGATTTCTTCGTAAAGAGAATGTCACTTACGATATAAATGTTTTAGGGCTATCACCAGATATAGAAACCGCTTTACGTGCAGATATTAAGAAGACTGCGGGAGTTATACTGATGACAGGCCCTACAGGGTCCGGTAAAACAACCACACTGTATACATTTCTTAATGAACTAAACAATGATGATGTAAAGATCATTACTTTGGAAGACCCTGTAGAATATCAACTGCCTGGAATCAACCAAGTACAAGTTAATAGCGATATTGGTTTTACATTTGCATCTGGTTTACGCTCTATAGTGCGTCAAGACCCTGATGTAATAATGTTAGGTGAGATTCGAGATAAAGAAACTGCACAAATAGCGTTGCAGTCAGCGTTGACTGGGCACTTGGTATTCTCAACTGTTCACACTAACGATGCTGCGAGTGCTTATACTAGGCTATTAGACTTAGGTGTGGAAGAATTTCTTTTAAATGCAGCTTTAGTCTCTATTGTCGCCCAGCGTTTAGTAAGAAAAAATTGTTCTCATTGCTCTGAGCCCGTGAATTTGGAGCAAGAAATTATAGAGAAGTACCTGCTTCATGATCTTGCAGACAAATGCAATGAAACTCTACAGCCGAAGGCTGGTGTAGGTTGTGAAAATTGTGGTTTTACAGGCTTTAAAGGCCGGCTTGCCATTATCGAATATTTACCTTGTGACGATTTTATAAGAAGTACTTCAAAAGACAGTAACTTTGTTACAGTTGCAAGACAACACAATTTAGCTTCAGGTAGAAGAACACTTGTTGAAGACGGATTATTAAAAGTTATTAAGGGACAAACAACGATTGCGGAAGTACTCAGGGTTGCGGGTTAATGAACTATATATATCGAGGCTATGATGGCAGTGGTGCAAAGCTTAAAGGGAATGTAGAGGCAGAAGACAAAACTCAAGCCATTGAATTGTTGGAAGCGCAAGATATAACCGTAATTGAATTAAAGGAAGAGCGAAAAGGGATAACGCTTTTTGGAGGCAGTAAAGTTGGCTTGTCAGAACTTGAATTTATGACATCTGAACTCAGCTTACTTTTGGCCTCTGGAGTCAAAATAGATAAGAGTTTAGAGATTATTAAAAACTCTAAATCTGAGCCTCAATTGGTCAGATTAATTGAAAAAATATTAAGCGCAATTAAGTCGGGTGAAAAGCTATCTGAAGCATTTAAAAAAAGTTCACCGATATTTGATGACCTCTATTGTAACCTTATTCAATTAGGTGAAGAGTCGGGGATGTTGAGTGCAGTCTTTAAGGACCTAGCGGACGATTTAAAGTTTAAAAAGCAGCTAAAAGATAAGATCATATCTTCACTTACGTATCCTGCAGTTATTTTTGCTGTTTGTATACTCAGTGTATTTTTTATATTTAACTTTATTATTCCTAAAATGGCAGTGATGTTTGAAGGAATGAAAGAGCTGCCTTGGTATACCTCTCTCATGTTAGATGCCAGTCAATGGATGCAAAATTATCAGTTTTATTTAATTGGTGGAGTTTTGTTATCAGCTTACGGGATAGTTAATTTCACAAAAAAAAACAATGCCTTCAAATCGTGGCTGAACTTAAAGTCTTTAAGAATCCCGGTGCTCTCCCATTTTATCTTATTGGTCGAACGTATTCGCTTTAATAGTGCTTTAACGATGATGATAAAGTCAGGGGTCGTCGTCGACAAGGCGATAGGGTTTGCACAAAAAAACTTACGTAATATCGAGTTAGCCAATCAAATAGAAGTGGCTAGAAAAAAGGTTAATGAAGGTGAAAAACTATCTTCTTCCTTAAATCAAACAGATCTCTATCCTGCATTTTTTGTTTCGTTATTGGAAGTAGGTGAAGAATCCAATAATTTAGAGCTGATCTTTAATGAAATTGCTGACCGTTCAAAAAGTGAGTTTGAATCCTGGACTCAAAAACTGACGTCTTTACTCGAGCCTATTATGATATTGATTATGGGCCTACTCGTTGGGGGAGTTGTAGTTGTGATGTTACTGAGTATGGTATCAATGAATGACATTGGGATTTAGATAATGTTTACGAGCCGTGGCTTTACTATGGTTGAATTGCTGGTCGTCTTGGTATTGATTGGGTTACTTAGTAGTTTTGTAGGTCCAATGGTAATTTCTCAGGTAGAAAAAACAGAAGCTAAAATAGAAGCGGCTCAAATCCTTAAGCTATTTGAGAATGCCAGTCAAACAGCATTTTGGCTTAATGAGAGAGTATTATTTCGCACCGAAGCAAATAACATTCTGGTTGTTAGAGAGATAAGTGGGAAACAGATTGTTAAAAAAGAGTTTAGAGTGCTTCGATTTAAAACTGGAGAAATTGAGATTGGGGCTACAGGGGATAGTAGTGCAAGAAGTTTGAATTATTACGTGAATGACCAAATGCGTACAATCGAACTTGTCTCAATGTGGCCTGAATATAAAGGACTGCCTGTAAATGCACTCAATTAAGGGTTTTACACTGATCGAAGTATTAATTGCGTCCATAATTCTTTTTTCGACTATCGCGTTAAGCACACAAGTTTTTCAAGGGGCAATTATCTCATCGGAGAAAGCTGCGGACCATATAAAAATCTCAGCGATTAAGATGCTATCGTTGGATTTCATTTCAAGTGAAATTAGGAAAGGAGAAAGAAAAGGAAGCTTTTCGAATATGGGCGTTATGGTGAGCTGGGAAGCTAATGTGATTAAGAAAGGAGCACCTCCGGCGGTATTTAATTTTGACGAAAACCAAATGCAATATTTTGAAGACAAATTTGAAGTGCTAGAAATTTCTGCCACTTTCCAGTTTAGAAGGTTAGTTGACACAATGAAATTCAAAGAGCTGTATTGGCATGAAAAGTCTTAAAGGCTACACACTTGTGGAGCTGCTAATAGCTATGGCGGTTATGTCAAGTTTGATGTTAGTAGGTAGCTTTAGTTATCAGTTTTTTGCAAACCGTTGGAATAAAGAGTTAGGCTCCTTCTCAAAAGTTGAATCTCTGTCTTCAGGTCTTATTGCTTTACAATCTATTTTTAAAGGCATATCTCCCTTTGTTATTTATAGTACTTCAACCTCACCTCGGACCCCTACTATCTTATTTGAAGGTAACAACGACGCTTTATTAGGATATACAAAAAGAGGTCTGATGTATGAAGAGGAAATTTTTCGCATACTTATAGAGCCAGAGGGTGAAGGCTTTCAATTAGTTTATCAGTACAATAACTTTAATAAAATGAGGCTTTTAGAGACTACAGATACAATTGAATTTGAGAAAAGTGTTGTATTGCTGAATAACATAAAGCACGTCTCCTTTCAATATTATGGTTGGAATAGTATTTCCGAAAAAGTAGAATCAGGAAGTGCAGGCACAACCCCTAATTTAATGGAAAAGTACTCTTCAAGTACCACTCAATTGCTGCCTTTATACATTCTTGTGAGCATAGCAACCGAGGAAGGAAGTGCCGTAATAAAGGTGGATACGGAAAAAGGGGCCCATCGACATATCTCTCCTTATATCGGGAGGCTACTGGATGAAGTCTAGAATGTGTTGTGGCATCGCATTAGTACAGGTTCTTATCATGGTAGCCATGATTTCGCTCTTCCTTTTGTACATTCAGCAAGTTAATAGCGCTAAAATCAAGCAGACTGAAAGAGTAAAGCTCAGAGCAAATGCAGAAGCTGCATTGCAATCAGCTAAAACAGAAGTTGAGTTCCAATTGTTGACGAATTCGAAGCAGTTGGTCGATGCTCACAACAATTTTGACCAAGAAGACAACCGACGAAATTGGAATCTACATGGAAAGAAATTTCCGCTAGAGGGCAACGTGTATGCCTCTATTCAAGACCATGCAGGGTTAATTAGTATACATCACTATAGTTCATTGAGAATGACACGTGCGTTAAAAGCACTAGGGATGAACGAAACTCAAGCGCTAAAGTTAATAAGTGCTCTGCGAGATTGGCAAGATGAAGACTCTTCTACCGCTGATGCCGGTATCGATGGTGTAGTAGACTATAAAATAAGAAATGGGTTGGTGAGTCAGATTAGTGAACTAAGCTGGTTTAGTTCTTTAGATGAGAAAATGCTCAAGCAAGTAACTTCGTTATTTACTGCCCATTTTAATGGTGAGTTCAATCCGTTAACAGCACCTGACAACCTTTTGAGAGCAGAGGTGGGCGAAGATTATGGTGATAATATAGTGGCTTTAAGGGATAATGGTCAGCTGACGGTTAATCAATTTCAAAATTTGACTGGGGTCGTCAGGGGGGATGGTATTCGTTTTTCTCCTTCAAACTGGTTTAGCGTTTTATTAGAATATTCTGAACAGGACATCACTATCAGAAGAAAGTATGTATTGAATGTGAGTCCATACAGTAAGAGCAAAAAACCAGTCGTGTTATTAGAAGAGTCCAGCATAAGGTAGTGATTAAATTGTTAAGCAAAATAAAAAATCTGTGCAATAAATTGCTAAGTAAAGGAGTTTACTATTTTGATGGTGAACTAAAGGCAATTGACTTTAATAAAAAGCAGTTACGTATGGTTGAGCAAAAAGAGATAACTCCTTTAGTGGTGATCGTGTCTAGTGACCATTACAAAACAGAGTTGAGAACGGTTCCTTTTACCACGGATGCTGACGTAAGAAGAGCATTAAAGCTTAAGCGCAATACGGGGCAATTTTGGACTGTTGGTAAAAAGCTTTCTCAAAAAACTGAGGTAAACTATTGGCGGTTCAGTGATGCTGTGCCAAAAAGTGTATTCACTGTACCAGAAGCGCTATTTTATTTGTGTGCAAATAAACTTAGATTTCTGGAGGTTGAAGGGCATCGCAGCAGTTATTATATGAGCTTTTCAGAAGGAAGTTTTCAGGTTACGAGGAAATTTGGCCTGATTAATTCAGCGGAAAAATTTTTGCTTTCAATCGGTGAGCCCCAGCACTTTTCTCAACAGTTTAAATCAGCTGACAACTCACTTTTAATAAATAGTCTTACTAACTTGGCGAGCTTTAACTCACTTAGACTTTGTTTGTCATTTTTTAACAGTCAAGCGGCTGGGATTGACAAGATCAAGCTTACAAATAGCGTTATACTACCGCTTTCTTTGGTTTTGTTTATATATTTGTCTGCATCTAGTTTATATCTAATCGGGAAAGAGCTTTATGTCACTTCTAAATACCAATCGATCGAGTCTTCTGCTTTTTCATTAATTGAAAATCAAAATAAGTTTGATGAAACCAAAACGAAGTTAGATGCAATTAACCGTCTTGTATCTCAAGATGCAAACTATCCAGCTGCACTTTATGTCATGACAAATGTATTTAGCAAGGTAAAAATGTCGAACCTATTGTTTGAGTCAGGGCGGTTTGTGTTTAGAGCTGAAGCCGAAAAGGCAACAGATATATTGGCTATTGTCAAAGAGCACCCTAGCGTTCGTGATGCCAAGTTTGATTTACCTGTGGTCCAAAGTCGGGCAAATGAAAGGTTTACTATTAGTTTTACGTTAAGCAACACACATGTTATTGAAAAGGTAAATAAATGAAAGAGTTATATAAATACCGTGTTTCATTAACTATAATCGCGTGTTTGGTTATATTAAACTTCGTTGTGGTGCCAGTATTAAGTTGGCAAGAATCAAAAGGGGAAGCGCTCCTTTTGGCTCAAAAGAAGTTGAACAAGGCAAAATCAGTTATAGAAAATAAAGAACATATTAATGCAACCTCAGAGCAACTCCAAGTAGTTGCTAATGATGTTGAGCGGTTACTGTATAAAGTAGAAAATATAGAAGACTTTAAGTTAGAAGAGCAAACTCGATGGCAGTCTTTAGCTGAAAGTCAAGAGTTGCGAATTAAACGTTTTGGTTGGAAAACGCCTTTTATCGAACCAATTTCAGGACTTGGCCGATTAGATTTAGAGCTTCAAATAGAAGGGGATGGCGATAAAATTGTTGACTATTTGCTCGATATAAAAGCTAAAGATAAGTTAGCTATTGACTCAGAGTTTAGATTATCTTTTCGGGGTCAAAGAGAACAACAGCTTGGCATTTTTAGTGTATACCTTAATCGTAAGTTTTATTTTGATCCCAATAGTGCCGGTTTTCAGGAGTAATCATGGTTCTAGCTAATATGAGTGCCAAAGTGGGCGGGATATATCCAAAAATTGTTATGCTAGCCATGAGTCTAACCATAATCTTTTGTGTTATAGACTTCAGTGATAAAGCCTTTTGGGCATCAAGCGAAATATCGCCTAATGAAGTCGATATTAGCGCATTGGCACGAGTTCAGTGGGGGATTTCAAACCACACTATATCTAAGTATAAAGAAAGTTTTGATGGATATAGATATGAAGAAGTCGAATCGTCTGAGCCGGTAGAGAAACAGTTTACAAAAGAAGACGAATACACCCAAAGTGGTTCGTTGACAGAAGTTTTTGTTGATAACAATGTTCTAAAATTGAAGGCAGTTATCAGTAAAGGCGAAAGTTTTCAGGTTATTATTGAAGTGGAAAATAAGCAAACTGGTGAGTTATCTATTTCACAGGTGACAAATAATAGTGATTTGTTTAGTTTTAAAGTCAGAGTGATCAACTCATTGAGTATAGAACTAACTCGAACAATTGAAAGCCGTGAACAAAAAATACAGTTAACGATGTTCCAACTTCCAACAGCTTCACAAGAGGTGCAGTAAAGCTCATGAAACAAATTAATAAGTCATTCTGCTTTAGTATGATCACGGTACTCACTCTTTCGGCATGCAAGTCCACAAATCCCAAAGATGTCGGAGTGTATAATGTTGACAAATCCTATATCGAGCAAAATATTCGTAATACTGAAGTTGAGGGGGCTGAACTTCTTGGCGAAACTAGCGTTAACAATAAAGAAAAGATAGCGGATGGTTCGCTACAATTTTTGCCAAAATATCGTACATACATCAACGAATCAAAAGTAACAGATGATGTTATCGATAGGTTTTCAAATACAGAAATGCTCTCTGTTAGTGCAGAATCGCTGAGGATAATTCACTTTTTACATTATGTTTTAGGCGATCAGCTGAAACTAAATTATGTGTTATCTGATGAGCTTAAAGATGATAATCAAACGATAACGCTTAATATTCAAGATCAAGTGAGTGAAAGAAAGTTATTTCTACTTTCACGCGAGCTGCTGGAAGAAAAAGGCTACGTGTTAAGGTTTCGAGATAATATTTTTTACGTGCATCAAAAAGAAGACAGTAATAGCACGCTTAAAGATGTAGTGTTTGGATATGGTAAGTCTGTAGATGATGTACCTCAAACCAGTAATGAAATTATTCAAATGGTGCCATTCACTTATGGTATGCAAATGGGAATGGCGAACACATTAAGACAAATGCTCGGTATAAAAGCCTCTTCTGATGTAGAGAGAAATGCCATAAATGTCTACGGAAAAAGAAACGAGATAATTAGAGCGCTTGAGCTCATAAATATGTTCGACAGGCCTAGTCTTGCTAACCGTGAAATAGGTGTATACCAATCTGTATATATGCCAACAAAGAAAATGTTAGACAGTTTGACAGAGCTGCTTAAACAAGAAGGGATCACCCTACAGACCGGGAGTTCAACGGCTGGCACCGTAACCGTGGTTAATATAGAGCAGCAGAATCGCTTGATCATGTTTGCGAATGAGCGCTCATTATTAGACAGGGTCGTGTTTTGGGCTGAAGAACTGGATAAACCGATTAATACGGCTGAAAAACAGTATTTTATTTACCAACCTAAATATTCACGTGCAGTGGATATGGGAGAAAGCCTTGAAGCGTTAATTGGTAATGGAGGGAGTTTCTCCAACTCAACTTCTGTCGCCAATGAGGCCGCTTCAAGCGCGTCACGCCCAAGTGTCACAAGCGCATCGAATAAAGACCTGAAAATGGTTATTGACGAACGCTCTAATTCCGTTATTTTTTATACAACGGGGGAAAGCTACCAGCAAATTCTACCACTGGTTAAGCGGTTAGATATATTACCAAAACAGGTGATGCTTGAGATGGTAATTGCTGAAGTGTCTATGACAGATGAATTTAAACAAGGGGTGGAGTTTCTACTTAAAGGAAGCAGTAATTATAGCTTAAGCACGGAAGGTGCCTTTATGGGGGAGGGCGGCTTTGGCGGATTATCCTATGCCCTGACCGGAGATAGGGGGAAAGTCGCAGTTAATTTGTTTGAGAAGAACTCGCTTGTGAATATTTTATCCCGCCCATCTATCGTTGTAAGAGATGGTGTGCAAGCATCGATCAATGTAGGTAAAGATATTCCAATTATAGGCCAGACAACGTCAGATCCAATTAATGGAGAGCGACAAACCACATCAATTGAATACCGAAAGACAGGTCTGCAGCTTGATGTAAAGCCAACGGTGAACGCGCAAGGTGTTGTACTCATGGAGATATCTCAGAAAGTCTCAAATGAATTACAGCAGACTACCTCGACAAGTGGAAATCCATCACTTTTTGACAGAACCATAAAGACAGAAGTGGTTGCTGAAAGTGGCCAAACTATTGTGCTTGGTGGAATTATCAGTGAAAACCGCTCATTAAATGACTCTGGTGTACCCATACTTAAAGATCTGCCAATTTTGGGCGAATTATTCTCCGCAGATACTAAAGATGGCGATAAGACGGAGTTAGTTATTCTCGTTACGCCACGCGTTATTCAATCTAACGACGAATGGAAAGACATAAAAGAAGCGTTTAGGACTAAGTTTGAGCAACTTTCGTTTTAGGTGTTCACTACTTGTCATAATAATGATCTAGACTTGTCGTAGTATTTTTATGTGTGGAAATACAGAACGTTGTACACATAGGTTCGAATAGCTTCAAAATTAGGAAAATTATATATTTATTACGCTATTTTCGCTTGATAGCTGGGAGAAACTTGAGTACACTCAGTACGATTCTTGTTTTGTTAACTAACTTATAACTAACAAAGCAAATTGAAAGCAACTGAAAAATGGATAATTTAGTAAGTTGTTTATTTTGTAGTCGAAAAGTGGTGCCGATGTTGACTAATTTATAAAACAATGGTTACACTCTCGATTGCTTAATTTGTTTGGTTGTTGCTTAGGCGACGGCCTAAGTACAATAACAAGTAAATTATTTGAAATGATAGAACACTCTAAACTATTATTTCAGTTTCATGAAACTTGGAGAATGGAAATATGTTCAAAAGAACTCTACTAGCGCTAGCAGTATCTGGCGTAGCAGTATCTGCAAACGCTGCGACAATTTACACAAAAGCATCATCAGCTGTTCAAGCTGACGTTGAAAAAGCAATCACAGCAAATGCTAAAGGTGTAGCTGGTGAAGCACTAGGTGCTGATAAAGTTTTTAATGGTGCAGCTGATGATAACTGTACAGCATTAGCGTCAGCTTTAGGTGTTTCACTTACTAATGACGACGGTGCGGGCGGCAAATATACTGTTGCAGCTTCTGGTAAAGCTGGCGATAAAGCAGCATTTGCAGTAGTAAGCGGTCTTAACAAAAATGAAGTTAAGATGACTAATAATGGTCTATGTACAGCTTCTGTTAAACCAGGTCTATCTACATCAAGTGTTAAAGATGGTCTAGAGTACTCTTCAGTTAAAGCGATTGAAATCAAGCCTGTTATTGTTGCAGGTATCGGTGGTTACAAAGATGAAGATACTATCACTGTAAACCTTTCTGGCGCTAAAGTTGACCTTACTAAAACAACTGCTCCAACAATCACTGTTGGTAACGATGGTCTGAGCTCTGCTCCAGCTAACTTCTCTTTTGATATCCTAGATATCACTGCAGAGCGTGTACGTTTTACTGTTCAAACAGTAAACGCGAAAAACGACTTTGTTAAAGGTGGTGCGGTACTACAATTAGGTGGTATTTTCCTTGACTCTAAAGGTCTTTCTTCAGACACAGCAGTAAGTGTTGATTCTTTCGCAACTAACACTTCTGGTACTGACTTCGATGTGGCTTCTGCTCGTGTTATTACTACACTTGTAAACCAATACACAGCGTCAGTTTCATCTCTTCTAGATGCAGCTATCGATGTAGGTAAAGATCGTCAAGAGTTTGCTACTGGTACTAGCGATGCACTAGTAGTTGCAATGAAGAAAAACACTGACAACCTAGAGCTTACTCCAGCTGAAGTACATTACACTATTACTGGTGACTTCTCTTGGATGCTAGATGATGACATCGACACCAACAAAGATGGTAAACTAAGCTCTGCTGAACTTGGTAAAGCTGTGAAAGTTGCTGGCTTAACAAACGACGCTGCTAAGTCTTACGCTGTAAACACAGATCTTACTAAACTAACAGTAGTTAGCACAGTAACTGGTGCAGTTGATACTTCTGCAACAATCACATTTACCGTTCCTGGTCACGATGAAGGCAAACTTGAGAATCTAATGATTCCAGTTCAAGACTTCACTGTTGCTGTTGATGTTAAAGACAACAAAGCATTCTCTACAGCTGCTGTAAACATGCCAGCGCTATCTGCTACAAACGCAGGTGCGTGGACGCTTAATGGTTCTGTAGTTATCGTTCCTTACATGCCGTTTGGTCCGAACACTCAACCAATTCTACGTCACACTAACGCTGGTACTCGTACTGGTGATATCACTGTACGTTACATGGTTGAAGACGAGCACAACGCGTGGCAACCACTAGCGGCTGCAGGTGTTAAAGACGCTAAACCAGGTGTAAGAAACATGCTTAACATCGTTACTGATGCACTTAAAGCTGAAGGCTACGATTCAGAAAAGTCTGGCTTCAAAGTAGCACTAGAAATCGTTACTAACGTTCCTTCAAGAGACGTTCACGTATACGGCGGTGCTAAGGTTGAGGTTGACGGTCAAGACCGTATCCACTTAGGTACTTTCAAAACTAACAACTAATATTTGATATTAGTTCTAGTTTATAAAAGGCGAGCTTAGCTCGCCTTTTTGTTGTTAGAGAAAAATAAAACTACGTCATAAATCTAAACAGTTGCTTTTTGCTACAAGATACCTAGCACGGAATAATTACTCGCTCCTGAAACCAATTTAATTTATTGAATTAGTTGAAGATCTAAACGATCTTACTACCCTCAAATTACCGCTTTTTTGAATCACACAACCAAAACATTACAATTTGAGTGTAAAAATAAAAATAAAACCAACCATGCAAACACCACAAAAAACACTGTTTCAAGTCGAGCTTATTGATATCGTTTCACCACGCCATGAAGCTGGCAAAAATCATTGATTGACTGCGCCTAGAGGCCGATTCAAACAGCACTATGGCGATAAAGGCGCTGGTGCCAAGCCTATCCGCCTACTTCGAATATATTAAACAAATTCACAAATTGTCTGATGAAAACACGGTGGCCATGTGGTGTGAAAACCCGTATTGGTAGACAGGGGGAGGTGGACTATGATGAGAGCTCTTCAAATTTGCCTTTGTTAGGAATCCTTGGCAAAGAGTTTGGTCTGAATATTGTTATCGCCAGCATGATTGTAGTTTTGATGACTTTTTGCTAAAAAGGTTTCCAGTAGAAACACACGACAATTATGCTAATGGGGATGATTTATATCGGCATATTATTCCTCAAAGTGAGTGTATATTTGATCACAGAGATGTATTTAAAGTTGATTTTATCGGTCGATTTGAAACGATAAATGAAGGCTTTAAGGCATTGTCTCTACAACTTTTTGGTCATGATGAACTTTTACCTCATGTAAATAAGTCTTCATCTAAGAAAGTGTTAAACTTATTTTATAGAAATAAGGTAGGCTACCAGAGTCCATACGCGATAAAGGGGCTCAGTTTATTGAAAGGTTCTACGCTCGTGGTATAGAGCTGCTCTCTTATCGCTTTGAATAACAGGAAAAAAAATGAAAGATTTAGCCCAGCTAGAGTTGTTAATAGAAAAACAGAAGTATAAAAAAGCATTGCCGCTAGCAAAAAAACTAGTTAACCATGACAGTGGTTTTAGGGTCACAGAACTGCTTGGCATGGCTCAACATGGTGTGGGGCAATATGGTTTAGCTGCCATAAATCTCATAAAAGCCGCAGAGTTAGCTGCCACATCGAGTCAAAAAGCTGTTCTGTACCGAAATGCAGGTATTTGCTATCAAAACTTAGGTGATAAGTTTCAACTGCAGGCTCTGCAAGCTTTCGAGCTATCACTTCAGTTTGATCCTGGTTTCGATAATATTAAAATGCGGATTGTCGCTGCGGAGTTAGCTTTTAGCCTAAACCAATACGATTTAGCGCTCTCATTAGCTGCCAAGCTTATGGCCTATTCGGATTACGCTGCATTAGGCTTAGTTATTACATTAAGAGCACATTTGGCTAAAGGCGATCAAACTAGCTTTGAAAAGCAAATGCTGATTATCGAAGGAGAAAGTAACGCTTTTCCTGAACAAGAGGCGAAAAACCTATTAGTAACGCTAAAAGAGGCTGATAAACAAAGTTGGTTTATGAATATGTTGGAGTTATTTTCCAATAGATTTTCGCATCAAGATTGGTTTCAATATTTGCAAGGCTTGCAAATTCAGCAACAACTCACAGCAGAAAAGCCTGAGGAGTTGATTGTATCCGATAGCAATGAAGTTGCAGAAATCATTAGACAGTTAGTTGAAGAAATCAAGCGTTACGGTGGAAGTGTTTCAGAGGATTTAAGGTTAGTTGCCTGCCAAGGTAATTTAAGTATTAAAGCCTTTAATCAGCAACCTGAGGTACTTATTGATATTCCACTGGAATGTATGCCTTTACTAGACGATTTTGAGCTTGAAGTAAATGGAAATACACTAATCTCGACACCAAAAAAAGAGCTATTAAATCCAACAGCGGTCAAAACGATGTCACTGATGGTAGAGCTTTACAACAAAGCAGATAAAGTAACACAGTGGAAAGAGGAGTGTCCTTTTTTCTCTTTATCTCAAGATACCGGCTTGCTTATAAAGCTCTGTGATGGCAAAAGTTTTAATGCCAAGGTAAATATGCATAAACAGTTAGCCTTAGAAGGGAAGTGGGATGAGCTCTTTATTACGAGCTTTTTTGGCTCTAGAAAATTTGCTTATGAGCGTAGGTTATATAAGAGAAAAGAAGAGGGACATATCTCAGGTCTATTATCTATCATTGATTTTTTTAACCATAGATGTGGTGCATCACCATATAAGTTGAGTGACAAAGGTATATCAGTATCGGCAGTACCTAGTAACGCTGAAGCCGAGGTTTTCGTTAATTACAATCAATTTGACCCGCTTTTAACGTATTTAGTTTATGGGTTTGTTGATCGTGACAGCGACTATTTGTTTTCTATTCCTTGTCATATCTCATTAGCAGAACTTGAGTTTGAAGTATTTGGAAATACAGCAGTACTTGACGCAGAGAATCAATCAAATAGAACATCTCATTTAGCGGCATTTTTGCCTAATATTGCAGTAAAGGAGCAAAGCGTCGGCATCGATAAACTACTTATCACACCGAAGCATCCAGAATTACTAAGAGAAGCTATACAGACCGTTCTCTTAAGTGTAATGGATAAAGATAAAATCAATGACGCAATACTTGCAGACTTAGTGAAGAGTTTCGAAAGGCAGTTGCTGATGCAAAATATTAGCTATTGGCGAGAAGTTGAAGCACTGGCTGCTGAAAGTGCACTAGAGAATAGCGCTATTGAAAGTGTCAACCTGCTTTGTAAGGAGTCTAAATCCATGATTCAGAGATATGCGAGTAAACATTCAATAACTTTATTCTAGGTAGTTAAATAAGCTAACGATACGTAATAACATGATGCCGATCACAATCTCTCACGATTGTAGACCTCGTAAAAACCTAACTGACGTGATTGGCATCAATGTTATTTGGTGATCGCGATGCATAAAATATGCATTTATTCAAACTGGTACTTAAACAACTCAATATCCCTTTTGTAAAAGTCAGCAACAAATTCAGTTGTTTCGTTGTCAAAGTAGGATTGATAAGAAGGCTTTACTTTCTTACCAATTAACTTTTCTAGCAGTGGGTGTCTTTTTGTTGTTTTATTTCTGTATGGCAAATCGACAACATGTCCAAAAACGCGTTGGCTGATAGTCTCAAAATCATTCGTTAAGTTTTCGAATTTACCAACAGCATCTACTAAACAGTCATTTCCTTCATAGAGAAAACAATGTTGTGGAACTAAGTGCCTTAAGTTCCCTATATGGTTTTGATAATCATCAGAGTCGCAGCTAGGCAGGTAATCCAGTACAAAGTGCTTAAAGCTAAACGGGTGCTGCTTGTATGTATATTCTGATACCAACCTACTCCAAGGGTTGCGCACAAAACTAAATTTATAGTAATCGTGAAATTGCTCAGGAGCTATGTAGCCAAGTTGCACATATTCGCTGGCGGTTAAATGAGCGAGTCTAGGAGGACCTTTCTGGGGGTTACTGTTTTTTTTGAGTAAAAGTGGCGCTCTTTCTTCCCAGGTTAAGGAAAGTTCATTAAGAAATGCACTTTCAATACTTTGACCTGCAACTTTTGGTATGTGAACAAAGATGCAGCGATGTTGGTGAGATATCATGTTAATGATTCCTAAGTATTTTGTATCTTGCGAAGTAATATCCGAGGAGGTTTTGCGTGCTCATTGCAATGGCTGTTGTAATAGCTGCGCCCAGAGGACCATGATTAGTAATGAGGTGCATGGCCAATATAACAGTAATAGCAGCAGTGAATATGCTAATATTTTGGTAGGTTTTTTCTTGGCCACTCATCGTTAACAGTGTGATTGCAGGTCCCGTAATAAGGTTAATAACTTGACCAGCTATAAGTACCAGTAACCATAATTCACCTTGTTTATAATCCTCGCCAAAAATGCCTAATAAATATTCTGAATAAAAATAGAACAGTAAAACCGTGATTGCGGCGACGAAAATAGATGTGGATTGACTAAGTGAAAACAGTTGCTTTACTTCATCTAGACGATGTTGTGAGTAGCTTTTTGCGAACTTTGCGGCCGTTACACTATTTAAGGCAAACAAAAAAATACTTGGGAGCATCGCTAGCTTGGTTACGATGGCATAAACGCCAAGTTGCGAAAGAGACACTTGTGTACTTAGGTATAGTTGGCTCCCTTGTTGCACCACTAAATAAACTAAACCGCTAATCCAAAACGCTTTTGCACTTATCCAGAATGAATAGCGTGGTTGGGGTGTTGTGGTGCTAGGGGGGCGAAGTTTAATTACAATAAATAGGCTAGTAATAGCTGTAATGCACAGTGTGCCAGTCACAAGATACAATACCAAAGCAAGAGTGCTCAAAGGCATGGTTGAAGCACCAAAGAGCAGTATACAGAGGCTAGCAAATCCACTGAATGTGGTAAATAAGCTGGGTTTTGATAAGCCTTTGAAAATGCATGCGTTTAGATTGATTATTGCAGTGGCGAATGAGGCTATATGCAGTAATGTCCAAAATTGAAAGGTAGAGATACCTGAAATGGATAATAAACTATAAAAGTGACAGAGTAATCCAGTTGTCACTACCGTGATAGAAATGCAGGTAAAGAAAACAGCATATATACGCGGTAAAAACCTTGCAATATCAGTGTGTTGCTGTGATGCAATGAAGCGAATCGCAGCTTGGTCCAGTCCACATTTACTTATTGCTACAATAAACAGAATGAGTAGTTGAAATAAGGCAAATAGGCCAAAATCATCTGTTGATAATTTTTGAGCAAAGTACCAATTAACTAGAAAGCCCAGTGCCGTTGTAAGTAGTTTTAGCAATAGTGGAAGCCTTATTTGGCTTAGAAAATTATTACTTAACAATTGCGTTATACTCTCGTATTAATTGTTGTGCGATTGCATCTCTACTGAAGTTGCTATCGATGTAAGCATGTCTTTGATTGTGCTCATTTAAGCCACACGACGTCTTTTTCAGTACTTCAAACATGAGTTTGGTGAGGGTATCAATCGTGGCGTCTTCGGCAACTTTCCCATTTAGCTTCTTAACGACGTATTCAGGCCCTTCACACGGAGCGCTAATGACTTCTAATCCACAAGATAGTGCTTCATGCACAGCAACAGAAAAGGTTTCATATTCGGACCAATTAACATAGCAGTCGCTGGATTGCATCAGTTTAGCGACGGTTTCTCTAGAGCTATCGCCAATAAATTTAACTTGTTTTAATTTCAACGACTCACACAGTGTTTTGAGTTTTTGTTTATCTTCTCCGTCTCCAACTATTAATAGTTTGGCTTTTGGGTGTTCTTCAGTGATGTATGAAAATGCGCTAACAATGCTAGCAACTCGTTTAACTGGCCTTAGGTGTGCCACAGTAATAAAAGTGAAATCATCTTGTATTTTTTCTTTAGGGGTGAATAACTCTGAGTCAACCACATTGCCAATGATCTCAATAGTCCTATCTAACTCAAATCTGTCCCGTAAGATGCTAGCTAGGCTTTCCGAGACGCAAATTAATTGATTTGCCGCACGGTAGGCTTGACCTATTAATAGTGTCTCGAATTTAGGCGTTGTCGATAATTTTGCTGCTGATGCATGTTCTGTAATTATAAAGGGTATCTGATACTGTTGGGCTATTTGTTGTGCTGCAAGACCAGCTGCTCCTCCAGGTCCATAAAAGCAGCTATGGGCATGTAATACATCAGGTAACCCGAAGTCTCGAGTATATTGCTCAAACAGTTTTTGATACTGCACTATTCGTTGTTTTAAGTTTATTCGGTACAGTGCTGGTAAAGTAAAATATCGATTTCTTTTGGTATTGATTTGTACATCATTTAATTGAGAAGGTAATGTACAAGTCAAGGCATGTTTTATTGAAACCGGCTCGGGATAGATAATGCCCACATTACATCCATGTTCTTTTAACGAAAGTGCCTGCTCTTTGAAAAAAGAGCCTAAGGTTGGTTTTTGACTGGTGTGATACCAAGAGGGTAAAAATAATACATGCATGTTGTAATTCGAGTCGTATTGCTAAACAGCCAAGCGATTGTTCTGGTATAGTATCACCTAATTTTACAGAATACTTTGATATTTGCGATGATTAAAAAGCTAACAAGGCTTCTTAAACGCTGGTTGCCACTTCCTATCTACCCGTATAAATCTTATATGATAAGAAATCAGTGCATTTTTATTCACATTCCAAAAAATGCAGGTACCAGTGTCTTAAAGGCATTTGGCTATAGAGGTTATCGGCTTCATGCTAAGTGGTTTGATTATAATGAATCTAACCCATATCTTTTT
This sequence comes from Pseudoalteromonas sp. JC28, assembly GCF_013319255.1. NCBI lineage: Bacteria > Pseudomonadati > Pseudomonadota > Gammaproteobacteria > Alteromonadales > Pseudoalteromonadaceae > Pseudoalteromonas > Pseudoalteromonas sp. JC28. The sequence continues at coordinate 280,327 of NZ_QOKX01000007.1, read as the reverse complement.
GAACGCTATCATAAGTTTGCTATCGTTAGAGCGCCCTTAGCAAGGTTATATTCTGCTTACAACTATGTGATAAAGGGTGGTAACCAGAGTGAAGGGGATAGGGCGTTGCAACAGCAGGTGCTAAGTAATGCCAGAACGTTCACGGAATTTGTAGATAAGATATTGACTCCTGAATTTGTGTTGTTTCAACCTTTATTTCAACCACAGAGCTACTATATATTTGATTCTCAGTATCAATGTAAAGTTGATACTATTTTACGCTATGAATCTTTGAATCACGATTGGCGTAAGCTTTGTATTTTGAAAGGATGGACAATGGAGTTACCTTGGTTAAATAAAGGGGCTTCAACATTACCCGAGGCGCTCTCCCCGCAACAGCTCGAAAAAATTCAATGTTTATATAAAGTTGATTATGAATTACTAGGTTATCGCTTCAATGAGTAGGAATACGATTATACTCACAAGCAATGCTTACCTTCCTAATATTGGAGGGGTCGAAAATTCCTTAATGCAATTGAGTAAAGCGTATCATGAGTTGGGTTTTCGAGTTGTGATCATTGTTAGTAACGTTAATACTGTTAATAAACAAACCTTACCGCTTTGCGAAACTACCGAATACGCAACCATTTGGAGGTATGACGTTTGTTTTCATGGGCAACAGCACTCTAAGTTGAAAGCATCCCTTTTGGGTTGGCAAAATATGCGACGTTGCTTTAGGTCTGCAAGAATTGAGTTTGGTGATGCTTTGGTCATAAGTCGTTATCACATTACGACTATCCATGCTCGATTAGCTGGTTTTAGTCGAGTGAGCTATTTATTACCAGGTGTTGTTAAATTCCAAAACCAGCCAAGCAATACTCATAAGGTGGAAGGGCTAAGGCAAGTCAAACAATGGTTAGCGCTTTTTTATCATCATGCGATTCAAAAACTTGCTTTACAGGTAACTGAGAAAAATTTTGTGTTTAGCAGTAATATGTTAAACCAGTTAGCTCAAATTGGTTTTGATTGCACTAAGGTGACAATGGTGAGCCCTGGAGTAGATACAAATAAATTTATTTCTCTTGATGTAAACGCTCAAACCGCCTTGAAAGGCAAGCTGGGATTACCCTTGGATAAAAACTTATTACTCGTTGTCGGACGGTTTACCGCGGCAAAGGGAGTTGAGTATGCAATTCGAGCACAGAAAGAACTTTTACATACACATTTAGTACTTGTAGGTGGTGGGGAGCTGGAGGATTATTATAAATCCTTAGTGGTGAAACTTGGTATTGAGGAATGTGTTACTTTCGTTGGTGCTGTAGCGGATACTTCTCCATTTTATCAGGTAGCGTCACTATTTCTTATGACATCAACTTATGAACCGTTTGGGCAAACTATTCTTGAAGCATTAAGTTGTGAAGTGCCAGTTATTGCGTTTCGCGCAGGAGAGACTGTGAAAACGGCAACTTGCGAGATGCTTGGTGACGATGCATGTTTTTATGTGAATACATTGGATGCTAGTGATTTGGCAAAAACTATTTCATGTGCATTAGCAGACGTTGAAAAGCGAACGCAAATTTCGCGTAACGGCGTGGCTTTTGTTAGGCAAAAATACAGCTGGAATGCATTGGCTAAATCACTAATAAAGTGAGCAAATATTGCTATTTAGGATTTTATCAAAAATAGCAATATGACTCGTAAGATTACTCTGTTGTGGGGTTGTATTGGTATATTCGACTTGTCATTTGGGTCGTAAACGCACCTCCAATTTGGTACTGCTTCTGATCAACAGACTCCATTTTAAAGTCACGCAAGTAGTAAGTTTCAGAGCCTTGTTGCTCCGTAGCACTTGGATTGCTTGACAGGTTACTCCACTGCATAGTTTGAGTATCGTAATTCAAAACGTGTGCTGCGCTATGAAGCTGAATGTTTTGCTCATTATGCGTCAGCGTATAGTAGCTCCCGAAGAGCTCAGCCGGTATCTGCTCATTTAAGAGTATCTGAGTGCTTGAGAGTTGATACTGAATTAAGTGAGCTTGTTGCTCTTGAGTATTGTTCGCCGTTATAAATAACTCGTTTCCGATAAACTGGCAGTCAGTAATCGATAGATTTGGTATTGATGCCGGTTTGTGAGACCAAGTTGTATCAGCGGTGGCCAGCTGATAAGCATACGTGGTGTTACCTTGTTGGGTGAACGCCACAATCGTGTCATTGTTTGCACAACTCGCTAGAACATTATTTTCAAAAGGGGCAAATTTGGGCGCTGCAATTGATGTCCACTGTTGTGTACTAAAATCAAAGATCTCCATTGTTTCCCTAGGAGAGGAGTTACTTGGGCAGGCCTCTGTTCCACCGAAGAGGTACAACTTATTGTTTGATACTTGAGCTTGATAATAGTAGCGAGACTCGTTTGCAGAAGGTAACGCTTGCCAATCCGTATTTGTGGTTGCAAGCAAGTGGATCTCAGGTGCGCTTAAAGGTGCATTTGCGCAGCTCATTGAGGAAGAAAGTGATGCTGCGTGACTTGCAATGATGATTTCCTTTCCAAGTGTCGCAGACTGTAAGTGACTACCTAGATTGTTTGGGATTTCTGAAAAAGCTTGCCATGGTTGAGATACAACCTCTATGTCGAAAGGGGGCAGCGATACGCTATGTTCGCCATCTAGTACAGATATAACAATTTGCCGATAGTTACCAAGCTGTTCAATATTAGCCGGCTTTCCATTTAGCTCACCGGTTGTTGTATCAAATTCCGCCCAGCTAGGTTTGTTGGTAATTCCGAATTGATATGTGCTAGTTTCACCGTCAACATCTTCAACAGTTGGCGTGAAATGATAGCTGTCGTTAAGTTTGATAGCTTCGGGCGAGGGGGTTCCTGAAATAGTGGGAGCGTCGTTAATCGCTTCGACAGTGATATCGACGGTAACTTCATTACTCAATTCCCCACCTTTTTTAAATTTGTAAGTGAAGCTGTCAGTGCCATTTTTGTTTGGTTCTGGTTGATAACTTAGGCTCAAGCCACTACTGGTGAGCGTGCCAAGAGTGGGTGACTGTATGACTTCAACCGTTAATGTGTCGTTTCCACTTGGTGCGGACTTTGGGCTAACCACAAGCGTGTAGGTTGTATCTTCTTGGGTGGTAAATGCTGTTGATGTTTCTACAGTAAAGCTTCCTTGGCCACCGATTACATCATTGTCATTGTTATCTGAACTCCCTCCACAGGCGCTTAACAAAGCACTAGCAATGATAGTAGAGATTATTGACCTTTTCATAAATACCTTCTCCTTGAATGTTGTGCTCACCTCTAGTGTGAGTATCTGTTGGACGAAATTCAAGCAATATCTTTTCAATACCTTGAACGCTAATATTATGGCTTACGATAAGGTATTTTGTGGCGTAGATGAGTTGCATTGCTCGTGTTAGAATGGGAGTTTGATGATGAAGTCAAGGTTAATACTTTTCGCGTAGTGACTGGTTTGACTGTTGATGTGTTAATATTGCAAATTAAAAGATACGCGCTTGGCCACAAATAACTTTTTAAAAAATATCCTAACTCTTGTTTCGGGCACCGCTTCAGCGCAACTCATTTTGTTACTGATCTCGCCTGTTTTGACACGACTCTATAGTGCGCAGCAGTTTGGTAACTTCGGTGTGTTCGTCAGTATTATCACTATACTTTTAGTACTCGTCAGCTTGAAGTATGAGCTCGCACTTCCTCTTATAAAACAACATTCAATTGCTAAGGTGCTACTACACCTCTGCTTTATCTTGATCATATTGAGTTGCACAGTGGTTGCAGTTGTTGTCTATGCATTTGATTCATGGTTGATAGCGCATCTCAATCTATCGTTAGATAAAAGTGAGCTTTATCTTATCCCTGTTGCGCTATTTGCTTGTGGTTGTTATCAACTTTTGCATTTTTACGCGATTAAAACAGAATCTTTTCGGGTGTTAAGTGTGTCAAAAGTGACGCAATCCGTGATTATAGCAATCGCGCAAGTTGGGCTTTCGTTGTGGACGGTTTTTGGTTTAGTGCTTGGGCATACTTTCGGATTTATTGCATCGACTTTGATGTTTTTATTACAAAAGCGAGATACGTTACACTTTAACGGCTACAACCCAAAACGGTTGCTAGCGGTTGCTAAACGCTTTAAAAACTTTCCTAAGTATACGCTTTGGGCTTCATTGGCTAATACCTCAAGCACAATGTTGCCTGTAGTACTGTTCTCTGGCTACTACTCAGCGGCACTCGTGGGGCTTTACATTTTGGCACATAGAATGTTGTTTGCACCCGTAACGCTCATCGGTAATGCGGTCGGAAATGTCTTTATGTCAAACGCCAAACATTATTTAGTTGCTGGAACGTTGGCAAAAAATACCCTAGATATTCATAATCGACTGATACTGATTGCTATGCCTATCATGGCCTTAACTTTGCCTTTTTTACCTGAGATATTTGCAGTGGTTTTCGGGGAAAAGTGGATTGAAGCGGGGGAGATTGCCCAGTTTATTGCTATATGGATTTACTTTGTATTTACTGCGTCTCCAATTAGTACCGTTTTAGTTGCAATGGAAAAGCAAAAGCTAGCGGCTTATTTCGATTTTGGTTCTTGTATCGTTCGTCTAGGCAGCGTAGTGCTGTTATCTTCCATGGCTTTTAAAGATGCAATTATGTACTTTTCAATTATCAATGCACTTGTAGTAAGTGCGTTCATCTTATTGGTTTTTTCTCAGCTCAATATTTCTATAGCAGACTTGATTATGCCGCATTTAAAAGCGTTTGCTGTTTTATGTTTGCCAAGTTTTGTGATTACTTGTTTACTTGCCGAGCAAAGTGATTTCATTGGTTTTCTCAGCGCAGCGTTTGTCGTGTTGCCATTAACATTACTGATGATAAGGAAAAAGATTTGAAAGTGCTCGTTTTACCTTCTTGGTATCCACCGTATAAAGGGGAGTTTATTCAGCAACAGGCAGAAGCGCTAGCTGAACAGGGACATGATGTCATAGTGCAAAGCGTAGAGCGTATTTCACCAAGAGAGCTACTACGATGGTTGAGTGCTTGGTGTTGGTTGTTTTCCGGTCGTTACACGTTATCGCAAGAAGGTTCGTTGACTGTCGCACGGGCACCATTACCAGGTATTCCAAAGTTCTATGCATTATATGCTGAACTATTCGCATTTAAGTCTAAGCGAGTATTTAAATGTTACAGAAAGGCGATGCGGTACCAGCCAGATGTGATCCACGCACATAGTTTAATATGGGCAGGATATGCAGCGAGCAAAATCGCAAAAATGTGTCCGGTTAATTATGTGGTCACAGAGCATCGAGGGCGATTTATTAATAATCAGTACGTAAATGAGAGTGAAAAAAAGGAAATGTCACTGATGCAGGTTAAAAAAGCACTGCAAGGGGCAAGTAAAGTCCTATGTGTCTCATCTAAGCTTATTCCTTACCTACAGAAAGTGTGTCCTGAGGCGAAGCTTGAAGTCCTTGCCAACATGGTAGATGTAGATCGTTTTACAATGAAACGTTCAACAGTACACCAAGCTTGTCAGTTTATCTGTGTTGCACATGTTACGCCCCTAAAAGGTCATGAAACTTTGCTCCAAGCCTTCGCAAGCGTAGCATCTAAAGATAAAAATGTCTCATTAACGATAGTCGGTGATGGTTGGTATTTAAACTGGGTCAAGGAGTTAGCGGTCGAGTTGAACCTAGAGAACCGAGTCAACTTTACGGGTAACTTGACGGCGAGTGAGGTCGTGCGTGCGCTTCAGCAGGCAGATGTTTTTGTTCTTCCAAGTCAATACGAGGCCTTTGGGGTTGTATATATCGAAGCTATGAGTGCTGGCTTACCGGTTATCGCCACGAATACTGGTGGGGCTGTGGACTTTGTAAATAAAGAAAATGGCATTTTGGTTGAACCAAATAATATCGAATTACTTGCAAATGCGATGCAGTATATGAGGGATAACAGAGCACAATACTGTAGCCAAACTATTGCAAAGCAAACTAAGCAGCGTTTCTCTACTTTTCAGATTGCCAGTCAACTTAGTGAGCACTTACAGAATGTATCGGAAGTCAAATGATGTATAGCGTAATAACAAACCATGTAAAAGCATTTGATGTCCTCGGAAGTCCCTTTTTAGAGCAAAAAGGGCTCGATGGTAGTGAGTTTGGTTGTGGGTTTTTCGAACGACACTCCCTTTCTTCATTATCTGGCTTTTTTGCATTGCTCAGCCATGAAGATGAGTTTGTGAGGCTTGTAGTTGATAGAGCCCGCTCGATTCCATTATTTTATGCAGTAATAAATGACAAAATATTGTTCTCCTCTGATTATGCTTGGCTGCATTCGGAATTACAGCAAAATGAAGAGTGTGAGCAGGGTAAGGCTGAGTTTGCATTAACTGGCTATGTGTGTGCAGATAGAACACTATCTAAGCAAATAAGGCAAGTTGAGGCGGGCCAAGAAGTCATCATTTGTAAGCGCACTGGAAAAGTTAGCAAATCGAACTATTTCCTATTCCAACATCATGAGCCTGAGGTTCAGGCTGAGTCTCTATATGTTGAACAGTTAGACATTGCTGTGAGGGCTGTATTCAAACGGCTTCTTGAATTTGCTGCTGGACGCCAAATTGTGCTGCCGCTTTCTGGTGGGTTTGACTCTCGACTCATAGCTTCAACGATAAAACAACTTGGCTATCAAAATGTCGTCTGCTTTTCCTATGGCTTAACAGGAAATAAAGAGGCAGCGCTGAGCAAGCAAATTGCCACTGGGCTGGGCTTTCAATGGTACTTTGTTGAGTATAACGAAGATAAATGGCGCAATGCTTGGTTTAGTGACGAAGCCGATGAGTTTCGAGAAATGGCCTCTAATGGTGTGTCTTTACCACATATACAGGATTGGCTGGCCGTTAGAGAATTAAAAGATAAACAGTTAATTTCAAGCGATGCTGTTTTTGTGCCCGGCCACAGTGGCGATTTTGTCGCAGGCTCTCATATCCCAGACATTGTTTTTGAACAACAGCGGTTCTCAAAATCTGACTTAACCTCACAATTGCTTACGGATCACTATAAGAATGTGCCAAGGCAACTAATTGAAACGCAGATATTTAATCGAATAAAGGTAAGCCTGCAGCAGCAATTATCAGATGGCGATGTTCTTAATGCAGAAGCGTTTGCTAATCAATATGAGCTTTGGGACTGGCAAGAAAGACAGGCAAAATACATTATCAATTCGGTTCGTGTGTACGAGTTTTTTGGCATGCAATGGTGGTTGCCCTTATGGGATAAGGAATTTGTTGAGTTTTGGTGTGAAATGCCACTGCAATATAGGAAAAAACGCCTTTGGTATAACGCCTATGTTGCTGACAGATTCAAATCCGTGGTTGGCGCCCAAAGTGAAATCGCGGATAAAAATGCGGCGGATTTCGGTTTTGCTCGTAAGTTAGCGCACAGACTTTATCAAGCGATGCCTACACCGCTCAAACAGTTTATCTATGGTAAAAAACTCAGAAATGACTTTGATAATCACTTTTTGGCATTTGGAGCGTTGCTTTCTGATGAGCAAAAAGATGAATATGCCAAGTTTGGTTACACCATAATAGGGGTTTATTCCTTACTGTTCTTACAATCTCGATGGGGAAATAAAGAGAGCTAGCAGAAAGTATTGTTGATTGCATTCTTTAACAGTTTTATTTCTTATACATGCTATATTCGCACAGCTTTCTAAGCAAATTGTGACTTTTGTAGACAATTAACAGCCTATCGGTTGTATCATTGCTTAGTAATAAGGTAAAATCCGTCGGTTCATAGGCTGTGTAAAACGCGGTTTTGTAGGAAAAGTAGAAGGTCTTATGAAATAGGTCTCCTACGAGGAATATTCTCAACTAATTTGGCTACATATTTATGAAAGTTGTAACAGTAATTGGGGCAAGGCCGCAATTTGTCAAAGCCGCTACATTTAGTCGCGCAGTCAGAGAGCACAATCAAACCAGCCAAAAAGCAGTGCAAGAAGTGATAGTTCATACGGGGCAACATTACGACGCCAATATGAGTGATATCTTTTTTGAAGAGATGCAAATTCCCAAGCCAGATTACAGCCTTGGAATTGGTGGTGGCAGCCATGGACAAATGACTGGCCGTCAGTTGGAAGAGATTGAGAAGGTATTGTTAGAAGAAAAACCTGACTGGGTTTTGGTTTATGGTGATACCAACTCGACACTAGCTGGTGCATTAGCTGCAGCAAAGCTTCATATTCCGGTTGCTCACGTTGAAGCTGGGCTACGTAGTTTTAATATGAGGATGCCTGAAGAGATTAATCGCATCCTAACCGACCAAATCAGCAAAATTCTATTTTGTCCTACAGATACCGCTGTGCAAAACTTAGTACGAGAAGGCTTTAAAGACAAAAGCTGTCAGGTACGCAATGTCGGTGATGTGATGCTTGATGCTGCTAGTTTCTATACACAAAGTGCAAAGCGGCCAGCTATCCCAGAATATGACAGTTTCTATCTGTGTACAATCCACCGAGCAGAAAACACCGACGATGAAAATCGTCTCAAAAGCATCATTACAGCACTAAATGAGTTATCGGAAACTCAACCTGTTATTTGCCCTATTCACCCTAGAACACAAAAATTAGCAGAATGCTTGGGCCTTGAGATTAAGTTTGACGTAATACCGCCGGTGAGTTATTTCGAAATGGTATGGCTGTTAGAGCATTGCGAGATAGTACTAACGGATAGTGGTGGCCTTCAAAAAGAAGCGTATTTTTTCTCAAAGCCATGTATTACAATGCGAGAGCAAACTGAGTGGGTTGAACTGGTCAATACTGGCGTGAATCAACTAGTTGGCGCTGATAAACAGGCAATTTTAAATGCGGTTGACGCTGCAAAAGCAACGAACTTTGCTCAAGCTGAGAGCTTATATGGTAACGGTGAAGCTGCGAAGGCGATATTGGCAGCTCTTCTGGAGTTTGAAAGCGCCTAATGAAACATCAGTTTGAATATATCGCTTTTGTAGATGCCGAGAAGACGCCCGGTGTTGCAAAGAAAATAGATAGTACAGTTGCTTCTGCACAAAAGTTGGGCTTGAATGCCAAGTCTACTTTGCTTGCGCCAACGATGTCAGGAGCGTGGGGATTTATCAAGGCCCTGTTGAGCACCAATACAGAAGTATTGTTTGTTCGTTTTTCTAGTTTATTGTTTCCATTTTTGTTTTTTCCTTTTTTGCTCGCGCGACTAAGAGGAACAAAAATAGTAGTGGATGTGCCAACGCCACGAAAGTCCGTGCTGGTAGAGCTTAAAACATCAGAGCCAAGAACGCTTGTAAGAATGTTTAAACAGAGTATCTCATTACTTTCTGCCAGTTGGGTGCTAATGCCTGCAAATCTAATAGTGCAATATGCGCAAGAATCGGCATGGTATTTATTCGGCGTTAAGCATAAAACACTTAAAATTGGTAACGGTATTAATATACCTGAAGATTTGCCTGTCGCACTGTCATCCTGGAAAGCCGATGATACCTTGAATTTAATTGCGGTAGCGCAACTCGCAGATTGGCATGGGTATGATAGATTGTTGAAAGCAATCGCAGAGTTAGCAAATAAACCTGATGCGCCGAAAGTCAGTTTGACTATCGTAGGCGAAGGTGAAGCGTTTGAACCTTTGAAGAAACTGGCAAAATCATTAAAAATTGACTCGCAAGTTGAGTTTACGGGGTTTTTATCGGGCGCTAGGTTAGATGCACAGTTTAACAGTGCACATATAGGCATTGCGAGTCTTGGCTTGTATCGCATTGGGCTTGATGAAGCTTCAGTGTTGAAAGCCAGAGAGTATGTGGCAAGAGGGTTAAGTGTCATTGGTGCTGCCAATGATCCAGATTTCCCAGCGAACTCTGATATTCGCTTGATGGTGAGTAATAGTGATAGCACGAATGACATTACGGCGCTGATTTGTGAGTTACCGACTAAAACACTAATGTCACCAGGTGAGTTAAGAAAGTATGCGGAAGAAAACCTGAGCATGGAGAGTAAGCTCAAGTGTATTTTAGATAAGTTAAATTAACAGATAGTGTAGGCGTAATTTGATTCATTCAAAAGTGTTAGATAACAAACTGTCCTCTAAAACAGTATTTGATAAATTACTAGATGAGAGTACAAAAGGGTTGCCGCGTAGTATCGCTGTGACTTTTGTAAATCCATTTTCATACTCACTGTTGAGTAAAAATGCTCGTCTGTTATCGGGACTGGACGTTATTTTTTCAGATGGTTCGTTGCATACAAAATTACATAACACTTTTAACCAAAATAAAATTCAGCGATTAAGCTTCGATTTTTCTTCGATAGCAGTCGATGTTTTACGCTTCGCCAATCAAACAGGAAAACGCATCGCCTTTATTGGCGCAAAACCGACCTTAGTTGATGTCGCCGTCAAAAATTACGTCAGCATGTTTCCTGATCTCAATGTTGTTTTTAAGCATCATGGTTATATAAATGATGCGGCACTTAAGTCACAAGTTATCGCTGAGCTTAATCAGCAGCAGCCAGAAATTATTGTTTGTGGTATGGGGACTCCAAAGCAAGACGAATTTATTGTTGAATTAAAAAAAGCTTTAGATACTCCAGCGTTACTGTTCACTTGTGGCGGATTTATTGAGCAGTCAGCAATTAAAGCTGACTATTATCACCCTTTAGTAAAAAAACTTGGATTACGTTGGTTGCAAAGAGCGGTATTACACAAGCATGTTCGTCAAAGGCTTGTAAGAGAATACCCTAAGTTTGTTGTTAGCTATCTGCGCGCACAAATGAAAAATAAACGCACTCAGTCAATCGAAGAAGCCAACCCTCGCGAGAAATAGGAAAAGTATGTTTTCTCCTTCACCAACAAAAAAAATAGGCATTATTGGCCTTGGGTATGTAGGTCTGCCGTTAGCAGCTGAATTTGGTAAATATTTTGACGTTGTTGGATTTGACATCAATAAACGTCGAATTGAGCAATTACGTGACGGGTTTGATGCAACGTTAGAAGTGAATGAGACACAGCTAACTGAAGCGGCTAAGCTTTCTTACTCTTGTGACGAAAATGACTTAACCGCATGTAACATTTTTATCGTTACTGTTCCTACGCCGATTGATGATACACATGCGCCGGATCTTAATCCTCTTCGTAAAGCGTCGGAATTGGTGGCTCGTCATATCAGCAGTAACGACATCGTCATTTTCGAAAGCACAGTATATCCAGGCGCAACAGAAGAAGTCTGTATTCCTATCATTGAGAAGAACTCAGGCCTTAAGTTTAATCAAGACTTCTTTGCTGGATATTCACCAGAGCGGATTAATCCAGGTGACAAAGTTAATACTTTAACAAAGATTACTAAGATCACTTCAGGTTCGACCCCTGAGGTTGCTGACTTTATCGACGAGATGTACCGCTCAATTATCACCGTTGGTACGCATAAAGCATCTTCAATTAAGGTTGCAGAAGCTGCGAAAGTGATAGAGAACACCCAGCGTGACTTAAACATAGCTGTGATTAACGAGTTTGCGAAAATATTCAATCGCTTGAATATTGATACAGAAGAAGTGCTAAATGCTGCAGGCACAAAATGGAACTTTTTGAAATTTAAGCCCGGACTTGTCGGCGGTCACTGTATCAGTGTTGACCCTTATTATCTGACCTTTAAAGCGGAAGAAGTTGGTTATCGTCCAGAGGTCATACTTGCCGGACGTCGCATCAATGATGGTATGGGCGAATACGTTGCGACACAGCTAGTTAAGAAGCTTTCAAGCCGTAAAATTCATATAGATGAAGCTAAGGTACTCGTACTTGGGTTTACCTTTAAAGGCGACTGCCCTGATGTGAGAAACACTAAAATTATTGACGTAGTGCGCGAACTTCAAGATTTCAATATGTCAGTTGATGTCTACGATGGATGGGCGAATACAGAAGAAGTAGAACAAGAATACGGTATACAACTTGTCAATCAGATACAGTACGGTCAATACGATGGTATTATCCTCGCGGTTGATCACTCTGAGTTTAAAGAGTGGGGCGTGGAAAAGATCAGAGCATTCGGTAAAGAAGACCATGTTTTATACGATGTTAAACATGTATTAAACCCACAAGATGCAGATATAAGGCTATAACAGAGCAATGGAAAAGATGAAGAATTTTGCATTAATTGGTGCGGCGGGCTATATCGCACCTCGTCATATGAAAGCCATTAAAGAAACTGGTAATCTGTTGTCGGTTGCCTATGACATCAATGATTCTGTGGGTATCATCGATAGTATTTCACCACAAAGTGAGTTTTTCACAGAGTTTGAGTGCTTCTATGACCATGCACATCGATTGAAGCGCGATGAAGCGACTAAGCTTGACTATGTTTCTGTTTGCTCACCTAACTATCTACACCACTCGCACATTACTGCTGGTCTGCGTTTGGGCTGTGATGTGATATGCGAAAAGCCTCTAGTACCGACGCTCGCTGAACTTGATGACCTAATTCAGGTTGAGCAAGAAACCGGCAAGAAAGTATTCAACATCTTACAGCTAAGACATCACCAAGCTATTTTAGATCTAAAAGATAAAGTCGCAAGTTCGTCAAATACCGACAAGCATGAAGTGGAGTTAACATACATTACTTCTCGTGGTAAGTGGTACATGCAAAGCTGGAAAGGCGATCCTAGAAAATCTTTTGGCGTGGCGACGAATATCGGTGTTCACTTTTTTGACATGCTGCACTTTATTTTTGGTGACTTACAGCGCAACGAATTGCATTTCATGAACAATGACAAAGCGGCTGGTTATTTAGAGTATGAAAATGCCAGAGTAAAATGGTTTTTGTCTATTGACTCTGAAGATTTACCAGAAGTCGTTAAAGGTAAGCAACCGACTTATCGCTCAATCACTTGTGATGGCGAAGAGTTAGAGTTTTCGGGCGGCTTTACCGATCTTCATACTGTTTCTTATCAGGAAATTTTAGCTGGCAGAGGCTATGGCTTAGAGGATGCACGTCACTGTATAGAAACCGTAAATGCAATCCGTCAAGGTAAAGTACATATTGAATCACAAGCGGATGTTCATCCGTTTTTACAAGGCAAGCTCTAATGGCCTACCAAAAGCATGAAAGCGCGATTGTGGATGACGGCGCTCAGATAGGTGAAGGCTCTCGGGTTTGGCATTTTGCACATGTTTGTGGTGGAGCCAAAATTGGTGCCGGCTGTTCGCTCGGGCAAAATGTTTTTGTCGGTAATAAAGTAGAGATTGGTAATAACGTTAAAATCCAGAACAACGTGTCAGTGTATGACAACGTTTATCTAGAAGACGATGTATTTTGTGGTCCGAGCATGGTATTCACTAACGTCTATAATCCGCGCTCGTTTATAGAGCGCAAAACTGAATACCGAGATACTCGCGTCCAGCAAGGCGCAACGCTTGGTGCAAATTGCACAATCGTGTGTGGCGTTACAATCGGCTCGTATGCGTTGATTGGTGCCGGCGCTGTAGTTAATAAAGACGTTCCCCCTTTTGCGCTCATGGTCGGAGTACCAGCGAAGCAAATCGGTTGGATCAGTAAATATGGCGAGCAATTAGACTTGCCCCTTGAAGGTGAAGGTCGTTGTGTTTGTCCGCATACTGGCGAGCAGTATGTACTAAACGGAAACCAACTTAGTCATCAATTTTAATGGAATGATGTAATGCAATTTATCGACTTAGCTGCACAGTATCAGCATTTAAAAACAAAAATAGATACACGGATCGCAGCGGTATTAGAACATGGTCAGTATATTATGGGGCCTGAAGTACAAGAGCTTGAAGCCGCATTGTCTGATTATGTAGGTGTAAAGCATACTATCACTTGTGCTAACGGTACTGATGCGCTGTCTTTAGCTCTGATGGCATTAGATGTGAAAGCAGGAGATGCCGTCTTTTGTCCAACTTTTACATTTTTCGCTTCCGCTGAGACTATCGCTTTTGCAGGAGCGACTCCCGTATTTGTCGATTCTGACGAAAAAACATTCAATATTTGTCCAGTCGATCTTGAAAACCGAATTAAGCAGGTAATAGACGCTGGTGAATTGAAACCTAAAGTGATTATGGCTGTGGATTTATTCGGCTTACCTGCTAATTATCCAGCGATTAAGGAAATTGCGGATAAATATCAACTAAAGATTATTGAAGACGCAGCGCAAGGGTTTGGTGGTGAGATTGATGGCAAACGTGCAGGCTCTTTTGCCGACATAGCTACAACCAGCTTTTTCCCTGCTAAGCCATTAGGATGCTATGGTGATGGCGGGGCGCTATTTACCGATAACGATGAATATGCTGCATTATTACAATCACTACGAGTCCATGGTAAAGGTAAAGACAAATACGATAATGTTCGCATCGGCATGAATAGCCGATTAGATACAATTCAAGCCGCTATTTTATTGGAGAAGCTTGCAGCTTTTCCTATCGAATTGGAGAATCGTAACCGCGCCGCCAAGAACTATACCAATGATCTACAGTCGCAGTTTGTTACGCCTTTTGTGCCTGAGGGATATTTAAGTTCATGGGCGCAATATACTATCCAAGTAGATAATCGTGAACAGGTAATGCAATCATATAAAGAACAAGGTATTCCGACCATGATTTACTATGGCACCTGTATGCACCAGCAAAGTGCTTTTGAGCATTTAGCTCATAAGAATGGTGACTTTCCGGTTGCTGAAAAACTGGCTAAGTCAGTATTGAGTCTGCCTATGCATGGATATTTATGCGCCGACAGTGCCGAATAATTTTGCTTGTGAGTGCTTAAAAGAATGAATATTTCTGTAGTTATTCCGCTTTTTAATAAAGCTGAATATATTGAACGAGCTGTTCATTCTGTACTATCTCAAAAACATCCAGCGAGTGAGATCATCGTCGTAGACGATGGCTCCACTGATGCTGGAGCGAGTGTAGTTGAAAAAATAAACAGTAGTAAGGTGAGATTATTACAGCAGGCTAACAAAGGCGTTTCTGCTGCAAGAAATGTTGGTGTTCGTGCTGCTAACGCTGAGTTTGTCGCATTCTTGGATGCTGATGATGTTTGGCATGATGACTTTTTGTCTAATATTCAATCTCTTTATCAAACTTTTCCCGATGCACGTATTTTTTGTACTGGCTATGAGTTCAATACAGCGGAAGGGAAGCGAGCTGCCAAAAACCAACACTTACTAGAAAATAGAGGGTTGCTGCAAGATTATTTTTTAGCGTGTTGTAATGCTGATTTACCAATAACCTCGTCATCTGTTTGCATTGCAAAAGATAGCTTGCTAAAAGTCGGTGGGTTTAAAGAAGGATTAAGCCTTGGTGAAGATCAGGCCGTATGGGGTAGCGTAGCTTGTCAGTGGCCAATTGCTTACGATAAGTCAGTGTCTGTGATGTATGATTTAACGGCTTCTAGTGTTGGGCAGTCGCCGTCGGATTTTGAACAGCCATCTCCACATATTTTTGAATTTCAGCGTTTGCTGGATGATGGTATTGTGCCTACGGAGCTTATTGGAAGTGTAAAATACCTACAACACCTTACCGTGATGAGCAGTGTAAAAAGTAATTTACTCATTGGTAATCGCATGAAAGCATTAAAGCTTCTGCTAACCCATCCTTTATTGCAATGGGATAGGTATCGCGTAGCTGCTTTTTTCTTACTAATAATGCCAAAGAGCTGGATCGCTCGTAGCTATATGGCTTTAAAGCATCGGAGATAAGCATGGTTAGAAAGCAGTTTCTGTTTTTCTTTCTAACATTAGCAATCATGAGTATTGGTATTATTGGTCAATACCATGTGCTGCCAACTAATGCTATTTTCGAATTGCTGGTTTTATGCACTTTTTTGTTTGTTGCTAAGCGCATGTGTCCAAGCGCATGGCTCGTGTTTAGCTGTAGCCTGCTTTATTTGATTATTACGTTAGCCTTAGCTAAGGCTCGCGGTATCCATCCTGTTGATTACTTTATTGCCTATAAAACTTTTTTTTATCTCGCTTTATTGTCATTTTTTTCCTCTAAAGTGTTATTCGAAGAAAAGCTACTTCGACGTTTTTGGCATATTCTTTTGGTACTATTTTTCATCAAATACGTTATATGGATTGGCCTTGGGCAAGAAGGTCGTCCAGGTATTTTTACCGAAAATAACTATGAAATCATGTTTGTACTGCTATTAGGGTGTGCGATTTGGGGCTTTAATCGCTCTTTATCATTATTCGACTGGATGGCATTAGGTGTGGTTACTTTTCTTTCAGGTTCTCGTTCCGGTGTGATCTGCTTTCTTGCAATGTTCACCATTTTCTATATTAAAGACTTTGGTTGGAAGACCATAATTAAGTTGCTTGTTGTTGCTATAATCGCAGCCGGTGTTGCTGCGACCTTTATTAGTCGTCTGTCGGGCGGTGATATTGAAGCAATCGATAGGGTGGTTTTTTTCCAAGGCTTTTTGAAAGCGATCTCAGGTTGGGGATGGCAGGAATATTTGATTGGTTCGCAAACACTTACAGCAATGCCCGAGAGTGTGTGCACAAGGCTGCAGTATTATCAGTCACTATTTAGTGCAGGCAAGCCTGGCGTGTGTTACTCAGTTATATTGCACACTTATCTCACTAGAGCAATATTTGACCATGGCTTTTTAGGATTATTATTTATCTTTTTGGCAGTGAATCAGCTACTCAAATTGAGCGATGTTTCACCGCGAGCAAGACTTGCCTGCATTAGTATTTTATTTTTAAATGGAGCATCAGTCAGCTCGATGAATAGTGTATATGCTATTGTTGGACTGATTATTGTTATGACCGCGTTGTATCCGGAGCGGTTGAAGTATTATGGTTCTTCGAGTGCAAAGTCAGCTAGAGAGCTAAATGCGTCCACTTAACTGTCATCTTCTTTACTTATAGTAAGCTGAGGGTTGAAAAGAGGCTAAAACTATGAAGATAACAGTTGTTGGTGCAGGTTATGTTGGGCTTTCCAACGCAATTCTTCTCGCGCAGCATAATCAAGTTACATTGCTAGATATAAACGAGTCCAAGGTGCGCTTGGTGAATGATAAGATTTCGCCTTTCTATGACCCTGAGATTTCAGAGTATCTGCTTTCGAAAGAGCTCGAATTAGTAGCCACAACATGTGCAAAGAGTGCTTTTGGTAACGCCGAGCTTGTTATAATCGCTACACCAACTGATTATGATCCAAAGACGAATTTTTTTAATACAAGTAGTGTAGAAAATGTAATAGGTAAATTGCTGACTATCAATTTTCAGGCGAAGATCGTAATAAAGTCTACAGTTCCTGTGGGATTCACCCGTAAAGCTAGGGAGCAGTTTAACTATGAGAGTATTATATTTTCTCCTGAATTCTTAAGAGAAGGTAAAGCGCTCCACGATAATTTATATCCATCAAGGATCATAATTGGTGCTAAATCAGAACATGCACAAGTTATAGCTAACCTTTTCCAACAGGGGGCATTAAAAGCAGATATAGATGTGCTTTTTAGTGGGTCAACAGAAGCCGAAGCGATCAAATTATTCTCGAATACTTATTTGGCGATGCGCGTAGCCTACTTTAATGAGTTAGATAGCTACGCAGAGTCTCATGGTTTAAACACAAAGCAAATTATCGAAGGGGTGTGCTTAGATCCAAGAATTGGTGATCATTATAATAACCCGTCTTTCGGATATGGCGGATATTGCTTACCTAAGGACACCAAGCAGCTGCTAGCGAACTACAAAGACGTACCAAACAACATCATTCAAGCGATTGTTGATGCAAACACAACAAGAAAGGACTTTATCGCTGAGTCTATTCTAAAGCGTAATCCCAAAACTGTAGGGATTTATCGCCTGATCATGAAGGCAGGATCCGACAATTTTAGAGCCTCATCTATTCAAGGGGTGATGAAGCGCATAAAAGCGAAAGGTGTTGAAGTCGTTGTTTATGAGCCAGTACTTGAAGAAGAAAGCTTCTTTAATTCTAGGGTACTTAATGACCTAAATGTATTCAAAAATAGCTGTGATGTAATCATCTCTAACCGCATGGTTGAGGAGTTACAAGACGTTACCGAAAAAGTCTACACAAGAGACCTTTTTGGCAGTGACTAGGCTAGACCTAATTGAGAATATACGTATAATAGTAAGCCTAATTCGTTAGGCTTATTTTTTAGGGAACGCAACGCATGGAATGCTGGTATTTGCTCTACTGTAAACCAAAACAAGAACACAGAGCACAGTCAAATCTTCAAAATCAAGGGATAGAGTCTTGCTTCCCAACTTTCGTAAAAAGAAAAACCTCTGGCTCAAAGGCGGTGGAGCAACCGCTGTTTCCACGATATTTATTTGTTAAGCTAGATCCACATTCTTCACACTTTTCTGCTGTAAAAAACACTCGCGGTGTTTCTGACTTTATTCGTTATGGTACCGATCTGCAAATGGTACCAGATGAACTCGTCGCTCAATTAATGAATAAAAATGAAATAGCGGACGAGCTCGACCTTCAAGAAGGCGACTTGGTTCAGTTAACAGACGGCTGTTACAAAGACATTCAGGCCATATATCAACAACCTGATGGAGAACTTCGTAGCATTTTATTAATTAAACTGCTTAACCATTATGCACAAATCGTTGTTGATAACTGTACAATAAAAAAGGTACAATAAAAACTTCATCCTTTATTCTTATTTAATTGTTATAAAAAGGGTGTACTCTGGTTTGGCTGTAAACTTCTTCACGTTGTTAGAAAGATTACATTAGCATAGCGGAACGTTTGCAATTTTGTAGCTGTAACTTAAAAGCTCAAACCAGTTCGTAGCAGCGACTTTATGTCGCGACAGAATGGTTCAGGCGCGGCTTTACGCTGCAAAAATATAAAGACTGTGGTCAACGTGGTAGGAGCGAGTTCACCTCGCGATCTTTTACGTAAACTGAAAACAGCATTTAGGAGCTGCAACCTAAGGGCGGAAGCGTGCCTAAATACCGTAGCAGCGGCTTTACGCCGCGAATACATAAACACCTGGCTTAATGTGGTAGGTGCGAGTTCACCTCGCGATCTTTTACTCAAACCGAAACCAGCATTTAGGAGCTGCAACCTAAGTACGAAAGCACGCCTGAATGCCGTAGCAGCGGCTTTACGCCGCGAATACATAAACACCTGGCTTAATGTGGTAGGAGCGAGTTCACCTCGCGATCTTTTACGAGCATTTAGGAGCTGCAACCTAAGTACGGAAGCGCGCCTGAATGCCGTAGCAGCGGCTTTACGCCGCGACAAAATGGTTCAGACGTGGCTTTACGCCGCGAAGACATAGACACCTTGGGTCAATGTGGTAGAGCGAGTTCACCTCGCGATCTTTTACGAGCATTTAGGAGCTGCAACCTAAGGGCGGAAGCGTGCTTGAATGCCGTAGCAGCGACTTTATGTCGTGACAGAATGGTTCAAACTCAGACATAGCAACTCTACGCCGCGACCAAGCACCAAAGATTAAATTGCAAATTAAGAAACAACAAAAACAACAATCTAAAAAATGAACTCAAACTTGATAAAGGCTTTTAACCACATCTCTAGGTAAAAACATAGAATATAGAGTGAGAACTTGCGCAAAACCTAGTACTCACTTGCGATTAACAATCGTGCATGCTTTAATTAGCCCACGAAATTTTTATTGCACCTCTACTATTTAATAAAGGGCAATAAAAGTAATGAAAAGAAAAGATTACAACACTTTTGGGAAGAAACAATGGCGCTACGCTGTAAAACTATCATTGCTTCAGCTGTTTTGATGACAATGAGCGGCTGTACACTTGTTCCTGGTGGCCATTTTGAAGGGATCGGCTCTGGCGAACAAACCGCAAATCTAGAACGCGACTTAGAAAAAGTAAATATTCACATCATCGACTCTCAGTTAGTTCAAGAACACAAAATCAAACAAGCCAAAAAAATTGACCGTTCGTCACTTGCTGGTATCGATGTCTCAAATTACGAATATCGTTTAGGCGTTGGGGATGTCATTACAATTGGCGTTTGGGATCACCCGGAACTTACGATCCCGGCTGCGGTACAAAGAACAGCCGAGTTTGATGGTTTCCGTGTTCAGTCTGATGGCACTGTTAACTTTGCCTACGCCCCAAAAGTTCCGGCAGTAGGTAGAACAGTAAATGAGTTACGTGAAGATCTTACTAAACGCTTAAGTCGTGTTATTGAAGAGCCCCAAATCGATGTCAAAGTGGTTGGCTTTAGAAGCCAAAAAACATACGTAACCGGTGAAGTAACCAAGCCGGGAGTATACCCAATCACAGAAACGCCAGTTACGCTAATTGATGCAATAAACCAAGCTGGTGGTCTGACTGAAAGCGCAGATTGGGAAACCGTAACTTTTACTCGTGGTGAGAAAACAGAGGTTATCCAGCTAGATGACTTCTATGCCGAGGGTGATATTTCACAAAACCGTTTGTTGCAACATGGCGATATTATTCATATCAGCCGCAATGACAAACGTAACGTGTATGTGTTAGGCGACGTAATTAAAGCGGGCAAAGTAGACGTAAACCGCTATGGTTTAAGCCTAGCTGAAGCACTAACGGATGTTGGTGGCTTTAACGAGCGTACAGCAGACGCAAACGGTGTTTTTGTCTTGCGTAAGCGCGACCTGCAAAAAGATGGTGTGCTTGCAGATGTATATCAGCTACATGCTAAAAACGTAGCCTCTCTAGTACTTGCTGAACAGTTTGAACTTGAGCCGCAAGATATTGTGTATGTGACTAGCGCGCCACTTGCTCGTTGGAACAAAGTTATCAGTTTATTATTGCCTTCACTGTCTACAGTGGATGCGATTCAAGATATAGAAAATCAGTAATTGTGAGTACTCATGTTTGATAGTGTTTTAATGGTTTGTGCTGGTAACATCTGCCGCAGTCCTACGGCAGAGTATCTGCTAAAAAACAAACTAAGTGGCAAAAATGTAGCTGTTTCGTCAGCTGGATTAACCGCCCTAGAAGGAAAAGCCGCTGATGCATTAGCGCAGGAGTTGGCGAAAGAACAAGGAATCGACATGAGTGAGCACCAAGGTCGCCAGTTAACTGGTACCTTGGTCGCACAAAATAGTCTCATCCTCGTAATGGAGCAAAGGCATTTAACTGACCTCTGCAGCCGTTACCCTCAAGCTCGTGGCAAAACCTTTTTACTTGGTAAATGGATTGGCGATAAAGAAATTCCAGATCCGTATCGCCAATCACGTGAAGCGTTTGAGCATGTTTATGAGCTTATCGATAGCGCCTGTGGCGCTTGGCAACAGTATTTATAAGGAATTGCGAGTATATGAATGCTCAGCCAAATCTAATTTCTCCGCAAAAATCTAAACAAGAAGATACGCAAGAGATCGACTTAATGGCACTCTTTGGTGCCTTATTAGACGCGAAATGGTTTATTGCAGGTATTACGTCTTTATTTATGCTGCTAGGTGTAGCTTACGCGATATTTAGCACGCCAATCTACCAAGCAACCGCAATGGTACAGGTAGAAGAAAAAGGCGGCTCAGTACCTGGCTTTGATGATATGTCTGGTATGTTTGAAAGTACCTCTGCCGCAGTAACCGAAATTGAGCTACTTAAATCAAGAAGCATAATAGGAGAAGCAGTAGACACACTTAACCTAGATACAGTGGTTGAGCCAAAACTCTTCCCACTATTTGGGGGGCGAAGCTTCCGTAAGTTTGTTCCACAAAACAAAGGTGAAGTGGCAGACCCAAGCTTTGGCGCAAATTCTTATGCATGGGGCGGTGAAAAGGTAGAGATCCACCGTTTTAGAGTGCCTAAAAGCGCAGAGGGAGCAGAGTTCACATTATTAGCGCAAACGGATGATAGTTTTGTTCTACTAAATGCTGAAGACGAGGAAGTGCTTTCAGGCAAAGTGGGAGAAGAAGTCAAATCAGGTCAGTTTGAATTAATCATCAAAACACTCATTGCACGACCAGAGACTGAATTTTCAATTATAAAGCGTAACAGATTACAGACTATATTGGACTTACAAAGCGCTATTTCTGCATCTGAAAAAGGTAAGGACTCTGGCATTATCAATCTTGCGCTTCAAGATAAAACCCCAGCGTATGCAGAAAAAGTACTCGATAAAGTTGCGAGTATTTACGTGCGCCGTAATGTGGAGCGTAATAGCGCGGAGGCACAGCAGTCTCTTGATTTTTTAGAGGTGCAGCTTCCAGAAGTTAAACGTAACCTAGAACGTGCTGAAAAAGCCTTTAATGACTACCAAATTCGCCAAGAATCCATTGATATTAGCCTAGAAACACAGGGCGTTTTAGAACAAATTGTTGCATTAGAAACTAAACTGCAAGAACTAGAATTAAAGCGCTTGGAGCTTGGCCGTAAATTTAAACGTGAACACCCCTCTTACCGCGGTGTTATTGAGCAAATTGATACTGTTAAGCAACAAAGAAATGAATTAACTGGCGAGGTGCAAGGGCTACCTGAGACTCAGCGAGAGTTGCTACGTTTGAAACGTGATGTTGAAGTAAATAATGAAATCTACACTCTGCTACTAGGCAAAACTCAAGAGCTGGATATTGTTCGGGCCGGTACGGTAGGTAACGTTCGTATTGTTGACTATGCGGAAGTAAATACAACAGAACCTGTGAAGCCCAAAAAAGCACTAATCGTTGTGATGGCAACCATGTTGGGCGGAATGTTAGCCGTTGCGATTGTACTGGTGCAAAAAGCGCTGCACAAAGGTATTGAAGACCCAGCGGAAATAGAAGCATTAGGTTTGCCTGTATACGCAAGCGTGCCATTCTCAGAGTACCAAGTAAAACTCACAGGTTTTGCAAAAGCGCGCAAGGGCAAAGTGGCAAAGGCAAAATCGATACTCGCCATGGATAACCCTGCAGACCTTTCCGTTGAGGCGCTACGTAGCCTCCGTACTAGCTTGCACTTTGCTATGCTAGAAGCAAAAAACAATGTTATTGCTATCTCAGGCCCAAGTCCTGGCGTGGGTAAATCCTTTATTACCGTAAACCTTGCCACTGTGCTGGCGCAAAGTGGCAAACGCATTCTTGTTATTGACGCTGATATGCGTAAAGGATACCTGCAAACTCAGTTTGGCATGAAATGGGATGACGGTTTAAGTGACTACCTCTCTGGCCGATTGAATTTAGCGCAGGTGATTAAGCCAAGCCAAGTTGAAGGTTTGCAAGTAATGACCCGAGGCCAAATACCTCCTAACCCTTCAGAGCTACTAATGCATGAAAACTTTAGCAAGTTGATTGGTGAAGTGAGCAAAATGTACGACTTAGTTATTGTTGATACTCCTCCAATCTTAGCGGTGACAGACCCTGCTATTGTGAGTGCGCATGCAGGCACAACATTACTAGTAACCCGTTTTGGTCAAAACCATGCAAAAGAGCTAGAAATTACACTAAATCGTTTTGAGCAAAATGGTATTGATGTAAAAGGGGTGGTATTCAACGGTGTTGTTCGTAAATCAACTAATGCCTATGGTTACTACGGCTACTACAACTACGAGTACAAATCAGATAAATAATATTGCATATGAATAGAGAGATTAATATACATGAAAAAAATGTCTTTTATTCTGAAGTTAAGTGTCAATTAGGAGAAGGGATTTATTATGATGAAACAACAGAACGGCTACTTTGGTTGGATATTACAGAGTCGACCCTTTTTGTTTCAGGCTTAGAATGCCCCCTGAATGTAACTTCATTTCAATTGAGCTTGAATCCTAGTACTATCTTTAAAGTTGAATGGCCGAATGTTTATATTTCAGACTCTAAAGGAATTTTAAATTTTAATTGTATCTCACTTGAGTCGAACAGAGTATTAAATCTACATTTGGACTCTTCCCGAGGTTTAGATATGAGAACCAACGATGGAGTAATGATTAAGGATAAGTATTTCTTCGGTAGTATGGCTAAAACTCCCAAGGAAAACGAAGGTCAACTATTTTTATATGATGAGAAAAAAGAACATTTGTCATTTTCTAACTTTCATATTTCAATTCCAAATACTTTTATAGAGCTAGAAAATTGTGTGTTGATCAGCGATTCTTTTGAGCAAAAAATTTATAAATATTCCAAAAACAATTTGCTAGTTGAAAGACAGGAGTGGCATGATTTTTCTAAATCTGCCATGACACCAGATGGAGGGTGCAAGTCGCCAAATGGTGTAATTTATATCACAATGTGGGGTGGTGGGTGTGTAAAATCTTTTGATCAAAATGGAAATGAATTATGTGAGTTCATTCTGCCAGTACCCCAACCAACAAATTGTGTTTTAATTGAAGGCTCACTTTACATAACTACTGCACGAGAGGGGCTTTCGTTAGAACAGCTAAAAAAATACCCGCTGTCAGGTGCTATTTTTAAAATTGATTTAGGAGAAACTAGTGAGCAAGTCATTGGTTAGTGTTGTAATTCGTACTTTGAATGAAGAGCGATATTTGGAAGAGTTGCTCACAAAAATTAGTGCTCAAAAGTCTTCATTGTTTGATGTAGAGGTTGTAATCGTTGATTCTGGCTCTACTGATAATACACTATCAATAGCTAAAAAGTATGGGTGCAGAATTACTTATATTAAAAAGGAAGAATTTACTTTCGGTCGTTCTTTGAATATTGGCTGTAGTTTTGCTAATGGTGAATATCTTGTTTTTATTAGTGGTCATTGTATTCCTTGTGATGAGTATTGGATAGAAAACCTAGTAAAGCCGCTCGTTAGTGATTGTCATTACAGCTATGGCAGGCAGTTGGGACGAGATTCTACTAAATTTAGTGAACGTCAGCTTTTTTTGAAATACTTTCCTAGCACATCCTCAATTCCCCAAGAAGGCTTCTTTTGTAACAATGCAAATGCTGCATTAAGAAAGGATATATGGTCTAGATTTTTGTTTGATGAACAGTTAACAGGCTGTGAAGATATGTTCCTCGCTAAAGAAATTGTAAATAACGATGGGCTAATCGGGTATGTTGCTAACGCAGGTGTGTATCACATACATGATGAAACCTGGCAAAAAGTACGGATTCGTTATGAACGTGAAGCGATTGCCTTACAGCAAATCATGCCTCAAATACATATTAGTTTTTTTGATATGTTAGAGTTTATTACCGTTGGGATTATAAAAGATGTAAAAATGTCACTCCAGCAAGGCATATTTATTAAAGAAGCGTATTCAATAATTCGCTTTAGGTTTGCTCAATACTATGGAGCCTATAAAGGTAATCATATACATCGCAAGCTATCGCAGCAAATGAAGTTAAAATATTTCTATCCTAGAGTAACAGATATGAAAGTGACTACAGAATATAAAGAAGTTAAAGGATCTGATAAATGACCAAAATAGTCGCGTTATTACCAATAAAAGCAAATAGTGAGCGAGTAAAAGGAAAAAACTTCCGCGAGCTTGCAGGGAAGCCTCTCTTTCAGTGGATACTTGATGCTTTACTTAGCAATAGTGATATAGATCAGGTGGTTATTAATACAGACGCTAAGGATATATTGGTAGAGAATGGTCTCAAAGAAAGTGAAAGAGTCGTTATTCGTGAAAGAAAACCAGAGCTGTGTGGTGATTTGGTTAGTATGAATTTAATATTGGCAGATGATATAGAAGCTGTACCAGCCGATATCTACCTAATGACCCACACAACCAACCCTTTAATCACTCAAAATACAATAAAGAAAGCTATACAAACTTTTGCAACACAAAAGGAATTTGATTCGTTATTTAGTGTTAACAAAATACAGACACGATTTTATCGTGCAGATGTTTCACCTGTTAATCACGATCCTGATAATTTAATACGTACCCAAGATTTAGAGCCTTGGTTTGAAGAAAACTCATGTCTGTTTCTTTTTACGGAACAAAGCTTCACTAAAACTAATGCACGAATTGGAAAGAAGCCAATGATGTATTTAACACCTGCTCTAGAGTCTATAGATATAGATGAACCTGAAGATTGGGAATTAGCGAGTGCACTTGCTGAACGTATTGTTAATAATAATAAAGGGATTTAATATGAAAGTTTTAGTAACTTGTCCACCCATGATTGGACTATTTGAAGAGTTCATTGAGCCAGCAAAAGAATTAGGCTTAGAAATTGTAGCTGCAAAAACTACACAAGTTCTTACTGAAGACGAGTTAATTGAACTTCTACCTGAGTACCAAGGGTGGATAATTGGTGATGATCCAGCTACTCGAAAAGTTTTTGAAGCCGCAGTGAAAGGAAAATTAAAAGCCGCTGTGAAATGGGGAATTGGCATTGATAATGTTGACTTTGAAGCCTGTAAAGATTTAGGTATTCCCATAACCAACACTCCGAATATGTTTGGTGGTGAGGTTGCTGATGTAGCTATATCAATGTTACTAGCTTTGACAAGGCAAACTCACTTTATTGATCGAGAGATCAGAAATAATTTTTCTTGGCCAAAACCTGCAGGGCTAAGTATTAGTAATAAAAGGATTGGAATTGTAGGGTTTGGCGACATTGGTCAGAGTGTAGCAAAGAGATTAACTGGATTTGATGTTGAAGTGATTGCTTATGATCCAGGAGTAACTGGAACAAAAGGCTTTCCATTTGTAGAAAGAGCTGAGTTTCCTGAGCTATTAGGTACTCTTGACGTGCTAATATTTACATGTTCATTAAATAGATATAACTATCATATGCTTAATCATTCTACTATTAATTTATTAAAAGACAGTTCTATCGTTATTAACGTAGCAAGGGGGGCTCTAATTGATGAGGCATCACTAATTAGCTCTTTACAGTCAGGAAAGATAAGAGCCGCAGGTTTAGATGTGTTTGAAGTTGAGCCATTACCGAAAAGCTCACCACTTAGAGATATGCCTCAGTGTATATTTGGTTCTCATAATGGAAGTAATGCTGTTGAAGGTGTACAAAGAGCTACCTACAAAGCACTTAGTTCTATTTCAGAATTTTTATTGGCAAAATCATGAGTAAAAAATATGTACTAGTCACTGGTTCTGCAGGTGGGATAGGGCAAGCATTAACAAATAAATTTATTGCAGAAGGATTTATTGTTTTAGGTGTAGATCAATGCAAGCAGTTAGCAAGTGATAAGTTAATTCCTCTACAAATTGATTTAAGCAAGATCGTAAATGATCCTACTTATTTAAATGAGTTCATTAACTCTGTTGTGCACCTAACTCAAGAAGATGGTATCAGTTATTTAATTAATAATGCAGCAGAACAGATTTTAAATTCAATTGAAAATATAACGATTGAAGAGTGGATGAGAAGTTTTGATATTAATCTACATGCACCTTTCATTTTAATTAAAGTTTTTTATGAAAATTTAGTAAAAAATAATGGTGCTGTGGTAAATATTAGTTCTATACATGCAAGATTAACAAAAAAAGAGTTTTCAGCTTATGCAACATCTAAGGCTGCTTTGAGTGCTCTAACGCGTAACTTAGCATTGGACTTTGGTGGTAAAGTGCGTATTAACGCGATAGAACCTGCCGCGATAGCAACAAAAATGTTACAAGCAGGGTTTGAAGGTAAATTGGAAGAGTTTTCAAAATTGGAATCGTTTCACCCTCAGGGAAGGATTGGCTTACCTGAAGAAGTTGCCAGTTTAGCTTACTATTTGACTACGAATGAATCCCGTTTTTTACATGGAAGTTGTATATCAATAGATGGTGGCATATCAAGTTGTCTGAGTGACCCTTCTTAACTTTGTTTTATAAGGGCTTAGTTAATGCAAAGCAAAAACAGAAAAAACTTAATAAGATTCTTCGATAAAATAAATCCATTTTTTTACAAATTTATTTTACTTTTTATCAAAGTTATTAATTTGTTCCGAGGTAAAAGTAGAGTTTTGGTATTCACAGACTCTAGAGGTGCGGAGATCACTAAGCCATTTTATAGGAAAAATCCATTTTCCTCATATATCAGATATTTTATATTAAAATATGCTTGTGATGTGCATCTGTGTGAAGAAAAATATACAAGCTTGATCGATTTTTTTGAATTATATAAAAAAATAGATAAGACAAAATATAGTTTTATAGTTCTACACTGTGGTATTGTGGATTTTGCACCTAGGCCTCTAAGCTCATATTTAGATATGCTCGAGGCTAAGCGTGGGAAAATTCGTTCGCTCGGTTGGTCTGAGAAAGATTTTGAAATAGAGGGTAGGGTTGCTGGGCTCGATTATGAAGGTGAAGTCACCTATTCATTTTTGCCATCTAAATTTTTCGAGCAGACGATAATTAATGGAGTTGCTGATATTCCTAACCTGATATATATAGGGGTCAACCCTGTATTACATGAATGGGTCGGATGTTATTGGAGAGATAGGCCTAAAAACATTAACGAGCAGCTAAAGTACGATAGGTTATTACTTGATACACTGAAATTTGTTGTTCCATTGCAACATTGGTCTGCAGCTGAAATAAAGCAGTTTACTGTTGATAATGTGCATTATAACAAAGCCGGCTTTGATTACATTTTAGAGGAAACTAAATCCTTAGTTGATATGATCGAGAAATGATTAAGGATATTATTAAATATGGTATTGGGGAAGCCTTTACTAGGATCGCTCCTTTTTTTATCACTCTTTATGTTGCTAATTTATTTGAACCAGATGTTTATGGTTCTTATACTTTACTGATATCTCTTTATGAGTTGCTCTTTATTTTTATTGGGTTCAACATACAAGCTACAACTAGGGTTGATTACTTTAAAGATGATTTTGAAAGCTTTTTAAAGAAGAAAAAATCTCATTTTATTTTGTCTTTAACTTTTGCGGCTTTAGTCGCCGCTTCGTTTTCAGTTGTAAATATTTTTCCTATAGAATATGTACTTTTGATGATTGTCGCTTGTATATTTAGGACGCTGTCCCTTTTTGTTATGACATTATTTCAATGCAATAAAGAAGCAATGCGTTACACTCTGTGCAATTTTTTGTATAGTGTCATACTCGCTTTTACAGTTTACATCTGTGTAAATTTGGGTATGGGAGAAGAAGGTTGGGTATATGGAGTTGTTGTTGCTTCTTTTATGCAGCTGGGGATAGCCCTGTCTATTGGTAAGTTTATTGTACTGTGTAAGGTGCTGGCTTGTAAGGTAAACAATGAAAATCTGAAAATAACCTTTTTTTCAGCCGCTATTTTTTTACCTCAAGCGATTGGTTGGTGGTTAAAAAGTGGCGCTGATAGGTTTATCATTTCAACGAAAGCGGGTAACGAGATATTGGGGAACTTTGCTATAGCATTTCAAATTTCCTCAGTACCAGTGCTAGCTATTGGGGTTCTAAATCTAGTTCTACTTCCTAATTTAAACTATTTACTTGCTAAAAAAGAGTATACTAAAGCCTCCAGCTTATTGTATAAATTTGCGCTTCTAGGTGTTGTAGTTACACTACTTTCTTTCTTTCTTGGGAAAGTTTTAATTGGTTTTTACTATAGTGAGAAATACATCTATGCAAGTGAGTACTTTAACTATTTTATACTTGCAACGTTATTTCATGTTTTAATACTTGTCTTTACTAACTACCTTTACTATGAAGGTGGTGGTGTAAAAATAGCTAAAGCAATTTCGCTTGTTTTTATAATACAGGCTCTACTAGCTTTTGTGATTATTGATTACTTTGGTGTTATAGGTATGCTTGTGCTGTCAGTTTTTTCCAATTTAATTCTTATGATATACATTATATATTTGTTTAAAAAATCTGTTTCCATAGAGAGGTGTAATAGTGTCAATATCTAATTCTATTTTTAATTTAATAAGAAATACGGGTATGAAGTATGTGCCAAAAGATAGGGTTAACTATAAAATATTGGAAAGGCAGGCTTTTTTTAGACTTTCTAGTAAAGTTGAATTGCGTAAGTTAAGAAATAAGTTTAAAGGACAACGATGCTTCATAGTTGGAAATGGCCCCTCTCTTAATAAATGTGACTTAACTTTTTTAGAAAACGAATATTCATTTGCGGTGAATGGTATTTTCTATAAAACTAACGAGATGGGCTATAAACCAACTTTTTATGTTGTAGAAGACTATCATGTAATGCATGACAACCTTGAAGAAATTAAAGCTTATGAGACTGAATACCGTTTTTTTCCAACAAATTATAAACATCTTTTTGGTTGTGTTAGTAAGAATACCCTCTTTTTTAATATGAATACAGGCTACTACCAAGAAACTAGCCCAAATTTTGGAATTCCTAGGTTTTCGGCAGACTGTAGTAATGAAGTATACTGTGGTCAGTCTGTTACAATGATAAACTTGCAGCTTGCGCACTATTTAGGGTTTGAAGAAGTGTATTTAATCGGTATGGATTTTAGTTATAATATTCCGGATAGTGCCGAAGTTGATCAAACTGTCATTACTTCGACTGAAGATGATGAAAACCACTTTCATCCAGATTACTTTGGTAAAGGCAAAAAGTGGCATGACCCTCAGTTAGATAAAGTTCTAAATTCCTATAAAATGATGAAGTTAGTTTATGAATCTTCTGATAGGTGTATTTATAATGCAACTGTTGGTGGAAAGCTTGAAGTTTTCGAACGAGTAGATTATGAATCGCTCTTTAAGCGCTAACGGCTCTGTTTTGGAAGTGTTAAATAGTCGTTCTTTTTCTCTAAATAGGGAGTTTTTGTTCTCTGTTGGTATAATTATTTTTGGTTTTGCTCTATTGCCGTTTTTTCCAGCATTATCTAATTTAATTGCTATCCTATGTTTAATTCTGTCACTACATGGGCGAGCTGCAATAGGGTTTATATTTATTGCGGTCGTTCTATTTATTTTGAGTCTAGGTATAAACGCTGCTTCGTATCAGCAGTTTCTTTATCATGAATCTGATTTCACGAGTTACTATAATAACTTTCTTACATTTGATGAATGGTTTAAAGGTGATTGGTTTGTTTATTCAGGTGGGGTAGAGGTCGGGCTTCCATTTATCAACTTTTTTTTAAGTTTTATACTGGATGAAAAGCCTTACCTTTTTTTAGTTGCACATTTGTTAATTCAAACTGGCCTGCTAATTTTTTTAGCGAAGCTGATCAAAAAGAAATTTGGTCTATCACTATTTGAATTTGGAGTTCTCTTAGGTTTTTTGTTCGCTTTCTATAAGTATTTAGGAATGCTTAATCATATGAGGCAAGGGTACTCTAGTATGTTTATACTTATAGCCTTATATTCAAGTGGGAAAAGAAAGAATGCTTTTATATTTATTGCCTGTTTATTCCACTTGTCGACTTTGCTTGTCTACCCTTTGGCTAACTTGATATATATTTCTAAAAATGTTAAATATAAAAGGTGTCTTGTTTATCTTTCTATACCTGCAGCATTTATATTCTTTTTTGCTTTTGACTTTTTTGGCAGGCTTTCCTCAATGGATAACTTTATCATGGAAAAGCTTCTATTTACTTTTAAGGAAAGAGAAGGTTATTCTGTTTATATATCTTCAGTATTTTATTCATTTATAAAGGTTGTTTATTTACTTCCCTTGTTTATTTTGAATGAGTTTTATAGCAATAAGGGTAGCAGAAAAAATCTAAGACTATCTATGCTTGCGATTATCGTTCCTATATTGTCGTTAAGCTTTTTACCATCATTTATATCTAGATTATACGAGTTTGTATTGGTTACATCTGTTGGGCTTTTATACTTTTATTTTTATATGAATTGCAAAGCTGTAGGAAGGTTGATTGCTAGGTCTGTAGTCTTCGGCTTTATACTTACTCTTAACTTCAGGTGGTTTATACTCGATGATAGCTTTTATGCTCGTTACCCTTTATTTTCTTCCGAGCCGTTTTATTATTTTGATAGCTTGGCCGAAGAGAGCTCAAAGGTATCAAGGTTTGACTTACCTCCTTTAGAAGATATAAATAAGTAATAGGAATTAAATTTGAAAATTTTGATTAATGCTTCAAATCTAAAAGTAGGAGGTGCAATTCAGGTGGCAACTTCTATTGTAAATCAAATTTCAGAAAAAGAAAATATATATACTGTTTTGTTATCACCTGCATTCTTAAATATTAATTTTGATAAGAAGAGTAATGTTAATATCATACGAGTTGACTACCCTCCGCGTTTTAATTTCTTTGGATATGTTCCTGATTTTGATAATATCGTTAGTGATTCTGACTCTGAAGTTGTATTCACAGTCTTTGGCCCATCTTATTGGAAGCCTAAAGTAAAGCATTACTGTGGTTTTGCACAAGGTTATTATTTATATAAACATTTACCTTTCTTTAAAAATCAAGGCGCGCTTTTTAAGCTAAAGTTATCATTGCTGTCAAGTTATCACAGGTTCTTATTAAAGAATCAAGTAGATGATTATTTTGTAGAAACACAAGATGTTCAAGTTAAGTTAGGTGAATATCTTGGTGTTTCAAAGCAAAGAGTCCATATTGCTTCTAACACTTATAGTGCGTTTTTTGAGAGTTATAAAAAAGGAGAGGTATCTCGTGTCCAGGATTCGAATGTTGTTAAGTTACTGACCGTGGCTTTTCCCTATCCTCATAAAAATATATTGATTTATAAAGAAGTTGTAGATTTATTAGTAAAGAATACGGATAAAAAATTTCTTTTTTATATTACTGTGCCTGAAGATTACTATGTTGCTAACTTTGAAGGGTATGAAGAATATATTATTAATTTTGGTAAGGTAAATAATTCTGAATGCCCAGCATTATATGACAAATCTGATTTTATGATACTTCCCAGTTTGGTTGAGTGTTTTTCTGCATCCTATCCAGAGGCAATGTACATGGGAAAGCCTATATTAACTTCTGATTATTCTTTTGCTAGAAGTATATGTGGAGATGCTGCTATTTATTTTGACCCCTTAAGTGCAAGTGATATTTATAACAAGATAGTTGAGTTAGCTATGGATAAAGATAAGCAATGTGAACTGATCGCCAAGGGGATGAAAAGACTGTCTGACTTTGATTCGCCTCAAAGTAGGTTTCAAAAATATATTAATGAATTTAAGAGGTGAACTGTAATGTTCAAGAATAAGGTTTTGTTAATCACTGGCGGAACAGGCTCATTTGGTAATGCTGTTCTACGCCGTTTTCTAGATAGTGATATTAAAGAAATTCGTATTTTTTCTCGTGATGAAAAAAAGCAGGATGATATGCGTAAGCACTTCAATTCTGATAAGTTGAAATTTTATATTGGTGACGTACGTGACTACCAAAGCGTAGCTAATGCGATGCGAGGTGTTGATTATGTTTACCATGCAGCTGCACTCAAACAAGTTCCGTCTTGCGAGTTTTACCCATTAGAAGCGGTTAAAACAAATGTGATTGGTACTGAAAATGTACTTGAAGCGGCGATAAGCTTTGGTGTTGAGCGTGTCGTTTGCTTAAGTACAGATAAAGCGGTTTACCCAATCAATGCAATGGGAATTTCTAAAGCAATGATGGAAAAAGTAATTGTCGCTAAAAGTCGTAATTTAGAGCATACCAATACAACAATTTGTTGTACCCGCTATGGTAATGTTATGGCTTCTCGTGGTTCAGTTATACCGTTATTCATTAGACAAATTGTAAATAATGCACCAATTACAATCACTGATCCAAATATGACACGCTTTATGATGACATTAGATGATGCAGTTGATTTAGTTCTTCACGCCTTCGAAAACGGTGTTAATGGTGATATCTTTGTTCAAAAAGCACCTGCAGCAACAATTGAAGTACTTGTTAAAGCAATATTAGAAATAATGGCCAAGCCAGAGCATGAAGTGAATATCATCGGCACTCGTCATGGTGAAAAGCACTATGAGGCGCTTTGTTCTCGCGAAGAAATGTTTGTAGCTGAGGAGCAAGCGGGCTATTACAGGGTGCCTGCTGATAATCGAGATCTTAACTATGCGAAATATTTTGAAGAGGGTGAAAGAGATCTTTCTAAAATCGAAGATTACAATTCACATAATACAGAGCGACTAACAGTTGAAGAAATGAAGCAATTATTAAGAAAGCTTGATTTTATTCTGGAAATTGAAGCTGGTAATGTGTTAGTCCCTGAGGGGGTGTAATATGAAAGTTCTTGTTTTGGGTATTACTGGTATGCTTGGTTATAGCATATATAGTAACCTCTCTGAAAATAAGTCTCTTAACGTCTATGGTACATTGAGAAATATAAGTGGTAAAGATGATTACTTTAAGGGTCTTACTGAAAACTTAGTGCAGGGTGTTAATATTTATGATTTTGACTCTGTTATCTCTTCTATTAATAATATTAAGCCAGATGTAGTTGTTAATTGTATAGGCTTAATTAAACAGCATGATGTATCTAAATTACATACTGAAGCTATTTATGTAAATGCATTGTTACCTCATAAACTTGCAAAGCTATGCAGCACTTCAGGTGCAAAGCTAATTCACTTTTCAACGGACTGTGTTTTCACTGGTGACATAGGTAATTACAGTGAAGAGAGTAAGCCTGACGCTCTGGACTTATATGGTAGCTCAAAAAGATTGGGTGAAGTTGACTATGGTGGTCACTTAACACTACGTACTTCTATTATCGGTCATGAGTTAACATCAAATGTTAGCCTTGTTGATTGGTTTTTATCTCAAAATGGGAGCGTGAAAGGTTTCACTAAAGCTATTTTCTCTGGTTTACCTACAGCTTATATAGCTAAGTTATTAATTGATAGAATTTTACCAAATACCGATATATCAGGCCTTTATCATTTATCAGTAAACCCGATAGATAAGTTTACATTGCTATCTCTTATATCTGATATTTATGGGCATAATATTGAAATTTATCCTTCGGAAACTTTTAAAATAGATAGGTCTTTAAATTCAAGTAAGCTTAGAAAAGAATTAGCGTTAAACACTCCCGCATGGCCGGAATTAATCGAATATATGAATATGGATTATAAGAAAAGATACTCATTATGAATAATTTAAAAATAGCGACAATTGTTGGCACTAGACCTGAAATCATTCGACTTTCACGGACGATTGCAAAACTCGATAAGTACTGTGACCATGCTTTAGTTCATACTGGTCAAAATTATGATTATGAGTTAAATCAAATCTTTTTTGATGATTTAGAAATCAGAAGCCCTGATATATTTTTAGAGTGTGCAGGCGCAACGGCTGCAGAGACTATAGCACAGGTAATTAGTAAATCGGACAAGGTTTTTGAAGAGCTACAGCCAGATGCTATTTTAATTTTGGGTGACACTAATAGTGCTATGGCAGCTATTACAGCGAAAAGAAGAAAAATACCGATTTTTCATATGGAAGCTGGTAACCGCTGTTTTGATTTACGTGTACCGGAAGAAATAAATAGAAAAATTGTAGATCACATCTCTGATGTTAACTTACCCTATAGTACCATAGCGAGAGATTACCTACTCCGTGAAGGCCTAAAGCCTGAGTTTGTAGTTAAAACAGGTAGTCCAATGGATGAAGTTTTGGCGCATTATTCAGATAAGATTTCTAAATCGGACGTACTTGAACGTTTACAGCTGAAGCTAGGAAAGTTTTTCTTAGTTAGCGTTCATAGAGAGGAAAATGTTGATTCTGAGTTTAACCTAAACAGTTTTGTTGGTGTTTTAAATTATATTGCAGAGCATTACGGTTATCCTGTTATTGTTTCTACACACCCTCGAACGCGTAAGAAAATTGATGCTTTAAACCTAACTTTTCATGACAATGTTCAGCTTTTGAAACCTTTGGGCTTTAGTGATTATGTAAAACTGCAAACACAAGCAAAAGCGGTGCTAAGTGATAGTGGTACAATCACAGAAGAGTCGTCAATCTTGAATTTTCCAGCGCTAAATATTCGTGATGCTCAAGAAAGACCGGAAGGTTTGGAAGAAGGTGCAGTTATGTTCACTGGAATGAACAAAGGTCGTATTATTCAAGCTCTACGTATTCTTGAGGAACAACCAAGAGGCGAAAGTCGCCTATTAAATAAAGTTCAAGACTATATAGCTCCAAATGTGTCAGATAAAGTGGTTAGAACAATTCATAGTTATATTGATTACGTGAATACATACGTCTGGAGAAAGTAATTTTGAGAATTGCCCTTCTCCCTGATGATTATTTACCAAGTAGTACTCTAGTACATGCAAAAATGTTTCACGAACTAGCGCATCAGTTTCTGGTTTTGGGCCATGAAGTTGTAGTTATAACTCCTGGTAATGAAAACCAAGAAAGTAGATTGTGTGTTGATATACAAGATGGTGTTGAAGTATGGCGCTTTAAAGCTGGCACTAGACGAGGTGTTGGAAAATTAAAGCGTGCTGTAAATGAAAGCTTGCTATCCCATGCTGCGTGGAGAGCGATCAAAAGTAAAGTAAATGAAAGGCCTTTTGATATTTGTGTAAACTATTCTCCAACTATTTTTTTTGGGTCACTAGTAAAAAAACTCAAAAAAAATCATAAAACGTTTGTATATCTTGTTTTGAGGGATTTGTTTCCGCAGTGGGTAATTGATGAAGGGATGATAAAAGAGAGCTCTATCATAGCTAAATATTTTAGATACTTTGAACACTTGAATTATAAGGCTTCTGATAAAATTGGATTGATGTCTAATGCTAATGTAGAATATTTTTCTAAGGTTAACCCATATTATAAAGATATCGAGGTTTTACATAATTGGGCAAATTTAACTCCGTTAAGTGTTGTAGATAACCCTTCAATTAATATAAGGGGTAAGTATAACTTGGAAGAAAAGGTGATTTTCTTCTATGGGGGTAATATAGGCCATGCTCAGGATATGGATAACTTACTTAGACTAGCTAAAAATATGCAAGAATGTCCAGAGGCTCATTTCTTGTTTGTAGGTCAAGGTGATCAATTTGAGCATGTAAAGCAATCTTTATCTAAGCTTGAGCTGGCTAATGTGACCTTGTTACCTTCTGTCAATCAAAGTCAATATAAAGAATTGCTAACTCAAGTTGATATTGGCTTGTTTTCTTTAGCTAAAACGCATAAAGCACATAATTTCCCCGGTAAGTTACTAGGTTATATGGTTCAATCACTCCCAATTTTAGGTAGTGTAAACAAAGGAAATGATGTTATTGACTATATTAGAAACTCTGAATCAGGATTTGTGCATATAAATGGAGAGGATAAGCTTTTTATGGAAGGTGCTATGAAGCTTTTGGAGAGTAAGGAGTTAAGGATTAAAGTTGGAAGAAACGCATATAACTTATTATGTGAAAGCTTCTCAGTCGAACAGGCCGCTCAACAGATTTTAACGGGATATAAAAAGGTATTATGAATATACTTGTAACTGGTTATTCTGGTTTTGTTGGTTCTGAGTTATCTAAGTGTATATACCAAAAGCATAATTTGAGCTTTCTGGGCCGAAAGCCTTCTTCTTACGGTGTTGTTCATCAAGCAAATATCGACGGACAAAGTGACTTTACTACAGCATTAGAGAGTATTGATGTAGTAATCCATTGTGCGGCTCGTGTTCATGTTATGAATGATTCAGTCGCTGACCTTTTGGAAGCATTCAAAGTGGTCAATACAATGGGCACTTTGAACCTTGCAAATCAGGCTAAAAAAGCTGGGGTAAAGCGTTTTATTTTTGTGAGCTCTGTTAAAGTAAATGGTGAAAGTACTTCAGACTCAAAACCTTTTTGTGCTTCAGATGAACCAAAACCAAGAGATCCTTACGGCGTTTCTAAAGCTGAAGCTGAAATGCAACTTGTTGCATTAGGTAAAGAAACCAATATGGAAATTGTTATTATTCGACCGCCATTAGTTTATGGCGAAGGGGTAAAAGCAAATTTCGCCTCACTCATGAAATATGTTGGCAAAGGCCTACCACTACCTTTCAGAAGTATTAATAAAAATAAACGAAGCTTAGTATCTGTTTATAATTTAGTTGATTTGATTAAAGTATGCATAGACCATCCGAAAGCTGCAAATCAGATATTTTTAGTAAGTGATGGTCACGATTTATCTACCGCTGAAATGGTTGCATTAATGGCTAAGGTGCAAAATAAAAAGAAATTAGCTTTACCAGTCCCTGTTTGGTGTTTTAATTTTGCTGGCAAGTTGTTAAACAAGCAAGATGTAATTGATAGGCTGACGGGGTCACTTGAGTTAGATATAACTCACACTAAAAATACACTTAACTGGTCCCCGCCTTACTCTGTTGAGCATGGCTTTAAGCTTGCTGCAAAGAAATAATATATGGATTTAAATATGATACGTTTACTTGACTTTTTATTTTCCTTGTTTGGCCTTTTATTCGCATTTCCTTTCTTGGTTATTTTATACGTTATTGGCCTCTTTGATACTGGCTCTCCAATTTTTACTCAAGAGCGTGTTGGTAGAAATAAAAAGCCATTTACTTTAGTTAAGTTTAGAACGATGAAAGTAGATACGGCTTCTGTGGCAAGTCACCTTGCGAGTACCTCTTCTATTACACCATTTGGGCATTTTCTTCGCAAAACAAAATTAGACGAGCTTCCACAACTTTGGAATGTACTAAAAGGTGAAATGAGCTTGGTAGGCCCCCGCCCAGGTCTTTACAGTCAAGAAGAGCTCACATATGCGAGAGAAGCTAAAGACATATATTTGGTTAGGCCTGGAATAACAGGCCTTGCGCAGGTGAATGAAATAGATATGTCTACACCTGAATTACTTGCGACAACTGACAGGAAAATGATTGATACTTTGACAGTGGCTAATTATTTTAGATATATCGTAATGACGGTAACTGGCAGTGGTTCAGGGGATAGAGTTGGTAAACACTAGTTTAAGATAGTCTCTGTTTCAAACTCGCGCGCCTTCACATTTTCCTCATACATTTTTGCTACTTTTGTGTATACTGCAACATGTACTATGCTTTAGTTCGTCTGCGGTTTTAATTCGGATTGGAATAAAAAGGGAACACAATGGATAGTTGGTTTCGCGCTTTACTTGGCGCTTCTCGTAGCCAAAAACGACTTCTCACGCTCGTATTAGATTCAGTTTTTATAGTCTCAGCCTTTTGGTTAGCGCTTATTGTTCGCCTCGATAGCTTTGCACCACTGGCTAATTTTAATAATTGGCTAATCCTCGCGTTATTACTCCCCATTAGCTTGGTGATATTTGTAAAACTTGGTTTATATCGCGCTGTGCTCCGTTACGTTGGGGCAAATGCAGTCGGTGCTGTTGTACTTGGTACTGTTATTAGTACCGTGATTTTAGTGTTGTCTTCATTTTTTACGCAAACCGCCATTCCTCGTACTATGCCCTTTATTTATGCCTGGTTGATGATACTTTCAGTAGGTGGCTCGCGTATTTTAGTAAGAGCACTTATTTGGCGATTAACCTCATTTACTAAGACCCCTGTGGTTATTTATGGCGCTGGAGATGCTGGTCGGCAGTTAGCTACCGCGCTCGCAACAGGGCCTGACTATTATGTTACGGCGTATCTGGACGACGATCCAACTAAACATAATGCTATTATCCAAGGGATCCCGGTTGTCGCCTTTGATGAAATCTATAATTTGATAGATAAAAAGCGAGTAAACAAGGTTTTACTTGCTTTACCAAGTGTGTCGCGCTCTCGCCGTAAAGAAATACTCACTAAGCTAGAAAAACTGCCACTCGAGGTGATGACAGTGCCTGGTATGGCAGATGTTATTGACGGTAAAGCGCAGCTTAACGAGATAAAAGAAGTCGAAATTGAAGACTTATTGGGCAGAGATCCAGTGACGCCACAAGCAGAGCTGATGGCTGCAAATATAAAAGATAAAGTCATTATGGTAACTGGTGCAGGTGGTTCTATAGGCTCTGAACTATGCAGGCAAATTATATTAAATGGACCTAAAAAGCTGGTGCTTTTTGAGGTGTCTGAGTTTGGTTTATATAGTATTGAAAAGGAGCTGAATCAGCTAGCATTGAATAAAGGCGTATCATTGGAAATAGTACCAGTGATGGGATCGGTGCAACGTATCAACCGTATTGAAACTTGCATGAAAGCCTTTGGGGTGCAAACTGTCTATCATGCCGCGGCCTACAAGCATGTACCGCTTGTAGAGCAAAATGTCGTTGAGGGTGTTCGTAATAATGTATTTGGTACCTATTACACGGCTAAGGCCGCTATTAACGCAGGAGTAGAGACCTTTGTATTAATCTCTACAGACAAAGCGGTGCGCCCAACCAATGTGATGGGTGCAACCAAGCGTATGGCCGAGTTAGTGTTACAAGCCTTGGCTGAAAGTAAAGCAACGTCTAAAAATACCCGTTTTTGCATGGTACGTTTTGGTAATGTGCTTGGTTCTAGTGGTTCAGTTGTGCCTCTATTCCGTAAGCAGATTAAAGAAGGTGGACCAATTACCTTAACGCATAAAGATATCACCCGGTTTTTTATGACCATACCGGAAGCTGCGCAGTTAGTTATTCAGGCGGGTGCCATGGGTAAGGGTGGTGACGTATTTGTGTTAGATATGGGTGAATCTGTTAAGATCAAAGACTTAGCGACCAAAATGGTGCATCTTTCTGGCTTAGAAGTTAAATCAGAGTCAAACCCTCATGGCGATATTGAAATTGAATGCACAGGATTGCGCCCAGGTGAAAAGTTATATGAAGAGTTATTGATTGGTGACAATGTTGAAGAGACCTCTCATCCACGGATCATGACGGCCAATGAAGTAAAATTACCAATGGCAGAGCTAGAAGACTTTATGAGTGCAATGGATACAGCTTGTCATAACTTTGATCATGAGCTTATTCGTAAATTGTTGTTGGAGGCGCCCACAGGGTTTAATCCTACAGACGGTATTTGTGATTTGGTGTGGAATGAAAAACGCCAAGTGCTTGAAGCTCAACGTGAGTCTGAGCGGAAAGTGATCAATTTTAGGAGCGTGTAACGATCTTATCTCGGGGTAAACCTGTTGCTACGGGGTTGGTGTTTGGAACCCTTGTCGCGGGATAAACCTGCTGCTACGGGGTTGGCGTTTCGGTGCTGTTGTCGCGATGCTCTTATCTCGGGGTAAACCCGTTGCTTCGGGTGGGGTTTTGGTGCTGTTGTCGCGGGATAAACCCGCTGCTACGGGGTCGGTGTTTTGGTGCTGTTGTCGCGGAGTTATGTATTCGTAGCAGCGACTTTATGTCGCGACGCTTTTATCTCGGGGTAAACCTGTTGCTACGGGGTTGGTGTTTGGAACCCTTGTCGCGGGATAAACCCGCTACTACGGGGTCGGTGTTTCGATGCTGCTGTCGCGGAGTTATGTATTCGTAGCAGCGACTTTATG
The DNA here is from genome assembly GCF_013319255.1 of Pseudoalteromonas sp. JC28. Taxonomy (NCBI): domain Bacteria; kingdom Pseudomonadati; phylum Pseudomonadota; class Gammaproteobacteria; order Alteromonadales; family Pseudoalteromonadaceae; genus Pseudoalteromonas; species Pseudoalteromonas sp. JC28. The sequence continues at coordinate 239,135 of NZ_QOKX01000007.1, read as the reverse complement.
TCGCGATTTTTTATCTCGGGGTAAATCCGCGGTTACGGGGATGGCGTTCGGAGCCCTTGTCGCGGGATAAACCCGCTGCTACGGGTGTGGTGTTTCGGTGCTGTTGTCGCGGAGTTATGTATTCGTAGCAGCGACTTTATGTCGCGATGCTCTTATCTCGGGGTAAACCTGTTGCTACGGGGTTGGCGTTTGAAACCCTTGTCGCGGGATAAACCCGCTGCTACGGGTGTGGTGTTTCGGTGCTGTTGTCGCGGAGTTATGTATTCGTAGCAGCGACTTTATGTCGCGACGCTTTTATCTCGGGGTAAACCTGTTGCTACGGGGTTGGTGTTTGGAACCCTTGTCGCGGGATAAACCCGCTACTACGGGGTCGGTGTTTCGATGCTGTTGTCGCGGAGTTATGTATTCGTAGCAGCGACTTTATGTCGCGATTTTTTATCTCGGGGTAAACCTGTTGCTACGGGGTTGGTGTTTGGAACCCTTGTCGCGGGATAAACCCGCTGCTACGGGTGTGGTGTTTCGGTGCTGTTGTCGCGGGGTTATGTATTCGTAGCAGCGACTTTATGTCGCGACGCTTTTATCTCGGGGTAAACCCGTTGTTACGAGGTTGGGTTTTTCTATACTTCATTGTACGATGTCTACATAATACTTATAACGGTGGCTGAGCTGGTTAATTTGCTCTGCCACATTTAATTCAAGAATTGAAAATAAAAATCGGTCTGCGCACATGTCAAAAATAAATACGATTCTTGCAGGTAGCATTACGCTTGCAAGCATGCCTGTTTTAGCTGATACCCAATTGAATAATTACACCGCCTTTGCAGGTTATACTGGCCTATTCAACACGCCAAATGCTGAAGTACTTGAAAAGGGAAGTATTGATATTGGTTACAATAACCAATTAGATCAGAGTGGGCTTAAATATGTCGATGGTCATAACTATATCTTCTCTGCAGGAGTGTTTGATGGCCTTGAAGTTAGCGGTGTGATTGCGTCAAACACTATGCATGACAATATGTTTGCAGAGGGTAGAGGTCAGCTTCGAGATCTATCGTTTAACTTAAAATATCAAATCCCCTATATTCCTAAAGAGTGGTTTAATCTTGCTATCGGCGGTAAAGATTTAGGTGGGGCGGCAAATAACTATGAGACTTACTATTTAGCTGGTTCACGCGAATGGAACGACTTTAGATTTTCTGCTGGTTTTGCGGTAAGTGATCGCGCAACAGGACAAATGGATGGCGCTTTTGCTGGTATTGAATGGCAGCCGTTGGATTGGTTTGCATTGCAGGTTGAGCATGATGCGGATGCAGTGAATGCGGGTTTACGTTTAACTGTACCTAAGGAGTGGATTTACGATGTAGGTACACTCACGTTAACCAGCAAGTTTTACAGCAATACAGATCATGCGGAAAAGGACACCTTTTGGGGTATAAACTTCTCCATGCCTTTGTTTGAGCAGGCAAAGTTAAATGACCCTACGGAAGCTGCACCAGCGCCGATTTTAGATAACCATAAAAAGCGTGAGGCTGCATTTGAAGCACACTATCAACAGCAGCGAGAATTAGCTCAAAAGCCGCTAGAAGAAGCCAAACAAGAAGTAACTGAGCGTGATGAATACAGAAAGTCACTTACGCTACAAACTCGGGAACTTAAAAATGCACTCATCGACGATGGCTTAGAGGCGATTAGTGTGGGCTTTAATCGTGACCCGCATATTGTTGTAAGTTTTGAAAACTATGTCTTTAATCGTAATGATATAGACGCTATTGGTCTTGTGCTTGGTCGTATCGCTGAACATATAGATGAGCCTGAGGCTAAATATACGATTCAGTTATTAAACCGTGGTATTCCAATGCTTTCTGTGCGTGGTGATATTGATAATTACCGTGAATTTATCAATACCAGCAGTACGCCAGACATGGATATTCGCCGCGGTGAAATGGATCCGATTGGCAGTGTGTCTTGGGTGGGAATGCCTAAAGCTAACAGTCCATACTTTAGACCTCGCGTAACAGTAGGGCCTTCGCTCGATTCACACTTTGCGACTGAGATAGGTGTTTATGACTTTTCACTCGCAATTAAAGCCGATGTGGATGTACCGATGTGGTACGGCGGTGGTATAAGCGTTAGCGCTGAAACTGAAGTTGCCAAAACAGATGACTACGAAACGGGCAAAGCATTTGGTCGCTTTGCAAAAGACAGTGGTGTTACGCAAGCGACAATCTATCAAACGTTAGATTTACCGTATGGTATTTATAACCAAACCCATATTGGTTTCTTTAAAGAGTTTAATGACTATACCGGTATCAAAAACGAAACGACTTGGCTTAGTGAAAATGGTCGTCACCAGTTTAATGCTGAAATTGGTTATTTAGAATATGATGACTATGACTTAGATAGAGACTATCAAACTTTGTCTTATCGTTATAACTGGGTTGAGCAGGATGTGAGTTTTCACGCAACAGCAGGTCGATTCTTTTATGAAGATAGCGGTGTAAAACTAGAAACTCGCTTCTGGTTTGGTGATAGCTATATTTCAATCTTTGCCCAAGATACGGATGTACAGGTCGCAGGTATTGCGTTTAGCATCCCACTGACTCCACGTAAAGATATGGCACCAATCCGTTATGGTCAGATAAAAGGGAATGAAGCTTGGCGCCATGAAGTGAGTACACGTATTGGTGAGTCAACAAATGCATTGGTAATTGGCCGCGGACATTCAATTAAAACGCCCGTGAATTTGGATAAGACATTCCTTAATCAAGGACGCTTGTCGAGTAGTTATATTTACAGCAATTTGGCAAGATTGCGAGAAGCATACCTAACTTACAGATAACAGTATTAGCGGCTTTACGTCGCGATGTGTTTGTCGCGGGATAAACCCGCTGCTACGGGAGCGGTGTTTCTATGCTTTTGTCGCGGGGTTATGCATTTGTAGCTGCGACTTTACGTCGCGATGTGCTTGTCGCGGGATAAACCCGCTGCTACGGGAGAGGTGTTGCGGTGCTTTTGTCGCGGGGTTATGCATTTGTAGCTGCGACTTTACGTCGCGATGTGCTTGTCGCGGGATAAACCCGCTGCTACGGGAGWGGTGTTTCGGTGCTTTTGTCGCGGGGTTATGTATTTGTAGCAGCGACTTTACGTCGCGATGCTCCTGTCGCGGGATAAACCCGCTGCTACGGGAGAGGTGCTTCGATGCTTTTGTCGCGGGGTTATGTATTTGTAGCTGCGACTTTACGTCGCGATGTGCTTGTCGCGGGATAAACCCGTTGCTACGGGAGCGGTGTTTCTATGCTCTGTCGCGGGATAAACCCGCTGCTACGGGAGAGGTGTTTCTATGCTTTTATCGCGGGGTTATGTATTTGTAGCAGCGACTTTACGTCGCGATGTGTTTGTCGCGGGATAAACCCGCTGCTACGGGAGTGGTGTTTCGGTGCTTTTGTCGCGGGGTTATGTATTTGTAGCAGCGACTTTACGTCGCGATGCTCCTGTCGCGGGATAAACCCGCTGCTACGGGAGAGGTGCTTCGATGCACTTGCTGTAGGGTTATGTATTTGTAGCAGCGACTTTATGTCGCGATGCTCTGTCGCGGGATAAACCCGCTGCTACTAAAACCTGCGGGAATCATATAGCCATCTCATTCTAACTATTAAATTTATATACCTTGTTAATAGATAAGCACTATATTGCAACTTTTTGCTATAAATGTGACTTCATTCATTGTCTATTTAGTGTTCTAAAGGTATCCTACTTTCAACTTATTACAGGCGGTTGGAACTACCGCTTTTCTGTGATAAATTAAGGCAGCTAACTCCGACTATATGGTTGTTTTTTCGCTAGATTGGTAGAATAACTGAGTTGGCTTTAGTCAGGGAGCGACTTAGTTCCTGTCTGTCTTATTAAACTTATTAAATGATTTAAAACTTAAGCTTATATTGCTCTCTCGCAATATGGCTTTTTTTTATGAGTTAACGCGTCAAATTGGCGTAAGTTAACAGAAGGAAAACAAGGACTAATCATGATTGCAAATAAAAAATCTCTTCTTGCGCTCTCTGTAGCGTCTGCGCTAACGCTGTCTGGCTGTTTTAGCGATGACGATAACAACGTAACTATCACGCCTCCACCAGAGCCTACAGATCCAGTAATCGTTGCACCTGAGACTCCAGATGCACTAGCACTAGTTGTAAACGGTAACGTTGTTAATGCTGACTTCGACGCGATCAAAGCTCAAGTAACTTTGCTTGAAAACGGTGAACTAAGCGCAAACACTGTTGACGTAAATGGCACTGCAGTAAACGTGATTGACGCAACTGAAGGTGACTTTACTTTCACACTGAAAGAAGGCGCTTCTGTTGATTCAATTACTGTTAACGTAACAGCTGAAGGTTATGTATCTAAGAGCTTTATTGTTGATTTAACACTTGCTGAAGGCGAGTCAGTAGTTCCTGCTCAACTAGAGCTTGTTTCTAAGAACGCTGAAGGCCTAGCTGATAAAGTGGTAGAAGCTTCTGTAACTGATGCAACGACTGCTGAAGTAATCACAGCAAAAGCTGAATCTGGTAAAGCAGGTGCTGACGTAGCGGTTCCAGCAAATACTCAGCTACTTGATGCAAACAACAATCCAGTGTCAGGTTCTACAATTTCACTAAATGTTACTGCTGCTGATAGCACATCAGCAAGTGCGGGTGCTATTCTTCCTGAAGGTCTTAACGCAGCAGGTGCTGCTGAAGTTAAAACTCCAGTTGCTGTAACTAACATCGTAATGACTGACGATGCTGGTAACAAAATCAAGAAGTTCAGCCAGCCTATCGAAGTAACAATGGCAATTCCAGCTACAACTACACTAAGTAGCGGTGAAGTTGTTAAGACAGGTGATGAACTAACGCTAACTTCTCACAATGAAGATACAGGTGTTTGGTCTACTGAGACAAATAAAGTAACTGTTGGTGCATTAAATGAAGCAAACGGCACATACGCTGGTTCATTCATGACTGACCACCTTACGTTCTTCTCTGCGGTAGATACATTCGATGCATGTCAATCAGACATCAATGTAACTTTCTCTGGTGATGAAATCCCAGCTAACGGTTTAACTGTTAAGATGGAATCTAGCGACTATAAAGCTTCTGTACAAGCAAAAGCAGGTTCTACATCACAAACTGTTATTTCTGCAAACAAGGCATCACAAAAAGGTATTGCTGCTGATGCAACAGCACGTGTAACTGTTAAAGACAAAAACGGTAACACATGGTTCGATAGCGAAACTGAAGTATCAGTTTGTGGTAACGTAAACGTTGCGCTAGCTAACCCTGTTACACTTGTTGCTGAGTCATTCGCAGTAACTGCTGTTTGTGAAAATGACAACACAGTAACGACACCACTAACAGGCGCTGTAGTTAAATACCGTCTAGAAAATAAAGGCTTCGAATCAGCTGCTGGAACTGGCGGTACATACGAGCTAACAGACCTAGTAGAAACATCTTCATATGAAGTACGCGTTGTACCACGTGGTGCTAAGTTTGCGGGCCTAGGTGCTCAAAACTTTACTATCACTGCTGATGGTACTGACGAGTCTGCTGAAATCACAGTAGCATGTGACGAAGTAACTGGTTCTTAATAACTATCGACTAAGATTTGCCTTCAATAAGGCAATTTACGTCTTAGTAAGATTGAAAAGCCGCTTAAATGCGGCTTTTTTGTGTCTATCTCTTATTTAGTGGTGTCTATTAAAAGGCGTTGTTGTGCGACTTTGTATTTAAAATATGTCAGTAGTTGTTACGGCAATCTAAGGCTATGAAGTAAAAGCATTTGTTATCTTGGCAGCTCTCGCCAATCATGAACGAACTCGCCAACCTCAGTGTAAAAATATTTTAATTACTAGCTGGACAATCTTTGAACTTTCTCTATATTTAAGTTTTGATGTAATAAAACGCGCGTTAGTGCCGCTTGGCACTTTCAAAAAAGGGAACAAGGACCAATCATGATTTCGAACAAAAAATCTTTACTCGCTTTGTCTGTAGCTTCAGCTCTAGCATTATCTGGCTGTTTTAGCGATGATGATGATAATGTAGTTGTTAAGCCGCCAGAACCAACAGACCCTGTGATTGTGGCGCCAGAAACGCCAGCCGCTCTAGCATTTGCTGTAAGCGGTAACGTAGTTGATATTGATACTGTTGATATCGTTGCGCCGGCTACAATTGCCTTTTTTGAGGATGGAGAGCCTGCCTCAAACTTGGTTAACGTCAATGGTGATGCAATAACACAGATTGCAACAGAAGATGGTAGCTACACCTTTACTGTAAAAGAAGGTGCAAACGTTGGGATCGTAACTGCGGTTGTAACTGCTGACGGCTATTTTTCAAAAAGCTTTGACATCGACTTAAGTAATGAAGATTCGGCAGCAACGCTAGAAGCTGAATTGGCGCTTGTGTCAAAAGGTGGTGACGAAGTTGTTGAAGCAAGCGTTTCTGAAAGTGTGACTAACGCAACAACAGCCTCTCCTGTTACAGCTGCGGCTGAAAAAGGTAAAGCAGGTTCTGATGTAACGGTTCCAGCAGGCGTACAACTAAGAGATGCAAGTGGTAATGCCGTTACAGGTACTTCTGTATCATTAACTGTTGGCTCTGCGGATCCTACGTCTAGCAAGATTTCAGCTGTTTTGCCAGCTGGGTTGAGTGCAGATAGTACAACTAGCATTAAAAAGCCTGTTGGTGTAAGTAACATAGTTATGCAAGATAACAATGGAACGAAGATCAAACAATTTAGCCAAGAGATCGATGTTTCTGTTTCACTTCCTGTCGCAACCTTAGCACCATCTGGTGATAGAACAATTCAAACGGGAGACCAGTTTGATGTTTCTTCAAATAACGAAGATACTGGTAAATGGCAGTCAGAAACGAATAAAGCAACTGTTGGTGCGTTGAACGCTGAAGGTACGGCTTACAAAGCATCTTTTAAAACCGATCACCTTACGTTCTTTACATTGTCTCGTTCAGTTCCAATCTGTACGCAAGGTATTACTGTTAATGTGACTGGTGATACTGTTCCGAGCTCAGGTCTATATGTGAGTATGACTTCAGCAGATGCAAGCGTATCAAGTTATTTACGTGGTGGTAGTACGTCAAAAACAGTCGTTTCAGCAAGCACTTCAGCTCGTTACGGTATTAGCTCAACGGCATCAGCACGTGTAGTCATTCGTGACGCAGCAGGTAACGTGTGGGGGAATGCTTCTGCAACGAATGCCGAAGTTCCGGTATGTGATGGCCCAATTTCGATCGCGCTAGCAAATCCAATTCAAACCACAGTTAATGAAAATGTAACTGTTAGAGCAGTTTGTTCTAACGATACAACGGTAACAGAAGTTATCCCAGGTGCGATTGTTAAGTATAGATCAAGTACGACTAAGCCATTCCGCACAGCAGCGAACAATGGCGACGGTACTTTTGCACTATCAGCATTAAATGGTGATGTCGCGTCATATGCCGTTAGTGTAGACCCTCGAATTTCTGCACCGTTTACAACGTCTATTACGCCAGATGGAACAGATGAAACTATCGATGTTTCAGTAGCTTGTGACACTGTAACGGGTAGTTAAGTACAGAATGATTAGTCCAATCAGTTAAGCCGCGGAGACGCGGCTTTTTTCTTTTCTCAATTAAATATATACATGTAGGTATTACTCGTTATCACTTTTTTCGCGGGATAAACCCGCTGCTACAAACTTGGCGTAGCAGCGACTTTAGGTCGCGACTCTTTTATGGCTTTAGGTCGCGACTCCTTTTTATGACTTTATGCCACAATTCTTCTCTTTACGCGCTTGTCGCGGGATAAACCCGCTGCTACAAACATGGCGTAGCAGCGACTTTAGGTCGCGATTCTTTTATGGCTTTAGGTCGCGACTCTTTTATGGCTTTAGGTCGCGGTTCTCTATTATTGTTTTATGCCACAACTCTTTTCTTTACGCGCTTGTCGCGGGATAAACCCGCTGCTACAAACATGGCGTAGCAGCGACTTTAGGTCGCGATTCTTTTATGGCTTTAGGTCGCGATTTTTTTTATGACTTTATGCCACAATTTTTCTCTTTACGCGCTTGTCGCGGGATAAACAGGCTGCTACAAACATGGCGTAGCAGCGACTTTAGGTCGCGGTTCTCTATTATTGTTTTATGCCACAACTCTTTTCTTTACGCGTTTATCGCAGGATAAACCCGAAGCTACAAACATGGCGTAGCAGCGACTTTAGGTCGCGACTCTTTTATGGCTTTAGGTCGCGGTTCTCTATTATTGTTTTATGCCACAACTCTTTTCTTTACGCGCTTATCGCAGGATAAACCCGAAGCTACAAACTTGGCGTAGCAGCGACTTTAGGTCGCGACTCTTTTATGGCTTTAGGTCGCGATTTTTTTTATGACTTTATGCCACAATTTTTCTCTTTACGCGCTTGTCGCGGGATAAACAGGCTGCTTTGAGGAGAAGGTAACTATCAAACTTCCGAAAAAGACTAAAAACCGTTAAACTTAAGATCTTTAGTATACTCAATACGTTGACTACAGTATGAAATCTCATTTAGGCCGAAGAGCGTTTTCCTCTATGGAACTTCATACTTTGTTCAATGGCTATATATACTCGGATGAAAAGTTGAAGCGTGAGCAACCCAAGCATTGGCATTTTTGGTTACCTTTGCTGAGCTATTATACGGGGGCTTACAGTGATGAAATTGGTTCTCTTACACTTGATGATATTCATTATGAAGATCATGTTCATGTGTTTCATTTTAATACTCACGGTAAAATTCAACCACGTATTGTGCCCATCCATTCTGCTTTATGGCAAAGCGGGTTAGAGCAGTATTTAGCACTAGTCAAACAACAAGCTCATCATCGCATACTATTTGATTTACCAGCTAAGACTGGGCGCTATAGTGAGAAAGTCAGAATTTGGTTTTCTGGCGAAGGGGAAAGGCAAGGGTACTTGCAGAAGTGTGGTCTACCTAATGTTGACCAGCAAGGCATGAAAACTGCGATCAGCAGTCTGCGTTTGAATTTTGAGCAGCAAGTTAGAATTTCAGCTATACAGCTCGGTACAAAAAGCAGCTTCCAATATTTGCTGGGTCTCAAGCAAGATGGCCATGAAGTGAAACGTCCTCCTCTTTGCTTACTGAAGCAGGTCATTTCACCAATCCGAGTTATCAATCCGAATATTACATGGCAACGCTTTTTAGAGCGACAGTAAAGTGTAGTATTCAGCTACTACCACAGTGTAGATCGTTTGCTTTATTATTTGCAAGGTAAGTTAAGCAGGTAATACGCAACATTGACGCCAAGTTTTTAATCTCACCATGGCGTTCAATTACTTCTTGATAAAGAGTTGAAATAAACTCAGCTAAAGTAAGCTGTTCATTCTTAGCTATGTTTTCTAGCAGGTGCCAAATTTCGTTCTCTAAAGCAAGGCTAGTAACAGCACCTTGAATTCGGATAGAGCGCTTATCTACTTCGTAGCAGTGAGGGGGGGTTGATGCGTAGAGCTCACACATATAAATTCCATAGGTAAAGTAATGGCAAAAATGATCCATTCAATGATCAGAGTGAAAGATGCTGATCGTTCAACTAAATTTTATCATGATGTATTTGCATTGACAGTGAAGCGACGACTAGATTTTAGTGGCTTTTCTCTTATCTATCTTGGCAATGAAGAAACGTCCTTTGAATTAGAGCTGACTTGGAATCATGAGGCTGTAGATTATACCATCGGTAATGGCTATGGGCATCTTGCATTTGCTGTAGATAATTTGAAAGTAATTTACGATAAAGCCCAAAAAAGTAACTACAATCCTCAAGCAATCAAGGACTTTTATAATCACGATGTATTGGTAGCAAGGTTCTTTTTTATCAAAGATCCTGATGGGTATGATATTGAAGTGATTGAAAAAAGTGACGTATATCGGTAGAAACGGGGTACTCCGCGTCAAAGGTTGTAAATCTCAACATAAAATCGTTAAATAAGTCGCGACCTAAAGTCGCTGCTACGCATGTGCAAACCGGTAGCAGCGGGTTTATCCCGCGACCAAGGTTGATGTGAGTCGTGATATTAAATCTTACAAGCGTCGCGACCTAAAGTCATAAAAGAATCGCGACGTAAAGTCGCTGCTACGCATGTGCAAACCGGTAGCAGCGGGTTTATCCCGCGACCAAGGTTGATGTGAGTCGTGATATTAAATCTTACAAGCGTCGCGACCTAAAGTCATAAAAGAGTCGCGACGTAAAGTCGCTGCTACGCATGTGCAAATCGGTAGCAACGGGTTTATCCCGCGACCAGGGTTGGTGTGAGTCGTGATATTAAATCTTACAAGCGTCGCGACCTAAAGCCATAAAAGAATCGCGACCTAAAGTCGCTGCTACGCATGTGCAAACCGGTAGCAGCGGGTTTATCCCGCGACCAGGGTTGGTGTGAGTCGTGATATTAAATCTTAAAAGCGTCGCGACCTAAAGTCATAAAAGCGTCGCGACGTAAAGTCGCTGCTACGAATGTGCAAACTGGTAGCAGCGGGTTTATCCCGCGACCAAGGTTGGTGTGAGTCGTGATATTAAATCTTAAAAGCGTCGCGACCTAAAGTCAGAAAAGAGTCGCGACCTAAAGTCGCTGCGACGAATGTGCAAACCGGTAGCAGCGGGTTTATCCCGCGACAAACTAAGAAGCTAGGCTTAATTGATGAAAGCGTTTTAAGAATTGTGAAAATTCTTCACCTAACTGCTCGTCACGAATAGCATATTCAACGATAGCTTTAAGATAACCCAGCTTATCTCCGCAGTCATGTGAGCGTCCACTCATATGAAAAGCTTCAACGGTTTCTTTTTCCATCAACATATCGATAGCATCGGTTAACTGGATCTCGCCACCGGCACCGACAGGTGTTTTCCTTAATAGGGGCCAAATATTTTTAGAAAGTACATAGCGACCAACCACTGCTAGGTTAGAAGGAGCCTCTTCAATGCTTGGCTTTTCGATCATATGCTTTATCGCGCTACTCTCGCCAGCGCTAAGTTGAATGCCATTAACATCAGCGATACCGTACTTACATACGTCCTGCTGTGGAACCGGTTCTAGCATAATTTGGCTAGTTTTGGTTTGGTTAAAACGAGAAAGCATTGCAGCAAGGTTTTCTTTACTTTGATCCGCAGAATATTCGTCTAAAACTACGTCAGGTAATACAACAACAAAGTCATTGTCACCAACAATGGGCTGCGCACATAACACAGCATGTCCAAGGCCCTTAGCTTCACCCTGACGAACATGCATAATAGTGACGTCGTCAGGACAAATTGAGCGCACTTCATCTAATAACTTGCGCTTTACGCGCTTTTCAAGGGTTGCTTCCAATTCAAAGCTGGTATCAAAATGGTTTTCAATTGCATTTTTTGATGAGTGAGTCACTAACACAATTTCTTTGATACCTGCTGCAACACATTCTTTGACTATATATTGAATGAGTGGCTTATCTACCAAAGGCAACATTTCTTTTGGAATGGCTTTGGTCATTGGGAGCATGCGAGTACCAAGACCTGCGACAGGAATAACTGCTTTCATAAAAAGTCCATATTTTGACTAGTTTCCAATTTTCACCCTGCATTGTAGCGCTTCATATAAAAGTTGCAAACCAGATTAAGTTGCAATTTCTCCAATAGTATTCAGGAGTATACTCTAATACTTCATTTTATGCCGTTACTTCGCTTTTTCGCTATTTTGGAGCTATTTGTACAAGCTATTAGGCGAATGAAAACATCATGAACGACGAGAGCTGAATGAGCACTGATTTTGGAGGTTACCACTTTGATCTTTCAACGCTTTTCCATATCTCAATTGAGAGTTACTGTACATAAGAAGCCAAACTAATTTCATCTTGCACATTAGGGACGCTATCTAGTGAAGTACAAAATTCGGCTTAATTTTTTATCAAGTCGACTTTACGGCAGGAATGTGGGTTGAATGTGAAAGCGTTGCATAGTTATCTCATCAAAGCGATGTTAGCTTATATTACAACTGTTTTCTATCGCGATCTGTAAAAATATCATATCTATTTTATTCGGCTATTTTTAACCAGTACATTAAATTGGATAATAAGAACAAAAAAGCCCCTTCCGGGGCTTAGATTATTTTTTGGGGATAGAGTGATTAAAAGTTCACTGTGATTTCATTTGAACAGATTTCACTAGATTGACACACTTTATACGTGTAGCTGGTAGCTTCTAAATCACGAGAGAAGTCTCTGAATTTACCAGTATTTGAGACTGATTCAATCGCTTGTCCATCACGGTAAATCGTTACTTCATCTGCACTGCTGCCTTGCCATGAAAGTTCTACGCGGATAAAGCCTAAGCGAGACTTATTTGCGCGAACTAGCGATAGCTCAATTTCATCAGTACTAACAATAACAGATTGGGTTGTTGTGTGGCTGTTGCCTTCACTATCAGTAACAGTCAGAGAAACGCTGTACTCACCAGATGCTGCAAACTCATGGATCGGGCTTGCGTCAGTACTGATGCTGCCATCACCAAAGTCCCATGCCCAACTAACGATGTCATCGTTCGGGTCGCGGCTCTCATCAGTGAATGTCACGGCTAAGCCTGAAGCTGCAAAACTGAAGCCCGCAACTGGAGGTTGAGGAGATGTTTCACCAAGGCCTGTTAGGTTCAGAGTCCAACTGTTCAATGTTCCAGTATCGATACCTGCATTATCCGAGACAGACAATGTCCAATCACCTGTTGCAACTTCACCATTAAATGCAGCTGAGTTAAAGGTTTGGTTAATGTCGTCTGCGGCACCACCTTGACGGTTATGCAGTGTTGCTACTGTTCCAGCAGGAGAGGTAAGTGTAACAATTAAGTCGCCAATGTAGGTGTGTGTAATATCCACTAGGGTATTACTATCAAACACAGTAACCGTATCAGCTACAGTGATCACAGAAGTAATACCAGAAGCATCGTTATCAGGGATGTCTACCGCGGTAGTATTTTCATAGCTGAAATCGCTTAACCCTTGAGGTAATACATATAGTCCTACCTGCTCTTGATCTGCAAGTTCACCTGATGTTGCATTGAGTGTAAAGCTATATTCGCCCCATTGAGTCGAAGCCGTAGTTGGTACTGAAAGTGTTACAGTATCGCCAGGCATTGCGGTAGTCGCAGACAATGTCGCACCAGCAATTGGTGAGGTAACAGACAAGTCTATAGTACCCTGCCAGTCTGCGACCGAAGCAAAAGTAAATTCGTATGTTGCAGTATCGCCCGCCGTGATTTCCTGATTAGCAGGACGAGCTGACACTCTAAAGCCAGGCTCTGGGTCTGCATCGATTACTGCTTGATTCACATTTAAGCGCTTACCAGATACTGTTTTATCTGTAAGGTCAGCATTAACATCACCACTTTGCATCAGTAGGTTTTTAAGCTCGATAGCACTTAGAGTAGGGTTGATAGAAAGTACCAGAGCAGCAGCACCTGCAACGTGAGGTGTCGCCATTGAAGTACCTGAGTAACTTGAATAGCCACCACCTGGAACGGTAGATAAAATTGCGCTACCTGGTGCGCCCATGTCAACAGACGTTAAACCCCATTGAGAAAATGAAGACATCGCATCGGTATGTGTTGTACTTGCGATAGAGAATACGCTGTCGTGTTCATAGCTTGAAGGATAGTGAGGGTTTACGTCGTTATCTACCGCACTGTTACCAGCTGCGGCAACAAATAAGATATCCGCATTTTCACTGGCTGTGATTGCATCAGAAAGTGCTTGGCTGAAGCCGCCGCCACCCCAACTATTATTAGTAACACGAACGTTATGACCCGCGTTTTTAAGCGCAACCATATAGTCAATACACTCAATCGCATCTGAGGTTGAGCCTGAGCCTGATGCATCGAGGAATTTACAGCCTACGATAGACACCTCATGGTTTACACCAGCAACGCCCGTTGCATCGTTGCCTGAAGCACCGATAGTACCCGAAACGTGCGTACCGTGGCCTTGGTCATCCATCGGATCGCCACTACCAGTAATCGCGTTGATACCGTGAACGTCATCAATATAACCGTTACCGTCGTTATCAATACCATCCCCAGCTATTTCACCCGGGTTGTACCATGCATTTGCGGCTAGATCTGGGTGAGTATAATCAACACCGGTATCGATCACACCGACGATAACATCACGTGAGCCAACCGTAATATCCCACGCTTCAGGAGCGTCAATGTCGGCATCTGCTGTACCACCAGTTTGACCTGTGTTGTGCATACCCCACAATTCGTCAAAACGACTGTCATCGGGAATGCCAAGTGCTTTTACTTGATAGTCAGGCTCAACATATGCAACCGCTGGATGATTAGCCAGTTTTTCAATCGCTTGTTTTGCTGTAATGCTATCTAGCTTAAAGTTTGCTAAACGACCTTTCAAAACATGACGGTATTTATCATCAACACCGTCAGCATTTAAATCTGCCATTTTTGCTTTTACTAGGTTTCTTGCATTTGCACGAAGTGCCGCAGAGGTATTTTCTTTAAATACAACTAGGATGCTGTCGTCTGCAGTCGCGGTTGTTGTTTCAATTTGAACTGCCGCTTGAGCCGTGAAAGCAAGTGCTGGTAGCAAAGCCAAAGACAATGCAGAAAGTTTAGATCTCATATTAATAACCTTTTTAATTTCAAGCGTATCCATCGATACACGATTTTTTGAGTTGGTAATTTTTCTGGTAGTGGCTGTGGTCTTTTTGGCAACGTCTTAAAACCTAGACGCAGATATTCAGCAGTGCAATGTAAAAAAAGCGTTAATTAATAAAATCAGGATTTTTTACTGGGTAGGAGGTTTCGGAATGAATTATTTGGTTCTTTTTTATGGGATGTATGTAAATGGGTGCGTTTGAACTTTAATCATACTTTTTTTGTATCTCCATTTTTTGTTCGTAATTTTGTGTAAGTTTAGCTTTGTATCGTAATGAAAAATAAAGGATATTTTTTTCATGAAATCTTCTTATTTATCTTCGGTTGTTCCCATCTTAGAGTTAAAGATGACTAGACGTAATAAAATATATTATTTCATCATATTGATTTGCTGACTTTGATATAGATTACGTTTTTCATTAAAAATGTAACACTCTGGTAACTGGCACAGGTGGGAGCGACTCAAGAGTAATGAGTCATAACAGGACGTTAGTTAAGTGAAAGGTTGCAGTTGGCTGAGTTCGGCAACAGCTCAAAGCCTGCACTAAGCACTTAATTGAAAAATAATATAATAAATCTCTAAGGAGAACAGTGTGAAGTTTTCAAAATCAATCGTGAGTTGCGCTATCGCACTTGCGCTAACACATTCTATTACAGCACATGCTGAGGCAAAATCAGATAATAAACCACTTTCAACTTCTGCACTTTCACAAGTAGAGCGTGTAAGTGGAACAAGTAATGAGCTTAAGCTTTCACAAACTTCAGGTAGTCAAGGTGGCAACGAGTTAGCTTCTGTGCAACTGGGAACATCTAATCTGACAGATGTGACTACGGTTGGCGACAACAACATTACAGAAGCCGATCAAAATGGTACTGGTAACGTCGCTATTATAACAACAACTGGTAACAACAATAACCAAGTATATAGCCAAGATGGTGAATCTAACGGCGCATTAACGGAAGTTACTGGCGACGATAACGCGATTGACATTCAGCAGTCAGGTAGCGGGATCCTTGGGATTAACAACGAAGCCATCAATATCATTAATGGCGATCAAAATACTATTACGGTATCTCAAGGTTCTGGCGGTCAATGGTTCTACAACCTAAATATGCAAGGTAGCCAAAACGAGGTATCAGCGACACAATCAGGTATGTGGAACGAAGCCACACTTGAGTCTGTACAAGGTGATATGAACCAAATTACTTTGGACCAAGATGGTGTGTATAACCAATATAAAGTGGTTAGTCTACAGGGTAATGAAAACGAAATTGAATCGAGCCAAAGCGGCAATTTCAATGTTATCGCCGTAGAGACAGTGATTGGGGATGACAACCAAATTGAGATTGAGCAGTCGGAAGGTGATAGCAATACGGTTAACGTATTTGAAATTACTGGAGACAATAACGAGCTTAGTATCGATCAGGAAGGCTCAACTAACACCTTTGCGTCAGATTTATTAGTTGGTAGTGATAATGAAGTGATGGCTGAACAGCGTGGTGATGAGAACAAAGTTCAAGCTGACGTTGTTGGTGATAATAACGAATTTACCGCGATGCAAATTGGCAATGGCAACGAGATGTACCTTGGCGTTGCTGGTGAAAACAATGAGTTTTCAGCGACTCAAGTAGGTAATGCGAACATCGCACATGTTGCTAATTTCAATGGTAGTGATAACGATGTTGATGTTACCCAAACGGGTGATGAAAACGAGGTGGTAGTGCAATCATCTTACCCAGACGTTAGCCTTGCAAGCAATGACAACGCCGTTGATATCTCACAAAGTGGCACTGGCAATGGTGTTGTTGTGACGATGAGCAGTGTGTTCGATAGCAGTTCAAACCAAGTAGATATTGCGCAATCAGGCGAATTTAACGCGATAGATTTAATGCTTGAAGGCAGCCGTAATATGTTAGACATCACACAAAATGGTAGCAACAACTTTGTGATGGGTATGGGCTCAGAAGCATTCATTATCAACGGTGATGATAATGCATTTACAGTAAGCCAAATTGGTGATGGCAACTTAGTTCAAGGTGGAATTACAGGTAGTGGTCAAAACATTACCGTAACTCAGGTTGGTGACAACAACGTTGCGACTATCACTCAGCAATAACTAAGTAATAGCTAAGCAATTTAGACAGGGGGCAACACCAGCCCCCGTATTTTGTACTATTCAGCTAACCAAAATATCAATGTGAATCTCGTCAGTAAAGATATTCTATGCCGTGAGTAAACAAATAATGATAAGAATAATAACATTCTTGAGCGCCATGCTCGTTTCTACATTTTCACTGAGTGCACAAGAAGATGTAGAAATTGATGGTTTAGTGATGGATCAGAGTATTAGCCGATTTGGTCATCAGTTTTACTTTCAATTTTCACAGCTTTGGAGAGATGTTCCTAACACCTCGGGAATTAATATCACGGTTAAAGAAACGGTTTTACCAAGAGCAGGCACTCGGTTAGAAGTTTTAATGAATAATCGCGCAGTCTACGCAACAGCGATGGGAAGGAGAGGTGGCTCTGTTGATGAGCGAGTTGAGACTGCCATCTTTACTATTATGGATGCGATGGCGAGAGAACAATATCAACAGAATGGCTCAGAAGATTTAGCAGCAAGTGGGTGGTAACATGGCAACAATAAAAACAACAATCGTGTGTGCTGGTTTAATGCTACTTAGCGGTGCTCATGTGGCAGCAACGGAGCTGGTATATAAACCAATTAACCCCGCATTTGGTGGTAACCCGTTAAACGCCAATATGTTATTGAGTAAAGCGCAATCTCAAAATAAACACAGAGCGCCAATTATAGAAAAGACCTATGATGAAAAGTTTCAAGAATCACTCGAGCGTACGTATCTCAACCGCTTGGTAAGAGAAATTACGGATGTAGCGTTTGGTGATGACATCAAAGATAGTATTTTTGATCAAGACGCGACGTTTATGAGTGGCGACTATCAAATCCAAGTGATCACCAGTACACCCGACACCATTACGGTTAGAATAACAAATACAGCATCGGGTGAAGAAACCATTCTTGAAGTACCCAGGTTTGCCGCTTCGGCTGGTGGAGGATACTAAATGCTCCGCGTAACTTTATTGGTATTGTTGTTACTACTTAGTGGTTGTTCTAGCATGTCACGTGTGTTGCCACCGGCGCAAAGTGTGGCTATTGAGCTGACCGATACCGAAACCTTTGCAGAACTAAAAAATTTACCCACACCTAAGGGGCGAATTCCTGTCTCGGTTTATTCATTTCGCGACCAAACAGGGCAATATAAACCACAAGATAATGTGAGTTCATTTTCAACAGCGGTGACTCAAGGCGCTAACTCGATTTTAATGCAGGCACTACACGAAACGGATTGGTTTATTCCGGTAGAACGTGAAGGGCTGCAAAACCTGCTGACTGAGCGCAAAATTATTCGTGCAGCAAGTGATGATAATGATACAAGCGCTTTGCCACCATTAATGACCGCAAAGATTATTTTAGAAGGCGGGATCATCAGCTATGACTCTAATATCCGCACAGGCGGTTTGGGGATGGAATATTTTGGCATAGGTGCATCTGAGCTTTATCGTGAGGATGTTATCTCTATTTATATGCGCGCAGTTGATGTTCGTACCGGGCAAGTGCTGCTTTCTGTCGCGAGTAGTAAAAAGGTGCTATCCATGGAGGTTCGGGCAGGGTTTTTCCGATATGTGAGTTATAAACGATTGGCTGAAGCCGAAGCGGGTTTTAGCGATAACGAACCGATGCACATTTGTGTAACTCAAGCGATAGAAAAAGCGCTGACTTTGATGGTACAACAGGGTATCGAAAAAGGCGTGTGGTCGGCAGCTACCGCATCGCAGGTCGCGCTTTAGCGCGACAAACCTTTACCACAACGCTCCCTTTTGCGTGGCACGCACCACTAACCGTAGGTCGTGCTTTAGCGCGACAAAAATTTTAAGAACGATACAACCTTGAGCACGTTCTCACACTACCCACTTTAAAATAAAGAATAATACTGGTGCATGAGATTCAACAATAAAGTCAGCCACCAATAAGCTGAGTATGTTAATCTAAATGGCAATGAAATAATAAAGAACGCTAACATCATGCACGTACATATTTTAGGGATTTGCGGTACCTTTATGGGCGGGATCGCAGCCATCGCTCAATCATTGGGGCACAAAGTCACAGGTTCAGATCTCAATGTTTACCCGCCGATGAGTACACAACTTGAATCACTCGGAATTGAACTAACTCAAGGGTACGACCCTAAGCAACTCATCGATGTTGAGCCTGATGTGGTGATCATCGGCAATGCCATGAGCCGTGGTAATCCGTGCGTTGAATATGTTTTAGAAAAGGGTATGCGTTATACTTCAGGCCCTGAATGGTTAAAAGAACATGTATTACGCCAGTCATGGGTGTTGGCTGTGGCCGGTACGCATGGCAAAACGACCACTGCAAGTATGTTAGCTTGGTTACTCGAATACGCAGGATTACGCCCGGGCTTTTTGATCGGTGGCATTGTGCAAAACTTTGGTGTGTCGGCGCGCACATCAGATACGCCATTCTTTGTTATCGAAGCCGACGAATACGATACGGCGTTTTTCGATAAACGCAGCAAGTTTGTCCATTACTTACCTCGCACGTTAATACTCAACAATCTTGAATATGATCACGCTGATATTTTTCCAGATTTAAATGCCATTCAAACCCAGTTTCATCATTTAATTCGCACGCTACCCAGCCAAGGTAAAGCCGTATATCCAGCGGATGATACTGCGCTACAAAACGTCATTGAACGTGGTTTTTGGAGCGAGCAGGAATCCCTTGGTAAAGAATGGTCGTATAACTTGCTCAAGGCTGACGGCTCTCGCTTTACAGTGTTATTTGAAGGCGAAGAAAAAGGCGAAGTAAATTGGCAAGCGATTGGTGTACATAATGTCAAAAATGCCATGATGGCGATTGCGGCGGCAAGACATGTGGGCATTCCAATCGAGGTGAGTATCGAAGCGCTGAGGCAATTTATTTCTCCTAAGCGCCGTATGGAAATTAAAGGGGAGGTCAATGGCGTTACTGTCTATGATGACTTCGCGCATCATCCCACGGCAATAGCAACGACCCTCGCAGGGCTTAGAGCCAAAGTTGGAGATGCACCTATCATTGCTATTTTAGAGCCACGCTCAAATACGATGAAGCTTGGCACTCATCAAGAAACCTTATTGCAATCTCTTGATGTTGCAGATGAAGTGTATCTATTCGAACCAGATGGCTTATCTTGGTCTCTTAAAGCACAAGCCGAAGCCGCGGGTCGTCAGTGTTTTGCAAGTGTGGATGAGATTGTCGCACAGGTTGTGACAAATCAAGCACCAAACCAACATGTGTTGATTATGAGTAATGGTGGTTTTGGTGGCATCCACGACAAACTTTTAACTGCATTGAAAAAGTAATCATTATGTCAGAACAAACATTTAATGGGCCAATTACGCTGGCCTTTAGTGGTGCGTCGGGCGCCCCTTACGGACTGAGATTACTCGAGGTATTGGTGTCGTTAAACTATCAAGTTTACGTGCTAATCTCGAGCGCTGCCAGAGTGGTGCTGGATACTGAGTCGAATTTAAAACTCTCAGGAAATGAACAAAAAGCAACAGAGCAACTACAGACGCTTTTCTGTGCTAAAGATAAGCAAATTCAGGTATTTGGTAAAGATAACTGGTTTAGCCCTGTGGCATCTGGCTCGGCCGCACCAAAGCAGATGGTGGTGTGTCCGTGTAGCGCAGGAAGCGTGTCAGCCATTGCACTTGGGGCATCTGACAATTTGCTTGAGCGTGCAGCAGATGTGGTGATCAAAGAACGTGGCCAATTAATATTAGTGCCGCGTGAGACGCCCTTTAGTCCAATTCATCTTGAAAACATGCTCAAGCTTAGCCGCTTGGGGGTGACTATCATGCCTGCAGCACCTGGTTTTTATCATCAGCCACAAAGTATCGACGATTTGGTCGACTTTATGGTGGCCCGCATTTTAGATCATCTACACATCGAGCATACCTTAGCTAAGCGCTGGGGTTATGGAGAATAATAAAATATGACAATAGCACTGAACATCAAAGGGTTAAAAAAAGTTTATAGTAACGGCGTCGAAGCCGTTAAAGGCATTGATCTCGAAGTTCAAGAAGGGGACTTCTTTGCGCTACTTGGTCCAAACGGGGCTGGTAAATCTACCACAATAGGGGTTATTGCCTCACTGGTGAATAAAAGCCAAGGCAGCGTAGAGGTTTTTGGTCATAGTATTGATACTCATTTGGAAGACGCTAAGTCGAACTTAGGTTTAGTACCACAGGAGTTCAACTTTAGCCAATTCGAGACGCTAAACCAAATTCTTGTGACTCAGGCGGGCTATTATGGTGTGCCAAGAGACGTTGCCCATCAGCGAGCCGAGAAGTATCTCAAGCAGCTGGGATTATTTGATAAAAAAGATAAGCAAGCTCGCACGTTATCCGGCGGTATGAAACGTCGCTTGATGATTGCAAGAGCATTGATGCATGAGCCTAAGCTCCTTATTTTAGATGAACCTACGGCTGGTGTGGATATAGAACTACGCCGTTCTATGTGGGATTTTTTGCGTGAAATTAATAAGCAAGGCGTAACGATTATACTCACAACGCATTACTTAGAAGAAGCAGAGCTGTTGTGCCGTAATATTGCGATTATTGATAAAGGCACGATTGTTGAGCACACGACCATCAAGACATTACTCTCAAAGTTGGATAAAGAAACGTTTGTACTTGATCTTAAGCCGCCCATGCTGCCTGTGGCACTCGATGGTTACCAATTTACCACCGTAGATGACCATACTATTGAGGTAGAAGTAGCTAAGTCGCAAGGGCTCAATGGGGTGTTCACACAGCTCACAGAGCAAGGTAATCAAGTATTAAGTATGCGTAACAAAGCTAACCGTTTAGAAGAGTTGTTTGTTGGCTTACTGGAGCAGGGGAGAGGGGCATAATCGTGTTGAAATATGGCGTCGCGTTAAAAAGTATTTGGATAAAAGAGTGTATTCGGTTTTTACGTATTTGGGTGCAAACCTTAGTACCGCCAGCGATCACCATGACACTTTATTTTGTGATATTTGGCAGTTTAATCGGCTCGCGCATTGGTGATATGGGTGGCTTTAGTTACATGGAGTTTATTGTACCTGGCTTAATCATGATGTCGGTGATCACCAACTCCTATTCTAATGTTGCCTCGAGTTTTTATTCCACCAAGTTTCAAAAGAGCATTGAAGAACTACTCGTTGCACCTGTGCCTAACTATATTATTGTACTTGGCTATATGGGCGGTGGTATGGCGCGAGGCATGCTCGTTGGGCTTATTGTTACTATCGTCAGTCTGTTTTTTGTGGATATTCAAATTCACAATCTAGCGGTTATCGTTATTACGGTTATTTTAACGTCAGCTGTGTTTGCATTAGGTGGTTTGATCAATGCTGTGTTTGCCAACAGCTTTGACGATATTAGCATTATTCCGACTTTTGTGCTTACACCCCTGACTTACCTAGGCGGCGTATTTTACTCAATCACATTGCTGCCGGAGTTTTGGCAAGGTGTGTCACAGGTAAATCCAATCATCTATATGGTAAATGCCTTCCGTTTTGGCTTTTTAGGTGTTTCGGACGTTGATATTGGCGTTGCCTTTACGGTATTAGGTGTATTTATATGTGGTCTATTTTGGTTGTCACTGCACTTAATTAAACGCGGTGTTGGGCTAAGACACTAACCGCAGGATAAAGAATGAGCGCTGCTATCAATTGCAGCGCTCTTGCGTTATTTCAGGTAAAATCCTTACCATTCCCCCTTAATAATGACTGGTTATGACAGAAGCAAACTCTCGTAGTATCACCACTAATCAACAAGGGCTACACGAAAAGCTCGATGAAATCGTTACTAAGCATCTAACCGCTGAGTTTAAAAAACCCATTGCGGCACATACACAAAGCGCTTTCGATGAGGTTAATGCGCGAGTACAGGCCTATAATGGACCGATTATTTTGGACTCATGTTGTGGTGTTGGTGAAAGTACGGCAAATTTGGCGAAGCGACACCCTGATGCGTTGGTAATTGGCATCGACAAGTCTGCGCATCGACTAGATAAACATGATGTTGAATATAAACAAACGGAACAAGGCCAATATATTTTGGTGCAAGCCGATCTCAATGACTTTTGGCGATTAGCGCTGGAAGCCAATTGGCAGCCGAGTCACCATTATTTGCTGTATCCTAATCCGTGGCCGAAAGCTAAACATATTCAAAGACGCTGGCATGGTAGCGCGGTGTTTCCTTTTATCGTCAAGTTAGGTGGCAAGTTGGAGCTGCGCAGTAATTGGGATATCTATGTAAAAGAGTTTGCCAGAGCTTTGGCGCTTAGTGGCGTTGATGTTGAAGTGGAAGCCTATGAAAGTGATGAAGCTATTACACCCTTTGAGCGTAAGTATTGGGCAAGTGGTCAATCTAGTACCCGCCTCGTCGTAACGCTTTGAGCTAACCCATGACAAGTCCGACTTAAGATCGATAAAAGCGGCTTAAAGATGGCCGCTTGCTTTGCCTATCCAGCTACCTTCTAATCTTGCAACGCCTGCAGCTTCCAATTGTTTTGCCTGTTTGCTGGTGGCAACACAGGGTACAATCAAGTCGATCCGCTTGGCATTGCAATGGCTTGCAAGATATTCAATGGAGCTCAGCAGCATCTCATCTTCATCCAAGTTTTCACAAATACTGGCTTCTAAACAAATGGCATCAAGTGGGAGTTTTAAGATCCGATTGATGGTAAGAAAACCACTATTCACACCCGTTACTGCAACATTTGCACCTTTTGCTTTTAACGACTGCATCATTAAGCTCATATCGCTGAAGTTTTTTAGCACATCCGTTTCATTAAACTCAAATGTGATGAGTTGTGGCTGCGGGTAACGGCGTAGGATCTGGCTGATATATTCAAAATATTCTGCATCCGCGATTTCACTGTGGCTCAATTGCATGCTCCAAGCATGGTTCGATTTACGAAAACGGGTGATGCATAACTCAAGTAGCTTCATGCTAATTTGTGCGCGGAGTTTTGGTTGCTTCATCACTGGATAAAAATGTTCGGCATCGATGATAGCGCCGCGCTCGTTAAGGACGCGTGCCGTGCAGTGGTACTGAATGTCAGCATGGTCGTGACAAGCTTTACGCGGCGTAAAAAAAGGAATGATGCGGTCTGATTCACACGCGCTTTGCAGTAAACGGGTGAGGTGGAGATTTTTTGATTGTTGCTGGGGGTTTATTTGCAGCTGAGAATCAAAATAACACACTTGGGTATTTTGCTGTTGGGCCTGACGTAGCGCGAGAAAGGCATTTTCAAGTAACAACGCGCAATTGCCTTTAGCAACACCCGCACACAAATTAACGTATAAATGCGGCGCGTCGTATATGGGTTTTGCACAAGGGAATGACTCGGTTAAGTTCGCCAAATAATGCTCACCATTTTCGATGCTGGTAACTAGCGCAATTTTAGAGGTGGTAAGGCGGTAAACCTCAAACGGATGGGTAAACTCGCTAAAGTAGCTCATGACTTTTGCCATAACGTTATCGCCGACTTCCGTGCCATAGAAGCTAATGATATCCTCAAGCTCCTTCACCCATACTACGCTTAAGCATAGGTGTTGCGATTTAGAATATTTAAGTGCTTGCTCAAGGGCTATACGGTTGCCAAATCCGGTGCGGCTATCTGTTGTTAAGGTCTTCTTGTAGTACATAAAGTACAAGCTCACGACAACCAAAAACATCACAAAGAAGAAGCTAGCGTCAATGGCTGCATCCATTACACTTTCTTGTAACCGACTTTCTAAATCGTGAATGGTTAAGTCTGCACCTGCTATATAAGTAGTGCCATCGGGTAGCACAAAAGGAATAAACACACTTTTAAAGTGGCCCCATTTGTCTTTGGCTATTTCAAACACAGGTTCGGTAGAGTGAAAGGCGCTTTTTAGGGTAATCGAAGCCTCGGAATAAACATCTTGATAACGTGTTAGTCGGTTGAGTTTAAGATCTTCTCGGGTGTAACTGGACGCGGTAAAGTGCACGTAAGGTGGTTTAAGCACCATGGTATAGACGTATTCAACATTTAAAGCACGGGCAAGCTCGGTGAGGGCATGGCTTTTTTGTTTAAACTCGGCTGGGGTTATTTGCTCTGGTGACTCGTGATACTTTTTGCCTACAATGACGTTGGCGCTGGTGGCTGCATTGATTAGCTGGGCGTCGATCCTCGCCATGATATCGCGACGCGTATCATAATAGTTGGCGATAACATAAATCGATAGGGCAGCTAAAAAGATAAAAGAGGCTAAAACGAGCCAAGCAACGGGGAGTCGGGAAGTATAACCTGTGAGCCCTAAAAGCGGCGTTGCTTTTGTCGTAGGCTGCTTAGATTTAGCTTTGAGGGGTTGAGCTATACTCCGAGTATTCATGATAATCCTTTATCCACAATATCGCGATTTAACGACGATCAAAATGCCTAACTAGCGTAAGCGTGGCAGCTGCTTTGTTACATAATATAAACAATACAACATAAATTGATGACTTGAGAAGAAATAAAGCAAAAAATTTCCTCACCAATGATCAATAAAATGCATTGTTGCGAGCAAGTCGGTAATATACCGTTTTGTTGGGTTTATGTCCCCATTTTATACCTTATTTTTGACGAGAATGTAAAATAGAAACTAAGGTATTTTTCACTGAACTTTCGTTGGGTTTTCATAAAATTGTCAATGTTTCATGAATTTTAACTAGACAATAGAAGACAATTCCCTTTCTTTACAGTAAAGTTAGCCATTTCATGTATCACAATCTCTTGTGCAATTTGTATCTACTCAATCTCTAAAATGGGTAGGTAAGCTACTGCACCGTTTGATGTTTAGGTAGTATTGATGGGTCCAAAGCGTTGCGCCGTTGCGTCTGAAGAAAGCTTAATGCGTATATTTACCGTGCCTGAGGCGCCTGATTCAACTTTAAGCAGAATCGAGCAAGAAATCTCGAGCAATTTGGCTGGCTTTTTAAATGAGAATATTGCGGCAGTTGAAAAGCCACTGCACGAAGTTGAAAAAGACTTTCAGTCGGCGGTGATCCCCGAAGTGCCGATGTTTGTCTCCGACTATGCGCAAGATATCATGGAGCAATTAGTTGCCCACTCAGTGCATACCGCAGCCCCAAGCTTTATTGGGCATATGACCTCAGCTTTACCGCATTTTGTGTTGCCACTGTCGAAGTTGATGGTGGGACTCAATCAGAACCTAGTCAAAATTGAAACGTCAAAAGCCTTTACTCCGCTTGAACGTCAAGTATTGGGAATGATGCATCACTTGGTTTACGGCAGCGATGATGCTTTCTACGATAAGTGGATGCACAGCGCAAAAACGTCACTAGGTGCTTTTTGTTCGGGTGGCACAATTGCGAATATAACCGCGCTTTGGATTGCAAGAAACCGCTTATTAAAAGCGGATGGTGAATTTAAAGGTATTGGTGCATCGGGTATTGTGGCTGCAATGCTACATTATGGTTACCGAGGCTTAGCGGTATTGGTTTCTGAAAGAGGCCATTATTCGTTGGGTAAGGCCGCAGATGTGCTAGGTATTGGCCGCGATAACTTCATTTCAATCAAAACGGCTGGCAACAATAAGGTTGATGTTGACGCCATGCGAGCTAAAGCTAATGAGCTTGAAGCGCAAGGGATAAAAGTACTGGCTTTGGTTGGTGTTGCTGGGACGACCGAAACGGGTAATATTGACCCTCTAGAAGAGATGGCTGATTTAGCTGAAGAACTCAATTGTCACTTTCATGTCGACGCCGCTTGGGGTGGGGCAACACTACTATCGAATAACAATCGCTACCTTCTGAAAGGGGTGGAGCGAGCAGATTCAATAACCATAGATGCGCACAAGCAAATGTACGTGCCTATGGGAGCGGGTATGGTGTTATTTAAAGACCCGGCGGCATCTGATGCAATTGAACATCACGCCGAATACATCTTACGGAAAGGCTCTAAAGATCTGGGAAGTCATACTTTAGAGGGGAGTCGTCCTGGTATGGCGATGTTAGTGCACGCATGTCTGCGAGTCATTGGTCGTCAGGGCTATGAGATGCTCATTGATAAAGGGATCGAAAAGGCGCGGTATTTTGCTGAACTAATTAAACAAACCCCTGATTTTGAGCTGATCTCTGAACCTGAGCTATGTTTGCTTACTTATCGCTATGTACCTGAGCAAATAAAAGCGGCAATCGCACAAGCGGATGAACAAGAAAAGATAGAGATTTATGCCGCACTCAACCGTTTTACTGCAAGCATGCAAAAGCGTCAGCGTGAAGCGGGCCGCTCTTTTGTTTCTCGAACACGCTTAACGCCAGAGCGATACGACCGCCAACCCACGGTGGTATTTCGAGTGGTTTTAGCCAATCCTCTGACATCAGAGTCTTTGCTTAAAGAAATCATGGACGAGCAACGCCAATTGGCAATGTCAGATCCGGTATTTAAAAAATACCTCGCAAAATATATTAAATAATCCAATGAATAAAGTGGCCTCGCGCCACTTTAATAATCTCAGGCTTATTACCTTTTAGCATTACCTCCTTTACGGATTACTCTACTTATATTCTTATTTCTTACATAATCGTGTGAAAATATTCCAAAACATAGGTTAATTCTAGTATTTAAGACTATGCTTAAAAATTATGGCGCGTTATGCTAGCAGAAAAGAATAAAATCTTCGTATTATGTTGAAGAACTTTAGCAATGTCACTCAGAGGCTTAGGCGGCTCAGCTCGCAAGAGCTTGATGTATCGGGAACATTTCAAAGCTTCCTGATTGATTTACTAGATGAAGGTAAGCTTATCTTAGACGTCACTCGGGTTTCCGTTTGGTTGTTTGATGATCTTGACAAACCTTCTGAGCTTATCAATGTTGCTAATACAGATTGGCAGGGTGACGAGTTACCGGTGCAATTGCCAGCCTTAACATATGAAAACTTCCCCGCTTATTTTTCAGCAATCAACAGTGGTCAATCGATAGATGCGAATGACGCTGCCGCCGATCCCAGAACGTCCGAATTTAAAGAATGTTATTTAACCCCAAACCACATAGTGACCATGTTAGATACGGTGATCTTTAAAAATGGTATTCCTCACGGAGTGGTGTGCTGTGAAGGGAATAATGGCGTACGTACGTGGCACAAAGATGAAATTGCTTTTGCGGAGATGATTGCAGACTGCTGCAGTCGCCGATTACTGGTTAAAGAGTTATGGCAGTTACAGCTGCAACTTACTGACATGGCGTTTAAAGATCCACTCACTGGATTGAGTAATCGACGTTTTTTAATGGATAACGCAAAACGTGAGATCAGTCGTCATGCACGCTTTGATCATCCATTTAGTATGATGATGCTAGACATAGATCACTTTAAAAAAATCAACGATAATCACGGCCATGAAACCGGTGATTTAGTGTTAAAAAGCTTTGCTGAGATCTGCGTAAATACCTTGAGGTTAGAAGATTGTATGTGTCGTTTAGGGGGGGAAGAGTTTATTGTGCTGTTACCTAACACGCCGGTAAATTCAGCGATGGTGATCGCCGAGCGCCTGCGACAAGAAATAGAGCAATCGGTTATCTCTACGCCATCAGGGGAGATCACCATTACATCAAGCTTTGGGGTCGCAGCAGTCAATACCAATTTGCCTTTTGGTCATTCATTAAAAGCCGTTGATCACGCGGTATATCAAGCCAAAGCTGCAGGCCGCAACTGCGTGATCCCCGCGCAATAGAGGTGGCGTTGAATACACTAACCACAATCGCAGCCAATTTGCTATTGCACGTTCAAGTTAGTTGAAGCGTCCGGCTCTGACGCGCTTTACCCTTTGGTTTATCCAATGTCTAAAGCAGTGTGCATAGAGCCATTGCTTGATGCCAGTTAGATTTTTGTGTTGCTGATACAGCGCATCTGGACTTGTATAAAGCCCTAAATCGCGTGTGATACTTTGCTTTTGAATATATGCACCATTTAATGAAAAGCGATTATCGGGTTGCTGTAAACAGGGAGTAGAAATACCAAACCCAGTAAAGTTTTTTGCCATCGGGAAGTGCTGCTGAACCTGCTTAAGGTAGCCGTCATCAATTATGTAACCTTCAAGCTCTATCCAGCGCTCCTCTAGATAAACTTCAACCCAACTATGGATAATACTTTTTGGAGCAAACCACGCCAGTAGGGTAGGAATTAACCCTTGTTTAAGACTGTTGGCTATCTCAAACCCATGAACTCGGGTGGGAATATCACAAGCCCTTAGCAATGCGACCAGTAATGTTCCTTTGGTATTACATTGTCCATAGCCTTGCTTAAGCACTTGGCTTGCAGTTAGTGTATCTGTCTCACTATAACCAAACTCTATGTCGTCTTTGATGAAGTTATAGATTTGCTCCGCTGCTGTGATTTCATCAAGCTGCCGCCAACCTTTTGCTTCTATTAAGCTTTGGATCTCTGAATGTTGATAATCAACTAAAGGGGTAGTTACTAAAAATTGCTTCATGGTTATGCTCCTATTTTGGTAGCAGTGTGATGCAACTTAGGTAACTAAGCTTGAATAAACTGGCTAAGTTTGTGTTTTTAATGCCTCAGTCGGTGTAATGCCAAACTGCCGTTTAAATGTTCGGCTCAAATGAGCGCTATCTGCAAACCCCGCGAACATGGCTGCTTGTGTAAGGTTGTTGCCTTGTTGTATGGCGACAACTGAGCAGATCAGCCTGCGCCACAGCACATAAGGTCGCCATGCTATCCCCACTTGCTCGGTAAACAGGTGTAAAAAGCGACTTGGTGAGAGATAAAGTGATTCGGCAATCGTATTTGCGCTGAAGTGACTGGGTTTAAGGCAAGTTTGTGCATTAAAACAAGTATCTAATTGCGCCAATACACGGTCAATTCGTGGATCTAAATCCGTCGTTGGTAGCTCGGTAAGTCCTACTGTGCGTATTAACTCGACAAGCTTGGCATTGCTATTTGGTGCAGTATTTATCTTGATTGCTGCACAGCCGTTGCTCTGGAGTTGCTTGCCATACACGCTTTTTGGTTCGACTAATATCACCCAGCCTGAGGTCATTTTTAAGCTATGTTCTACGCCACTAGCAATTACGCTTGGGCCAAATAGCGTTTTGTCACCGACTTGCGCGATACAGTCGCTCAAGGGCAGATTAATTTGAATAAGGTGATGTGAATGGCACGCAGCATTCAAGTCTTTGACAAAGGAGGCGAATATACCTGGAGTGAGGTGCAGCATAAAAACAGCCGAGACTTTCGCCTCGGCGAGCAGTATTAACCAGCAAATGCGTCTTGCAGTGGTGGTACAACTTGCTTTTTACGGCTCAGTACGCCGTCTAACCATACTTTGCTAGCTTCAGGCTCAACGTCGTATGCTTTTGCGATGATCGCTTCATCATCAGAAGCGATCAGCATTTGTGAGCCTTCTTTCATGATATCAGTAAGTAGCAGCATCACACTGTGGCGATTACCTTCTTCTTTTAATTTTGCGATATCGGCATGTAGCTCATCTTTGATCTTGTCAAATACAGCAAGATCAACCACTTCAAGCTGGCCAATACCAACAAGGTTGCCATTCATATTAAAGTCTTTGAAATCACGCATGACCAGGTCACGAATTGGTGTGCCTTCAACTGCTGATTTCACCTTGAACATTTCCATGCCAAGCTCTTTAGCATCATCAACACCCGCGATTTTTGCAAGTGCTTCAACACATTTGATATCCGCAGTAGTACAAGTTGGTGATTTGAAGATGACTGTGTCGCTTAGGATTGCACACATCATGATGCCAGCAATATTTGCTGGGATTTCTACATCGTAGAAGTCGTACATCATTTTAATAATCGTGTTACTACAGCCAACAGGGCGGATCCAACACTCAAGTGGTGTTGAAGTTGTAAGGTCGCCTAGTTTGTGGTGATCAACTACGCCAACTACAGTTGCTTTATCGATGTCGTCTGGTGCTTGCGTTTTTTCAGTGTGGTCAACGATATACACATCTTCGCCAGCATAGCTCATCTTAAGCTCTGGTGCTTCAAAACCAAAACGGTCAAGAATAAACTGAGTCTCCGGTGAGACTTCACCCAAACGCGTTGGGATTGCTTCTTCACCAATTTGGTTTTTTAAATAAGCAAGTGCGATTGCACCGCAGATTGAATCTGAATCAGGGATCTTATGACCCACTACATACATTGCCATTGACGGAACTCCTTAAAATTTTGCCCACATTCTAGCAAAATAACTTGTCATTTAAATAGTGTAAATGCGCAATTTGGCGTAGATAGGGGATGGTAACGACAGATTGTTGAACTAGGCGAAATAGCCTCGGTGAGCAAGGGCTAATTGAGCATGTATAAATACAAATTAGTATTATACACTAACCGTTCAAACGCTTAGGAGATAGGTATGATTCAAATGAGCCGTAAGGCGTGGAATAACGTGGTGATCTTTTCCATGTTACTGATGATCTTTTTTCTCAACGGTCTCCACTATAAATTGAATCCCAGCGACGATAAAGCAAAGATTCAAGCTGTGCTACCAGAGCAAAGCTTTGTCTTAACCGTGGCATTTCCTGGCTATAAAATTGAACGCATTGGTACAAGCTGGCGTATCGAGTTACCGCAAGGCTCAAACCAGGCCTTTAGCGAAGATGCCTTAGGTGCGCTTGTCGCCAAGTGGCAAAGTTTACAGCTATTGGTTGTTGAGGCGCCAAAGCAGTTGGAGCCCGCGTTGAGCGCTGCGCAGTTTTGGCTAGCAACTCAAGAGCTTCCCCTTAGCTATCAGCTGTATCCTAGCGATAATGGCTTTGTATTATTTGATAAACAACAACAGCGTTGGTTTGAGCTTGATAGTGTGCAAGCCAAAGCATTATTTCTACCGATAGAATTGTAATACCACACAGTAATAGAGTGAATTATGCCTGAGTTACCAGAAGTCGAAGTGAGCCGTTTAGGCATTCAACCATATTTAGAGCAACATATTATCCAAAGCGTAAAAGTGCACAATGGTAAGCTGAGATGGCCTGTACCAGAGGAAGTACAATTGCTCGAAGGTGAGAGGGTGCTTGCGGTTAAGCGACGGGCAAAATATTTGCTTATCGAATCCAAGCATGGCACTGCGATTTTGCACTTGGGGATGTCAGGAAACTTACGTGTTGTTGATAGCAAAGAGCCACTAAAAAAGCATGATCATGTGGAGATCATTCTGGCCTCAGGTAAGTCGCTCAGATTGAACGACCCGCGTCGCTTTGGTGCCTTCTTATGGCAAGGTGCAGGCGAAGATCATAGCGTTTTTGAAAAGCTGGGTCCTGAGCCGTTGACCGAGCTTTTTACAGCAGAGTACTTATTTGAAAAAAGCAGAGGCAAAAAGCAGCCGATTAAACAATTTGTTATGGATAATCATGTGGTGGTTGGTGTGGGTAATATTTATGCCAATGAATCTTTGTTTAAAGCAGGGATCCATCCCAAAAAAGAAGCAGGTAAAATTTCACTTAAACGCTACCAATTACTGACACCGATCATCAAGGAAACCTTAAGTGCAGCTATCAAACAAGGGGGAACGACACTTAAAGACTTTGCTCAAAGTGATGGTAAGCCGGGTTACTTTGCTCAAGAGTTACTGGTGTATGGTCGCAAAGGTGAGCCTTGCGTAAGCTGCGAAACGCCATTAAAAGAAATACGTCTAGGGCAACGCAGCACAGTGTATTGCGCTAAGTGTCAGCGCTAGAGCAAAGTGCAGGCTAGGAGCCTGCGGTTTTAAAGTCTATTTTAACTTGGTTTTCTTGTAGCGTTGCTGAGCAAGGGGGGTAACTGCGGGTTGTTTTATACACGCGATCAAAGATATGAATTTCAACCCCTGAATGAAGCGCTTTGTTTGCTGCAAGTTTCGTGTTGTCGAGCAAATCGTGTAAGTCGTGATCAAGCTGGCTGAGCTTTTGCTCAAGGTGCTCGGCTTGCTGGCAGTAGTGCATCTGTGTTGCGCCAATTTTAGTTTTGAGTTGTTGCTTTTTAGCTGCGTCTTTTACTAACTCTGCTTTTTCAATCGCTTGCTGTAGTTGATCTAAAGAATCATTGGTGGCGGCGACTTCTTTGAACAGGGTGTCGGTTTCTTGGGTGATTTTAAGGCCTTTGCGTGCAAGATAAATCATCATCTTAGCGCCAGACTCACTGCCAATCTCTCCCGCTACCACCATTTGCGCATCTATGATTGAACCACCTATTAACTTGCCACTTGGATGATCGCCAGTGCCAACTTGTATCAGCTTTTGCGCTTTAATATCGCAGTGGTTACTCTGCTTATTGATAATAATGTTATCGCCTTCAAGGTAAGTATATTGTCCATGGGCAATCTCAATATTGCCTTTGGCGATAAGCTTGCAGGTTAAGCCTTGCTCATTATTTTGATGGTCGACATGGCCGATCACGCCACCTCGTACCTCAATATGACCACCTGCAATAAGTTCTCCAGATTCCACCGTGCCGAGCACTGTGATATCGCCTTGTGCAGTCACGTGCATACCCGGCTCCACATTATGGGTAACTATAACGCTGCCATTAAAGTCGACATGACCACTTTTTACTGTGACATCGGCAATCGTAAATACATCATCCACGCGCATACCGTTGGCGATATCAGAGGGGCAACCTGCAATGGTTGCGATAAGCTCTAGTGGGTTGTTGGGGTTGATCTCGGTGCCTTCACCCGCCATAAGCTGGAATGATTCGCCGGGCTTTGCTTCAATACTTTCACCACTAACCGTAAAGCCTTCTTTACCTGGTGTTGCGGGCTTTTGAGTGACCAGTAAATCACCCGGCGCGACGCTTGCGAGCTTGCCAAAATCACGCATGTCAACGGTGCCATCTTCACGCATTCTAGGTTGTTTGAGTCTCTCTTTTAAAGTTTGTACATGCGGCAGTAATTTTGCTGACTGGCCGTCTTGTGGTGGTCGGCCTTGGGCGATTAATCCAGATGCTTCTTCGCCAGGTGGAAGTTCAAACTGTTTGCGCAGGATATTTTCTAGGTAAGCTTGCTTATAACCACGGCTGACGCCTGCTTTAACAATGGCTTTTTTTGCCTCTTCTAATGATACGGCTTTACCACCACGAGCCGTTTTAAGTTGCCCAAAGGCCTGCATTTTATCGTCACTTAAGGTGACTTCAAATTCGGCATCATGTTGTTTAGCAACGACGATTTGGCTCTCTGGAAAGTCGCTCTGGAAAAAGGCATTAATCGAGTCGTGATCAATTTCACAGTCGGCAAATTGTGATTTTTCAAGGGCTTCAATCACAAACGCAGCACTTGGCGGTGAAGCAGACTTCACATCCATTAAGATATTGCCATTGTGCGCAAGCTTGAACACGATAACTGCCTCGTTGAATTTTTATCCTATAGTTTCAGCTTGCTAAATAAACATCAATTGGTCAAGTGCTTAGGCCAATTTTCTTACGTTAATATGGGTTAAGTTAAAAAATAGAAATAAATCGTGATTTTCTAATACTTTCAGGTGAATAAAAATCAGCGTGCTTAAAAATGTGTGGGCTTATCACGCGCTTCTTGCAGCAGGATTTTAATTGCTTCAGGAACAACCTTTTTCTGTGTTGAAATCGCATAAAAATACTCATAAATATTAGGTAGTTCCTGATATTGCTGTAGCACCCCTTGGGCTATTTCGTCTTTTACTACTACGGCAGGTAAAACGGCCACCGCGCCACTATCTCGTGCCAGTAGTCGCATCATCGCCATATCGTCGACCTCTGCCAAAATATTGGGGAAATACTGATACTGAGCGCACAGCGCATTAAATGCGGTGCGTAAATCTGAGTTGGCAGGTGGCAAGATCCAGCGTGTTTTTTCAAAGCCTTGCGGAAATGGCGTGCTTGGCTTGAGGGCAGGCGGACCAATGATCGCCAGCGGTTGCTTGGCAACTAGTTGGCACTGCCAATAGGGATCTGAAGTATCTAGGTTTATTGTTCGGTTGGTAAGCACTAAATCCAGCTCATAATTGGTTAAGCCGTTGAGTAGCTCTGAAATACTGCCTGACTTTAATTTAAATTGCACATCGCTGCGCCGCATCAAAGGGCTAATAAAAGCTTCTACAAAGTTACGTGACAGAGTGGTCAACACCCCAATAGTTACATGGGTGGTTGACTGTACGCCTTTGCTTAGCAAGGCTTCGAGTTCTTGCCCCGTGGTAAAAATATCATCGGCATAGCTCAGCACCTTTTTACCCTGATCGGTGAGCATTAGGCTGCGGCCTACGCGCTCAAATAGTGATACCCCGACATTGTGTTCCAACTGTTTGATTTGCGCAGAGAGCGCAGATTGCGAAACATGTAATTCTTTAGCGGCTTGAGTCAGGTTTCCGAGCTTGGCAACCTGCCAAAAGTAGTAAAGGTGGTGATAATTAAGTCGGCTCATCTATATATAAGTAAAACAGAACGAATAGTTAAATTATATCTATTTTTATTAAATTAAAAAGGTTGGAATAATGACCTGATTCAAGACTTAGGTGAGAAGCATAGAAAGTGATGATTAATATCTTAGTGGTGTTGTTGCTATTACACTTTTTGATTGCTGCGTCTTTCATGAGCAAAGCGTCTCGTAGTAACGCTGGGTTATTTCGTATCGCGAACGGTTTTGCTATTGGTGTGGCAATTTGTATCGCTTTTGGCTGGGGGAGTTGGGCAACACAAGGTGATACTGCCAGTAGCCTGTTTGAAATAAACTTTTTACGGCTTAGCGTGGTGTCATTGATTGGCTTTATGAGCTTTATTTTACTGCGTTACTCTATTCACTATTTACATGGTGAAAAACACCGAGGCCGCTATTTTCGCTATCTACTCACGACATTACTGAGCGTGACTATTGTGGTGCTCAGTAATCACTTAATCCTATTTTGGTTGGCTTGGGTTGGCATTAG
Organism: Pseudoalteromonas sp. JC28; assembly: GCF_013319255.1. Taxonomy (NCBI): domain Bacteria; kingdom Pseudomonadati; phylum Pseudomonadota; class Gammaproteobacteria; order Alteromonadales; family Pseudoalteromonadaceae; genus Pseudoalteromonas; species Pseudoalteromonas sp. JC28. The sequence goes on along the minus strand of NZ_QOKX01000007.1, from coordinate 203,406 downwards.
TTTGAGCCTACACCGTCTACTGCTGTTTTATCCTAACCGCCCGAGAGCGGCATTGGCCGCACACAAAAAGTTTATTTTGGCGCGCTTGGCAGAAAGTGCATTGCTGGGGGCTTTTATTTGTATCTACCTCAGCACTGGCATGCTCCGGCTTAATGACATCACCGACTATTACTTAACTCACTCAACGACACTGACTGTGCTAGAGCAATCAGCAGCTGGCTTACTCGCAATTGTGGCGCTGATAAAATGCGCGCAACTGCCAGTGCATGGCTGGTTGATGCAAGTGGTTGAATCACCCACACCGGTAAGTGCGCTGCTGCATGCAGGGATCATTAATCTGGGTGGTTTTTTGGTGATGGTGTTTGGCCCTTTGATTTTACGCGTAGAAGCTGCGAAATGGCTGATCTTGATCGTGGCAGGAATAACGACATTATTGGCCGCGCTTATCATGACAACGCGGATCAGTTTAAAAGTGCGCTTGGCTTGGTCAACCTGTGCACAAATGGGGTTGATGCTAGTGGAGTGTGCTTTGGGGCTATATGAATTAGCGCTGTTACACTTATTGGCGCATTCAGCCTACAAAGCCCACGCATTTTTAAACTCAAGCCAGTGGATCCATGAAGATTTGACTCGTCGCTTGAGCGACCAGCTTGAACCGCCCTTATGGCAATGGCTTATTGCACTTGTCGTGGCAACTGGCCTCACGACAGCTGCTGCAGTCGTCATTGAATATCAAGGTCCTATCAGTATTTGGGGATTAATGGTTGGCGCATTAACGGTGTGGCTAGCACTGCGTTTTGAGGCGCAAGCCCCTAGCAGCTATTTTAGAATCATCACCGCAGCCGTTGTGTTGTTGGCAGCCTATAGTGCGCAAAAATGGCTATTGTACTTGGTGGTCGCGCTACCAAATGATCTTAGAGCGCAAGCACTCGATGGTGCTGATATTTGGTTGCTCAGCTTAGTAGTGTTACTCATCGTAGTAAATTATCTGCTCTATTACCGCGCACATTTGGTAACGGTGCAAAAACTCTCTCGGGTGTTGTATGCCGGCCTGTACTTAGACGAGTGGATGACGCGATTAACCATATTACTTTGGCCCGTCCATTTGCCAAGTATTAAAAAGCAGAAACACCTAGCCATTCATCGCTATGCTGCAGGGTACGAGGAGCAGAAGTAATGATAGACATACAAAATAACAAACAGACTCAGCTATCCAAGCCGCAACAGCAACAACTCCTGAGCGCAGAAACACGCATTGCGCCAACTTGGCCACTCGATCAATTGATCGCAGTGAATCCATTTTGGGGAATGCGCGATCTGCCCTTTGATGCGGTGGTCAATAAAATGAGTGCGTTGGCACAGGTTAGAATGCTGATGCCCGTGGCATTTTATCTTGAAAAATGGCAGCAAGAGGCGATTTCAGAGCAAGCATTGCAGCAATCTGCGGCACATTATGCGGTGGATCGCAGCACCAATGCGCTACTTAATTGGCTCAAAAAAAGTCACTGCGGCGAGTTGCCACATTGGCATACATTAGCGGATTTACTTGACCGTTATCGCTCAGAGCATAAGATGCCATGGCAAGAGGAGATCAGCCACCAAATTAGCCAATTTTGCGCCGCGCATTATCAGCAGGTGCAGCCTATTCTCAAACAAACCCAAGGTGAGGATAAACTCTGTTTGTATCGCCACTGGTATGAAACCGTATCGCGAGACTTGGGGATAAGCATCGTCATGGGGGAGTCGGGCTTAGTGGATTACTTTAAGGCTTTGCCAACGTCTCCTGAGTCTTTAATTGCACTCGCTGTCGACACCTTAGAGATTGGTTTTAATGAGCTGAGTGATTATGCACACATGCTACTGTTAGATATTAATGGTTGGGCATCTTGGGCGGCTTATGAACGCTGGCAAGCAGATCTTGCCCAGCATCCGGCTTCCGATATGCGTGCGCTACTGGCAATTCGAATGGCGTGGGAGCTGGTGATTTGGCGTTATGTGAGTGAGCGCCATCCAACGACCTTTACTCGTATTCAATACCATTGGAACAAGCAAAAGCAGCAACTTGCTGAGATTGTGATTGAACATAAAAAGGCATTGTTGCCGCGCCTGGTATTTCAGCGGGCACTCGAGCTCAGTTATCAAGTCACTTTAGTGGGGCAGCTAAAGACTCAGCAGGTAAAATCTGAGGAGGCTCGTGAGCAAGCTACACCAACCTTACAAGCGGCTTTTTGTATTGATGTGCGCTCAGAGGTGATCCGCCGTGCGTTAGAAACTCAAAACGCAGGCATTCAAACCATAGGCTATGCTGGTTTTTTTGGCCTACCTATTGATTATCATGCTACTAACTGCCGTTTTAGTCGGCCACAGTTACCCGGATTATTAAAAGCACCAATCACCGCAATACAAACGCCCGCAACCCAGCACCTTGCCACAAAACGGCAGCAAGCTGGCCGTTGGCATAGCTGGTCTCACTCTGCGGCTGCTTCATTTTCGATGGTGGAGTCGATGGGGATGAGTTACTTTTATCAGCTATTTAGCAAAGTGTTTTCACTGCAAAAAACTCATCATCCCGTCGATAGTCATATTGATTCAAGAAAGTGGCAATTAAAACAGGGCGAACACGAAGTTACTGTTTTGGAGCAAGCTAAACTCGCAGCTGGCATAGTAAAAGGGATGGGACTGACTGAATTTGCTGATACAGTCCTATTGGTTGGCCACGGAGCACATACCACCAATAATTTACATGAAGCTGGACTGCAATGTGGTGCATGTGGCGGCCAATCGGGAGAAGTGAATGTTAAAGTACTCGCGCAACTTCTTAATGACCAAGCGGTACGCGCAGAATTAATCGCGCTAGGCATCGCTATTCCGTCGCAAACCCGTTTTGTTGCAGCGCTACATAATACCACCACTGAAACAATTACCCCCTATGGCGAAATAGATACAGAGATAACCCGCTGGTTAAAGCAGGCAGCGCATCTGGCTCGAGTAGAGCGCGCTCATACACTCGTGATAACTGGTAAAGAATTATCTGAGCAGCAATTAGAGCAGCGATTTATAGCCCGTACTAAAGATTGGTCTCAAGTCAGGCCGGAATGGGGCCTTGCCAACAATGCAGCATTTGTGGTCGCGCCGAGACAAGTTACGCAGGGTGTTGACTTGCAAGGCCGAGTCTTTTTGCATGAATACAGCGCGGAGCAAGACCAAGACTTTAGTCAGTTAACAGCTATTTTAACCGCCCCTATGCTCGTCACTAACTGGATCAATATGCAATATAACGCTTCGGTAACCGATATCCACAAATACGGCAGTGGTAACAAGGTGTTGCATAATGTAGTGGGGGGGAGAATAGGAGTGTTTGAAGGCAATGGCGGAGATTTGCGAATTGGCCTGCCAATGCAATCCGTTCATAACGGTGAAAAATGGATGCATACCCCACAACGTTTGAGCGTAATTGTACAAGCACCAACCGAAGCACTAGAGCAAATCATGGCAGCACACCCAGTTGTAAAACAATTGGTAGAAAACGAGTGGCTTTATCTTCTGTCTATTTCGCCTAACTGTAATGAAGTTAGACGATTTGATAACAGGAAGTGGGAACTTCTTTGAATTCAAACGAAACTCGTTGCAACTTAACAAGTTATTGTGCAGAGTATTGCAGAAATTAAAAGGTGTGGCTGGACGCTACGTAAACTAGACGACCTCCTAGCCACCGACATTGGACTGTTTATACAAGGAGGCTGCTAGTGGCTTTTGATTATGGCTCTATTGATTTAGGGCTTAAAAACCCATTTAAAACGGAAGGTAAAATCACAGCTATTCGTGGTGCAATACAAACTATTGCTGGAATTGCATTACTGGTGATTGCCGCCAGCTCCGTTAAGAGCGATGCGGGTATGGGTTGGATCATCATGCTATTTGGCATGTTGATTTTAGGCTTTGGGATCACTTCTCTTGCAAAAGGAATATATGCAACGCTGCGCTTTTTTGTGGGTCGTAACCATCCCACCTCTTTAGCTTATAACTTCAGTAAATCAGAAACTTCAACTGCCAAGCAAGAAAAGGCTGATGTCGCTTATGCGGCGAAAACGCTAGAAGAAATGTTGATTGGCCGAAAGAATAGCACTTTTGTAGAGCCTAAGGGATTCTTATCGCGTTTACTTCACAGCATTGCACCTAAATTACTCTTTCTCCCTTATCCTATCAGAAATATGAGCCAACGCTTATTTGGTGCATGGGTGAGTACATTAACCGCACTTGTGCTTTATGGCGTGGTGGCGTTTGTATCGCTGTCGGGCTTTGCCGGTGATGCTGGGGAGCTGACTTTTCCAATCTATAGCACCTTACTGATGATATATATTTTGTCATGCTGGTATAGCGCGGCTAAACCGATTTCACGCAAAGCGGAACATGCTATTGAATCTTTGGGGAGTGCGACCCTCACTAAAGTGATTTCGCTCTCTTTTGTGCTACCAATCTTGATAGGTCTAACTTTGTCTTACATCATGGATGAAGGAAAGTTAAGTAAAGCCAATATTGAGCTCTTTTTTGCGCCGTTACCTAGTCTTCATACTTGGGCTTATCTCACAGGCGTTATCGTGCTTGCACTTGGCTGTAGCGCCATTATTGCTGTTATGCTTAAAGCGCGTTTAGACAAAGTAAACCCAGTGGTTGAAGTGTCTGAGTTAAGAGAAAACTGGCAAGAATCAGTACATCCAAATGAGATATTTATTAACTTAGACAACTTGGTGATGGCTAATCGCCGATATAAAGAAGTACCAAACCGAGTTTATCGTGAGCTAGATCCCAGCTTGCAAGAACAAGTTGATGGTAAAGGTGGCTTTAAAGGCGAAATGATCCAAGAAGTACAACCTAAAGTAATGCCTTTAGATTTAGGTAAATCATTTGAACGCTTTAGGTTTTTATCCTTGCTCGGTGGTAACTTACTGCTGCTAGTAACTCTTGGATTAAGCGTCTTTTTTGCTTATGCCGTAGTAGATATTTACCACTATGTAACGAGCGCCAATATCAGTAATTTTTCTAGTGCCTTCAGCGAAGAAAACATCGCGTCATTTAGCGCCGTTGTGATGGTAGCCGTACATTTACTGCTAAGTGGCCTATTGATTAAATCGTTTGCATCAATGCTAACCAATGCTGCACACGTATTCTATGCCGAGATGCAGTTTGAATCTCTGCTGGTTTATTTTAAATGTGAAGGGACATTTACTGAGTCTAAAATATCAACAGGTACTGGCATTCACGATTCTACACGCTCTGAAAATACGCTAGTACGCAGCAGTATTACCCCTTGGGTAGTGGTGTCGAGAATAGTATCAACGACCTTCGCTGCAACGGGCATGAAAAACCTAGAGCACCCAAGACATATTTTAGAAATGCATAAAGACGATGCACAGCTAAGCGACATCCGTAAAGATGTGATTAGCTTCTTAAAAGACCGAGAATCCATCGCCGCAATTACCAGCGAGCGCGATTTAGGCAATGCCTCACAAGTGTACCAACTCAATCAGCAAACGAGAGCGGTGGATCAAAACCACCAACTGCGTGCAAGTAGTGATGAAGCCGGCGCCTATCTGCGCCGAGAAGAAGCACTCGAAAATAAAGAAGAGTAAAATGAAAATGCCACCCTCGGGTGGCAATCTAAACATTTAAAAACTCAAAAACTTACTGAAAAGAAACCGCTCAAAAATGCCTGTTTTCCCACCAAACTGCCCACCACTTGTCTATGGCTTTTACTAAATCTTAGTGGTGCTCCTTGGCTATGACTACGGAAAAACAGTGCCGTTTTTATGCTGCTGTTAGGACTTAAAAATAGAGGTTTTGAAGGGCTTTATCGAGCGGGATTTCCGTCAACATAATTTGGCTATTTTTTTACTGGTTCTATGCGATAGTGATGAGTCAGCAGAAAACTCACCTAGCCTGAAGTGGACATTATGGTGTCCATTTCAATAGAAATAAGCTCAATATGGATACTATGGTATCCAATAGAGGTAAGACTGAGTGTCCGAATATCAGGTATCAAGGTCTACAGATTGTTACCTTTGAAGTAACTTTATGTAGACCTCGGGGGCTAAGCAACGCGCTTTTACCATCTCTGAGGTAAATACTGCGTGAAATACAAAGGCATTACGATTTTGGTTTGTTCTAACGCTGATGAGCCTTGTGTACCAGTTAACTTAAAAGTTTTACTTGGTGCACATTTTTCAACATAAGATGCCAACGATTTTGCCCTTGTACGGTTACCACTTTTGACTTCAACAGGGATGATATCGCCTTCATCGGTTGCCAAAATAAATTCGATTTCGGCGCGGGCGTCATTCCATGAGTAACTTGGGTCAACGCCGATGGCTGTGAGCTCTTGCTGCACGAAGTTTTCAGCCACGTAACCTTTGTATTCATAGCTTTGTTGCTTAATCTCTTTATAACTGCTGCCTAGCATATGATTAAGCAGCCCCACATCAAATAGAAACAATTTAACCATATTTTCTTTTTTATAGGCCGCTAGTGGCGATTTTGGCAATCCTTCAACAGGGTAGTTTGGCAAAGCTAAACGGCAGCAATGAAGCCAATGGATCGCGGTTTCAAAATCGCTATAACGAGATTTACGCTCATGCACATGTTTAAATTTAAAGCGTTTAACGGACTCATCGCTGACAAGTGATAGCTGCGCTGGAATGCTATTAAACACAGATTCAATTAGTTTAGCATCGACCTTGCCTGCGTACTTACCAAAATCGCGGCGATAACCTGCAACTAAATCGGCATGAATTTTTGTGACTTTTTCAACCCGCTCTAAAATGCTTGAATCTTTAAACTGATACCAAGCAGAAACGGCTTCCGGCATACCACCGGTAAAAAAGTAATCTGTTAGTTTATCCATCAATTTAGTGTGCACCGCAGGTGTGCTTGCTTGACTGTCAAACGCTTTGATCAGCGCTTGCTCGTTTGATGCATAAATAAATTCTTGGAAGGTCAGTGGTCGTAAATTGTATTGTTCTACCTTGCCCACAGGGAAGGTGTTGAGCAAACCAATATTTGAACCGCTGGCAGCGACAAAATAGGAGGGGGCTTTCTCGGCAAAGTACTTAAGTGAGGTAACGGCACGCTCACATTCGCCAATTTCATCTAATATCAGCAGATCGGTTTCTGGGTTGAACACCTGATTGGTCAAAAGCTCAATGTTCATTATTAGCTCGTCAGGTGAGAGTGAGCCATCGAACGCTTCTTTGTAGGCGGGATTTTCAAGAAAGTCGATACGAAGGATGTTGGCAAAGGTGTTACCAAACAACTCTTGCAGCAGATAGGTTTTACCTGTTTGTCTTGCGCCATCGATTAATAATGGCTTGCGTACAGATTGGTTTTTCCATGCCATTAAGGCGCTAAGTAAGTTACGCTGCACTGTTATTTCCCGCCAATTAAGATTGTTAACTGCCTGTAGTATAACTCAGTCTACACTTTTACGCGCAGAAAAGTGTGATAATTTACATTTTTATGCGCGTAAAAGTGTTGTGGCGTTCTAATTGAGCAAGACTTTCCCTTTTTGAGAAAGCTTTTGGCACTCATCCCTTGGGCTTTTGGGGCAGTATGGGCAAAGCCTTAATTCACGCCACTTAGGCACACACTAACCCTGCCCACAGAGCATTTATTGTTTTGGGCACTATCTACAAACTGGGGCAAGTAGCGACTTGTACCCTCAGAAAGCTGCACGATCTGGGCATTTATCTGCCTACTGCGTCCGTTTAGTACTGGCAAACTCCTAACTGAACTTAACAGATTAGTGAGGAAGCAAACGATGAACCCAACTACACAATCATCCACCACATCAACACACCCAGCGCGTCAGCAGCGGATTTTGCGCTTGCCCGAGGTAAAGGCCAAAACAGGCTTTGGCCACAGTACCATTTATGCCCTGATGGCCAGCGGTGAATTTCCACGTTCCATTCGTATTGGTGCGCGTGCCGTGGGCTGGTTAGAAAGCGATATCGACCAGTGGATTGAAACCCGCCGTATCGGTGCTGCTTATGGCCATGGATAAACCATCAGCATTAAACCAATTATCTGCCAGTGATATGCCTAGCAACGAGCCAAAATTACCAGCTGGTTTTGCCTATAACGCGCAAAACTGGCTGGTGATGCAACCGGCTGGGCAAGATAGCCCAGTTAAAATCTGCTCCTGGTTGCAAGTAGCTGCTCGTACTCGCGATCCACAAGGGGACAACTACGGCTATTTATTGCACTGGTTAGACGATGACAATCGCCATCGCTACTGGGCTATGCCAGCAGAACTATTGGCCGGAGACGGCAGCGAGTACCGCCGAATCCTACTCAGCCGAGGCATGCGGCTAAGCAACAGTGTCAAAGCGCGGCAGTTGCTCTCGTTGTTTATTCAACAAATGGGCGAGCTGGCCACGCAAAAGGCCATTAGCGTGAACTGCATTGGCTGGCATCACCACGCTTATGTGCATCCGCGCCTCACCTTTTACCCAAGCGAACACAGCGATAACCCGCGCATGGTGCTGCAAACCATGCACCCGATAGAAGGCTTTATTCAACAAGGCAGTAGCGATAGCTGGCGGCAGCACGTTGGCCGTTATTGTCTGGATAACCCGCTATTAATTGTTGGTGTCTGCGCTGCGCTGGCTGCACCCCTATTGCATTTGTGCGGGGTGGATGGTTTTGGTTTACACCTCTACGGTGCCAGCAGTACTGGTAAAACTGCGGCGCTGTATCCGGCATTATCGGTGTGGGGCGAACCTAATCAACTGCGCCACAGTTGGCGTGCCATGGCCAACGGTTTAGAAGGTACAGCATTAGCGCATAACGATGCCTTGCTGGCGCTCGATGAAATGGGCGAAGTTGACCCAAAAGAGGCCGGCGATGTCGCTTATATGCTTGCCAATGGCCAAGGTAAAACCCGTGCAGGCAAATACGGTGAAATGCGCTTACCCGCCCGTTGGCGTTTGGTGTTTTTATCTACTGGCTAAGTGACGCTCGAAAGCCATCTTGCCAGTATCGGCAAACGCGTAAAAGCCGGCCAGCAAGTGCGCGTGATTGATCTCAGTGCCGATGCCGGTGCGCAAATGGGCGTGTTTAACCAGAGTCATGGTATGAACGCCGCCGATTTAGCCGATCATCTAAAACAGCAAAGTCGCCAACACTACGGCTGCTTGGCCTTGGACTGGTTACGGTATTTAACGCAGCACAGCGCACAGGTGCGACCCGTTTTCCAAAACGTACGCCAACGTTTTTTAACCGGCTTACATCCCGAGTCAGACGGCCAAGTGCGTCGGGTCGCCGAAAAGTTTGCCTTGCAGGCTAGCGCTGGGTTGTTAGCCATTCAAGCCAAAGTACTTGATTGGCCAACCCAAAGTGTCGAAGCCGCCTGTTTAAGCCAGCTAAACCAATGGATACTTGCACGCGGTGGTGTGGCCGCCAATGAAGACCAACAAGCCATTCGCCAGGTGCGCAGTTTTATTGAGCAGCATGGCGAAAGCCGCTTTACGCCCAAACAAACCGGTTACAGCAGCCAAGTGCGCCAGCGTGCGGGTTGGCTTGATACTTCTGGCCCACAAACCCTCTACCTGTTTTACCCAACCGGCTGGCGTGAAGCTACCGAAGGCCTCAGCCCAGATCGCGCCGCCAAAGCACTAATGGCCGCAGGCTACCTAATCCCCGATGGTAATCGGCCACAGCGCAAAGTCAGCCTGCCCGACAACACCCGCCCACGCATGTACTGCGTTAAAGGCAGCATCTTGGATGACTAAAAAGCCGATGAATCCTTTGTAGGCTTGTCGCCTTGCAGTACATCGCCAATCAACATAAATAGCTAGCGATGATTGAAGTCCAACACAGACAATACCGCTAGTGTACTGGTTGTGTACTTGCTGTGATTGGTGATCGCCATTGCACTGAATGATGGAAAATAATCTTGTGATCTAATCAGTAGATGATAAGATATCGGGCATGTATAAATGAACAGTTATCAAGGTCCGTGTAATGGAAGAGCTTAAATTTGGGTTTAATTCTCACGATATACCAGTAACGCTGGTTAACAATACATCGCCAAACGATGCTTGCGCGTCGTTTTACTTTCGTCACGATGGTGAGTACTATCTGCTTTGGGTTGAGCACCAAAAAGTTGAGTATCGAGAGAGTGATGACTTACCAAGATATGCCATAAGCTGCGCCATCAACGAAGGGGATGATGAAAATCCCGAAATTTATCGCGACACATCCAAAAACGATATTTTTAGATCCGATGACGTTAAAGACTTGATCGCTTATTTCCATTCTTAGGTTTCATCTTCAATTTTTGTTAGTAGAGAAATATGAAAAACCTCAAACAATCGCGCTGCGTGATTGGCATTAAAGGGCAAATGCCCGACCCCGATTTCCCCGTTGATATCTGGTTCGATTCGCTGAAATCGGTGGCCAATGTGCTGTCGAAAGAAAATCAGCAGTTGTTAAAAGTAATCGCCGAACAACAGCCGAAATCGGTCACTGAGCTGGCCATGCTGACAGGCCGGGCGGTCAGTAATGTGTCGAGAACATTAAAAACATTGGGCAAGTACAACTTAGTTGAAATGCAAAGTACAAAAAACATGCTTCGCCCTACCGTCACCCATCAAGAATTTTTAGTAGTAGTTAATAATGAACAATAAAACCAACGTCCTTCTACAAGCAGAAGAAATGATTAAGCCCATAGCACTTGAGCATGTGCCACAAGACAGTGACGTTGAAGCGGTAATTGATCAATGGTTACACGCCATTGCGACCGATAGCCAGTTTTACTGTAATCCAGAAGTCAGCAAGCCAGAACAGCTCAAAGAGCGTGTAATCAGCCTGCTACAGCAAAATGGTTTATACACAACAAGAGACGCGTTCTTTAATGAGGTATTCGGAGCTTTAAAGCTAAAGCCTGATTTTGACGCTAAGTTTCGTTTTATCGACTTATTCGCAGGGATCGGTGGAGTTCGACTCGGTTTTCAACAAAATGGCGGCATATGTGTTTTTTCTTCTGAATACGATAAGGCAGCTCAAAAAACATATAAAGATAATCACGGAGAATTTCCTTTCGGTGATATAACTAAAATACCTGAAAATGAAATACCTGAACATGATGTATTGTTGGCTGGTTTCCCTTGTCAACCATTCTCAAATGCTGGAGTGTCAGCAAGAAATTCGGTTGGTAAGAAGCATGGATTTCTTTGTGAAACTCAAGGCACACTTTTCTTTGATGTAATGCGTATAGTTGACGAGCGAAGGCCTAAAGTTGTTTTTCTTGAAAATGTTAGGAATTTAGAAAGACATGATAAAGGTCGTACTTTTCAGACTATAAAAGATACCATAGAAAAAAGTGGTTATAGTTTTTTTTACAAAGTGATTGATTCTAGCTCAGTAGTTCCTCAGCGAAGAGTTCGTTGTTATATGGTCGCTATTCGATCTGATATACCTAAGGATTTTTGTTTTCCAGAGTTTGGTGGTGATCCAAAACCTCTTAGGTCAATACTTGAAGACTCCGTAGATGAGAAATATACCATTTCAGATAAATTATGGCTTGGCCACATAAATAGAACAAGAAGAAATTTAGAAAGAGGAACTGGTTTTACAGCTCATACAGCAAATTTAGATAAACCATCAAATACAATTGTTGCTCGTTATGGCAAGGATGGAAAAGAATGTCTTATCCCCCAGGAAGACAAAAATCCTCGGCTTCTTACACCGAAAGAGTGTGCCAGACTGCAAGGATTTCCTGAGGAGTTCATTACTCCCATTGCTCGTACACCGGCTTACAGGCAATTTGGTAATTCAGTCGTTGTTCCAATTATTCAGGAAATAGCAAAAAAAATTAGAAGGGATATCCTATGAGCTTCCAAACATACTGTGACTTGATTCGTGATGATCAGAAAGTAAAAGCAGAGAAAACATTATTACTAACATATACAAACTCTAAGGGTGAGGCATTCAGTATATCGCCTGAGAGTATCAAACTTTTTATTTCTTTTTTGTTAGATAATTATGGTGTGGTTCATTCTGCATGGGATAAGGTGCCAACTAGAAAAGATTACATTTATCAATATGAAGAGAAATCATATCGAGAAATATATAAAACAGCATCAGATGAAGAGTTAAAAATCATATCTTCCACAGGAAGGAGTCAAACAAAGGCACTAACAAAGCTAATTTCGAAATTGATTGGATTTCTAACTGAATCAACATATGAATCACCGGAAGTAAATACTTTTTTTGAAGAGGATCGCCTACGATTGGCTCTTGAAAAGTGGGGTGATTTTGTAGGAATGAACTCATCGAATAAAAAAAATCTATCGAAATTGAATATAAAAAATCAGTTCAGATCGTGGATGATAAATAAAGGGCTGTCTGAAAGAACTGCATCATCTTATTCTGGGGCAGGTATCAATTATTGTGATAAGTTCATAAATAAAATTGGCGTAAATGTAAACAGTTTTTATCAATTAAAATCTGGACAAGTGTTGGACGCGTTAAGGGAGCTTGAGCAAGTAGCTGAATGGTTGCAAGCCGATAAAAGTGGTAATTCTATGTATAGTGCAGCTTGCAAAAAACTAGCTGAGTTCTTGGCTGAAGAGCATTCCAATTCATATACTAGCTTATCCAAACCCTTCCTTCTTCTCGCAGGCATCTCAGGCACAGGTAAAACCCGCTTTGTGCGTGAGCAAGCTAAGACGTCTGGTAGCTTGGATGAAACTTATTGTTTGGTCTCAGTCCGCCCAGATTGGCACGAACCGAGTGACTTGCTGGGTTATGTTTCACGCCTTGGCCAACAACCTCAATATATTGCCACCGACGTGCTGCGCTTCATCGTTCGCGCTTGGAAGGCCATTATTAAATCAATTGACTTTGATGCGAATGGTAAAGCTATTGATTGGACAGGTCGTGATTTACACGACATTCCGCCCTACTGGCTTTGTTTAGATGAAATGAATTTAGCGCCAGTAGAGCAATACTTTGCAGACTACCTGTCTATTTTAGAAACGCGCTGTTGGAATGACCCTGATGCATTAGTAAACTCTGGACGCGATTATATCTACCAATGTGATCCACTACTCGGAGCAGATGTTTTCAAAGATTTAGATAGCAACTCTGGAGAAGCCCACAACTCAGAAAAGATCAACGTAAAACCATCTACTCTTTTAGCCAAAGATCTTGGCTTAGATTTAACAACACCGCTAGAAAAAGACATTTGGGCTTACTTTTTAGAACACGGCATCAGCATGCCATTCAACTTGATTGTTGCAGGCACGGTGAATATGGATGAAACCACTCACGGCTTTTCACGCAAAGTGATTGACCGAGCGCTGAGCTTTGATTTTGGCGCGTTTTTCCCTAATGACTATAACGACTTTTTCACCCCAACTAGCTGCAATAAACGCCTTAGCTATCCTATTTGGTCAAACGCCTGCACAGCGGATTTAGCTGATACGTTTGATGTTGATGGCACAAAAACCGTTGCGTTTTTATCGGCCGTTAATGCCGTGCTAAAAAATACACCGTTTGAATTGGCATTTCGTGCGCTCAATGAACTTCTTCTCGCGGTTGCTAGCAGCCAACCACAAGATGACCTGACTCTAAAAGCTGTATGGGACGACTTTATGATGTGTAAGGTTCTGCCGCGTATCGAAGGCGATACCGACAAACTCACCACATCCGATGGTAAGGATTTGTTGGTTAAACTGAGCACTGTGTTGGCAGACCAGTTAGCTCCCATTTGGCTGGCGTCTGACACAGACGAAACCAATCAACGCCCTGACTTGTATCGTGAGAAAATCGTGGCCGATGGTGCTACTGATGAGGAAAAAGTACTGCGTATACCTTGCCGTTCAAAAGCTAAGTTGAAGTGGATGAGCGAGCGATTAGTCAGTGCCACCTTCACCAGTTTCTGGCCTTAATGGGTTGGTGTTGTTTGATGCTTTTTGCAATGAATGCAACCCATAGAAAACCGTACAGCGAAGGCGTAAGGAGTGGTAGGGAATGCCAGAGTTAATACGATTACAAACCCCTGACTTTGAGTTTTCGGTCTGGGCGAATGATATTAGCCAGCGGTTGAGCGTGTACCAGAATACAGTGGCGCATAGGGCGAGCGCTAATGATGTACAACCTAGCTACGAATTGCGCTTTGCGCCTGCGGCGCAGCTGAGCAATGCGATTGAACCGCAAGGGCTAGTTGCAGATGGCTTAGACAAAAGTGCGTTAGATGAAAGTGACTTAGCCGAAAACGACCTAGTTGCCAACGGCTTAGCGAAACACGCTGAGCTGACATTAAATTCCCCGCTGTTTTTTGAGAATACTCAGTACCAGTTTGAGTGGGTATTTTTTAGTGAAGTAACTCATGCGCGGCTAACTCACCGAAGCCAAAACGTGAATGAGGCATTTCGTTTTGCTCCCGAAGTAAAAACCGCAAGGGGCGTGGTGCCCGCACGTTTAACCGGCACCATTAATACCGGTAATGATGTGGGCTGGTTACGTTTGCCACTTACCTTTGAGCACAATGGCAAAACACAGACTCAGCACATAGCCTTTGAAGTGCTGCCAACCAAAATGGCACTTCACCAAGACTTGCCCGCCATGTACCAAGCTATAGACAAAGTTTACCCTCTTTGGCGCTTTAGTTTGGTCGAAAAAACCGAGCAAGATGCAGCGACAAGCCAGCATCGTGGGCATTTTCCACTTATGTGGTTAGCTAATTTTGCCGCGTTACGGGAGCGTTTTGAGCAAGGCTTAAAGGTGATTTGTGCAGCCCCTCATAGCCGTTTGCAACCGACGGTAGCCAATATTAAAGCGGCCAAATTAAAAGGCCGCCTGCCACATAAGTTAGCCGAGAAAGTTAAGCAAGACTTTGCCAATGGCCAGTACGATAAGCGCTATGCAGTCGAAAAAAAGCAACTGAGTGTCGATACCCCAGAAAACCGCTTTATTAAAATGGCGGTGAGTAAAAGCAAGCGGCAATTAGCGGAGTTTGAACAAAAGCTTAGACAAAGTAACCAAGCACCAGAGCGGCAACGGTTGTCGGATTCATTTTTAAATGAGCTGCATAGTTGGCAACAACCGCTGCAAAAAGTATTAGGTCAAAGTTTTTTAAAAGAGGTTGGCGCATACACAGGGTTAAACCGTGAGTCGTTAGTGCTTCAGCAAAAAACCGGTTACAGCACGGTGTATCGCATTTGGCAGGAGCTGAAATTTTATTTAGATGTGTTTGGCAATCAGTCGAGCATTTCAATGAAATCGGTGGCTGAGATTTACGAAGTGTGGTGCTTTTTGTGTTTGAAACAGATTTTAGAGCAGAACCTCGGCTTTGAATTGGTTGAAAACAGCGCGACTAAGCTCGCCCAAAATGACTTTTTTGAGTACCAACTAAAAGATGGTTTTGCTGGAGCCTTTCGTTTTAAACGCAGCGATGGTGTGACCGCTCGGCTGGCACACGAGCCGAAATTTACCAAAAAGGGTCAATCAATCCGCTCGTATTTAGTGAACCAAGAGCCAGATATTGTTTTGGAAGTGACACTGCCTAAAAGCGCTGATTTAACGAAAGCAGACTCATCAGAAGAAAAGCAGTTTATTTGGTTGTTTGATGCCAAGTACCGTATTAAAACTGAGAAAAACCGCTTTGATGACAGCAATGAAGATATCGAAAGTAAGGATTACGTACCAGACGATGCCATTAACCAAATGCACCGTTATCGGGATGCCTTGATTCGGCTATCAGAGCCCCGTTTTTCAGAGCCGCGCTTGCCTGAGTCACCATCCAGTAAAATCGAAGGACAACCTGCTAAAAAAAGCCGCCCAGTTTTTGGTGCGTTTGCTTTATACCCAGGTTTTTTTGATCAAGCCACAACACCCAACCCCTACGCAGCCGCGATAGAAGAAGTGGGTATTGGCGCATTTGCCCTCTTACCTAGTCAAAATGGGCCTAGCCAAAACGAACTTAGTCAAACTGAATCAACCCAGACTAAGAGTCGTTATTCTGGTCACCAGTGGTTGCTAGAGTTCTTGCAAGCGCAAATTGGCACAGCGCCGAATGCACAAACAGAGCAAAATAATGAAGCCATGTATCCTGTGGCTGGCATGGCGGAAAGGCTCTACGTACAAGAAGCCGCACGCATACCGTATTACGGCATGCGCCAAGTACTGTACCCTGATTTGACGATGACAGTGGCATTAGGTGGGCAGCGTGGCCGTGATAATGGCTACTTTGAACAATTTGAGCAAGGCACAGCGCTGTGGTATCACCTGCCGCAAAGCACGTTTTTGCAGAAATTTAAGCAGCATATTGCCGAGGAAATTCGCTATTTAGCGTTGGCGTCTACCTCAGATACTCAAAGTTCAACCAAGCAAATTGACAAACTTTGGCCGGTTAAACGAGTCACCGTGTTACCACGCTACGCCATTACCGAAGATCAAGCGGGTAAGAAGTCAGGTTCTGCTGATTTGTATTATTTATTTGAGCTTGGCAAACCGCTATCACTGCAAACGCCAGTGACCAACGTGCCACATCGCCCAATGAAAAACTCGATGAAACTCACAACCTTAACTCGCCTAGAGAGCGTCACTAAGTTTACCGAGGTTGAAAAAGTGTACGAAGCGGCAATGGTGTGAGGCTAAATGTTCAACTTTAACTGGATTAAATTACCATTATGGTAAATAATGCGATAAATGTAAGCGCCTATAAAGGCCTACCTCCTAGCGAAATTGGGGATGACAGACATTATATCTCTGACGGGCCGTTATATCCGGTAGAAGATGTATTAAACCTATTGGAAGTAGGTGAGAGTGCAACTATTTTATGGACTAGGCAGTGTAAAAGTCATGTTCAGCAGCTGTCGTATGAGATAGCTGATGTGCAAAAGCTTATAAGGCAAGCTATTACTCAAGGTCAGTATGTGAATTCGCAATGGTGTGTACAAAAACCAACTGGACCTTGGGCTGCATGCGATGGTTACCGCCTGTTTCGGGATGAATGGGCGGAGTATGCGTACAAAGAAATGCGCTACGAATACTATGTGAAATTTGCGATAGGCAAGACAGGTAAATTGTTATTACTGGTTTCTTGTCATTTGTCGCGCTGAGGATTTGTGATGAATAGTCAAACTTGTCCAATTTGTGAGATGGGTCAATTAACACTCCATACAGAGAGGGTTACAGTTGAGCATTTAGGTCAGCAAGGCCAAATTGACAGCCAGTATGCAGTGTGTGATTGCTGCGGAAGTGAACAGGCTGGTACTGCTGAAGCTCGCTTTAACAAGCGTGCAATGATTGCTTTTAAAAAGCAGGTGCAAGGCTTGTTAACGGGTAATGAACTCCAGGTCTTGCGTAAACGCTGGGGCTTAAAACAGGCTGATGCTGCAAAAGTGTTTGGTGGTGGCCCTGTTGCTTTTTCCAAGTACGAATCAGACGATGTGATGCAATCAGACGCAATGGATAAACTGCTCCGTTTAGCGGCGGAAGTGCCAGCTGCTTTAGATAAGTTAATGTTGGATGCGGGTGTTGAGCGTAATATCCAGACCAGCTGGAAAAATGTAGCTGTAGTGGATTTCTCATCGACTGCTCGAAAGACGAGAATTGTTGCATCGCACGAACTCGAACTAGAGGCGTGTTATGGTTAAAAAAGTATCAAAATCGTTACAACAGGCTATTGATGCTTTAGTGATACAGGATGTATACGTTAAATCGTGCCAAGCTAAGTGTGTTGAAGACTTTGACCCAAAATCCACGGAACTTGAAGCGTTGTTAGTTCAACAAATGCATGTTGTTCTTCGAAGTGAATTGATCGATATTGATGGCGATGGCCATCTGGTACGCATTTATATCCGTTTGGGGACTCGTTGGGTGAATCCTAAGGGAAATAGCGATCCTGATATTAAAGCCTTTGTTGAAGCAGACTTTATTGCAGAATACCAAGTCACAGCAGAACTAGAGCAGGGAGCGATTGATGAATTTGCACTGAAAAATGCTAGCTACCATGTTTGGCCTTATTGGCGCGAGTTCTTAAGTACTCAATGTGAACGACTGCGTTTGCCAAGGGTTGTTTTACCAACTGTGCAATTTAGCAAACAGTAACTAAAAAGCGACATCAAATAATATCGAGCTATTTGGCGCTTTTGATATTAAAATCGCACCAACAACACCCCTCCCGCTACCCGTTAGAACAGCGCCCTGTGAGGGGTTACTCGCTTCTGGGGCTTGTGATTTCGGGTAGTTTGTAAGAGGTAAGCCCCAGTCTTAACGGCGACTGAGGCGCAGCCACGAGCCAAAACGCTAGGTAAAGGCTCAACCAGCTTTCAATAGCTTGAGTGAAATTGTGGTTTTCTTCAAAACAAATATCAAGCTATTTAGCCTTGTTGTTGAGTTTCGTTCTCGTTAACAAAGCATTTATTCGTAATCCACACATCATTCTCTGGCCCACAAAGGTGGTGCAGCAGTGCTAGGTTGATCTGGTGGCTGATCACGTTGGCGTTTCGTTTTTGGCTTTCTTTTCTTAAGCCACTCAGTAACAAACCCGTGCACGATTTATCCATTTGCTCCGGCGAACTGGGCAGGCAAAAGGCGCGGTTTTGCTGTTTGGGGTGCAAAGTAGCGCGTTTCCCTGTTTTAGATAAAGGCGTAATGCACCAAAAAATTCGGGAGTTGGCCGGTGTGTTTACGTGCAATGTGTTGGTTTGGCTCGTGCCATTCCTATATGTAGGTAACAAATGTGCTGGTAACAAAACCAACCCGCCTTGCGCGTGGCCATCAACCTCAGGTAAAGGCAGCCAATAGAGGTTTGGCCATTGCTCGGGGCTGTGCCATTTTTCTACGATCACTTGTGCGCCAATGCTATTTAGCCATTGGTGAATCGGGCAGCCTGGGTGCGCTTGTTTAACGCGCGGTAACTGATAGGTCAGCCAGCGGGTTAAACGTTCGGTTGCATTCTCGCACTGGCTTAGTGCTGGGTAGAGGGTAAACGCGCCATGCTCAACCAGTAAAGCGACCACCTGCTGTATCCATTTTCTATCCCAATCATTACCACTTGCCCATAACACGTCACTTATCACCTTGTTGGTTCGTCATGCCGTCTATTTTCAGTTGTCGGGTGCAGACGCGGTGGTGAAATAGATGAAAGAAATGGCCATCAAACTAACCCGTCAAATCAGTTTTTTCTGATGACCTGTGCACGGCTAACTGTTTGATACAAATAGTCCAATACGGTGCTTTTTGGCGGCATTTGGCTAGTGCAAAAAAATCGAGACGCCAAACGATCGTTTGCATTCTGGGTTGGAAAAAGCCAAACGGTTTGTACGTTGGAGTCGAGATTGATTTAGGGTGAAAAAAGTGCCAAATCTTGCTATGTGCCAGTACCGGCAAGGCTTAGCAGCGTTGGATTTCAATCGAGACGCCAAACAGTAAATGGGCTAATTTCCCTGTTTGGCTTCTCGATCCAAAAGCCAAACGGATAGTGGTTTTGGCGTAAGGGGGTAAAGGTATGAGGAAGTGTGTTTGCGAACACGCGAATGATTGCCCTGCAAAACCAATCGACAAAAACACCAACTTGGTTTATATTTCTAAATTAATTTTAGTTTTTATAAACCAGAGGTCTGTATGATTGGAGAGCGCATAAAACGAGCCCGTGCAGCCGCTGGCCTGTCGATGCAGGCCTTAGGTAAGCAAGTTGGTATTAGTGCCAACATGGTTAAAAAATACGAGCACGACCAGAGTATGCCTTCGTCGGGAGTTTTACTTAAATTGGCGACGGCTTTGTCGGTTCGTACTGAATACTTCTTTCGCCCAGCACAGGTGACTTTGGGTGAGGTGGAGTATCGTAAAAAAGCCTCAGCTTCAGCTAAGTTGCTAAAGAAGATTGAGTCCGATGTGGTTGACCAGGCTGAGCGCTGGTTAGCACTTAAAAATGTATGGCCAAACTTCCCGGTAGCGAGTTTTAACTACCATCCTGACGTTCCTGTTGTAAGCACTTTAGACGCAGTAGAACAGGTTGCCGCCAAAGTCCGTACTGATTGGCAGTTGGGTATGAATCCATTACCAGACTTAATCGACTTGCTTGAGTCTAAAGGTATTCTCGTGATTGTCAGTAACGTACCCCAAGCCGATAAATTTGATGGGTTACAAGCCAAAATATCAGGGCAGCCAATTGTTGTTGTGTCTTCTCATTGGCCTGGTTGCCGCCAGCGGTTCACATTGGCGCATGAACTTGGACATCTTGTTTTACATGGCATACTAGATGAATCCATTGACGAAGAGATGGCCTGCAACCGCTTTGCTTCTGCGTTTTTGCTGCCTGAAGTAGGCCTTTTTCAGCATCTAGGAGAGCGACGTTCGAACGTAGACCCCAAAGAGTTGTATTTCCTGAAACACGAATATGGCCTAAGCATGGCGGCTTGTTTATATCGCAGTGCCGACCTTGGTGTGATCACCGAAGAGAAAAAACGCCAAATATTTATACAGTTCTCAAAAAACGGTTGGCGCAAGCAAGAGCCTGGGAATCCTTATCCACAAGAGCAGACATTATTGTTTGAGCAGTTGGTTTATCGTGCATTGGCAGAGGGAATTGTTAGTGAATCGAAAGCCGCTGAGCTGTTACAGATGTCAGTGATGGCATTGCATAAGCAGCGTCAAATGTTGGCTGAGGCTGTTTAAATGTATTTGTTGATCAGTGATGCCAATATTCTCATTGATCTCGAAGAAGGCCAATTATTAGAAGTCTTTTTCAATTTGCCTTACCAGTTCAAAGTGCCAGATGTGTTATTCCACGAGGAGCTAAGCGATCAACATGGCTATTTACTCAAGTTAGGCTTGTTGTTGGGTGAGTTAAGCCCTGAGTCTATGATGTACTCATTTGAACTGAGGCAAAAGTATGCTGGCCTTAGCATGAACGATTGTTTTGCGCTTGCGCTGGCGAAACAAGAACAGTGTCCATTGCTAACTGGGGATATGGCACTTAGGAAGGCGGCTGAAAAAGAAGCGATATTGGTTCAAGGTACGCTATGGGTTGTCGAGCAGCTCGTTACTCATGGTGTATTGTCAGTTGAAGAAGCTCAAGCAGCCTACGATAAAATGGCAAAAGCTGGTCGTCGCTTACCTTGGGCGCTTGCAAAACAGCGTTTAACCCAATTATAAACTTTGCATAGCCCCAATTGCCCCATTCCTTGGGGCGGTTCAAATCCCCTCTTATTCACCTTCTAAAGCTTGTGGTATCAAGTGTTGCCCCATTGTCCCAACTGCCCACGGTAAGTGAGCAAATGGGGGATTGTTAGTTTCGCCTGATGGGCCTTTTCGGCATGCGGCTGCGTTTGCCATCGAAGAAGGCTAATACTCTGAACCAATAGAGTGATTCTTCATAACCTAGGCTATGCGTTGGGCGTGCAGGCGGGATGACCCCCAGTTTGCGTCCTAAACTGACAATCACGTAGAACATGAGCTTTAGCATCAGCCAAGGAGCGAGTACCACGAATACCATCAGGCAATGCCGAGTAAGTGCGTAGCCTATACCATGAGGTTGTTCGAGTAAGGCAATGCCAATACACCAACCAAGGCCTGCCAGCATGGCTATTGGAAAGGTAATGGGGGCAAGTCGCATCATAAATTGCATGTTAGCGCCCTCCTGTGTGGTGTTGTGAAGCGGGCTCAAAGTTCACCAGTGGTTCAACCACATCAGCCACGGTTTGATGGGCAATTCGGCGCTCTTCAAAGTAATCGTGGCGGTCGTAGATACCCTCAACGCCTTTTAGCTTATGGTTAAGACAGCGTTCGGCTACGTTGCCTGCAATACCCAAAGAGGCGGCAAGGCTGCGAAAGGTGCGGCGCAAATCGTGTACGGTGAAGTGTTCAAGTTTGCCCATTTTATTGGAAGGCTGTTTTTTGCGCCCAGGCTCGCGACCAAAGAGCTTAGAAATGGCGCGGTTTAGCGTATCTGGCCCCATATGTGGACGATGGCTTGCTCGTCTGGCTGGGAAAACATAAGGCGAGCCACAAGCGCGGATTTGCAACTCGTTAAACCAAGCAATGGCTTGGCGTGGTAGGGGAATGCTGATTGGCACGCCGGTTTTGCTGCGTTCTTTGGGCAGATCCCACACGCCTGTGGTTAAATCCATTTCACGCCACATAGCTTCGCACAGTTCGCTTTTGCGTACACCCAATACCAAAAACAGGCAGCAAGCGAGGTAGCTATCGCGGCCAAAGCTATTGATATGGGTATGAAACACGCTAAAGACGTAGTGAATTTCCTCTTTGCTAAGCATCCTGTCTTTACTGGACTCCACGCCACCGGCATCGTCTACGGTAAATGCTGCGGCTGGGTTGTTCAGCGTTAAGTCGAGCTTTATCGCATGCCGAAACAGCTGCTTCATGTACATCAAGGTATCGTTGGCAATGGTAGGGCGGTTACTTTCTCGAATGCGCTCTAGCACCTCCCGCACGTCACGTGCAGTCACCTCAGCAATACACTTAATGCCAATGACTGGGCTTATGTCTTTGGTGTAAACCCGATACGGAATCTTGGGATGCTTTAGTCGTCGACTAAGATCGGTTCGATACCAGTCATGGAACAGTTGATCCACGGTTTCAATGTCAGGTAACTCGATTTTCTGTTTTTCTAGAAGAGGATCTATGCCGTCACGTACTTCCTTTCGAAAGTATGCGGCGGCAATTCTGGCGTCTGCTAACGACATTAAAGGAAATTGCCCCAAGGTTGCTTCTCGTCTTCCTTTGGCTGTGGTGTAGCGGATCATCCAGTAAGGCGAGCCTTGTTTGCGGACGCAAAAGTATAGCCCTTCACCATCTGAATATTTTTTGGGGTCGGCTTTGCTGTATGCAATAACCTGTTTTGCTGTGAGTTTTCCCATGTTTACTCCATAGTTGCTGAAATAATGGAGGGGGCAATAATGGCTGCCCACCACCGATTTGCTTATTGAATCAGCAGCTAACCTGTTGTGGTGGCGAGTTAAATGCGAAAATTGGGTAACTTACTGCCCACCAATTTGCTCACCGCAAAATGCTTATTGAGCAAAATTGAGGGGACTGCCCACCATTCTGCCCACCACTAAACAGGTAGTTGGTAACGGACATCTGCAAACCGATTTGGACGGGATAAATAAAAAAGCCCTGTATTTACAAGTAGATAACAGGGCTTTTAAGACATTCTTGGACGGGTGAAAAAACTATTCGATGTTCTGGATCTGCTCGCGCATTTGCTCAATTAGAACTTTAAGTTCAACGGCGGCATTGGTGATCTCGCTGTTGATTGACTTTGAGGCTAGGGTGTTAGATTCGCGGTTGAATTCTTGCATCATAAAGTCTAAACGACGGCCACAAGCGCCTCCTTTTTTGAGGATTTTGTGGGTTTCTTTGACGTGTGACTTGAGGCGGTCGAGCTCTTCTGCAACATCTTGCTTTTGCGCAAGGTAAATCAGCTCTTGCTCTAGGCGGCCTTCGTCGATGTCGGTTTTTAGTTCTTCTAATTTTTGTGAAAGTTTTTCACGTTGCCACTTAGTGACTTCAGGCATGTAGCCTTCAACGATGGCAACTTGCTCTAGAATACCTTCAAGACGAGTGGTGAGCATGGTTTCTAGGTTTTCGCCTTCACTTGCTCGTGCAGCTTTAAAGTCTTCTATTAGCTCATCAAAGCCACCTAACAGTTCGCTGTTTACGGTGTCTAAATCGACTTCTTCAGCTTCCATTACGCCAGGCCAGCGTAGAATATCTACAGGATTGATATCACCGCCGCTTTGTGATTGTAGCCACTTGGCGCTTTCAACAAGTTGCTTTGCAAGCGATTCGTTGACGGTTAGTTGGCCAACGTGCGCAGGATTTGCGGTGAACTTTAGGAATACTTCAACTTTGCCGCGTTGTAAGTGTTTACGCAGGCGTTCACGTATTACTGGCTCTAAGCCTCTAAATTGTTCTGGTGCGCGGATAAAGGTTTCGAGGTAGCGTTGATTCACTGAACGAATTTCCCAAACCCCAGTGCCCCAGTCACCTTTCACTTCTTTGCGGGCGTAGGCGGTCATACTATGGATCATATAAAGTCCCTAAATTAGCTTGGTTTAACCGAGGCATTATAGCCGAATTTCCGCACAGCCCTAAAGTGAATTTTATTTTTAGTCGGATCGCGTGGCATAGTCTCTATGATCCCTTTATAATGTACGGCAAATTTTGATGATGGGGGAACGTGGATGCGTCCAAGCGAAAGAACTGCAAATCAGATCAGGCCGGTTACATTTACTCGTAACTATACAATGCACGCTGAAGGCTCAGTAATGGTAGAGTTTGGTAACACTAAAGTGTTATGTACGGCTTCTGTAGAAGCGGGTGTGCCACGCTTTATGAAAGGTCAAGGCAAGGGCTGGATCACCGCAGAATACGGTATGCTTCCGCGCTCTACACATACGCGTAACAACCGTGAAGCGGCACGTGGCAAACAAGGCGGCCGTACCATGGAAATTCAACGCTTAATCGCGCGCGCTCTCCGTGCCGCAGTTGATTTAAAAGCGTTAGGTGAGAATACCATTACTATCGACTGTGATGTTATTCAAGCGGACGGTGGTACACGCACGGCGTCAATTAGCGGTGCTTGTGTGGCATTGGTCGATGCATTAACACACATGCGTGCCAAAGGCATGATCAATGTAAACCCGTTAAAGTTTATGATCGCGGCAATCTCGGTTGGGGTTTATAAAGGTCAGCCAATTACCGATCTTGAGTATCTTGAAGATTCAGAAGCAGAGACAGACATGAACGTGATCATGACTGAAACTGGCAAACTGATTGAAGTACAAGGTACAGCTGAAGGCGAACCGTTCTCGTTCGACGAGCTAGATGAGTTACTTGGTCTTGCGAAACACTCAATTCGTGAAATCATTGATCTACAAAAGCAAGCGTTAGCGTAATCAACACTCAGTAGGAAAAACATGAAACTGTATCAAAAAGAGTTTATTGAATTTGCCTTAGAAAAGCAGGTGCTTAAGTTTGGTGAGTTTACGTTAAAGTCTGGTCGTACTAGCCCTTATTTTTTCAATGCAGGCTTGTTTAACACAGGTCGTGATCTGGCGCGTTTAGGTCGTTTCTATGCTTCGGCATTGGAAGATGCTGGCATTGAGTTTGATGTGTTGTTTGGCCCAGCGTACAAGGGGATTCCTATTGCGACAACGACAGCCGTTGCACTTGCCGATCATCACAACAAAGATGTGCCTTATTGCTTTAATCGTAAAGAAAAGAAAGAGCACGGTGAAGGCGGTAACTTAGTTGGTTCGGCGCTTGAAGGTCGTATTATGCTTGTTGATGATGTGATCACGGCGGGTACTGCTATTCGTGAGTCGATGGAAATTATTGCTGCTAATGGTGCTGATCTTGCTGGCGTATTAATCGCATTAGATCGCCAAGAAAAAGGTAAAGCGGAGCTTTCTGCTATTCAGGAAGTTGAGCGCGACTTTAATACTCAAGTGGTGTCTATCGTGAAATTGGCTGATTTGATTACTTACCTTGAGCAACAAGGTGGTATGGATGCGCACTTAGATGCAGTTAAAGCATACCGTGATAGCTATGGTGTAGCGTAAGCCTACGATTTTCTGCTGATGGCTAGTACTATGCTAGCCATCAACTTACTTCTTTTTTATCTCGGTTTTATTGTGTGTCTTTACACAGCTCTTAA
This sequence comes from Pseudoalteromonas sp. JC28, assembly GCF_013319255.1. Classification (NCBI taxonomy): domain Bacteria; kingdom Pseudomonadati; phylum Pseudomonadota; class Gammaproteobacteria; order Alteromonadales; family Pseudoalteromonadaceae; genus Pseudoalteromonas; species Pseudoalteromonas sp. JC28. The sequence continues at coordinate 177,716 of NZ_QOKX01000007.1, read as the reverse complement.
TTCAAACTCACTATTGGTATATGGCGCAGCGCCCAATTAGCAAGTTCAACTCGGTTGCGTGAATTGGTTTTTTTAAATGCGCTGTAGATATGCGTTTTAACTGTGTGACTACTGATATTTAGTCTATCAGCGATATCTTCGTTTTTAGCACCAGCAGCAATAAGCTTGATCACAGATTTTTCTCTGCCGGTAAGCATATTTAATTCTTCATTACTTAAGATGATGTCGCTGTTAGGCAATGCTTGTGGCATGGCGGCAATCAGTTCGCTAAACGCCTCTGAAATAGCACTACGACAAAACCAAAGCTCGCCTTTGAGCACACTGCTTAACCCTTGAAATAACGTCTCTGGCGGAGCGTTGCGATAGAGTATGCCTTTCACATTGCCAAGTAGCGCTGTTTTTTCATTAACGTTGTCTTCATTGGCATTAAATAGCAGTACCTTGTGCTTAGCCGCCAATAGCTTTACTTCAGCACTGATAAGTTCATTACAATCTCGGTGTTCTGTATCTACCAAAAATAACGCGATTTGTTCGCGTTGTGCAGATTCTGGTAGTCGAGTGTCGACTTTTACCGTATGTCCCAGTGTCTCAAGCACTTTGATAAGCACGGTATAATTTGTGGAACAGGTATTAGCTCGAGCATGAGTCAGAATAAAAAACGCTCGATCTTGCCATGCTAGCGAGTTATTGGAATATTCCTTTGCAAACATAGAAGTATTAAATCCTTTTTTATTCCTGATTAAATTTAATATACATTTGTTTTACAAAAATTTTAAGTTTTTTATTAGGCTCAAACTAAAAAGTTGAGCCTAATACCATGGTTGTGCAAGTTCACGTTACTTATATAACGCACGCCATGCACAAGTACGATACCCATTCTTCTCAAAAAAGAAGCGATTACAGTTATCGTCATAGTTGGAGTTACCCACATCTATACGATAGCCACTGATGTACCAATTATGCAGCGAAATATGCCCACCGTTGTACAGTAGCGAAAAGTGAACGTGAGGACCGGTTGATTGACCGCCTTGGCACAATGCTGTTGCTTTATCGTCCGCGTAACGGCCAAGCCAAGCGCCTGCAGAAATGACATCACCAGTGTTATATTGCAAACTTTCCATATGGTAATACTGAGTTGAATAACCGCTTGAGTGAGTCACGCGAATATTACAAGCTGAGTAGCGAGTCACTGTGCCGCCGTGCGCTGCTTGAACCCAAGGTGTATTACTTCCCCAGCCACCTGAACCGTTATTAAAATCAAGCGAAGAGTAAGGGTAACCAGAGCCTGTATTTGAGTGTGCACCACCGCTATACCAAGCGTAACCCGACGGCCATGGAAAGCTCATGCTAAAGCTAGCAGCCGATACTGCCTGTGTTGAAGCCCGCTCACTAAAAGCGATGTTGCTGTCCGCTTTTAGTGCTAATGACTCGCCGTTAAATAATGTTTGATAGGTGTCTAATAGCTTGTTTGCAGATGTATGGGTTAGATCTGCAAGTGCAACGGTTGCTTCGTTTACCGCAGGTAACTTTTTGGCTTTGCCTTCATCGCGAAGTTTTTGAAATGCGTAGTACCTCGCACTCAGATTAAGCGCTACATCTTTTACTTGCGCATCAAACCCCTGTTCATGAGAGAGTTTACCAAACGGTGCAGAGAGGGATTGTTTATCTGGGTTGCTTATCACACCAGATTCAAGTTCCATTAGTGCCAGCAACAATTTAGGGTTAATACTGGCATATCCAGCATAGTGTAAGAGCACTTCGAGCTTGTCACTTAAATGTGGTGCCGTGCTGTCAAGCACTTGCTGCCAATCTACTTGTTGTAAAGCATTGCTGAAAAGAAACAGTTCAGGGTTTACTGCCATTACACTAGAAATAGGTAAGGCACTGATGTGTTCCGCAGTAAATTCAGGTATAGCTACTGAGTCATGCTGACCAGCAGCTGTTGCCTGATGTGAGAGGAGCGCGACTAAACACGCTGATAGATAGTGGCGTTTCATGTTGTATCCTTTCTGTTTGTTTTTTGTTCAATCAAGTTATACCTAAATGTGATTATTTTGTAAAATAAAAGTTTACAGTATGGTTTCTTTGATATGGATCATATGTTCCTGATCCGATAGCTTGGGTTTTAGGGTAAAAGCGACTATAGAAAATAAATTAATGTGATGCGGAGGTTGCTATGAGAAGGCAAATTACTCTGTCTCAGCTTGAAGAGTTGCTAGAGGAAAGACAAGGAGGAGAGCGCCGAAAACAGCGAAGTAATGTTTTGCCTCTCGTCGAAAGGCGCAACCATGTTAGGCGAAAGTCAGATAGGCAATACTTGCACAATAGAGTTGAATAGCTCTCTCTATTCCTGTTTTGTCGTGAGCCCTGCATCCGAGTATAACGCGTAAGGTAGTTTATTAGTTTTTGCGTGATACATAGCTTTGTCGGCCTTAGCAACTAACTCTTCAGCCGATGTTGCGTCAGTGGGATAAATCACAGCACCGATACTCAAGTCTAGCTTTACTTCGCGGATGTTGGCGCTTTCATCTTGGAGACAGTAATTATCACTTAGCAAGTCATACTTATGCTGAGCCAGTTTTCGTAACTGGTTTTTTTCGGTCAGGTGAGGGGCGATAACCACGAATTCATCACCACCGTAGCGTGCTACAAAGTCCGAAGCACGTTTATACATTTTAAGTTTTGCCGACAGTATTTTGAGCAATTGGTCGCCTGCTTGATGACCAAGTTGATCATTGACTGGTTTAAAGTTGTCGAGATCAATAAACAACACACCAAATCCATGACCATATCGCTCTGATTCACTAATCGCTCTTTCTAGTTCGCTATCAAATGCGCCGCGGTTATGTAACATAGTGAGTCTATCCATAACCACCAGGTTCTCTAGATTCCGCTGCATTTCGTAGCGTTCTTTTGAGAAGGTAATTGTACGTGCCAGTAGTGGGCCGCTCACTTCATGTTTTGGGATATAATCTTGCGCACCAAGTTGAATTGCTTTTTCGCCAAACAGCGTTTCAGATACCCCAGTTAACACGATTATAGGGGCGCTGACGGGTAACTGCTTTACTTTAATCAGCGTGGTAAGACCTTGACTCTCATCGATATTCAAATCGATTAGGATGGCTTCAGGCTTGACTGTATTTAAGGCGGTTTCAAGTTGTTCTAAATTTTTAAAATGTTTAACGTTAAACTTTTGTCTACCGTCAGTACTTGCAAGTGTGCGCTTTACTAAGTAAGCATCTTCATCGTTGTCTTCAAGAAGATAAATCAGCCATGTATTCATAGTTACCCTTGCACGACACAGTTATTGTCAAACCAATACTGCTTGATTAATTTGATCAACGACTCTAAATCACTTAAGCGTCCAGGCTTGGTAATATATGACTTAGCACCCAATTGATATGCTTTACGAATGTCACTGTGGTGAGTGGAGGTGGTATAGCATACCGTTATTAATTTATCGGCAACTTGTTCATTTTTTAAAGCTTCCATGACTTCAAAGCCACTCATTTTTGGCATGTTTAAATCCAGCAAGATAACTTGGTCGTAAGTTGCGATAGAATCGAGGTAATGTAGCAGCTCATGACCGTCAGAAAAAATTTTAAGCTCTGGCGCATTGGTAATACTGCTGTATGCTCTTTTAAAAAAGTAAACATCATCTGGATCATCTTCAACTAATAACAGTTCCATTATTACTCCTTAACTTCTTTTGGCAGTATGATTTCAAACAAAGCGCCATCATCACTTTGCAGGCATTTTATTGTGCCGCCATGTAGTTTTACGATTTGTCGGCACAGCGCAAGGCCAATACCACTGCCATACTCTTGTGTGGTGCCAAAACGCCTGAACGGTTCAAAGATTTGCTGGCGTCGAGATTTTGGGATCCCAAGTCCATTGTCTTTGTAATGGATCACCGTTTCATGGCCGGTTTGGCTGGCGTAAATTTGGACCACGGGCGTAAGCTCTGGTGACTTAAATTTAATGCTGTTACTGATTAAGTTTTGCAGCACTTGAAGAAAAAGCGAGGGATCAAGTTCGATGGGTAAATCACCATTCTCGAGTTTAATTTCTGCGCCGCTTTCCTCGATACTAAAGCTCATCACTTCACAGATATCTTCTAGCAATAAAGTTAGATTAGTTGTTTGTAGCTTCAACTCGTGGGAATGCAAGCGTGATAACTTGAGTAGGTCTTGGATCATTATCCGCATTCGTTGACTGGCATCTACCAAGCGCTCTATTTCAAACTTTGCATCGTCGTAGTCTTTCAACTCTGGCGTAATTCTTTGCGCCAAACTGTCCGAAAAAGCGGTGATCTTTCTGAGTGGCTCTTGCAAGTCATGAGACGCAATGTAGGCAAAGTGCTCAAGGTGGGCGTTAGATTCTTGCAGCTGTAATAGTAATTCGGTGTGCTCGGTCATATCGACAAAAGTACCCAGCATCAACTCTGGCTCGCCATTGTGATCTCGAGTGATCACGGTATCGACAGAATAACACCAAACCCAATGCCCTTCTTTGTGTCTAAAGCGATATTTTATCGGGATAAGTTCACCGTCTTGGCTGGCTCTCACTTCATCAATATGCTCGTAAACGAGTGCGCGTTCACTTTCATGAAAACATAGTTCTAAATTTGAACTTTCTAACTCTTGAATTGTATAACCAAGGAGTTGGGTATAACGCTTGTTTATGCGCGTGTTTTTGTGGAGTTTTAAGTCGTAGAGATAAAGGCCACACACCGCTGAGTCAATCATTCGCTGTAAAAAGCGTTGGTTGTCTTCTAGCTCTTTTTCTGCGAATTTTCGCGCAGTAATATCGACGGCGATACCAACGATCCGCTCAACTTGGTTTTTACTGTCTTTAAGTGGATAAAGAGTCGTCTGATACCAATACTCTTTGTTTTTAAACGGTATCATTTCGGTGTAATCTACGGGTTTTGCGACCTCAACACAAAGTTGGTAGTTTTTTTCGATTCTATCTACTAGCTCCGTTTCTAACACTGCCCCTCTTAGTTCGCTGAGGGTTTTACCCAATATTTCATCAAGTTTGACGCCAGTGCGTTGGCAAGCAAACTTATTGTACTCGAGCACTCGAAATGTTTGCTTTTCTTCTACCTTTAATAGCCAAATAGCCTGACTTGCGCCTTCGTAGATGGCATTGAGAATTTTGTTTTTTTCCGCAACTTGCAGCTCAAGGGATTTTTTCTGATGGATATTTCTAAGTGCTCCAGACATCACCAATGCTTTACCGTGGTCGTCAAATTGGCTGTTGCCTACGGCGGAAAACCACGCGTATTCTCCTTTGTTGTCTCGCCCTAAGTACTCGACAAAATATTGGTCTTTGGTGGCAAAGTGATGGTCTATGGCATCTTGCACTTTGTCTTGGTGGTCTGGGTGGATATGTGCAAACCAGTCGTCATAGGTGACTTTTTCGTCGTCGCGCTTACCTATCATGGTTTTTAAACGAGATGAATAGCTGACGCTGTTGTCGACAACGTTCCACTCCCAAATGCCATCTTCGGTTGCCCCGATTGCACGCTTCATTTGTTCGGTGGATTCCGCGAGTGCTTGCTCTGTGCGTTTAAGTGACGATAGGTTATTAAACACCGCTAAAATGAGATTGGCACCGTCATGGGGCTCTTGTACTAAGCGCATCTCCATTGGTATTTGATTGCCAAACTTGTCTTTCACATGGCACAGTGCTTCTTTACTGTAATCGTTTTGGTTGAGTAGAGATTGGCTAATGGATTCTAAGCTGTCGAACGGATCATCCAAACTGACGATATCGTGTAGTCTCAGCCCAATTAATGCATCTGGCGTGTCGTACCCAAGCTCGCGATAAAAATAAGGATTGCACTTACTCACGGTGAGTAGCTGGTCAAGTAGCAAGGTACTAGTGGGTAAGGCATCGAGCATAAACTCGGTAACTCTGTGTTGGTCGAGTTGCGAATGAAGCGCTTGCTTTTCATCGGTAATACGTTTGAGCCTTGCGGTCACGCCATGGAATTGATTGGGAGTTGGGATTGCGACGGCGCTTGGGATAAGTCTAAAAAGATAAACCGCCGTTACCATTGAGATAAACGCTGTGACTGCTTTTGAAATGCCATGAATACCATAAGCGCCATGCCAAACGGTATAAACGCCAATTAAGTGCGTGAGTCCACATAAGGTGATGAAGCTACAGAACAACACAAAGACCCAATTTCTGCCAACGTCAGGGCGTTGTTTTGCATAAATCATAATCGCCATAGGAATAGAAAAGTAGGCGGCGGCTATCAAGATATCGGAGATGACATTGGTCCATAGCAGGTGAGGTTGCCACAAATAGCAATGACCATGCGGCATGTACGCGCTATTAAAAAATGACTCAAACGAGTTCAAATCCATGTTATTTCCTTACCTCAACGTAAAGTCGATTCATATAAAAACATCCGCCGTTAAGACGCTAAAAGCGCACTCAAGCTGCGATAGTAAAATACGCTTTAAAAGTCCTAATGCTCTGCTTTAACTGTAGTATATCTATTTGAAATTTCGACAAGAGGTGTAAGAAATCTTTATCGTGAGGTAGGGAAGAGGGGGAGTTGAGAGATTAACAAGGTGAAGCGCGTGGCTTCACCTTGTTATTCACTGAGTCGAAGGTACTTTTCGGCTAACTGATCAAGGCTTTCTTTGTGGTTTGGATCTGGTTTGATGCAATCAATGGGGCAGACACTTACACAGGTTGGTGTGTCGTAATGGCCGACGCATTCAGTGCATTTGTCAGGGTCAATTTGATAAATTTTATCGCCCATGTAAATGGCCTGATTAGGACACTCAGGGTCGCACATATCACAGTTGATACATTTATCATTAATAAGTAGTGCCATCGTTATGCCTTTTTAAAAGGATTACGAGTGTCCTCACTTTGGCCCAAATTGCGCATTAAAATGGCGTGACTTAAGTCTATGTCTTCTGGCAGTGGAATTTTGACGATATGACCAGAACCCTTGGCGTCATCTATCGCTTCGCCTTTTTTATTTTCCATGTGCTCAAGATTAAAGTGAATATTGCCTTTAGGCGTCATCAATTCCAAGCTGTGACCAGTACAGAACTTGTTTTTAACCTCAATTTCAACGAGACCATTATTAGTGCGACCTAGCACTTCACCAACAAACTGCTGTTGGTCAGACACCGAATGACCGTAGTCGTAATTTTGATAGTCTTGATGTACATGACGTTTCAAGAAACCCTCGGTATATCCTCGGTGGGCTAGGTTTTCTAGGGTTTTCATTAAGCTTGGGTCAAATGGTTTACCTGCAACAGCATCATCAATGGCTTTACGATAGACTTGTGCGGTGCGGGCAACGTAATAGAATGACTTGGTTCGGCCTTCGATCTTAAGGCTGTGCACGCCCATGCGAGTCAGTTGATCAACATACTGGACTGCACGTAAATCTTTGGAATTCATGATGTAAGTACCATGCTCATCCTCAAATGCTGGCATGTATTCACCTGGGCGACCTTGCTCTTCGAGCATAAACACTTCGTCGCTTGGTTGACCTTCCCCTAAGGTTGGAATAATCGCTTTTGGATCGACTTTATGAACAACATCGCCGGTTTCGTTTTCTTGACCAGGTTTGACATCGTAGCTCCAGCGGCAGGCATTGGTACAAGTACCTTGGTTTGGATCGCGCTTGTTGATATAACCCGACAATAAACAGCGACCAGAATAAGCCATGCATAAGGCACCGTGAACGAACACTTCAAGTTCAGTGTCTGGGCACAATGTACGAATTTCTTCTATTTCTTGTAGCGACAACTCGCGAGAAAGAATAACGCGCTCAACCCCTTGTTTGGCCCAAAATTGCACGGCCGCATAGTTAACAGCATTCGCTTGTACGGATAAGTGAATTGGCATGTCTGGCCACTTATCGCGCACCAGCATAATTAGCCCGGGATCGGACATGATAAGCGCGTCTGGCTTCATCGCGATAACGGGCTCAATATCACGTAAGTAAGTTTTCACTTTGCCGTTGTGCGGCGCAATATTTGATACGACATAGAGCTTTTTGTTTTGCTGGTGGGCTTCGTTAATACCGATTTCGAGGTTGTTTAGGTCAAATTCGTTATTGCGTACACGTAGACTGTATCTTGGTTGTCCGGCGTACACTGCGTCGGCACCGTACGCAAAAGCGTAACGCATATTCTTTAAACTGCCGGCAGGAGAGAGAAGTTCTGGTACAAACATGGTTTACCTCTGATTACGGGTCAGCTGTTGAGTGATTTCGCGTGCTGATTCTAAAAAGCGGCGCAGTATAGAAGAAAGCTAAGTAAGTAATTTTGATGTAGATCAGGTTTTTTGACATTGTGCAAGGAAGGGCAAGAGACCTTACTATTAAGGCTTCTACTAGCAACTCTGCGCATTTAATCGACAAATAATTCGCCAAATTTTCGTTTCTTCACAAAGAAAGCGGCGTGAGATAGTAGGTTTTTTCTACCAAAACACGTATAATTCGCGCCCGTTAATATTCACAATAATATTTTGGAGCAAAAAAGATGGCTTTAGAGCGCACTTTTTCAATCATCAAGCCTGATGCTGTAGCTAAAAACCACATCGGTGCTATCTACAACCGTTTTGAGTCTGCTGGTCTTAAAATCGTTGCATCAAAAATGGTTCACCTTTCTCAAGAGAAAGCTGAAGGTTTCTACGCAGAGCACAAAGAGCGTCCTTTCTTTGGTGCACTAGTTTCTTTCATGACTTCTGGTCCAGTAATGGTTCAGGTGCTTGAAGGTGAAGATGCAGTTCGTAAAAACCGCGAAATCATGGGTGCTACTAACCCTGCTGAAGCGCTAGCTGGTACGCTACGTGCTGATTACGCAGACAGCATCGACGAGAACGCAGTACACGGTTCTGACGCGCCAGAGTCTGCTGCTCGCGAAATCGCTTACTTCTTCGCTGAAGAAGAGATCTGCCCACGTACTCGTTAATTCGGGACTTGGTGCCAAAGAAGGGCTTTCGAGCCCTTTTTTTGTCCCGTAGCTAAGCTGAGGGATAAGCGTGCTTTGTAAAGTAATCACACTACTTCACAAAACACGTTACATTATTTGTGATGCTTGCTGCTTTTTTGTACAATGCGTTGTTGGCAATTTAGCTGTTCTTACCGTCTTTAACCGAGGTTGTTCATGACCACTATTGAGAAAAAAATTAACTTACTTGATTTAAATCGCGAGGGGATGCGCGAGTTGTTTGCATCATATGGCGAAAAGCCGTTTCGCGCGGATCAGGTGATGAAATGGATTTATCATTTTGGCATCGACAACTTTGATGACATGAGCAATCTGAACAAAAAGTTGCGTGCGCGTTTGCAAGCTGAGTGTGAGATTAAGGCGCCTGAAATTTCAGTAAAGCAAGAGGCTTCTGACGGTACCATTAAATATGCTCTATTACTCGAGGGCGGCCAAGAAGTTGAAACCGTGTGGATCCCTGAAAAAGACCGAGCGACACTGTGTGTGTCTTCTCAAGTTGGCTGTGCGCTAGAGTGTACTTTTTGCTCAACAGCGCAGCAGGGCTTTAACCGTAACTTAAAAGTGTCTGAGATCATTGGTCAGGTTTGGCGCGTGGCAACCGACATTGGTCTGCATAAAGGCGATAGCACTAAACGTCCAATTACTAACATCGTTATGATGGGTATGGGTGAGCCTCTGTTAAACCTAAATAACGTTGTACCGGCGATGGAACTGATGATGGACGATTGGGCATTTGGTTTATCCAAGCGTCGCGTTACGCTAAGTACATCGGGTGTGGTACCTGCGCTTGATATCTTGAAAGAAAAGATTGATGTGGCACTGGCGATTTCGCTACATGCGCCAAACAATCCACTACGTGATGTACTTGTACCAATCAACAAAAAGTATCCGATTGAAGAGTTCCTAGCAGCATGTCGTCGCTATATTGATGGCTCTAAAGCAAATAAAGATGTCACCATTGAGTACGTGATGCTACAAGACGTGAATGACAGTACAGATCATGCCCATGAGTTGGTTCAAGTTCTCAAAGGCACACCGTCAAAAATTAACTTGATCCCATTTAACCCGTTCCCAGGGAATGAATACGGTCGCTCTAGCAACAGCCGTATCGATAGATTTTCTAAGGTGTTACAAGCTGCAGGACTTACCTGTATCGTTCGTCGTACTCGTGGCGATGACATTGACGCTGCATGTGGACAGCTAGTAGGTGATGTCGTAGATAGAACCAAACGTTTAGCCAAGAAAAAGCAGCGTGACGACAATGCTATTACTGTCAATGTAAGCGCACAATAATATTAAAAATGAGCTGGGTTTACTCAGCTCATTTCATCTTAACCTCAGATAAGTTCTGACTATCTGGTAAAAAAGAGATGAATCTCTTAGCCTTTTGGGTAATATAGGGCACACATAGAACCCAGTGGCATTCAAAGGTGAGTGATGCAATCGCGAAATTATCGCAAAACAGGATTGGCTGCATCCATTCTCGCAGGCGCGAGTTTAGTTCTGTCAGGTTGTGTGACGGAGAGTAGTTATCGCTCCGATGGGCGTCCTGTGGCCGAACAACAAGTCAATAACACCAATGCCGCAAGAACTCGCATTGCGCTTGCACTTCAATATCTCAATTCTGGTAACACCACCTCAGCCAAATTTAACTTAGAGCGTGCATTACAGTTAGCGCCAAAGCTGGCCGAAGCTCATTATACATTAGCGTATTATTACGAACAGGTGGGCGAGCAACAACGTGCTGATAATGCCTATCAGGCGGCTTTGGATATTGAGCCAGATAATCCCGACACACTAAACAACTATGGCACTTTTCTTTGTCGCGTTGGACAGTATGACAAAGCGAGCAAATACTTTTTCAAAGCGATAGAGGTGCCAAGTTATTTGCGGGTATCTGCAAGCTATGAAAACTTAGCCCTGTGTGCGTTGAAGCAAAACGAGTATTCCCTTGCCGAGGAATATCTGTTAAATGCGATTAAGCATAACGCTCAGCAAATGTCGTCGCAACTTGCACTCGCGGGCCTGTACTATGCTCGCAGTGATTTCTTAAGAGCAGAAGATGTGCTTGATAACGTTGCCAAGCGTGGATTTATTTCACCAAGAAGCTTAATGCTTGGGCACCTAGTGCATATGCAAATGGGCCACTTACAAAAAGCGCAAGACATCGCCACGACCTTGGTGCAAAGCTACCCTAAATCTGCACAAGCAGGCCTTATCTTAACGAATAATATCGCTGCAAGTGAATTTGAACGGTTGCGCAATCGCTATCGAGAAGCGCAGTTAAATCAGCTTGCCGAGGCGTCGCCTAATCATATAGTTGCGAATCCAAAAATTAAAATTAAACGTAAGAAAACGCAACCGAATTCAACCCAATCATTCACCGTTGATTCACCCATTGAGGCCAATAATTCTGCGCCTTCGGCAAAACCTGAAGTGGCAAAAAGCACATCTTTAGTGAACGTTAGCTCGGACTCTGAAGCTCGGGTTGAGTTTTATCAACCGGACCCATCGGAAGTCACATTTAGTCCTCGCTCACGTGAGCCTCAAGTGTTAGCGACTACATCATCAAGCAGTTCAAGTGTACCGTTATTAAATCGTGACGTTGCGCCTCCTCAGGTACCTTTTCATACTGTTATTGCAGGTGAAAACCTGTTTAGTATTTCAGTCAAATACGACATTAAAATGGTTGAATTGATGGAATATAATCAAGTGCGGGAATCTGCAAGATTGTACGCAGGTCAAAAGGTGTATCTTAACAATCCCAATGTCGTGCATGAAATTGCGGCGGGAGATACTTTGCTCAGTATTGCCGATCGATATGGTGTGTTGATCGATGAAATTATGCGATGGAATAAACTCACTCCTGATGTGGCGCTGCAAGCAGGCCACGGATTATTAATTGTAGACCCAACAAATTACGTTTTATGAACCAAACAATGAAAGAGCAGGAAGCACCTGAACAAGAGCAGCCTTCACTCGGGCAAACTTTAGCAACGGCGAGACAAAATGCCGGGATCAGCTTTGCTGAAATTGAATCGCGCTTAAAGATGACCCATGCCCAACTTACCAAGCTCGAGCAGGATGACTATCAAGACCTAGGGCCTGAAACCTTTGTGCGTGGCTATATTAAAAATTACGCTGCGCTACTGGGGTTGAATCCGACGGAAGTACTGGCTCGATATCAATCTCCGGAGCTGCCGCCACAGAAAAAGCGGATGCAAAGCTTTTCTCGCCGTACTCATAAAGAAGCCCACGATAATCGCCTAATGATGGTGAGCTACATTGTGCTGGCTATCGTACTGGGGTCGTCGGCATTTTGGTTTTGGCAGACCAATAGCTCAGAGCAAGAAGTGGTGCCTGAAACGTCGGTTACTCAGCTTGAAACGCCAGTTGAAAATGTCACAACACCAGCGATGGATGAGCTAGAATTGCCTACTGAGCAAAACAATGACACAACCCCGCAAAGCGAGCCGCAGATGAGTGAAACGGAGGTTTCAGTACCTGTTGAAGCGAAACCGCAAACGGTAAAACTAAACTCGGCATTGAGCACGGTAGTCATGCATTTCAACGAAGAAAGCTGGGTTGAAATGTTTGATGCGACACAAGAACGTGTCGCGTTCGGTGTTAAAAAAGCGGGATATACTATGACAGTTGAAGGTAAGGCCCCTTTTTCTGTTATACTCGGCAAGCATCAGGCCGTAGAGGTCACGCTTGACGGTAAACCAGTGTCTTTGCCTGCGTTTACTAAAAACCGTCTAGCTAAATTCAATTTACCGTTAACAGAGTAGTCAGCATGTTTTCAGAACCACCTATAAAGCGTAGAAAATCAACAAGGATCTATGTCGGTAATGTGCCTATTGGTGATGGCGCACCGATAGCAGTACAGTCTATGACGAACACCAATACTCTAGATGTTGATGCGACGGTGGCACAAATTAAAGCTATCCAAGACGCCGGAGCGGATATTGTCCGTGTTTCTGTGCCGACAATGGATGCAGCTGAAGCATTCAAAAGCATTAAAGAGCAAGTAGATATTCCACTCGTCACGGATATTCACTTCGATTATCGTATTGCATTACAAGTGGCTAAGTACGGTGCCGATTGTTTGCGGATTAACCCTGGGAATATTGGCAGTGAAGACCGTATTCGTGCAGTGATTGACGCGGCGGGTGAGCACAATATCCCAATTCGTATTGGTGTGAATGGCGGCTCACTAGAGCGCGATTTGCAAGAAAAGTATGGTGAACCAACACCTGAAGCTTTGCTTGAGTCTGCGATGCGACATGTCGAAATTCTTCAGCGTCATAACTTTGATCAGTTTAAAGTCTCGGTAAAAGCTTCCGACGTGTTCTTAGCCGTTGGCGCTTATCGTTTATTGGCAAAAGAAATCGACCAACCTCTGCATCTTGGGATCACCGAAGCGGGTGGTTTTAGAGCCGGTTCGGTTAAATCGGCAGTTGGTCTAGGGATGTTACTTGCTGAAGGGATTGGTGATACATTACGTGTTTCACTTGCGGCTGATCCGGTGCAAGAAATCAAAGTGGGTTTTGATATTCTAAAGTCACTGCGAATTCGCTCACGCGGCATTAATTTTATTGCTTGCCCCAGTTGTTCACGCCAAGAGTTTGATGTAGTGAATACGATGAATCAGCTGGAAGAGCGATTAGAAGATATCGTCACGCCAATTTCGGTGTCTGTGATTGGCTGCGTGGTCAATGGTCCTGGTGAAGCACTCGTCAGTGACTTAGGTCTTGCTGGCGCAAATCGCCGTTCAGGTCTTTATATCAATGGCGAGCGCCAAAAAACACGGATTGATAATGATGATATCGTTGCTCAATTAGAATCTCAGATCCGAGAATATGTAGATAAAAAAGAAAGCGAAGAAAAAATCGATGTAAAAATCATCGACTGATACCGGCGTAATCGTTAAGATAAGCGAATTTTCGCGCTTTCTCACGGCGTGCTAAACTGCACGACGATAAATGGCATTAAAGAAATAAAACCAATGCGATGAGACTGTTTGAGCGTATTTAGTTAAAGGCTCAAGCAGTAGTAAATCGATTGGTGACAAATTTAAGTTAGGGTTTTCAGTGACTAAACAACTTCAGGCAATCCGTGGAATGAATGATTGTCTGCCAGGTGACACGCAGGTCTGGCAGAAAGTAGAATCGGTGTTAAGAGACACAGTAGCGGCATTTGGCTATCAAGAGATCCGTTTTCCAATCGTTGAGTCGACCGATCTATTTAAGCGCTCTATCGGTGAAGTGACCGATATCGTCGAAAAAGAGATGTATACCTTTGATGACCGTAATGGCGATAGCTTAACGCTACGTCCGGAAGGCACAGCAGTGTGCGTCCGTGCGGGTAATCAAAATGGTTTGCTATACAACCAAGAACAGCGCCTTTGGTACATGGGACCTATGTTCCGCCATGAAAGACCGCAAAAAGGCCGTTACCGTCAATTCCATCAATTTGGTGTTGAAACCTTTGGTATGGCAACACCAGATATTGATGCCGAAGTGATCTTATTGACGGCGCGTCTATGGCAGCAATTTGGTATTCAAGACCATGTTAAGCTTGAGCTCAATTCTTTGGGGTCAAATGAAGCGCGTGCTGAATATCGTGATGCTCTGATTGCATATCTGGAGCAACACAAAGAAGCGCTTGATGAAGACAGTCTGCGCCGTATGTATAGCAATCCACTGCGCGTGTTAGATAGCAAAAACCCAGAGGTGCAAGCTGTACTGATTGATGCACCTAAGCTTTCTGAACACTTAGATGAAGAATCACGCGAACATTTTGCTAATTTGTGTGAACGTTTAGACGCAGCTGGCGTCGAATACCAAGTTAATGAAAAACTGGTACGTGGCTTAGATTACTACAACCGCACTGTATTTGAGTGGGTGACAACAAGCTTAGGTTCTCAAGGCACTGTATGTGCTGGCGGTCGCTATGATGGCTTGGTTGAGCAGCTTGGCGGCAAAGCAACGCCAGCCGTTGGTTTTGCTATGGGTATCGAACGTTTAGTGTTGATGCTACAAACGCTGGAATGTGTGGGTGATATTCGTCGGAATGCTGACGTATACGTCGTTGCGATGGGTGACAAAGCGGCGATTCAAGCTCCTGTGGTTGCACAGCAATTACGAGATGATATTGCTGGCCTTCGCGTGATGGTTCATTGTGGCGGTGGCAACTTCAAGAAACAATTTAAGCGTGCAGATAAAAGCGATGCTGTTATTGCGCTAGTGCTAGGCGAAGATGAACTCGCTGAAGGCAAAGTGACAGTGAAGTATCTGCGTGAAGAGAAAGAACAAATCACCTTACCACTTGCAGAAGTAAAAACGCTGTTAGCAGAGCTGGTAGGCTAAGAGGTTAGAATGGAAATTTATTCAACAGAAGAACAACAAGCAGAAGCAATAAAACGATTTTTCCGTGAAAATGGTACAACGATTGTGGTTGGTGCTGTGCTTGGTTTAGGTGGTCTGTATGGCTGGAAAGCGTATAACCAAAGCCAGATCGATAGCGCAGAAGCGGCATCAGAAGCATACACTCAGGTTGTTGAAAGTGATGATGTACTAGCTAAAAGCGACGCTTTTGTTGCTGCAAATGCTGATTCTAACTACGCCGTGTTAGCGGCTTTCGTTGCTGCTAAAGAGGCAATCGACAAAGACGATCTTAAGCTAGCTGCAGAGAAGCTAACTTGGGCGGCTGATAATGTTGCTAACGCTGAGCTAAAAGCAACGGCTTTATTAAGACTTGCACGTGTACAAGCGTCTCAGTCTCAATACGAACAAGCACTGGCAACACTCGCTAAGCCTATGCCTGAAGCGTTTAAGGCTCAGCTTGCTGAGATCCAAGGTGATATTTACCTTGCTCAAGGCGATAAAGATAAAGCTCGAAGTGCTTATCAATCGGCACTAGAAGCAGCGGAAGGCAATAGCAACCCTATGCTGCAAATTAAACTGGATGATCTTGCACAAAAGACAACGGTTTAAGGAGTTGCCATGAAGAAGTTAACGATGGCCTCATTGGCTTTATGTGTTGCAGCACTCACCGCTGGTTGTTCTTCTAGTGATGATGAAGAAGAGTTAAAGCTCCCTGAGATC
Source organism: Pseudoalteromonas sp. JC28 (assembly GCF_013319255.1). Classification (NCBI taxonomy): domain Bacteria; kingdom Pseudomonadati; phylum Pseudomonadota; class Gammaproteobacteria; order Alteromonadales; family Pseudoalteromonadaceae; genus Pseudoalteromonas; species Pseudoalteromonas sp. JC28. The sequence continues at coordinate 161,608 of NZ_QOKX01000007.1, read as the reverse complement.
AACAATCAATTCGACGCCTCTGTGGTTTGGCAAGAAGGGATTGGTGACGGGGTTGAGCACTACTTTTCGCGTTTATCTCCAACAAGCTACCAAAGCACTGTTTTTGCAGCTGCCCGTGAAGGTATAGTGACAGCATTTGATGCACAAACAGGTAAAGAAAAGTGGCAAGTTGATGTTCGTGAGAATACCAACTTTTGGCCATGGGAAGACAGCGACAGTGCGAAGCTGTCAGGTGGGATCACACAAGCTTATGGTAAACTCTATGTTGGCTCTGAACACGGGCAGGTTTTTGCGCTTGACCGTGAAACCGGCGAAATAGTTTGGCGTAAGTCGGTACCAGGTGAAGCGCTGTCAGCGCCAGCTGCAGGCGATGGTCTTCTTTACGTTAACTTAGGTTCAGGCAAGCTGGTTGCGCTACACCCAGATACAGGTGAAGAGCGTTGGCACTATGAGCAAGAAGTCCCTGCGCTGACATTACGTGGTTTAAGCTCACCAACCAGCGCGAATGGTGGCGTATTGGTTGGCGAAGAAAGTGGTAAGTTAACAGCACTTATCGCTGAAAACGGTTTTACCGCATGGAGCTCGGATGTTGCAATTGCAAAAGGGGCTTCTGAGTTTGAACGTTTGGTGGATGTTGATACTAAACCTGTTGTAAGCGGCGCATATGTGTATTCTATCGCCTATAATGGTAAACTAGTCGCCATTGATGTGCGCAGCGGCAATGTAGTGTGGGATCGTGAGTACAGTAGTTACCGAGACCTTACACTCGATCTTGACGTAATTTATTTGGTTGATAGCGATGGCGTACTGTACGCACTAGACAAAAACTCAGGTATTGAACGTTGGACACAACCAGCTCTACGCGGTTGGTATTTAACCGCTCCAACGGTTGCTGGCAACTATGTAGTGGTTGGCGATCAGGAAGGTAACTTACATTGGCTAGATAAGAGCTCTGGTGAGTTGGTATCGCGTACCGAGTTTGATAGTTCAGGTTTTTTCGTCGAACCGATTGTGGTCGATGGCAAAGTATTTGTTTACACGCGTGATGGTGAACTTAGCGCAGTTCAAATTCCGCAGTAACTTTCTGAATTTTTAGATTTTTTATGGGGCTTCGCTTTTGCGAAGCCTTTTGTTGTTTATAAAAGAGGTAGTCTATGCTTCCTGTGATCGCTCTGGTTGGGCGACCTAATGTGGGTAAATCCACACTGTTTAATCGTTTGACACGTACTCGTGACGCGTTAGTTGCTGACTTTCCGGGTCTGACTCGCGACCGTAAATACGGCCAAGCAAACTATGAAGGCTACGAGTTTATTGTGGTGGACACGGGTGGTATCGATGGCTCTGAAGAAGGCATTGAAACTGAAATGGCTGAGCAGTCGCTGCTTGCAATTGAAGAAGCGGATATTGTGCTATTTTTGGTGGATGCGCGCGCAGGTATGACGGTTGCTGATCAAGCTATCGCGCAGCACCTTCGTAAACAACAGAAGAATTGCTTTGTTGTCGCCAATAAAACGGATGGCATTGATGCTGACTCCAACTGTGCTGAGTTTTACCAGCTGGCGCTCGGTGATGTTCAACAGATCGCCGCTGCGCATGGTCGTGGTGTTACTCAATTATTAGAGTTGACGCTACAACCGATTATCGCTGAACTTACGGCTCAAGATGAAGAGCTTGAGCATGATGATGAAGATATCGCCGAGCTTTACCTTGAAGGTGAAGAAGCCGAAGACGGCAAAACGGGTTTTGAAGACAAGCCTGTTAAACTCGCGATTATCGGTCGTCCAAATGTAGGTAAGTCAACACTAACTAACCGTATTTTAGGTGAAGACCGCGTTATCGTTTACGATATGCCGGGTACAACACGCGATTCAATTTACATTCCAATGACGCGCAATGATAAAGAATATGTGTTAATCGACACCGCCGGTGTACGTAAGCGTAAGAAAGTCAGCGATGTCGTAGAGAAATTCTCGGTTATCAAAACCCTGCAAGCGATTGAAGATGCCAACGTGGTATTGCTCGTTGTAGACGCGCGCGAGGGGATCTCAGATCAAGACTTGAGTCTACTTGGTTTTGCACTAAATGCGGGTCGCTCGTTGGTTATTGCGGTAAACAAATGGGATGGTCTTGATGACTATGTCAAAGAGCGTATCAAAACTGAGCTAGACAGACGCTTGGGCTTTGTTGATTTTGCTCGTTTGCACTTTATTAGCGCATTACATGGTACAGGTGTTGGTCACTTGTTTGAGTCGATTGACGAAGCTTATGAATCAGCGACTAAGCGAGTAAGTACGGCAATGTTACGTCGTATTATGGATATGGCTCAGGCGGATCACCAGCCACCACTGGTTCGTGGGCGCCGTGTGAAGCTTAAGTACGCACACGCAGGTGGTTATAACCCGCCGCGTATTGTTATCCACGGCAATATGGTGCATGAACTGCCAGATAGCTATAAGCGCTATTTGATGAACTACTATCGTAAAGCGCTTAACGTAATGGGTACGCCGATTAAGATTGAATTCCGCGAAGGTGATAACCCTTACGCTGGTCGTTCAAACAAAATGACGCTCTCACAAAAGCGTAAGCTTCGCGCATTCGCAAAAGAAAACCGCAATAAGTCGTAAGGCTTTTTGCGGGAATTATAGCTCGACACTATCTGGTGGGTGTGTCGAGCTGAACATAAGTTCCATATCTATCCAATCAACTCCTTTTCCACATTCGACTATATTTAACTTTAACCCTGAACTCTCTCGCTTTGTTTTACCTTGCCCAACATTTGTGCTTAAGTTATATATAGTTACATTAGGTTTTATTGATAGTGAGGCTTAGGTGTTTGCTAAAACGGTGATTTATGTAGAAAGTGTTGAGGAAGTGCTGGATTTTTACTATCAAGCATTTGGCTTGAGCACTTTTGATATGACCGATGAAGGGGATTATGGTGAGTTAGACACAGGAGAAGTGAAACTCGCCTTTGCCAGTCACCCATTAGCCCAATCACAGTTTAGGCAAGACTATATTCGTTGCCATCCTAAACAGCCTGCACTTGGGTTTGAAATTACCATCAGCTGTGAAAATGTCCCTGAATGCTATGATAAGGCGGTAGCCGCTGGGGCTGAGCCATTAAGCTCACCAAACCAAAAGGGCAGAGTAACACAAGCTTATGTAAGAGCCATTGAAGGGACTTTAATTGCTTTGGTGTCAAGGCCGGGTGAATAGCGGCACTCACGAAGGATAAGCGCCACTTTGATGCGGTGTGCTTTTATTCGATATCGACAAGTAGTCTAGCAAGACCAACGGGCTCGATTTCAACACAAACGTTGTCATCATTCCAGTTTAGACCAACGAGTGCATCATCTTCTTTTAGGTCGAGTACCCATTCGTCAAGAAAACTTTCAACATCAATACTCATCGGTGAAAACTCACTCCACTCGTCGCGACATTGCGCTTGCGCTTTTTCTTCACTATCCCACAGCAATAACACATCTGTCTCGTCAAACTGGTTAGAGTCAACCACAACCATGCCACCGTCATCAGAGCTAAGTGCCCAAACGCTTTCAGTATTTTTTACTTGCTCAATAAACTCACTGACTTCTGAGCCAATTTCTTCTTCATTCATCATAGGTGTTCTCAATTTCGTGGATCAGTTTGCTGGGCGATTGCTTGGCTTTGCCAACGGCCATGAAATGCCATTAGGTTGGTGTAATCGCTCAGGTCGACGAGCTCTCTAAATAGAACCCAATCAATAAGGCAGTATAAACTGATTTGGAGATAATCACAGTGTAAAAACTCTTCTGTCACACACTCTTCATTGAGATAGTGCAGGGTATGACCAATTCGTTCCCGCTGTAGATGAAAAAATAGTTTATCTTGTTCAATATCAAAACCTGAGCGCTTGCTAAGTAACAGTTCTACCAAAGAATCATTACAGGCATTGATAAGGATCAGCCAATTTTCTTGATCCCAACTGGGAAATGGAAGTTGATGTTTTTCACGGAGATAGCGAACAATCAGATTGGAATCACAAATAAGTTGTGCATCGTCAATTAAAAATGGGATCTTACGGGCAGGATTATGGCGAATAAGTTCGTCATGACCTGCTTCGGAAAATATATCTATATGCTGGTAGCTCATTGGGAGCTGTTTAGCCGCGGCCCACATTCTAATTCGACGGGCGTATGGACTGGTGTTCGAACCGATAAGTTTCATGCCATCATTCCTTCAACTAAGTATCTTTTCGCTCATTCAGTAAATGTAGCGAGTTGGTATTAAGGAATGATGGCGAAGTGATTAACTTTTCGCAAGCGAATTAATCGCTACGACTGGTTACCTCAAGCAAGTGAAAACCAAACTGCGTTTGCACTGGCCCTTGTACTTGATTGATTGGGGCTGAAAAAACCACTTTATCGAATTCAGGCACCATCATGCCTGGTCCGAACTCACCTAGCGCACCACCATCTTGGCCCGACGGGCAATTGGAGTACTGCTTTGCGATTTCTGCGAAATCTTCCCCTGCTGCAATGCGTTCTTTGAGCTCCATGCATTGCGCTTCACTATCTACTAGGATGTGTCTTGCACTAGCGATTGCCATAATTTCTCCGATGATTATTTATTATTCATACTTTATTCTAATCTAGGTACGTTAAAAAATCAGCTTATCTAGGCAAGAGTTTTTCAATTTCGCTAGTGAGCTCGTCAGACATAGGTTTAGTGCGACTGTTAAATCGCTTGATTGTCTTCCGATCGGCTGACACTAAGTATTTGTAAAAATTCCAATTTGGAGAACTTGTTACTTCGTTTAAATGTTGGAAAATGGGGTTAGCATCCGAGCCTCGAACTTCCGATGTAGCAAACATATTGAAGGTTACACCGTAATTGATAAAGCATACTTTTGCAGTTTCCTTTTCGTCGTCTTCTTCTTGGAAAAAGTCATCTGAGGGAAAACCAAGTACAACAAGGCCTTTATCTTGATATTTTTGATGTAGTTGCTCAAGCCCTTCAAACTGACCTGTAAATCCACAGTTACTGGCTGTATTTACGATGAGAAGCGGTTTGTCTTTAAATTCACATAGATTAAGTGAGTCATCAGAACGCAGTTTTCGCAGCTCAACATTGGTAAAATCATCACAGCTGGATGTCTTTGCATACGCGTTACTCGAGATTAGGAAACCGAGCGCTAAGCTCAGAATCGAAAGACTTTTTATCATCAGTGCTTTCCTTTTATTTATGTTATCTCTTATGATACGAAAATATTCGTTACCTTGATCAGCTTTCATGAATATTAGACTCGCTAAACCGCATGACCTTTGCGCCATAGTTGCCATTTACAACGAAACGATACCGAGCCGCCAAGTCACAGCGGATACGGAGCCCGTAAGCGTAGCACAAAAGCAAAGTTGGTTCGCCGCACATACGCAAAATCGCCCAATTTATGTGGTAGAGCTGGCGGAAAAGGTGATAGCGTGGATAAGCTTTAGCAGTTTTTATGGACGTCCTGCCTACGATGGTACGGCTGAAGTGAGTATCTATCTTGCAAAAGCCGCACAAGGCCAAGGGTTAGGTAGTAAACTCATGGATTTTGCAGAGCAGCAAGCGCCGACCCTGTTTATTACAACGTTACTTGGCTTTATTTTTTCTCATAATCTCCCCAGTATCCGCTTGTTTGAAAAACACGGTTATAAAAAGTGGGGAGAATTACCCAACGTCGCGGTCATGGATGGTAATCACTATAGCTTGACGATTTTGGGCAAATCTCTCGCATAGCTTTATACGCCGTTGCTCTTTGCTGTTTGAATTTTTTTCGCTGCGTGAATTAGACCGCGGCGTCAAACATATCAAAATAGTGCTATTTTTTAGCGTCTTGTGATTCTTCTACTAAACTGGATCTCAGAATTATCGGTAAAGGATCTGGTTATGACGAATCGAGTGCTGATTATTGACAGCAGCAGTGTGCAAGCGATGCGAGTAAAGGTATTATTTGAGTTACTCGGTGGCGAGGTAGAGCATGTGCATTACCGGAGTCTGGAAGCAAATCTCGATTTTGATAAATTCGATGTTGTTGTTATTGCTCATGGGGTGCCCGCCAGTAAGCTCCAAGCGTTATATCAACTGAGGAATCATGATAAGTTAGTATTGCTGGCACCTAAACCCGATAATGCCGAGCACTTAAAATCTTTCAGTGAAATCAACCGCGCCTTGCCAAATGGCATTGTTATCTACCCCTTCTTTGCCAATAAAGATATTACTGGCTTACTTGAACGCCTACTGGAAATTGGTTCTACTAATACCTTAGTGCTGCCCAAAGTGTTGCTGGTTGACCATCATACGCCTCGCCTAGAGACCTTAGCTAACGGCCTACGCGGAGCACAGCTTGCGGTGACGACCGCGACGACGCTTGATGAAGCGATGCAAGTTGCCGAGCGACATCCTGTTGACCTCCTTATTTGTGACTTTAACCTAGAAAAAGACACTGGCTTAGATGTGTTTAATAAAGTTCGTCAAGTGCACCACAATTGCCGCTGCTTATTGATGACTTCTCGGGTTAATCAAGTGGATATGTTAGAAGCCGTGCGTCAAGGGGTTGAAGACATTCTGATTAAACCGTTTGATGAGAGCGATTTATTACAAAGTCTACATAAATTATGGCAAACAGAGCTCTTAAGACGCCATAACCAAGAGTTAGTTGAGCGCCTACAGGATACAGTCGATGCCTTGATTGAACGCGACAGTCTGCTGCGCGTGATTTATAAACATACCCCGGATCCGATTATGCTGTTCAACCGCCAGGGCCATATTATTGAAGCAAATGACGCGTGTTGCGAATTGTTTGAGCTGACGGAAGAAGAATTACAGCCACTCTCTATTTTTGAGCTATTTGATGAAATATCCGTGTCGCAATTACGTGATTTGATGAAGCATGTTGGTATGTTAAAGCATTTTAACTGTGAGCTGAGTCTGCCAAAAGCGGGTGAGCGCAGCATTCCTTTGATGGGAACGTTTAACGAAATCGATCATCACGGTGATATGGCATTTGCGGTCATTTTTAAAAATGTCTCAAAGCTTAAAGAGCAACAAGAAGTGCTAGAAGAAACCAAAGAGTTACTAGAGTTTGAAGTGCAAGCTCGAACGGCACAGTTACAAAAAGCCAAAGAAGCGGCAGAAGCGGCCAACCTATCTAAATCTGAATTTCTAGCCAATATGTCTCATGAGCTTCGCACACCAATGCACTCTATATTAAGTTTTGCTCGTTTCGGTTTAGATAAGCTAACGGCTCCTGAAGTGCCAGAGGATAAGCTCAAAAAGTATTTATCTCGTATCGAAACCAGTGGTGAGCGTCTATTGGTACTGCTTAACAATCTGCTTGATTTATCAAAGTTAGACGCAGGTCGCTTTCCATTTAATCCAAGCTTTCACAATCTAGTTAATGTGATCCAAAGCGGTATTGAAGATGTATCAGGCACTGCGCTTGAGAAAAAGATAAAAATCCGCTTTGAAAAGCCCGCTCAAGGCGTGATGACCTTTTGCGATCCGGAGCAAATGAATCAAGTGATCAGAAACTTATTGGGCAATGCGCTCAAGTTTAGCCCTGAAGGTAGTGAGGTGAGTGTACTGTTAAGCTGTAAAGATCAAGATATTCATATCAAGATTGCCGATCAAGGGGTTGGTATTCCGGATGACGAATTGGAACAGATTTTTGCCAAGTTTGTGCAAAGCAGTAAAACAGACAGTGGTGCCGGCGGCACGGGTTTAGGTCTTGCTATTTGTAAGGAGTTTATTTTACTGCATAAAGGGCAGATTTACGCCGAAAATAATCCCGAGGGCGGTGCATGTATCAATGTGAGTCTGCCTTTAACAGAGCATCTTGAGAGTAATGCGGTGTAATGGTTGTAATTGGAAAGGCGTTGAGTAAGCGTCTATAAATAATAATAGAGCTTGTACTAATACAATCTGATTGGGAGCTATTGAGGCACTGGCCTTGAATTACCTTATTTTCCCGTAGTGCCTTTCTCATTGTGAACCGACGAAGGATATTCATTTATGGCTTTACGCAGAATCTTAGCAGTTGACGACGAACCATTTAATCTAGAAATCATTGAAGAGATTTTAGAAGACTTAGACTTTGAGTTAAAAACCGTTGGAAGCGGTCATGAATGTCTAGCAGTAGTCGAAGACTTTGATCCTCAAGTAATTTTACTTGATGTGAGCATGCCAAAAATGAGCGGTTATGAGGTATGTAAGGCGATTAAAGCCAATCCAAACACACAGCATATTATCGTTATGTTTGTGTCGGCAAGGGGCTCTGTTGAAGAGCGCATGGAAGGCTACTCAGTGGGGGCGGAAGATTATATTGTTAAGCCGTTTGGCCAAGGTGAGTTAAAAGCCAAGCTCACGCACTTGAACCAAATGCTACTAGAAAAAGATATTCTGGCTCAGCAAATTGAAGATGCAACCTCCACAGCATTTAGCGCCATGGCTAATAGCAGTGAAATGGGGCAAATCGTTACCTACATCGAGCAAATAGGTGAAATAGAAACAATCCCGCGACTGGCGGAAGCTTTATGTCAATGTTTAAAGGGACTGGGACTTAATTGTAATGTCGAGGTTCGGCTTGAGGGACAAAAGCATCACTTTGCAACTACGGGAATTTGCTCACCTATCGTCATTGAATTATTTGAGATCTTACACACCAAAGGGCGATTACATGAATTTACTAACCGCATATTGGTTAACTATCCATTTTTGAGTATTTTGATCCTCAATATGCCGGGAGACGATCCAGATAAACACGGTAGATTGCGGGATCATATCTGTTTTATTGCCAGTGTAACGGAGCAACAGTTAATTGCCATTTCCACTAAACGCAAGCTGGTACAGCAACACGAGGACCTGGAAGAAGCGATAAAAATGGTGCAAGGTAAGTTTAACAGCATGGTGTCGCTGCTTGATAAAAATCGTCAAGAAAACGAAAAAGTGTTCCGCTCATTACAAGAGTTATTTGAAGAGCGCATTCCGACAATGGGCCTAGACGAAGATCAGGAGATGTTTATCTATCAAAACGTCGATAAAGCGATTCAAAGCTCAGTCGCACGGGAAGAAAGTGTGCGAGAAGTGAAAACCGCTTTCCATGATATTGAAGAAGACTTAAAACTACTCTCACGACGCTCAGAATAGCAACCCTACTTCCAATACTGCCGTAGGTCGCGCTTTAGCGCGACAAACCTGCTAAGCGTCTCGTGGCAAGCCCTTTTCAATAATGCGGATCAGCCTTGCTTTTTTGCGTTCATGTTGGTCTGACTTTTGTCTTTGTTGCTCCAGCGCCCAGTCGATATGCTCAATAACAAGGGGAGTGGCACTTTGACGCTTATCTTCCAGTGCTATAACGATTGCTTCATCGTATTGTGCATTGCCAAGGCCAACGGCTAAGTTTCGTAGCCAACGTTCATGTCCAATCCGGCGAATGGGGCTGCCTTCGGTGTTTTTCAAAAATGTTGCTTCATCCCAAGCAAATAAGCTCAACAATTGCTGATCTTTCAGTTGAGTTCGCGGCAAAAAGTCGGCTTCTTCCGTTATTTGACCATAGCGATTCCATGGACAAACTAACTGGCAATCATCACAACCGTATATCCGATTGCCCATTTTTTCTCTAAATTCCTCTGGAATAGCGCCTTGAAGCTCTATAGTGAGATAAGAAATACAGCGTCTCGCATCAACGACATAAGGTTCAACGATAGCGCCGGTAGGGCATAAAGTTAGGCAGGCGGTACAACGGCCGCAACCTTCTTCTTGGTTTGGTTTATCAATAGGAAGAGGAATATCAACAAACAGCTCACCCAAGAAAAACCAAGAGCCCGCCTGCTTATTAATCACTAAACTGTTCTTTCCACGCCAGCCAAGGCCTGCTTTTTCTGCAATTTGTCTCTCTAGTACTGGGGCTGAGTCGACAAAAGGGCGAAACCCTAACGTACCGACTTCTTGCTCAATCTTTTGTCCGAGCTGCTTTAGCTTGTTGCGCATTACCTTATGATAGTCTCGACCTAATGCATAACGAGAGATATAGGCGGTGGTTTTATTACCAAGTGCTCTGGCAAAGCTGGCATCGGGTGGCAGGTAATTCATTTTCACCGAAATAATACGTTGAGTGCCAGGAACCAGTTCTGCGGGGCGGGCACGCTTCATTCCATGCGCCGCCATATACGCCATTTCACCATGATAGCCTGCGTCTAACCAGCGCTGAAGTTGCGCTTCATGCTCGCGTAAATCAATGTCGGTTATACCGACTTCTGCAAAGCCAAGTTCTTGGCCCCATTGCTTAATTTGTGCTGCAAGTTCACTATAATTGATATTATCGGTCGTCACGGGAAGAAATAATGGCTAATGAATACACGGACAATTTACCACAATTTGCTTATTCAGCCCAACAAGTGCAGCAATATGAAGCAAAAGCCGCAAAGTTATCAGGCACAGATCTAAGTACCTTAATGCAACGAGCTGGGGCCGCTGCATTTCGCTTTATTGAAAACAGCCAGCCCAAATCCAGCCATATCTTAATTATCACAGGTAAAGGCAATAACGCGGGAGACGGTTTTGTCGTCGCTCAATTATGTCAGCAGGCCGGATTTTCCGTCACCGTACTCGCGTTATTTGCACCCGAAAGCTTAACGGGCGATGCGCAGCAGGCATTTTCTCAATATCAAGGCGCATTGGTTTTTTCGTTGAACGAGGTAAAGTTAAGTCAGTTTACGGTGGTGGTTGATGGTGTGTTCGGCACCGGTTTTAGAGGTGAGCTGCCTGACCATGTTTGCCTTTGTTTTGACAAAATGAATAAACTGCCGGTTACTAGATTGGCACTTGATGTACCGAGCGGTGTAAATGCCACAACAGGAGAAGTTGCACCTAGTGCATTTTTGGCTACCGAAACCGTCACCTTTATCGCGTTAAAACAGGGCTTACTTAGCGGCTCGGCAAAGCGTTTTGTGGGGGCGCTATTGTTATCCGACTTGGATGTTGGTGAAGCATTCAAAACCCTAGTAACGCCAACATCTAATTACTTAAATCATCAAACGTTCATGGCAGCAAGGCCGCAGCGAGCACCAGATAGCTATAAAAATGCACATGGTCATGTGTTACTTATTGGTGGTAATCGTGGTATGGCTGGAGCAATTCGATTGGCGGCAGAAGCCACTCTGCGTGCAGGAGCTGGCCTTGTATCGGTCGCTACTCATCCTGATAATATTGCAAGCGTCTTACAGGGGCGTTTTGAATTAATGGTGCACGGTGTTGAGAGTGCGAATGAGTTATTGCCACTGATAAAAAAAGCCAGTGTGATAGTGCTTGGTCCCGGGCTTGGTCAAGACGCTTGGGCCAAAACACTTTTTAACCATGCGATGGCAACTGAATTACCGATGGTTGTGGATGCTGATGGGCTCAATTGTTTAGCGCATGCACCGAGGCAAAAATCAAACTGGGTATTAACGCCTCACCTAGGTGAAGCAAGGCGGTTATTGAACCACTTAGAGACACCGCTAAATGAACATGACCGTTTCGCGGTGGCTAAAAAAATTAGCCATGAATATGGCGCCGTTACGGTACTAAAAGGGCCGGGCAGTTTGATATCTGAAGGTGAGCGGATAAATATTAATCGTTCAGGCTGTGCAGGAATGGCGAGTGCTGGGATGGGCGATGTTTTATCTGGTATCATAGGCGGTTTAATTGCCCAAGGGATGGAAGCATTTGCTGCAACAAACCTAGCCGTGTATATTCATGGTTTAGCTGCCGAGCAGGCCGCCCATGACGGCGAAAAAGGTATGTTGGCCGGGGATTTATTCGAACATATTCGAGGTATTTTAGGGTGACGACAGGTCATATGAAATTCGATTTGGCTGATGAGCCAGCAACAGTTGCCATGGGTAATAAAATTGCCAATGTTATTCGTCAAGGTGCGGTACTATTTTTACACGGTGATTTAGGCGCAGGTAAAACCACGCTCACTCGCGGGATCGTGCAAAGCCTTGGTCATTCAGGTAAGGTAAAAAGTCCAACTTATACCTTAGTTGAACCTTATGAACTGGATGATGTCTCAATATATCATTTTGATTTATATCGATTAGGTTCGCCTGAAGAGCTCGAATACATGGGGATCCGGGATTACTTTGCAAGTAATGCTATCTGTGTTGTTGAGTGGCCTGAAAAAGGTGAAGGCTTTATTCCAAACCCAGATATAGACGTCACAATGCAGTATGCTGGTGATGGCCGTCAAATTACACTTGAGGCCAAGTCTAGCCGCGGCGAGGCACTATTAAAACAATTACAAGATTATGCGTAATCAGCCGACTATTAGTTATATTTTCATTTTTATCTGCATGCTCTTAACGAGCATGCAGAGCATCGCCCAAAACGCCATCGAAAGTGTGCGTGTTTGGCCCTCCCCAGAAAGCACTCGTATTGTTTTTGATATGAGCGATAAGCCGGATTACAGCTATTTTGTGCTGAAAAATCCACTGCGCTTGGTGATCGATCTTGAAAACACCAAGCAACAAAAAGACTTTCCGAGTATTCCTGACGAACATCGAGTTGTAAACAAGGTGCGCCACAGCAAACCGAAAAACAGCAATTCTGCACGGATTGTTGTGGAGCTAAGTCGCAGCGCTACGCCAAAAATCTTTGCGTTAGCACCAACCGGTCCGTATAAAAACCGCTTAGTCGTTGATTTGTATGGTAAGCAGATGAGTGCTTATGACGATACAAAAACTGCCACACCACGAAAAACACTCGCGCAAGACAGAGATATTGTCATCGCCATCGATGCCGGTCATGGCGGTGAAGATCCGGGTTCTATTGGACCTTCAGGTACTTATGAAAAGCTCGTAACCATTCAAATTGCGAAGCGTTTAGCACGCTTAGTAGATAGCCAGCCGGGGATGAGCGCAAAGCTTATTCGTACTGGCGATTATTACCTCAAGTTGAATACGAGAACTGCAAGAGCGCGCGAAAGAAAAGCGGATTTCTTTGTATCTATTCACGCAGATGCCTTCACCAGCCCTCAACCACGCGGAGCGTCGGTCTGGGTGTTATCACTACGCAGAGCGAATTCTGAAATAGGTAAGTGGCTAGAAGACAAAGAAAAACACTCACAATTATTGGGAGGGGCTGCCGATTTAATTAAAGATACGGCCAACGAAAAATATTTAGCCAAAGCGTTACTTGATATGTCGATGGAACATTCGATGAAAACCGGGTTTCAGGTCGCAGAAGAAGTCGTCAAAGAGCTGAAAAAAGTGGCAAAAATGCACAAAAGCAGACCGCAAGCTGCAAACTTTGGGGTACTAAAATCACCAGATATACCTTCGATTCTGGTGGAAACCGGGTTTATTTCAAACCCCAAAGAAGAAAAGCTATTAATGTCTCCGCATTATCAAGAGCGTTTAGCTCGGGCTATTTTTAGTTCGATAAAAGGCTATTATGAGAAAAATCCACCGGATAATTCGCTCTTTGCGCGTATGCAATCCATCAAGCCGGTGACGCATAAAGTAAAAAGTGGCGAATCATTGAGTGTGCTGGCTAGCCGTTATGGCATTACGGTCAGTGAATTGAAAAAAGCAAATAACCTGAAAAACAATACCTTGTTTATTGGGCAAGTCTTAACTATTCCAAAAGCGTAAATGATGACGATAGAAATACTTCCAGCTCGGTTAGCCAACCAAATCGCTGCCGGTGAGGTGGTGGAGCGGCCAGCATCCGTCGTGAAAGAGCTGGTGGAAAACAGTATTGATGCAGGTGCGACGCGCATTCAAATAGACATTGAGCGTGGAGGACACAAGCTTATTCGGATCCGTGATAACGGTATCGGTATTGTTAAAGACGAGCTGATGTTGGCATTGTCTCGCCACGCGACAAGTAAACTGAAAAGTTTAGATGATCTGGAGTGTATTGCTTCGCTTGGCTTTCGAGGTGAGGCGCTGGCATCCATCAGTTCAGTATCGCGACTGACTCTGAGCTCTAAGCCCCAAGCACAAGAGACAGCTTGGCAAGCTTTCGCCGAAGGGCGAGATATGGCTGTGCAGGTTCAACCTACCGCGCACCCAGACGGTACCACGATTGAAGTCAAAGATCTGTTTTTCAACACGCCAGCGCGCAGGAAATTTTTACGCACCGAAAAAACCGAGTTTAGTCATATTGATGAACTGGTTAAGCGCATTGCATTGAGTCGTTTTGATGTTGCCATCACGCTCACTCATAACCAAAAGGTGGTTCGCCAATATCGCCCACGCACTATTGAAAAAGGTGTTGAGCGAGTTGCGCAAGTTGGTGGTAAAGCATTCTTACAGCAAGCAAGCTTTATCGACTCAGGGCATGAGGGACTAAGGTTATTCGGTTGGGTGTTACCTGCGGGGGTCAACAACGGCACACAATATACCTACGTAAACGGTCGTATGATGCGAGATAAGCTCATCTTGCATGCGATTCGCCAAGCATTTGATGAATCAATCGGGCATGAAGAGCTTCCCGGTTTTGTCATATATCTTGAATTAGACCCGAGACAAGTTGACGTTAATGTCCATCCCGCGAAACACGAAGTTCGCTTTCATCAAGCGCGCTTGGTTCACGACTTTATTGTACAAGCAATAAAGCAGGTCGCGACGGAGCAAATTGATTTACCTTGTGCAAGCGAGACCGAGACTCAAGCACCTGATATCGCATCGCCATTATTTGCGCCTCAAGAACAGGTAGATGAAACCTATCATCAAAGTTACCGTTCAACCTTACAGCCCGAAACGCAAGCACAGACCTATTCGGCTCCAAGTGCCTTCGGCGAGCGCTCTGAGGCATCAAGAGCAGCTTCAAGTAGTGGCCGAAGTAATTATGGCGGTGCAACAGGTGGTGGCAAAAAACAGGTGAATGTAAACCAGCTCTATCAAGGGCTATCACATCAACAGATGCAGCACTTCGATCAAATTGAAGAAGCTGCATTACCGTCAAGTGAAGTAAGTAGCGTCCCGATATCCGCTAGTAAATCTAGCTGGATGCTGTTACCACAAGGTAAAGTCATACTTGAGCAAGACAATCATTTGTTGTTTGGTGATTGTAGGCAGGGGCTGTTGCCATATTGGCAAATGCAAATTGAGCAAGATGGCACATTGCAAGGCAAAGCGTTGTTGTTACCCGTGCGCATCAAGTTAGATAAAGCCGCACTGGAAGCATTGCAGCAGCGTGAAACTTGGTTGGCAATTTTAGGGTTTGCGATTGAAATTTTTGATGGTCATATTTTAGTTAAAAAGTTGCCAGTGTCGCTCTATAGCATAGATGTTGGTGAAATTTCTAAGCAGATGATGGAACCAAGCTCAGATGCTGAACTCCAAGATTGGTTACAGTGGCTAGAAGTCTCAACACCCAGTAGCTATTTCGATAGCCAGCATTTTGATTTAGTTAAAGAAAAATTACTTTCAAAAGCCTCATGTTTGGCTCGTATTCATAAAAGTGCGGTTACAATTGATGCCCAGAAGTTGGTCAGTTTTTTAAGTTCGCAGTAATTCGTGCCTAAGTAGGTATTAATTACCATGTACTATCAGCTATAATACGAGATTAGTGCAGTTTATTAGTAGGTTAGATGTGAACAAGTTACCTGTCATTACCCTAATGGGACCGACAGCAGCGGGCAAAACCGCATTGGCCATAGAGTTATGCCAAGCGTTAAATACCGAAATCATCAGTGTAGACTCGGCGTTAGTGTACAAAGGGATGGATATCGGTACGGCAAAGCCGAGCGCACAAGAGCAAGCACAGGCACCACATCACCTAATTGATATTATTGATCCAGCACAAAGCTATTCGGTTGCTGAGTTTCGTGCTGATGCTATTAAACTAATTGACGATTTTCATCAGCGTGGCAAGGTGCCAATTTTAGTGGGTGGCACGATGATGTACTTTAAAGGCTTGATTGAAGGCCTGTCGCCATTACCAGAGGCTGATGCTGAAATCAGAGCGGTATTGGAGCGCGAAGCCGAACAAAAGGGTTGGCCTGCGCTGCATCAACAGTTAAAAGAGATTGACTCAGAAGCTGCGGCTAAAATCAGCGAAAACGATTCGCAACGTATCAACCGTGCTTTGGAAGTTTATCGCATTAGTGGTAAAACGATGACTCAATTGCAGCAAAGCAAACAGGATGCATTGCCGTATCAATTTCATCAATTTGCGATTGCACCAAGTGACCGAAAAGTCTTACATGAACGTATAGAGAAAAGATTTGAAATAATGTTGGATGAAGGCTTTAAAAATGAAGTTTTGGCCTTATATCAACGTAAAGATTTACACCCTGATTTGCCTTCTATTCGCTGTGTCGGATATCGGCAAATGTGGGAGTATTTAGCTGGCGAGTGCGATTATAACGAAATGGTTTTCAAAGGCGTCGCAGCGACCAGACAACTGGCGAAGCGGCAATTAACTTGGCTGAGGGGGTGGCAAGATGTGACTTGGCTTGACACCGATAGTCAAGAAAACTTGCAACGTGTTCTAACTTCGCTAAGCTAATAGTAGTTGTTAAATCAGCGTGTTCTGATTAAATCAACGACCTGACATAATAACACCTAAAACGAAGGATAAGAAAATGGCAAAAGGCCAATCTTTACAAGACCCATTTTTGAATGTCTTGCGTCGTGAGCGCATTCCTGTCTCAATTTTTTTAGTGAATGGCATTAAATTACAGGGCAAGATCCAGTCATTTGACCAATTTGTGATTTTGCTTGAAAACACAGTAAACCAAATGGTTTACAAACACGCCATCTCCACTGTGGTTCCAGCTCGTGCGGTTAACTTCCAAAATGCAACCGGAAGTGAAGCGGGCGACCAAGGTGAAGAAGGTAATTATTAATTCTTATTAGTAGGAGCTTAATGCTTGTTTGACCGTTATGAAGCCGGCGAACAGGCAGTCTTGGTTCATATAGAATTTCCTCACGAAGGAGATCGCGAAGATCTACGTGAATTGGAAATGCTAGTTTCTTCTGCTGGTGTTAGTAGTGTGGCGGTTGTGCAAGGCAGCCGTCAAGCACCACATGCAAAGTTGTTTGTCGGAACGGGTAAAGCTGAAGAAATTGCCGAGATTGTCAACATCCACAACGCAGATGTCATCATATTTAACCACCAACTCAGCCCCTCACAAGAGCGCAATTTAGAACGCGTTTGTAAGTGCCGAGTGTTAGATAGGACAACGCTGATCTTAGATATTTTCGCGCAAAGAGCCCGTACCCACGAAGGAAAATTGCAGGTTGAGCTTGCTCAGCTAAGGCATATCTCTACGCGCTTAATTCGAGGATGGACGCACTTAGAAAGGCAAAAAGGGGGGATCGGCTTACGTGGTCCTGGTGAAACCCAATTAGAAACCGATAGACGGTTACTAAGAGAGCGAATTAAGAGTATTCGTAAACGATTAGACAAGGTAGCCGTTGTGCGTGAGCAAGGGCGTCGAGCGCGTAGTCGTAACGAGATCCCAACTGTTTCTCTGGTAGGCTACACCAATGCGGGTAAATCGACGCTGTTTAACAAAATTACGGATGCGGATGTATATGCTGCGGACCAATTGTTCGCAACGCTTGATCCTACGCTAAGAAAGATCGAAATCGATGATGTTGGCCCCGTTATCTTAGCAGATACAGTAGGTTTTATTCGTCATTTACCTCATGACTTGGTAGCAGCATTTAAGGCGACTTTAACAGAGACTCGTGAGGCGGATTTACAGCTTCATGTCATCGATGTTGCAGATCCGAGAAGAAAAGAAAATATAGAACAGGTACAATTGGTTCTAGAGGAAATTGAAGCCAATGACATTCCTCAACTTTTAGTCTACAACAAAATTGATCTAATGGACGAAGTTGCGCCTAGAATAGATAGGGACGATGAAGGAAAACCGATCAGAGTGTGGTTAAGTGCCCACTCTGGAGAAGGGATTTCGTTGTTATTCGACGCCGTTAAAGAGTTGTTGGCAAAAACCGTTTTCACAGCTGAGCTTGCCGTACCTCCTGCGCTTGGGCGCTTACGAGGTGCACTATTTGAGCTTAATGCCGTGGATGAAAAAGGCTACGACGAGCAAGGCAACTGGCTTGTTTCTGTAAGAATGCCAAAAATCGAATGGGAAAAGCTCAATAAGGAATTCGGGCGAAATCTCAATGATTTGGTTGTTGGTAGTTAAAAATCGTCAATTTCGAGCGTATTTTTATATGAGAGTCGCTCGAATTTTGTTAGATTTAACCTAATTCATTTAAATAACAATGGAGTATAGCTATGGCCTGGAACGAACCGGGTAATAATGGCAATGATAACGATCCGTGGAAAAACCGCGGGGGGCGGGATCAAGGCCCACCTGATCTAGATGAAGTATTCCGTAAATTTGGTAATAAATTCGGCGGTATTTTCGGCGGTAAGCCGGGGAAAGGTGGTAATGGCGGATTAGGCGGTGCTGGTTTTGTCTTTATACTTATTATCGCAGCCATCGTATGGGCACTAAGTGGTATTTACACGGTAAAAGAAGCTGAGCGCGGTATCGTGTTGCAATTTGGTAAATTTGACCGTATTGCTGAGCCGGGTCTGCGCTGGAAAGCCACGTTCATCGAGCGTGTTATTCCTGTAGATATTGAAGCGGTGCGTTCATTGTCGGCTTCAGGCTTTATGCTTACGGAAGACGAAAACGTCGTGAGTGTTGAGTTTGAAGTGCAATATCGTGTTGTAGATCCAACGCTTTATCGTTTCAGTGTGACCGATGCTGAT
The DNA here is from genome assembly GCF_013319255.1 of Pseudoalteromonas sp. JC28. Classification (NCBI taxonomy): domain Bacteria; kingdom Pseudomonadati; phylum Pseudomonadota; class Gammaproteobacteria; order Alteromonadales; family Pseudoalteromonadaceae; genus Pseudoalteromonas; species Pseudoalteromonas sp. JC28. The sequence goes on along the minus strand of NZ_QOKX01000007.1, from coordinate 142,858 downwards.
CACAGCTTACAACAAGCGCTAGACAGTGCTCTACGTTACGTTGTGGGCCATTCTCGCATGGACCAAGTGTTAACTACGGGTCGTGAAGTGGTTCGTCAGCGCACTTGGGAAGAGCTAAACAGTATTATCGAACCATACAATCTTGGTTTGATTGTTACAGACGTTAACTTTAAGGACTCGCGTCCTCCTTCAGAAGTAAAAGACGCATTTGATGATGCGATTGCTGCACAAGAAGATGAAGAGCGTTTCATTCGTGAAGCAGAAGCTTATGCGAAAGAAATTGAACCGCGTGCGCGTGGTCAAGTGACTCGTATGACGCAAGAAGCAGAAGCTTATCGCGAGCGTATAATCCTTGAATCTCGAGGTGAAGTGGAGCGCTTTGAAAAGTTACTACCAGAATACCAAGCTGCGAAAGAAGTAACGCGTAAACGCTTATATATTGATACAATGGAGCAAGTTTTGGGCCGTAGCTCAAAGGTATTGGTTGATGTTGAAGGTGGTAATAACATGCTGTATCTACCACTTGATAAGATTATGCAATCCCATAACAACGCTTCGTCACCAGTACGTTTGCCAAATCAGAGCGATATTGAGCAGCTTCGTAGAACGATTGAAGGTACTCAACAGCAAAATAGCTCTGTCAATTCAGGCGGTGATAGATTTAATCGCGACAGATTTGGTAACGGGAGATAATCAATATGAAGAATTTTAGTCTACTTCTATTAGTCACTGCCGTGATCATGTCGTTCTCTGGTATCTTTGTAGTAAACGAAGGTCAAAGAGCAATTGTACTGCTATTTAGCAAGGTACAAAAAGACGCGAATGGCGATGCTCTGGTGTATGAACCTGGCCTTCACCTGAAAGTGCCTTTCTTTAGCCAAGTACGTAAATTAGATGCACGGATCCAAACACTTGATGGTCAACCTGATCGCTTTGTAACGAGCGAGAAGAAAGACTTGATCGTGGATTCTTACGTTAAGTGGCGCGTGAATGATTTTAGTGCTTATTACCTACGTGCGCGTGGTGATAAACAGTATGCTGAAACGCTACTTAAGCAAAAGGTGAACAACGGTCTAAGAACAAACTTCGGTTCGCGTACTATTAAAGAAATAGTATCTGGTGAACGTAGCGAGCTAATGGAAGAAGCGTTAGTTCAAGCGTCTGAAAGTGCAACTGAGCTTGGGATTGAAGTACTTGATGTCCGTGTTAAGCAAATTAACCTACCTAACGAAGTAAGTAACTCGATCTACCAGCGTATGCGTGCGGAGCGTCAAGCTGTGGCGAAAGAGCACCGTTCTGAGGGTCAAGAGAAGGCGGAGACCATCCGTGCTAATGTTGATCGTCGAGTGACAGTAATGCTTGCAGATGCTGAGCGTAATGCTCGCGCGGTTCGCGGTCAAGGTGATGCAACGGCGGCAAACATTTACGCTAAAGCATATAATAAAGACCCTGAGTTTTTCGGGTTTGTTCGTTCGCTTGAAGCATATAAAAATACCTTTAAAGATAAGAATGACGTTATGGTGTTATCACCGGATAGCAAGTTCTTTGATTATATGAAGGATGCAAAAGCTCAATAAGATGATGCTTTTGAGATGATTGTAAAACCCCGCCAGCCAGCGGGGTTTTTTATTGGCGCGATATGGTCACAACGTTAGACGATGAAACCCCATGAGTAGCCGCGATCTTTCATACCGCAAGAAACACACCGTAGCAGCGACTTTATGTCGCGAAGAAACACATTGTAGCTACGACTTTATATCGCGAAGAAACACATTGTAGCAGCGACTTTATATCGCGAAGAAACACACCGTAGCAGCGACTTTATGTCGCGACCAACAATAAAAAAGCGGCCAATAGGCCGCAGTTAGGAAGTGAATTGGTACTAGCCTATTAAAATTACAAAACCTTAAAACACGTACTTCACTGAAAGTTGCAGTCTATCTAAATCACCTTCGAGGCCACTTTCTGTTTCCCGAGTACCCATCTTATATTCAGCACCAAAGGTAAGTTTTTTCACGGGTGAATAAAGTAGGTTTGCGCTGTAACTCATACTTGATTTTGTCGGATCGCCAGTTACCGCCAGCAAATCGCTTTCGTTATCAGCATTAAAGAATGAGTATAAGAATGTTGAGCGGAACTGATCATTCCAGCTATGTTGGTAAGCAATAAAGCCCGACGTCGAGTCAATTGCATGTAACGAGTTACCGTCGTATACCGCACCATTAGCAACGTTCAGTCCTACATAACGACCAAGCCCTTGACCTTGGGTCAGCATAAACTTCAAGTTATTGTTGCCAAAATTAACACGACCAGATGCACTGACCCCAAATGAGCTTTCAGACTCATCAGCTCCACCGACTTTATAGGTTATTTGGCGCGCAAGTGCCGCTACCGCAATATGACCCCAACCTGCATTGTGTGTGTAACGTGCAGTGAAATCAGGCATGCTAGCGTCATCAGTGACGACACGGCCACTATCTGCAGTGGTAACCGTGCTTTCTGGGTTTTCAATAGAGAAAGACCAGTTTCCCGTGGTGTATTTAGCCATGGCTTGGCGTACGAAAACGGTGCCTTCAGCTGGGCCAACGAAGTCTAAAGTCTCTGGTAGCGCGCTAACATTTTGGAAGTTTGACCAAGCTTGACCGAACAAGAAGCCTTTGTAGCTCACAAAGGCTTGGCGAATACGAGGTGAGTAGGAGTTACTCACACGCTCATTGCCTCCAGATGTAGAAATAAAGTCTAGCTCGATTTTAGTCTTGATACTGCTGCCATCATCAAGCTTAGTATCGGTCCCGAAGCTAAAGCGAGATTGGCGAGCGTGCATATCAAACACAGCATCGCTATCTGAGTTAACCCCAACAGGAGTCGTACCAGGAACGTAAAAGTCTCGGCCGATATTTTGCGCACCCAGCGCGCCGTCAGAAAAGTCACTCCAAATGGCATCTAGCTTGATATAACCACCATAGTTAACTTTAGTATCGCCAATCTCAGCCGCAGTGGCAGGGAGAGCGCAGAGGCTACTGATAGCAACTGCGAGCAGTTTTTTATTAATGTTATTCGTTGTCATAATCCAGTTCCTCAATAGCTGTGCTTTGCAGTTGGCAGCAGCCGATATTCATATTAATCATCACTAACTGTTGTTTAAGGTTGGTTTTTACTCAATTACCTATTGGTCTATTAGACTAAGGTGGCATACAGTAAATGAGCGGAGGATAAGGCGATCATAAAGATTGAATTAGGTACAGTCGGTAAGTTGTATGAAACTTTTACGTTTGCAGCTGTTCTACAACTAAGGTCTAATACTTAAACACCCAAGGCTGGGTGATCCTTAGGAAAAGCGTGTCTAGCAGACCTAGACCTCTAAATATAATGGAGATGACTATGTCACAGAGCATTTATCCAGTTCCTGAAAAAATCAAGAACGCAGCATTAATCAACGACGAGCAATATCAAGAACTATATCAAAAGTCGATTGATGACCCCGCAGAGTTTTGGAAAGAGCACGGTCAACGTTTAGATTGGTTCAAACCTTATAGTAAAGTTAAAAATACCTCATTTGATAAAGGCCATATCAATATTAAATGGTATGAAGACGGCGTACTAAATGCCTCTTATAACTGTATCGATAGACACCTCGAAAAGCGCGCCGATAAAGTTGCGTTGATTTGGGAAGGTGATAACCCCGAACAAACAGAAAATATTACCTACCAACAACTGCATGATGAAGTCGCAAAGCTTGCCAATGGTCTTAAGAGTCTGGGCGTTACAAAGGGTGACCGCGTGGCAATCTACATGCCGATGACTCCACAAGCAATTTATGCCATGCAGGCCTGTGCAAGAATTGGTGCTATCCACTCCGTTGTGTTTGGGGGCTTTTCACCTTCTGCTATTGCAGATCGTATTAAAGATTCTGGCGCCAAAGTGGTCATCACCTCAGATGAAGGTCGTCGCGGTGGTAATTGTGTGCCGCTTAAGGCAAATGTTGATGAAGCGGTAGCGCAAGCTGGCGTCACCACTATCGAGCATGTGGTTGTACACCAATTAACAGGTGGCGACGTTGAATGGAATGCTCATGATGTATGGTGGCATGAATTAGTGACTGATAAGCCAGCCAAATGTGAACCTGAAATGATGAATGCGGAAGATCCGCTTTTTATTCTTTATACCTCGGGCTCTACCGGTCAGCCGAAAGGGGTAGTGCATACTACGGGTGGATACCTAGTGTATGCATCAATGACCCATGAGTATGTATTCGACCTTCAAGAAGATGATATTTACTGGTGTAGCGCGGATGTGGGCTGGATCACAGGTCATAGTTATATTGCTTATGGTCCACTGGTGAATGGTTGTACTCAAGTTGTATTCGAAGGCGTGCCGACCTATCCGACGTCTGGTCGCATGGGTGAAATCGTTGATAAACATGGCGTTACTATCCTTTATACTGCGCCTACCGCGATCCGTGCTTTGATGGCAAAAGGTGACGAGCCGACAGCAAGTTCCAAGCGTGATAGTTTACGTATTTTGGGTTCGGTCGGTGAGCCAATTAATCCGGAGGCTTGGTCTTGGTATTACGAGCAAATTGGTAATAGTGACTGTCCTATCGTAGATACTTGGTGGCAAACCGAAACGGGCGGCATCATGATCACGCCACTACCTGGCGCTACTGCACTTAAGCCGGGCTCTGCGACCCGTCCATTCTTTGGTATTGCTCCTGCACTGTTTGACGCGGAAGGTAATACGCTGACAGGCGCGACCGAAGGTAATCTGGTGATTTTGGATAGTTGGCCTTCACAAGCCCGTACGGTTTATGGCGACCATGAGCGTTTTGAACAAACGTACTTCTCGGCTTATCCGGGCGTTTATTTTACGGGCGATGGTTGTCGCCGTGATGAAGACGGTTACTACTGGATCACCGGTCGCGTGGATGATGTACTTAACGTTTCAGGTCACCGCCTCGGTACTGCTGAAATCGAAAGTGCGTTAGTCGCTCACGAAGCGGTTGCTGAGGCGGCTGTGGTAGGCTATCCACACGACATTAAAGGTCAAGGGATCTATGTCTATATCACGCCAAATGAAGGGGTAACGGTATCTGACGAGTTAACTAAAGAGGTGAGAAATTGGGTGCGTAAAGAGCTAAGCCCAATTGCAACCCCTGACATGATCCAATGGTCTCCAGGTTTACCTAAAACCCGTTCTGGTAAAATCATGCGCCGTATTTTGCGTAAGATTGCAGCCAACGAGTATCAACAGTTAGGGGATACTTCTACACTTGCCGATCCAAGTGTGGTTGATGAATTAATCGAGAATAGATTGAATCGTTAACTGAATAACTTGAATTGCGACCTAATATAAACATACTATAACGGCTGTTATCTTTACGATAACAGCCGATTTTTTAGGAGCATAGCATGTATCAGTTTTTAATCGCGGATGATCATCCTCTATTTCGAGAGGCGCTTAAGGGGGCTCTAAAAGCGCAGTTTGAAGGACTAGAGGTATTCGAATCTGAAAACTTTGACACTACGCTCTCGGTCTTACAACAACAAGAAGAACTAGACCTACTCCTGCTCGATTTACATATGCCGGGCAATGGTGATTTATATGGACTAATTCGGATCCGTGAGGATCACCCAAGTCTTCCAGTTGTTGTGGTTTCGGGAAGCGAAGACCTTTCTATCATTTCTAAAGTGATGGGATACGGCGCGATGGGTTTTATCCCAAAAGCGGCGTCAGTAGAACAAATTACCGAAGCCATAGAGCAAGTGCTCGAAGGTGACACGTGGTTGCCTGAAGGCATGAAAGACAAAGTGGCTGAACTTGAAGGGGAGGACAAAGAGCTTGCCCAACAAGTGGCCTCGCTCACGCCGCAGCAATATAAAGTGCTACAATATTTACACGAAGGCTTGCTGAATAAGCAAATTGCCTACGAGCTAAATATTTCAGAGGCAACGGTGAAAGCACATATCACCGCTATCTTCAGAAAGTTGGGTGTCTATAATCGTACTCAAGCCGTATTGATTGCTTCAAAACTACAACTAGAACCTATCGAAGCGAGTGACTAATTTCGCATCATTGCTTGCAAGGTGCTTACCTTGCAAGCAATGATGCTTTAGCTTAACTCTTTAAACGCCTGACTTAGTCCCTCTATTGTTAGCGGATACATTCTGTCTTGCATTAATTGATTTATTAGCTCTATCGAATGGTAATAAGACCAATAGCTTTGCGGCTGAGGGTTAAGCCAAGCCACCTTACTAAAGTGATTGGTTAAACGATTCAGCCAAGTAGCACCTGCTTCTTGATTCCAATGTTCTACGCTACCTCCGGGATAGGTGATTTCATAGGGGCCCATTGTCGCGTCACCAACAAATATTAGTCGATAGTCTGAGCCGTATCGATTAATTAGCTGATAAGTATCAAGCAATTCGCTGTCACGACGGTCATTATCGTGCCAAACATGTTCGTACACACAATTATGAAAGTAAAAAAACTCGAGGTGCTTAAATTCACTGTGTGCGGCACTGAAGAGTTGTTCACAAAGCTGGATATGGTCATCCATAGAGCCGCCAATATCAAACAGCATCAATACCTTCACTGAGTTATGTCGCTCAGGAGCCATTTTCACATCCAGCATGCCACCTTGTCTTGCTGTAGCGCGAATGGTTTCATTAAGATCGAGCTGATCGCTTGCTCCACTGCGCGCAAATTTACGCAATTGCTTGAGTGCAAGCTTAATATTGCGGCTGCTGATGTCGGTACTACTGTCAAGATTGCGATACTGCCGTTTATCCCAGACTTTTACTGCTCTGCGATGGCGATTTCCATCTTGGCCAATGCGGATCCCTTCAGGATTATAGCCGTAAGCGCCAAAAGGCGAAGTGCCTCCTGTACCAACCCATTTATTGCCGCCTGCGTGACGTTTTTGTTGCTCAGCCAAGCGTGCTTTCAACGTTTCAAGGAGCTTATCGAGTCCACCCATGGCGTTAAGTTTGGCTTTTTCTTCTTCAGACAGCGATTTCTCAAACTCTTTACGCAACCAATCCTCAGGCAATTGCTGCTGTTGAAGTTGTGAGAAGAGATCAATTGACTCTATTCCCTCAAAGTAATCAGCAAACGCACGGTCGAATTTATCAAACAAGGTTTCATCTTTCACGAAGATGGTTTTTGCCAAAAAGTAAAAGCCGTCCAGATCGGCAAAGCAAACTTCTTTATCCAGCGCCTCTAAACAGTCTAGTAATTCGCGCAGGCTCGCTTTGATACCGTAACGTCTAAGCGTGAGTACAAAATCGATGAGCATGATCAGCGGCGGCTCATAAAGGCGAGTTTCTCAACCAAAGAAACATCTTGCTCGTTTTTAAGTAGCGCACCAAATAACGGCATTAGGCCACCTTGGTTAGATTTGTCATGCAACGCGTCAGGGGAAATATCTTCCGCTAATAGTAGTTTTAGCCAGTCGAGTAATTCACTCGTGCTTGGCTTTTTCTTTAGGTTTGGTGTGTCGCGTAATTGGAAAAAGCTTTCGAGTGCTCGTTGTACTAAATTTGCTTTAATATGTGGAAAATGCACGTCTACAATCTGCTGCATCTCTTCTTTGCTCGGAAAGTCGATGTAGTGGAAAAAGCAGCGGCGTAAAAAGGCATCTGGTAGCTCTTTTTCATTGTTTGAAGTGATAATAACGATGGGGCGCACCTTTGCCTTTATTTGCTTGTTAGTTTCGTAGACATGAAACTCCATTTTATCGAGTTCTAACAGCAGATCATTGGGGAATTCAATATCGGCTTTGTCGATTTCATCAATCAGCAGAACGGGGCGCTTTGTGGCGGTAAATGCCTGCCACAGCTTACCTTTGATGATGTAATTGCCAACGTCATTAACGCGAGGATCGCCAAGTTGACTGTCGCGTAAACGCGAGACCGCATCGTATTCGTACAGGCCTTGCTGGGCTTTGGTTGTTGACTTTATATGCCATTGAATTAGTTCGGTATCTAAACTTTTTGCCAATTCTTCGGCGAGTAAGGTCTTGCCAGTACCAGGTTCACCTTTAATGAGGAGTGGTTTTTCTAAAACGATGGCCGCATTCACGGCCTGTTGTAGAGCAGAGGTAGCAATATATTGATCAGTACCTTTAAACATAGTTCAACTTCTTGTGGTCAGATGAGATAGGCTCATCTTGCCACAATCAGCTTTTCGCTGCCAACCCTGCTTCGGTTTCGATTAAGGTGAAGCGAGGCACCGCTTCGCCTTCGACCATAACGTCTTCTAAAAACATTTCAAGTGGTCGAACCCAAAAGCTCATATCTCCATATAGGGTTTGATAAACCACTTGCTTCTCTTGCGTTTCACTGTGCGTTGCCAAGGCGTGCACTCGATATAATTTTCCTTTGTAGTGGCGGTAAATTCCAGGTGTGATATCCACTAATTCAAGCTCCAAAAAATAAAAGCCGTACGTGACGGGCTGAAATGTTATAATCCGTGCCATTAAGACTGAAGGTGTTTAAAGATGAATTATATTGCGCTGGACGATTATAAGAAAGCTTGGGTTTTCAAACATAAAGATCTTCCAATCGAAGAATCCGACCTGGCATTGATAAAACCAATGTCAGCGGCGCGCGCTGCGGTGCTTTGGAGCACTATGGTAAGCAACGAAAAAGATCACCCTGATTTCTTTGATAAAACAGATTGGGTTGGTAAAGCGGACTCATGGCAAGAAACCCTCAATTGGGAGCAGCCGTGGGAAGCGGGAGAAGCGTTTCCTGAAACTATCGAGCAATTTCTTGATTGGCAAGCTAATACCACCGTGTATTTTTGTCTCTCTCGAGATGATGTGATCGAGACCCGTTTTGACGTGTTTAAGCGATGTTGGCAGAACTTTATGTTTTTGACTGACGGTAGTTTCTTAATAGGAAAAAAACGCAGTTCGGTAGTACAATTTATGGCTGAGGGGCAAGCAAAATTAGGAACCAAGCCGTAAGCAAGTACAACTGAGCAGTTTGCTTTGATTTGAAACATGGCTAGTGTATAAAGGATGTACACCAGTCTACTAAAGTAGATTGCATTGACGGGAGGCGTTTTGGAGCAACAGCAAAATACAATCTGGTATGACGAAGCATCTCGCCTTGTATTTGCCGAGCTTGTAAACGTATTTTATGCCAGAGAGTTGCCGAAGCTTGCTGAACTCTCTGATCATACTCGCCTTCAGCGTTTGTTAAACAGCCTGCCGTATTATGTTGAGCGCGCGGCCACACATATTATTCATGGTGATGTCCCGCTTGAGCTAGATAGTTTCAATGGATGTTGGTTAGCAAAGCAAAAATCACAGCCTAAATGTGATGACGCTGCCAACGCAGCATTTTTTACCACTAAGGTGAAAGTGGGGCTGGTGGTTCCTGTGCTATATGCAGACTCGACGGGGACAACCGTAAGGCTCGACAGTGTCGACCAAGTGAATGAGGTTGACAAATTGCACTGCAACCAATTTGGCTGGTTCAGTGTCAGTGGCAATAGCTTACAAGCAAGTGATGAAGCGCGTGTACAATTGCTAAAACCGACGAAAGCGTTAATGACAGCTGCCTGTTGTGGCCATACTTGGTATTTTGGCAAAGCGGTAGTACCGAGAAGGCTGACGCTAAGAGAAATGTTACTTGCCAGTTCAATTAATTGGCCACAAGTACAAAAAACAAAAACGAGTCAGTGATCCTAATCGACTCAAAAAACAGAAGTTTGGATTAAGCAATGCGATTTTTTCAGTTAGCGCTGTTGGTTTTAGCGCTATTTATTCAGTACAGACTTTGGTTCGGCCACAACGGCGTGGAGGACTACACTCGGATAAAATCCGTGGTTAAATCGCACCAAGAAACCAATGCCAACCTCAGTAAACGAAATAAATTATTAAAAGCGGATATCGACGATTTAAAACTCGGCCTCGAAGGGGTTGAGGAGCGCGCTCGTCATGAGCTCGGCATGATTAAACCTGGCGAAACTTTTATCCGTGTATTACCGAAAGTACCTCATGAAAAGAAACGATAAACTTGCAGTCGTCATCCCCGCAGCTGGGGTTGGCAGTCGTATGCAGGCGCAGATGCCTAAACAATATATTCCACTATTAGGTAAACCAATTTTAGTACACACACTGGAAAAACTAGCCGGACTTGAGTGCGTCGATCAATTTATGGTCGCCGTTTCCAAAGAAGATGGATATTTTTCATCGGCGTTACTGCCTGATAGCCGTTTTAGCCACTGCGAAGGTGGACAAGAACGTGCCGACTCCGTTTTATTGGCGCTAAAAGCATTGGCACCAAGTCGCCCTGACTGGGTGTTAGTTCATGATGCGGCTCGACCTTTAGTTGCGCTGGACGATATTCATCAGCTGATTTCACGATGTATAAACCAACAGCAAGGTGGCATACTGGCTGCCAAGGTTAAAGATACCATCAAACGCGGTACGGAGTTGGTACAGGAAACCGTACCTAGAGCGTCGTTATGGCAGGCTTTTACGCCTCAAATGTTTAGGTATGAAGAGTTATTGGCTGCGCTGGAGCTTGGACTTTCTCAAGGTGCAAATATCACAGATGAAGCATCAGCGATGGAATTACAAAATCAGCCAGTTCAACTCATTGCCGCGCGTACAGATAACATTAAGATCACAACGCCGGAGGATTTACCTCTGGCGGAGTTTATAATTCAACAACAAGGTAAACAGCATGATTAGAATTGGCCACGGATTTGATGTTCATAAATTTGGTGGAGCTGGCCCATTGACGATTTGTGGGGAAAAAATTCCTTACGAACAGGGGTTTATTGCTCACTCCGATGGTGATGTGGCAATTCATGCATTGTGTGATGCCTTGTTGGGAGCGCTTGCGCTGGGAGATATTGGTAAGCACTTTCCTGATACCGCGAGTGAATTTGAAAATATCGACAGTCGTATTTTATTACGCCGCGTGATGGAACAAGTGAAAGCGCTTGGCTATCAAATAGGCAATATCGACATCACGATTGTCGCGCAAGCACCAAAAATGCGACCACATATTGATGCGATGCGCGGTAAAATCGCAAACGACTGTGAAGCGCAGCTGGACCAAGTTAATGTTAAAGCAACCACTACTGAAAAGCTGGGTTTTGAGGGACGTAAGGAAGGGATCTCAAGCCATGCTGTGGCGCTATTGGTAAAAGCATGAAGACACTAAATTACCTTTACGGCAAACCGTTATCTGATGGCGATTATAAGTCACAACCAGAAGACTTTAGAGTCGAAGAAATTTTAGATATTCCTTTTACTGGCGAAGGTGAGCACGTTTGCTTGCAGATCATAAAAAAGGGAGAAAACACTGCATTTGTCGCTAAAAAGCTTGCAGAATTTGCTCAAATTTCACCGCGAGATGTCAGTTATGCAGGAATTAAAGACAGACACGGCGTATGTACGCAGTGGTTTAGTGTGCCGGTGCCAATTAAAAAGTCGGTAGATTTTAGTGCATTAAATAGTGACTCTATTTTTGTGGTGCAACAAATACGGCACAATCGAAAGTTAAAAACAGGCTGTCATAAAGGCAATCGCTTTGCCATTACCCTCAGAAACGTGACTGCTCCACTTGATATTCTGTCGCGTATTAATGCCGTACGCCAAGGGGTTCCTAATTATTTTGGAGAACAACGTTTTGGTCATGATGGCCACAACTTAGCCATGGCAGATAGGTTATTTGACGGCGAAAAGATCCGCGATAAAAAGCTCAGAGGGCTGGTGCTTTCAGCCGCCCGCTCTCATCTGTTTAACGAAGTCGTCAGTCGCCGCGTGGCAGAGCATGGTTTGGCAACGACTTGGCATCGTGAAATCTTTTTACTGAGCGGTAGTAACGCCTTTTTTGATTCAGAAATTGATTGCGAGCTCATCGAACGGTTACTGAATGGCGACATTTTGCTTTCGGCGCCATTGGTTGGCAAAGGTGAAAAGGGCTTGTTGCCGCAAGAGCGTGAATGGTTGGCTCCTTTCGCTAAATGGCACGAAGGGTTGGCTGAATTTGGGATGAAAAATGAGCGTAGAGCGCTTAGATTAATACCCGAAGCACTTAAAGTGAGTATGACTGACAACAGTACGCTCACCCTAGAATTCAGTTTACCAAAAGGGACTTTTGCCACGGCGCTGCTCAGAGAGCTTGTTAATCATAAAGATGCCAGTAAAAAGTTTAATAAACATGAAGAGTCGATACAGCAGTGAGATACTCATTGTCTAACAAGAAAAAGAGGTGAAATATGAAGATCCTATTGAGTAATGACGATGGTGTTCACGCCAAGGGTATTGCTATCTTGTATCAAGCGTTATCACAAATCGCGGACGTAACTGTCATTGGTCCAGATAGAAACTGTAGCGGTGCGAGTAACTCGTTAACCTTATTAAACCCGCTCAGAGCGACTACGCTAGATAATGGTTTTATCTCCGTGAATGGCACGCCCACCGACTGTGTTCACCTTGGAGTGAACAAACTGATGGATGAATTGCCGGATTTAGTCGTTGCAGGGATCAACAATGGCGCTAATCTTGGCGATGATACACTGTACTCAGGCACTGTTGCGGCGGCCACTGAAGGTCGACATGTGGGCTTACCTGCGATTGCTGTTTCTCTTTGCTCTAAAAATGAAGCCCACTACGAAACTGCAGCGCATGTCACGGTAGAGATCATTAAAAAGCTTGCAAACCACCCGCTACCAAAAGACCAAATCATTAATATCAACGTCCCTGATATTCCATTAAGTGACTTAAAAGGGATTAAAGTCACTCGACTAGGCTCACGTCATAAAGCGGATACCATGACCGAACAAATCGACCCATGGGGCCGAAGTGTGTACTGGTATGGCACGTTAGGTCATGAAAGTGACGCTGGTGAAGGCACGGATTTTCATGCTGTAAACAATGGTTATGCCGCTATCACACCGCTCAAGGTGGATATGACGGCTTACGAGAGCTTAGATGCTGTGGCGAGCTGGTTATCTTAAGAGGCGTATGTGCTGAATAATTATCAGGGCAGTGCCAACGCGCTGGTGGAACTGCTAACACAGCAAGGCGTAGAAGATAAAATGGTACTCAATGCCATCGCTAACACGCCTAGACACTTGTTTGTCGATGAAGTGCTTAAACATAAGTCATATGAAAATACTGCACTTCCTATCGGTCAAGGGCAAACGATATCACAACCTTTTATCGTCGCAAAAATGACTGAAGTGTTAAAACAAGTGGGTGTTAAAGGGCGCATTTTGGAAGTGGGGACGGGCTCTGGTTATCAGACCGCCATACTGGCACAAGTGTTTGAACAGGTTTTTAGCATCGAGCGGATCAAGTCGCTGCAGTGGCAAGCGCGTAGAAGGCTGCATTTGCTGGACTTATACAATGTTACCATGAAACATGGTGACGGTTGGAAGGGCTGGGCTTCAAAAGCGCCCTTTGCGGGGATCATTGTTACAGCCGCTGCACAATCAGTTCCAGATGATTTGTTGACGCAACTAGAAGATGGCGGTGCCATGGTCATTCCAATTGGGATTGAAGAGCAAATACTCACGTTATTTGTTAAACAAGGTGAGCGGTTTATTCGCCATGCTCTAGCTCCCGTGCGCTTCGTGCCTTTAATCGCTGGCGAAGTCGGTTAATTTGCTGGTTTTAAAAACAACTCCATAAAATATAACTATTTTTCCAGTAGAATGTGAAAACCAAGCAAAATTAAGTTAGATTGATATGATAGTCGTTGATAGTAGCACTGGAAAATATAAGTAATGCGCAAGTCTCAGGTCATCATATCGATTTATTTAAGCGGCCTGCTTGTTGCCTGTTCGTCGAATCATACGCCTGCACCTGTAACAACTTTATACTCTGGTAAGACCACTTCGTCACATAAAATTAATATTAACGGAAGCAGTTACAAAGTAAAAAAAGGCGATACTTTATTTGCAATTGCATTTAGCGCGAACAAAGATGTAAGAACACTTGCGAAAATCAATAAAATTAAGCCTCCGTACACGATCTATCCCAATCAGATCATTCGTCTAGAATATCCCAGAAATAAAAATAAAAAGAACATAAAATACACGAAAGTAAACCACAAGTCTCAGTCTTTAAAACAAAAAAGTAACAAAACCTCCAAAAAAGAGCTTGATAAGCCAAATCAACGAGAGTATGTTCAAAGACAAGCCACACAAAAATCTAGTAGTACCAAGGCTTTGTATAATAATAAGGTACTATGGAAATGGCCTGCTGAAGGCAAGGTGACTCGTCACTTCTCTGTTAAAGAGAATGGTTATAAGGGATTGGAGATCTCAAATAAACTGGGCACTTCAGTTAAGGCTGCTGCTGGCGGTGTAGTTGTATATGCAGGGAGTGCGTTGCGTGGGTATGGCAATTTAATCATTCTGAAACATACAGATGATTATCTAAGTGCGTATGCCCACAACGCTAAGTTACTCGTCAGAGAACAGCAAAAAGTTAAAGTTGGGGAAAAAATTGCCGAAATGGGTAGTACAGATGCTTCTAAGACGGCGCTTAGGTTTGAGATCCGTTTTAAAGGTCAAGCTGTAAACCCGGCAAAATACTTGCCATAAAGTAATGCGAGTACATCGATTGGTTCGAGTACCCTTACTTTTATTCGCTTGGGGAGAATACTTATGGCTCACACTGCAAAATTACCTACAAAATCTACTCCTGAGTTAGACAAGCTCGAAGATGATAATATTGACGAACCGAAAGACGAATTACTTGAAGACCTCGAAGACGACGAAGAAGTTTTTGCCAAAGAAGAAGTGGTTAAAAACTTAGATGCCACTCAACTCTATTTAGGTGAAATTGGATTTTCCCCACTGCTCAGTGCAGAAGAAGAAGTTTACTTTGCGCGTAAAGCGTTAAAGGGGTGTGAAGCCTCACGTAAACGGATGATAGAGAGTAACTTGAGATTAGTGGTTAAAATCGCTCGTCGTTATAACAACCGTGGTTTGGCATTACTTGACCTCATTGAAGAAGGTAACTTAGGTCTGATCCGAGCTGTAGAAAAGTTTGATCCGGAACGTGGATTTAGATTTTCTACTTATGCAACTTGGTGGATCCGTCAAACCATCGAACGCGCTATCATGAACCAAACTCGTACCATTCGTTTGCCAATTCATGTTGTCAAAGAGCTCAACGTTTACCTACGTACAGCACGTGAATTGACGCAAAAGTTGGATCATGAACCTACCGCAGAAGAAATTGCTGAATGTCTCGACAAGCCTGTCGAAGAAGTCAGCAAGATGCTGCGTCTGAACGAAAAGATCACTTCGGTTGATACGCCTATTGGTGGTGAAAATGACAAAGCACTGCTCGATATAATCGCGGATGAAAAGGGCGGTGGTCCAGAAACCGAAGTGCAGAGCAACGATATTAATAAGCACATTGTTGATTGGCTTGGAGAGTTAAATCCAAAACAGCGAGAAGTGCTAGCGAGACGCTTTGGTCTGCTCGGTTATGAGCCGTCTACGCTTGAAGATGTTGGCCGCGAAATCGGGCTAACGAGAGAGCGTGTAAGGCAAATTCAAGTTGAGGCATTGAGACGCTTGAAGGATATTTTACAACACGAAGGGTTAAGTACCGACAGCCTATTCGAGCAACAGTAATACTTTAATCAGTTAATGAAAAAGCCGCAATATGCGGCTTTTTTAATTTTTGCAGTGGTTATAAAACCAACCAAGATAGAAAGCGATTACAAGCTTTCTATCTTTGCTTTTTGTTCAAGTAGCTTCGTTTTTGCATCGCTAAACTCAGCTAATTTTGCTTTCTCTTTAGCAAGTACCGCTTCAGGCGCATTACTTACAAACTTTTCGTTTGCGAGTTTCTTTTCAACCTGCTCAAGACCTTTTTCTGCTTTTTCAAGCTGTTTGGCAATACGTGCAAGTTCAGCTTCTACATCAATCAGACCTGCCATTGGGATCATGATTTCAAGGTCGCCGATAAACGCAGTCGCACAAGCTGGTGCTTCGTCTTTGCTTGCAAGCAAATCTACCGTTTCCAGTTTTGCCAGAGCACTTAAGAAAGCTTGGTTTTCTTCTAGACGACGTTTGTCATCTTCGCTTGCACCAGTAAGTAACACGTTTAGCGGCTTGCTTGGACTGATGTCCATTTCACCACGAATGTTACGGATAGCAATAATAAACTGCTTCACCCACTCAAGGTCTGCCATCGCTTGCGCATCAACTTTGCTTTCGTCGAATACTGGGAACGCTTCAAGCATAATTGTCTTCGCTTCGACACCTGCGATTGGTGCTACACGTTGCCAAATTGTCTCTGTGATATAAGGCATTAGTGGGTGCATCAAACGAAGTAAGCCTTCCAATACGGTGATAAGCGTATGACGTGTACCACGTTGCTGCGCTTCATTGCCTTTAAATAGAATTGGCTTAGTTAGCTCTAGATACCAGTCACAGAATTGGTTCCATGTGAACTCATAAATGGTATTTGCCGCAAGGTCAAAACGATAGTTATCTAAGTGCTCAGAGAACACCTTAACTGTATTTTGGAATTGGCCTAAAATCCAACGATCCGCTAGAGAATACACTTTTTCGTTATCGTTGAAGCCACAGTCTTGTTCTTCTGTGTTCATCAATACATAACGGCTAGCATTCCAAAGCTTGTTACAGAAGTTACGGTACCCTTCAAGACGGTTCATATCCCAGTTGATATCACGTCCCGTTGATGCCATTGCTGCAAGAGTGAAACGCAATGCATCAGTACCGTGTGCTTCAATACCATCGACAAATGTTTTGCGCGTATTCTTCTCGATTTTTGCCGCAAGCTGTGGCTGCATCATGTTGCCAGTACGTTTTGTCACTAGGCTCTCAAGATCGATACCGTCAATCATGTCTAGTGGATCTAACACGTTACCTTTTGACTTAGACATCTTATCGCCATTTTCGTCGCGAATAAGGCCAGTCACATAAACGGTCTTAAATGGAACTTGAGGTTTACCATCTTCATCTTTGATGAAATGCATGGTCATCATGATCATGCGAGCTACCCAGAAGAAGATAATATCGAAACCAGTAACTAGGGTATCTGAAGGGTGGAATACCTTTAGATCTTCTGTGTTTTCAGGCCAACCTAATGTTGAGAAAGTCCACAGTGCAGAAGAGAACCAAGTGTCTAGCACGTCTTCATCTTGGGTCAGCGCCACATTTGCATCAAGGTTATGGTTTTGACGAACTTCTGCTTCGTCACGACCAACATATACATTACCTTCGCTGTCATACCATGCCGGGATCCTGTGGCCCCACCAAAGTTGACGGGAGATACACCAGTCTTGAACATCACGCATCCAAGAGAAGTACATGTTCTCGTATTGCTTAGGTACAAATTGAATATCTCCATCTTCTACCGCTTTTACCGCAGGCTCAGCAAGAGGAGCAACGCGAACATACCACTGATCGGTAAGTAGTGGCTCGATTACTACGCCAGAGCGGTCGCCGTAAGGAACGGTTAGGCTGTGATCGTCGATTTTCTCAAGTAGGCCAAGCTGCTCAAACTCATCAACGATTTGCTTACGCGCATCGAAACGGTCAAGGCCGTGGAAACGCTCTGGAATTGGTGCATCCATCGCTTCAAGTGGCTTACCATCAAAAGTAAAGCACTCACCCGTATTCAGAACTGCCGCGTCTTTGTTGAACACGTTGATCATTGGCAGCTCATGGCGCTTACCAACTTCGTTATCGTTGAAGTCGTGTGCCGGCGTGATTTTTACGCAGCCCGTGCCTTTTTCCATATCTGCATGTTCATCGGCAACGATAGGAATGCGACGGTTGACGATAGGAAGTAGAATTTCTTTACCAATTAAGTCTTGGTAACGTTCATCACCCGGGTTTACTGCAACGCCAGTGTCACCAAGCATGGTTTCTGGACGAGTGGTTGCTACGATAATGTAGTCTTTACCATCTTTAGTGGTTACGCCATCCGCAAGTGGATAGCGCAAATTCCACATATGGCCCTGCTTGTCTTTATTCTCAACTTCTAAATCAGAAATTGCAGTGTGTAATTTAGGATCCCAGTTAACTAGACGCTTACCACGGTAAATTAAGTCATCTTGATATAGGCGAACGAATACTTCTTTTACTGCTTCAGACAAGCCGTCATCCATCGTAAAACGTTCTCTATCCCAATCTACAGACGCGCCTAAACGACGTAACTGTTTGGTGATTGTGCCACCTGATTGCTCTTTCCATTCCCAGATTTTATTGATGAATTCGTCACGGCCTAAATCATGGCGTGATTTACCTTCTTCAGCTGCAAGCTTACGCTCAACTACCATCTGAGTGGCGATACCTGCGTGGTCGGTACCCACTTGCCATAGTGTGTTTTTGCCTTTCATGCGCTGATAGCGGATCAAAGTGTCCATGATAGTGTCTTGGAACGCGTGGCCCATGTGTAGACTACCTGTGACATTCGGCGGTGGGATCATAATCGAATATGCGTCACCATTGCCTGATGGCTTAAAGTAGCCATTTGACTCCCAGTCTTGATACAAAGACTGTTCAATATCTTGTGGATTGTAGGTTTTATCCATTACACAGAACCCTAAAAATGCTATTTCTCAATGTCTTCAGTGGAAATTGTTGCGCCAAGTGCACGAAGTTGCTTAAAGCGTTCTCGTGCGGCTTGCTTAGCGCTGGCTTCAACAGGCACAAAATCTATCACCTGTTCAAAGCGACGAATAAAGTCAGGGACGACCCGAGCCAGATTAATCAGCACGGGGCGACGAGCAGCAGGAGGCATAGTGCCAATTTCCACTGGTGCGCCGCCTTTGGGGCCTTCGCCTTGTAAGTTGTGGGGCACAAACCTGTCTGCGTCAAAACACCAAAGGTGCTCATCGAATAAATGAGCGTCGTCAGTATTATCGACGTTAACAAAGATACGGTGTCCAGCTTGATATAAGCTCGCCGCAGTTTGTGCTGCCAGATCAAAATGAGCCGGAACGCTAATCCCCGGCTCATCGTTTTGTTTTAACACGTAAAAGCGCGCTTTGATAGTCATGATAATAATACCAATTGCGAGGAGTACTGAGGTTTGCCACAGGCTCCACAGCTGCTCAATATCTGTAATCTTGTTTACCGTGATAGCGTAGACGAAGAAAATCAGTATGCGCGGCTTAGTTTAAAACTAATTATAGCGCCACTTAAATGCACATAAATAAGCCTGTATTCTGCCATATAAAGGCAATACCATCAATCAAGAACCAGGCGAAGAAGAATAAAATATGGCAAGTGGTGAGAAGTGCTTGAGAGGTTTAATCGCTTGGTAGCCGCGAGCAGGCGCGGGATAAACCCGCTGCTACATGTCGCGGGGTAAACCCGCTGCTACATGTCGCGGGATAAACCCGCTGCTACATGGCACGGGATAAATCCGATGCTACATGTCGCGGGGTAACCCCGCTGCTACGTGTCGCGGGATAAACCCGCTGCTACGGTTTGGATTAGCCTTTTGTAGCAGCGACTTTATGTCGCGACTTATGCTTGTTAAGTATCGCGACTAGACTATTAGTCTTGCTGCGCGTCCGTGATATTGGCGCGGTTAAGTAAGTATTGCATCAGCATAGGCACAGGACGACCTGTAGCGCCTTTGTTCTTGCCGCTGCGCCATGCTGTACCTGCGATGTCTAAATGCGCCCAGTTGTACTTTTTAGTAAATTTAGACAAGAAACACGCGGCTGTAATTGTGCCAGCTGCGCGACCACCTAAGTTCGTAAAGTCTGCAAATGGGCTCTCAAGTTGTTCTTGATAATCATCCCAAAGCGGTAGTTGCCACGCTCTGTCGCCGCTTTGCTCTGACGCTTTTAGCAAATCATGGGCAAGCGGGTTATGGTTCGATAATAAACCTGTTGCATGGCTACCAAGCGCAACAATACATGCCCCCGTTAAAGTCGCAACATCAACAACGGTTTCAGGCTCGAATGCTTCAACGTAAGTTAGTGCATCGCACAGTACTAAGCGGCCTTCGGCATCTGTATTGAGTACTTCAACGGTTTGGCCCGACATAGTGGTTAAAATATCGCCCGGACGGTAAGCATCGCCTCCAGGCATATTTTCGCAGCCAGCTAAAACGCCAATCACGTTAAGTGGCAGTTGCATTTGTACGACAGCTCGCATTAAGCCAAGCACGCCCGCGGCTCCGCCCATGTCGTATTTCATTTCATCCATCGCTTCGCCAGGTTTGATAGAAATACCACCTGAGTCAAATGTTAAGCCTTTACCCACAAACACGATTGGTGCTTGGCCTTCGTCACCACCATTATAGTGGATAACTGACATCACTGATTCGTTGCGACTGCCACGGCCAACCGCTAGGTATGAGTGCATACCCAGCTCTTCCATTTCTTGTTCGCCAACAAGGTTAACGGTAACGTTATCAAAGTCTTCAACCAACTGTTGTGCTTGCTCGCCCAAATAACGAGGGTTGCAGATGTTTGGCGGCATATTAGCAACGTCTTTACACAGCTTACTACCTGCTGCGATAGCAAGACCGTGCTCAATCGCGCTTTCACCGATTGTTAATTCACGACGCGTTGGTACGTTAAAGACGATTTTACGTAGCGGGCGTCTAGCCTCACTCTTTTTGCTTTTTAGTTGGTTAAAGGTATACAGGCAATCTTGCGTGGTTTCGACCGCTTGGCGAACTTTCCAGTAAGTATCACGACCTTTAACATGTTGCTCAGTCAGAAAACATACCGCTTCCATTGAGCCAGTTTCATTTAACGTATTGATGGTCTTAGAGATGATTTGTTTGTATTGTTTATCGTCGAGCTCTCTTTCCTTACCACAACCCACCAACAAAACGCGTTCGCTGAGTACATTTGGTACATGATGAAGAAGTAGAACTTGTCCTGGTTTGCCTTCAAGATCACCACGTCTGAGTAAATTTGAGATATAGCCTTCGCTTATTTTATCCAGCTGTTCACCAATTGGTGAGAGACGGCGTGGCTCGTATACACCTACAACAATACATGCGCTACGCTGTTTCTCTGGACTACCACTTTTAACGCTGAATTCCATTGCGACTCCTGAGTCTTTGTCATGTCATTTTGAACTTTTTATGCCTGCACACTTTCCTACATTAAAGTCATGAATATGCTTTAACCTTAGGTAGGATATTCCGGCGCATTGACATATAATAAAGTGACTAAAATAATCAGTTTACTCAATTTTTCCCACTATTCCAGTGAAACAAGACGTTTTATAGGGACGAACATTGCTTATTTTCCGCTATTTAACGGGTGAAGTACTAAAATCTCAGGTTGCGGTTTTTCTCACCTTAATGACAATATTTTTGTCACAAAAGTTTGTACTCATTCTGAGCTCAGCGTCTGAAGGGAGTATACCGGGTAAGTTAGTACTTGCTATGCTTGCGTTGAAACTGCCACAGTTGGCCGGATATATTTTACCGCTTAGTCTCTTTCTAGGGATCATTTTAGCCTATAGTCGCATCTACGCCGACAGTGAAATGACGGTACTGCGCGCTTGCGGGGTCAGTGAGTGGTATGTGGTTAGGGTGACTTTAGTCTCTAGTGTGTTTTTTGCATTACTGGCCGCTTGTGTGAGTATGTATATTGCACCTTGGGCGAGCGAAAAAGAGTACCAATTAAGAGAGCAAGCCGATGCGGAGTCGGGGCTTTCTACTCTCAGAGCCGGTAGGTTTCAGCAAACGGGCAATGAAAAAGCGGTGGTATTTGTTCACGGCATTAGCGAACAAGGCCGTGAATTAGACAAAGTGTTTGTCGCGCAATTGCCCGAGAAGGACTCAAATCAAGCCGCTCGTCTAGTGTATGCGCAAAAAGGTGAAGTGATTGAGCTTGATAGTGGTGAGCAGCAACTACTCCTTCATGAAGGTAAGCGTTACGAGACTGATGGCTTCAGCCAAGCACTTAATCGCACTGAATTTGGTACTTATCAAGTGCAAATTAAAGAACAAGAAATTGAACACCAGCGCCGTAAATTAGAGGCTATTCCAAGCTTACAGTTACTTGAAATGGATACGCCAGAAGCAAAAGCGCAATTTCAGTTGCGATTGTCGGTGCCTATTTCCATTTTGTTACTCACTCTATTGGCTGTGCCTCTGAGTGTGGTAAACCCGAGACAAGGCAAGTTCGCTAAGCTCGTGCCAGCAATTACCCTGTATTTGGGTTATTTCATTTTACTCAATGCAGGCAAGTTTTTGTTAGCTGAAGAAAAAGTACCAGCCTCAGTCGGTCTCTGGTGGATCCACTTAAGTGTGCTCTTTATTGGCGTTTATTTAATTGC
Organism: Pseudoalteromonas sp. JC28; assembly: GCF_013319255.1. Lineage (NCBI taxonomy): Bacteria > Pseudomonadati > Pseudomonadota > Gammaproteobacteria > Alteromonadales > Pseudoalteromonadaceae > Pseudoalteromonas > Pseudoalteromonas sp. JC28. Next base: position 120,574 of record NZ_QOKX01000007.1, on the reverse strand, counting down.
GAAAGGAAGGCCTTTTGGTGTGTGGGTTCGCTCGGTATTTATGAAACGGGAGACGACGGTATGATGAAGACGCTAGATTGGTATTTAGGGCGTAGCATCTTACAAACCACAGGTTTCGCGCTATTAGTTTTTGTTGGGATCAATACGCTTATTAAGTTTATTGAGCAACTGCGCTCGGTTGGTCGTGGCAGCTATGATTTACTCGGTGCCATGCTCTATACCATTTACAGCATGCCAAGCGATATCGTGGTATTTTTCCCGATGGCTGCGCTGATAGGTGGACTGATTGGGCTTGGTGCACTTGCCTCAAGCAGTGAACTAATTGTGATGCAAGCGGCTGGGTGGTCGCGTTTTCAAATTATTATGTCGGTGATGAAAACGGCAGTGGTGCTTGCACTACTGATGATGGCGCTTGGGGAGTGGGGCGCACCAAAAGCGGAGCAAACCGCAAAACGGTTAAAAAACGAAGCAATTTATGGCGGTGAAGTCTACAGCGCTCAGCGTGGTGTTTGGGCGAAAGATGGCGGCAATTTTATTAACATTGGTAATGTTGAAAAAAACGGTAAGCTTAAAGATATCGCGATTTATTATTTCGATGATTCACTAACACTGGCAAAAATAGTACGTGCTCAGTCGGCGCAAAGTATGTCTAACGGCTGGCAATTGCAAGACGTGGAAGAAGTACATATCGATCAACAGCAAATTACAACGCATTATTCAAAATCAATGCTCTATGAGTCTGAATTAAGCGAAGACAGATTGGGTGTCGTGTCGGTAGAGCCTGATGCTTTGTCTTTTACGGGGTTATGGTCATTTCTCGCTTATCTAAAGCAAAATGAGCAAGATTCAAGTAGCTATGAACTCGCGCTGTGGCGTAAGGTGATGCAGCCGCTGACGATTGGGGTTATGCTACTAGTGGCTTTGTCATTTATCTTCGGGCCACTGAGGACGGTGAGTATGGGCGCGCGGATTATTATGGGCGTGGTAACAGGCTTAGCCTTCCACCTGAGTAATGAAATTTTTGGCCCTATTGTGATGGTATATCAAGTTCCACCGGTGGTTGGCGCGTTAATGCCAAGCTTGTTATTTATTGGATTGGCTATCCATCTGCTGAAGAAACAAAATTAACGTTTTGAATTAAATAAAGAAATAGGCCTCATGTTGAGGCCTATATTTTTTATGGACATGGCTAATGGAATAGGCTGCTATTTGAAGCTTAGATTAATCTAAGCTGTTATAAACCTTTTTATTTTCCTCTTTGCTGAGTACTACCACTTCAGTGCCACACAGCATATCCTGGAGCGATCTTTTCTTTTTAAAGTCTAACAACACTATTAGATTACCCAGCCCAAGTAGTGCGCATAGGCTACGAGCGATTGCTTTTGGCCAAGTTAACAGCGCTCCGTCGGGGGTTTGCACTTTTAGGCGCCATGCGCGCATGCCGATAGTTTGACCGCTCTTAGTCCAAAAATAGGCAAAAAACAGCACTGAAACCAACACTAATAAAGTGGCTCTAAGTGTATATAAAATGGGATCCGCTTGGATCAGCGCCGATACGTCTTCATGATTACCAAGCGTGAGCACGTTAAATGAAATTAAGGCATTGATAGTTAGTAAAAATAACACGGTAGTCAGCATTGCGAACGCGACGACCACTAAGCTGTCGTATATAAGTGAAGCCAAGCGACGGCTGAAATTCGCTGGAGCAAAATGTGACATAACAACTCTCATAATTACAAGGTTGCGGGGTATTTTACACATAAACCGATAAAACGTTTACTGAATTACGTTAACTAATGGATTAGTAATGCCCTGTCTTTATAGCTTTGACATGAATAAAGTTGAATTTAGAGCAATATTTAACTACTTGTGTGCAAATAACAAGCAGTTAACGCCTTATTGCAAAAAAATTACTTGCCGTTCTTAATCGCCTTTGTATAATGCAAAGCATAGAGACGAAGGCAAATAAAAAAAGCCTGAGCTCAAAGTGGTTTTTCTTTATTTTCTCTTGTTTTAGAAGATGAAAGAAAAATTATGCCAGTGTGATGGAATTGGTAGACATGACGGATTCAAAATCCGTTGCCTTCGGGCGTGGCGGTTCAAGTCCGCCCACTGGTACCACTTTTTATAACCCTTGCTTTTTAGCAAGGGTTTTTTTATGCCTCGAATTGTAGGTCGAGATTTATCTCGACTAAATTGGCTTTATCTCAATGGATTGGTTTATCTCAATGGATTGGTTTATCTCTACAGACCGTTCTTGCGAAACTGGACTTGGACGCCATGCGGGTGGCGCTAATACAGGTTAAGAGCCCGCCCACTGGTACCACTTTTTATAACCCTAACCAATTGGTTGGTTTTTTTTATGCCTCGAATTGTACGTCGAGATTTATCTCGACGAACGAATTGGTCTTATCTCGACAAATAAATTTAAGCGCCACATCACCGGTGCTATTCGCCGCTACAAATCAAGCTGTCTCCACGATTCAACCCATTCTTCTAAACAGACAGTTACTTCCCCACAAAACTGGCGGTTTTCGGTAAATTGCCTATGCTTTTGTAATTAAATTGGTTTATTGTAGATTTAAGCTGCTAAATTTTATTAGGCAAGAGAGGCGATGAAGGTAACTGTAGAAAAGCAAACCATAGTGCTGTTATCGTTGTTTACCATCGTGTTCTGGAGTTTGACTTTCTACGCGGTAAAGCTTATTTCTCACTCTATTGTGGTTCAGGAAGTAAGCGAAAGAACCGAAACGGTAAGGTCTAACATTTCACTTGTCCGCGCTAAAATTGAAAACGCCATATTTATGGACACCTATCTGGCTGAGAGTTTAGCGACCTTTGTTACAATTGATCCTGACTTTGCAATTGAGCATTGGTCTCATGTGGTTGCTAAAGCCGTTGAAAAGTCGACGCTGATTCGCCATGTCGGTCTCGCACCAAATAATATCATTAGTCATGTCTATCCAGTTGAAGGGAACCGAGCGGCTATCGGTTTCGATTTTCGCACTAACCCTGAACAATTTCGCACTGTTGAAATTGCAAGAACCTCTCAAAAGGTATTTATCGCCGGTCCATTACAGCTAGTGCAAGGCGGTGAAGCGTTGATAGCGAGGTTTCCTGTGTTTTCGGATTATCCGAGGAATGAAAACTACTGGGGCGCGATTAGTGTGGTTCTAGATTATCAGAAGCTGCTTGAATACAGTGGCATTAACGAATTGGACAGTGCCACTTTAGCGATTCGAGGTCGAGATGGACGCGGTGAACAGGGGGATGCCTTTTATGGCTCTGCTACCTTGTTTGAAACTCCAGATTTAGTCATCCCAATCAACTTACCATCTGGTGAGTGGCAGCTTGTGGCTGATTATCAAATAGACGAGAGCACTTATGCAAAAGCAAGGCAACAAGCTCAGATTTTGGTTACTGCTGTTGCCTCAATATTGTTTCTCTCGTTATTAGTGCTCTATCGATCGTATCACTTAGCACATACCGCCTCGTTGCAAGATGATTTAACTAAGTTGCCCAACCGTCGCTATGCGATTAGACAACTCAATACGTTACTTGGTCGTTCAGAGCAACCGTCATTTGTGCTGCTTAACCTCGATCTAAATAATTTTAAACAAGTAAACGATAAGTTTGGTCATGAAGTGGGAGATAAGCTGTTACTCCATGTCTCGTCAATTTTGATGAACTCAGTGCGTGTGTATGATTTTATCGCGCGATTGGGGGGGGACGAGTTTGTTATTATTTTGCACAGAGTGTCAGAGGACGCTTTGGTTAACTCAATTATAAAAAATATTAAGGAGCAGGTTGAAAAGCAACCGCTACAAGTTGATAGACACACTATTCAAACGACGGTGAGCGTTGGTTATGCTTTTCCTTCAGCAAATCAAGATAGTGTTTCGGAACTCATGGCTCGCGCTGATCACAACATGTATTACGATAAAAACCTGTCGCAACGACAACAAAAAGAAAGTGAGGTTTTGGAAACAAATCAGGAAACCCAATAGAACTATACTAAGCTTACAGAGTATCAATTAAGTGAGAATGTGCCGTGCAGCTAAAGCAGTCAGTTCTATTTTTCAAAATTGCCGCGTTGACTTCTGCGATTGTGATCATTTTTGTCAGCTGGTTTTTGTATTACGAAGTGAGTCGTAGTGCCCGCCTTACCGCACAACTTACTCAGCTGCAAACCGCTCTACAACGAACCATGGATCAAGAAGAGCATATTCTTATTCGAGCACAAAAAGATGATGTTTCTGCCATCCCGCAATTAAAGTACAGCTATCAGGATAGCTTTAGTAGCTTGCTTAATTCTATGGCCAATGAAGAGGCCTTGCTGCCTTTGCTATTACAACTCGATGAACTGTCAAAAGCCTACTTTAGTAAACTAGACGAACTTATCCGTTTGCATGAGCAACTCGGCTATGACGAAAATGCAGGTATTTATGGTGAGTTCAGACGTAGCGCCCATGCTTTGCAGGAGCGAATTTCTGGTAAGGCTATGCCTCAGTTGGAAATTGCCATATTGGAATTAAGGCGTCGAGAAAAAGACTTTTTATTAAGAGCTGACTTAAGTTATTTACAGCAGCATGAACAACTTGTCATGCATGCTGAGCAACTAATCAAAGACAGTGCGCTTAGTGAAGAGATAAGCAACTTGCTTAAACGTTATGAAGCGGGTTTTGCAAGCTATGTTGCTATTTTGCGAAAGCTAGGTTTGCACGATGGTGAAGGCGTACGTGCGGAGCTATTCACCGAGAAGCAAAAATTAAGAAGCCAGTTTGAACTGGTATCAATCCGTACCCAAGCCGTTACGCAAGAACGTAAAGAAAGTATCATTTTATATGGCCTCATTTTAATTGTACTGATGAATATTGCTGTGCTTATCTTACTGAATTATCAAAATAGCAAAGTCACACGGCATATACTGGCTATTAATAAAGTACTCGTAAAAGTTGCTAAGCTTGAAGACTTTAGCTTAAGGGTGAATATTGACGGTAACGATGAGATTGCACAAATTGCTCATCAACTCGATGACCTATTAGCATTTATTGAAACCTTGCTTGCGCGCCTGAGCGCAGCGCAGCAACGCTTAATCGAAGAAGCCAAAATGGCGAGCTTAGGAAATATGGTGAGTGGCTTTGCTCATGAGCTTAATACACCGCTTGGTGTTGCTATTACCAGCCAATCGCATTTAAAAGAGCAAGTCGCGACACTAAAATCGCAACTTGAACTTGGTAAGTTACAGCGGCAAACCTTGACGACACTAATTACTGAGGCAGAAGCCGCGCTATATTTATTAGAGAATAACCTCCACCGCACAGCCTCACTGGTAGATGATTTTAAGCTAGTGGCAGTGAATCGAGAGTTTGAAGAAAAGAGCGCGTTCAACCTTAAGCATTTAGTTAAAAATGTCTTTGATTGCTACCAATCAGAATTAAACCAAGAAGACTATGCCATTGAACTCGAAATCCCCGAAAACTTAACTTTAATAAGCTACCCGTCGGTGTTTAGCCAAGTTGTTGGGTACAGTATTAACAACTGCATCAAGCACGCCAAGATTGACGGGCAAAAGCTCAATATTGTGGTATCTACCGTGTTAATTAATGACTATATCCATTTTTATTTTAAAGATGATGGTGCCGGTATAGATAAAGAGTTATTGCCCGCTATATTTGAGCCTTTCGTTACTTCAAAGCGTTTTTCGGGGGGGACAGGGCTTGGCTTGAGTATTGTATATAACTTAGTAACACAGAAGTTGAAGGGCGAAATCAAAATGCAAAGCCCAGCGCATGGCGGTGCCTGCTTGCATATTATTTTAACCGGAACAGAGTTTAATTTTATAGAAGAGTAATCTCAGCATGGAATAACAACTCGCGCTCTAGCGGTCGTTATTTCTTATACCGATTTGCTTATCTGAATACAGCTTATGTAAGGTAAATAAAGTAAAAAAGCCAGCATGACTGATCGTGCTGGCTTTTATTCGGTTCATTGGCAGTAGGAGTTAGCCTTTTTTGCTCGCGACCCACTCATCAACAAATGATTCAAGCACGTTTAGTGGAACTGGGCCATTTTTCAGTACGATGTCGTGGAACTCACGAATATCAAACTTATCGCCTAGTTCTTTCTTAGCGGCTTCACGAAGTTCTAGGATCTTCAACATCCCCACTTTGTACGCAGTGGCTTGTGAAGGCATAACAATATGGCGCTCTACCATCTTCACTGCGTCTGACTTAGCATTTGGTGTGTTGTTTACGTAGTAATCAATACCTTCTTGACGTGTCCACTTCATTGCGTGGATCCCAGTATCTACCACTAAGCGGCATGCACGCCATAATTCCATCGCTAAGCGACCAAAGTCTGAATAGGGGTCTTCGTATAAACCCATTTCTTTTGGTACAAGTTCAGAATATAAGCCCCAGCCTTCGATGTATGCAGTGTAGCCACCAAACTTACGGAATTTAGGCATATCTTCTAGCTCTTGAGCAATCGCGATCTGCATGTGGTGACCTGGAATACCTTCGTGATAAGCCAAGGCTTCCATTTGGTAAGTTGGCATCGCTTCCATGTCGTAAAGGTTTGCATAGTAAACACCGGGACGTGAGCCGTCAGGCGCGGGTTGCTGGTAGAAAGCTTTACCTGCAGATTTTTCGCGGAATGCCTCTACGCGTTTTACTATCATGTCCGCTTTTGGCTTAACGATAAACAGCTCATCCAAGCGTGACTTCATATTATCGATCATCGCTTTGGCTTCGGCTAAATATTGTGCCTTACCAGCTTCTGTATTTGGAAGGTAAAACTGTTTGTCGGTTTTCATGAACTCCATAAAGGCTTTTAAATCGCCTTTGAAGCCCACTTTCTCTTTGATTGCTCGCATTTCGTCATGAATACGCGCCACTTCAGATAAACCGATTTCGTGAATTTCTTCAGCGCTTAACGATGTGGTTGTCGTACGTGCTAGGGCGTTATTATAAAATTTTTCGCCGTTAGGGAATTTCCACGCACCGTCACGTTTGTCTGCTTTTTTCTCAAGTTTATGTAGGTAACCAATCAACTTGTTATAAGCAGGCTTTACTGCTGTTGTTAGCGCATCTGTTGCTTCTTTTACCAGCGCTGATTTCTCGTCTTCACTGACTTCAAGTGTTGCTACTTTGCGTTTGAAGTCAGCCAGTAACGTTGAGTCGTCACCCGCAGCAAATGGCGCACCTTTGATGATATTTTCACTTGATTCAATGACGTGAGGGAAAACGAATTTTGGTGCAATAATACCTTTATCTGCACGCGCTTTTAAGTCAACGATGAGCTGATCAAATACAGCCGGTACACCGTTTAAGCGTGAAATATACGCTTTGGCATCTTTGACATCGGTAATTTGGTGCTGGTTGATTAAAAATGCAGGCACCATTGAGTGTGTACCATACATCTGATTTACCGGATATGAGTGATAACGCCATTTAAAATCTGCAATGGTGTTTTCAAGACCTTGCTTGAATAAGTCGTAGCTCACTTGCGTATTGGCATCTAGCTTATTTCGATCAATTGCATTAAGCGCAGTTAAGTCTTGTTTCGTCAGTTCAAGATCTTCAAGTTGGCGCGCTTCGCTGCCGTCATCCCACTTGTCGTAGTCTTGTTTGATACCCATATAAGTTTGGTAAACTGGGCTACGCATTACGCCACGGGTAAACGACGCTTCAAAAAGTGCGTTTGCCTTTTCTACTTCACTTTTTACGACTTGTTGTTCAGCTTTTGGAGCAGGTGCTGGAGAGTGTGTGGTTTGTTGACAGCCAGCAAAAAGCGCGACGCTTACCGCTGCTGCTAAAATGGTTAATTTACGCATTTTATACCCTTTTATTATATGTTGCCGAATGGCGGTTTTCATGCGGGTTGCAGTGAATATCACCCGCATAATTTCTATATTAAACAAATAACTCTAGCAGATCGTTGAGGTATCGGTGGCCTTTATTTGTAACTAGCCATGAATCGTTGGTTTCCTCAATCAAACCCTTATCTACGGCCTCAGCAATTTGCGTTGCAATAGCGCTAAGTTCAAGACCAGTGTAGTCAATAAACTGTTGTTTTGATGCGGCAGTTTTTAAACGGAACACATTCATAAAAAACTCAAATGGTCTGTCATCGCTTGCAACATGCCACTGCTCATACAAATAGGGTTTACTCAGATCCATATAGCCACGAGGGTGTTTTACCTTTACGGTTCTTAAGATCTGTTGCTGCTCAGGCAAAGTGATTTTGCCATGCGCACCACAGCCGATCCCAAGATAATCGCCAAATTGCCAATAATTCAAGTTATGTCGACATTGAAATCCCGCTTTGGCATAGCCTGAGATCTCATATTGCTGGTAGCCGTGCTCCGCAAGTAATGCCTGACCTTGTTCTTGGATGTCCCACAGTGTTTCATCCTCAGGTAAAACCGGAGGCTTAGAGGCAAACTGCGTATTTGGCTCAATGGTTAATTGATACCAAGAAAGGTGTGGCGGTGCCATTGCAATGGCTTTTTCTAAATCACTTAAGGCGTCGCTAACCGATTGATTAGGAAGACCATGCATCAAATCAAGATTAAAGCTATTTAACCCTGCTTGATGTGCTTCTTGAGCGGCATTTAGCGCTTCTTGCTCGCCATGAATACGACCAAGTTGAGTAAGCTTTTCCTGTTGTAAGCTTTGTACACCTATCGAAATACGATTGATGCCAGCCGCGACATAATGCTTAAAACGATCTGTCTCAACTGTACCTGGATTTGCTTCTAAAGTGACTTCAATGTCATCCTCAAAACCAATTAGCGCCTCAATTTCACTGAGTAAATAGCGGTACGCTTCACCTGAAAGCAGACTAGGGGTGCCACCGCCAATAAAAATACTACAGAGTTTACGGCCCTGAACATAGTGAAGATCGGCTTTGATATCGTTGAGCAAATGTTGAATATATTCCGTTTCAGGGATATCGCCCTTTTTACCATGGCTGTTGAAATCACAGTAAGGACACTTTTGCACGCACCAAGGTACGTGCACATAAAGACTTAATGGAGGTAGTTTCACGCGAGGCCTTGAAAGTGACTGACGAGTTGTTTAAGTGCCTGTCCTCTATGGCTGATTGCGTTTTTTTCTTCCTTGGTTAGCTCTGCTGATGTGCAGTCTAAACCTTGTACCTTAAAGATTGGGTCGTAACCAAACCCTTCTCGGCCTTGTTGCGTTGTGGTGATTTCACCTTCCCAACTTGCCTGACAAATAATCGGCGTTGGGTCGTCAGCGTGGCGCATATAAACTAGAACACACCAAAAACGGGCGCTGCGCTCAGTTTGTTCACCAAGCGCTGCGAGTAAGTGATCAATATTTTTTTGGTCGTCGGCGTTTGCGCCAGCATAACGCGCTGAATATACTCCAGGTGCGCCGTTTAACGCGTCTACCTCAAGGCCTGAGTCATCGGCAATGGCAGGCAAGCCAGAAACCTTAGCTGCATGACGTGCCTTGATAATGGCGTTTTCCACAAAGGTCGTGCCGGTTTCTGCAACCTCTGGCACCTTGAAATCACTTTGCGGTAATACCTCAATGTCATACTGATTTAGCATCGCGCTAAGCTCTTTGACTTTACCTTGGTTACCCGTGGCAAGTACCACTTTATTTGACATATTTTCTCTACTCTACATAAAACTTTTGTGAGAACGTGAGTTTGCGGCTTTGCTTACCTTCACTGATCTCAATGTCGAAACGAAAAATATCTTCATCGTCGTAATCTAATTGGGCAAGATAGTATATTGCCTCACCTTCTACGACTTCTTTAAACTCTAGCTGTACGGTTTTACCAAGTAAGTTTTTGGCGCTACCTGCAACGCGTGCCTTAACTGCTGGTTTTCCTGGCTTGTCGGCCAAGACCGAGATATTCACAATCGCTTTGTTACCACTACGAATTAAGCCATACGCTTTTGCAATTGTGGGCTGAACAAAGGTAGACGGGAAGGCGATATAATGCACTTCCCAAGGACCTAAGTCTTTAAATTGGCCGCCTTGTTCATCTTGAGCGAATACGCCCGGTGCAAGCAGCATCATTAACACAATAATAAATGGTTTCATTGGGATGCTCCTATCTCAGTAAATCCATCATTAGAATCTGCAAAAATTGCATGCCGATAATTAGGACTAAAATAGATAAGTCCAGTCCGCCTAGCGGTGGGATCACTTTACGAATAGGTCTTAGCATCGGCTCTGTTAATTGCTCGAACACGGCGGCGACTGGATTGTAGCCTTGCGCTACCCAACTTAAAATGGCACGAATAATAAGGATCCAGAACACCAGACTAAATGCTTCTTTTACTACCGTAATAGCGCCACCAATCAGCGCGCCTAAAGCGTCAAAGTAACCACCGAATAACGCCATCAGCGTCGCCATTTTGGCAAAACCAATCATGAATGCCAGCACCAAAGAGGCAAGATCTAAACCGCCCACACCCGGAATGATTTTTCTCAGCGGGTTCACGGCAAAAGAGGTTGCTTTAACAACCGCTTGGCTTAGCGGGTTATAAAAGTCCGCTTTGACAAGCTGCAACCAGAATCGTAGTAATACGACCATTAAAAATAGATCAAATACGATCCCGACTAAAAATTGCATGGCATTCATTGGTCACCTTTAGATTTCTTTTTCCATTGCTTCAGCGCGCGCGATACATGCATCCATCGCGTCCGCTACGGTTTTTGGTAATTGCTGTGCTTTTAAATACTCAACGGCTGCGTGGGTTGTGCCACCTTTAGAGGTGACGTTAGCGCGTAGCTGAGCAATGCTAATTTCAGGTTGCGATAATGCCATTTCAGCCGCGCCTAGCGCAGTTTGCTGCACAAGCTTTCTGGCTTCCTCAGGACTAAAACCTAGGGCTTTAGCCTTTTCTTCAATGGCTTCCATAAATAAGAAGAAATACGCTGGAGACGAACCTGTTACCGCAATAACGTCGTTGATTTTCGACTCTTCATCAAGCCACAGGGCAATACCTGTGGATGAAAATACTTGCTCAACATAGTCTTTTTCTTCATCGCTGATGTCGACGCCATACAAGCCAGACACACCGCGTCCAAGCAACGATGGCGTGTTAGGCATACAGCGCACCATTTTTACCGGTTGGCCGAGCATTTCTCTCAGTCGTGCAACGGTAATTCCGGCGGCGACAGAGATAAACAGTTTATTGCTAATATCAATATCTGCATCTTGAAAGGTCTGACACAGCTCGGCCATCATCTGTGGTTTTACAGACAAGACAATGACGTCAGCCGCGGCGACTGCTTCTAGATTATCTTGTGTTGTTTTTACCGATAATTGCTCTGCGACTTTGGCAAGTTTCTCTGCATTGCGGTTGGTGGCAATAATAGACTGCGCGTCAAAGCCACTTTTGATCATGCCACCGATAATGGCATAGCTCATATTTCCCGTTCCAATAAATGCAATTGTCTTGTTTGACATTGTGTTATTCACCTCACTGTCGTTTGCCAAAAATATCAGTACCAATGCGAACCATAGTGGAACCTGCTGCAATCGCAGTGTCTAAATCGCCACTCATTCCCATCGATAAGGTATCTAGCTGTTGATATTGGTCCTTTAGTCTATCAAAGCAAGCGCGCATTTGCTGGAAATATTGTAATTGCTTTTGTTTATCATCGGTTTGCTCAGTGATAGTCATCAAGCCACGAAGCTCCAATTGACGACAGTCATTAATAAATTGCGCGAGCGTATCAACCTCATTGGGATGACAACCTGATTTGTTGTCATCACCGCTAATATTGACCTGCAATAGCACCTTGAGTGGCTTCAAGTTTGTTGGTCTTTGCTCATTTAGCCTGCGTGCGATTTTCTCTCTATCCACGCTTTGTACCCAATGAAAGTTTTCGGCGACTAATCTTGATTTATTGGACTGGATTGGACCAATAAAGTGCCATTCAAGCGCTTTGTTTTGTTTAAAATAGGCAACTTTATCAACCGCTTCTTGTACGTAAGATTCACCGAATTGGGTTTGACCTGCCGCAATTGCAGCCTCAATATCGGCGATAGGTTTGGTTTTAGAAACCGCGAGTAATTGTACTGTTTCGCTGAATTGACAGTTTTGTTTGGCTTTTTCTATCCTGCCGTAGGCGTTATCTAAGCGTTCTGCTATTGTAACCATATAGTACTAGTGCTCATTGTGGAGTTATAAATGGATATTACAGAATTATTGGCTTTTAGTGTTCAACACAAAGCATCTGACCTACACCTTTCTTCGGGTGTTTCCCCTATGATACGTGTTGACGGGGACGTACGTCGGGTGAATATCCCGCCGTTAGAAGCAAAAGACGTCAGCAGCCTCATCTACGATATTATGAATGATAATCAACGTCGTGACTATGAGCAAAACCTTGAGGTAGATTTCTCGTTCGAAGTGCCAAATCTGGCGCGTTTTCGTGTTAACGCCTTTAATTCAAATCGTGGTCCTGCTGCGGTGTTCCGTACCATTCCAAATCAAGTGCTGAGCTTAGATGATTTGGGGGCACCAGACATTTTCACTAAGATTTCCGACAACCCACGTGGCTTAGTATTGGTAACCGGCCCGACAGGCTCTGGTAAATCAACCACGCTGGCTGCGATGGTGGATTATATTAATAACAACAAACATCACCATATTCTAACCATCGAAGACCCGATAGAATTTGTTCACGACAACAAGCAAAGCCTTATTAACCAACGTGAAGTACATAGAGACACACACAGCTTTAACGCGGCGCTGAGAAGTGCACTCCGTGAAGACCCTGACGTTATTTTAGTTGGTGAATTACGTGATCTTGAGACCATTCGTTTAGCGCTAACTGCCGCGGAAACAGGCCACTTAGTATTTGGTACTTTGCATACTACCTCAGCACCAAAAACCATCGACCGTATTGTGGATGTGTTCCCAGGTGAAGAAAAAGACATGGTGCGATCTATGCTGTCAGAGTCGCTACAAGCGGTGATTTCACAAACGTTGGTGAAAAAAGTTGGCGGCGGGCGAATCGCAGCGCATGAAATCATGCTCGGGATCCCTGCTATTCGTAACCTTATTCGTGAAGACAAGATTGCACAGATGTATTCGGCAATTCAAACTGGTGCAATGCACGGTATGCAGACCATGGATCAATGCCTTACAAATTTATTAAACCGTGGTTTGATCACACAGCAAGATGCGCGTGCAAAAGCGCATGACAAAAATCAGTTTAATAGCGGCTATTAAGTAGTGGTGTAGCGATGAATATAGAACCGTTTTTGCAAACGATGGCCAATCAGCAAGCATCCGACTTATTCGTTTCGGCAGGGCTTGCGGTGAGCGCCAAAATCGATGGCGAACTTAGAGCCTTAAGTGAAGAAAGACTGGATGCCGCGCAGTCACTGAATCTTGTTACCTCGATTATGAGCGACAAGCAAAAGCAAGAATTCTTTAACACTAAAGAGTGCAACTTTGCGATTGCTAACGATATCGGGCGTTTTCGTGTTTCAGCATTTTGGCAACGGGATTGTGCGGGCATGGTTATCCGCCGTATCGTTACTGCTATTCCTGATGTCAATGAGCTAGGTTTGCCGTCGGTACTGACCGATGTAATCATGTCCAAACGTGGCTTGGTGTTATTTGTAGGTGGTACGGGCACGGGTAAGTCAACTTCGCTTGCAGCACTGCTCGGTTATCGTAATCGTAACCAACGTGGCCATATTTTGACCATTGAAGATCCCATCGAATTTGTGCATCAACACCAAAAAAGCATCATTACTCAGCGTGAGGTGGGCATTGATACTGACAGTTTTGAATCTGCCTTAAAAAGTTCATTACGCCAAGCGCCAGATGTTATTTTAATTGGTGAAATTCGCTCGCAAGAAACCATGGAGTATGCACTGAGCTTTGCTGAAACGGGGCATTTATGCGTTGCAACCTTGCACGCCAATAATGCTAACCAAGCCATCGACCGTATCATGCACTTAGTCCCCAAAGAAAAGCACGATAAACTGAAGTACGATTTGGCGCTGAACTTGCGCGCTATTGTGGCGCAACAACTAGTGCCTTCTTCAAAAGGCGAAGGTCGAGAGGCGGCCATTGAAGTGTTACTGAACTCCCCACTCGTTGCCGAGCTTATTAAAAAAGGCGATATTGGCTCGATTAAAGAGGCAATGGCAAAATCGAAAGACATGGGCATGCAAACCTTTGATCAAGCGTTGTTTGAGCTTTATAAGCAGCAGCGGATCAACTATGCCGACGCACTACATCATGCTGACTCGCCAAACGATCTGCGCTTGATGATCAAGCTGCAAAATAATGAACAAAAAGGTGCGGGCTTCCTACAAGGGGTTACGGTAGATGGGTTGGATTCGAAGAACTAAACGCAGCTACCTATTTTTCACTTTCGTGCTGAGCTTTGCTGGTGTACTTAATGCCAGCGAAGCACTTAATGTTTTTATTAGAGATGATGTCCTCGCAGATTATCAACGTTTTGTTGGTGAGCGCGACGTCACAAAAATTACCGATTTTAGTGGCCAGTATTTACGCCGTGATGTTGTCGATATGGTGATAGCACAGCAAGCCTTGCAAAAAGGTGGCTTCGACAAAGCATTTATTTTTACGCCAGGTTTTGTCAGTTTTCGTGAATCCAATTTGCTTGAAAAAGGGGAACAACTACTTCACTTTGATAGTTATTGGAAAGCAGACCTTGAAAATAAAGGTCGGCTGCTTTTCATCAGTGAGCCCGTTATTCAAAAAGGTCAGTATTTTGCTGGTATTTATCACGGGATAGATAATCAAAAAGTAAAGCAGCTAAAAGCGGAGCAAGGGCTCACTCAGTTAACTTCGGTATCGAACCCTAAGTGGCAGACTGATTGGCAAACCTTGGAGTCACTTCCGCTTAAACAGCTTCATGCTGAACCCGATTGGATGTCACAAGCGCGTATGGTGAGCAAAGGTTGGGTCGACTTTATGTTGATGCCGCTTATGCCGAAGCTAGATAATCGTTTTGTTTTGGAAGATGTTGAGCTCATTGCTAATGAACATCTAGTCGTGCTGTTAAACGACAGCAGGCACTTTGCGGTGTCTCGGCTTCATCCAGAAGGTGAACGAGCGTTTGCTGCATTACAAAAAGGTCTTGCAATACTTCGTGAGCAAGGCCGGATCACTGGCGCATATCAGCAAGCAGGGTTAATACCTGATTTGGATAAGTACCAAGTCGTAAACCCCGTACAGGAGATCCGCTAGTCATTCATACACTATTCGTGGCTAGAGTTGCTTTGCTAGGTGTACAAAAATGGCGATTTCACCAAAGTGTTTAGGGGAATAAGAGTTGCCTTACTGCTGGTGATTGAAAGCGTTGAGAGTCCGTTAAATATGATGGACTTTTACAGACAGTTAGCCGTACCTTTAATATCAGTACTGAATTTTTGATATTAAAGGTCGGCGTTAGATTGATATTTTTAGTGTGTTATCGCTACACCGACTATGCCGTGTATGAATATCAATTCACTTGGTGGAAAATAAAGCTCAACAAGCCCAAGAGTTAGGCAGGCTATTCCCACATTGCCTCAAAGTAGCTTTCGAGAATGATACAAGCAGACATGCCGTCTACCTTACCTTTTGCGAGGTTCTTATAGCCACCTTGTTCAAATAAGCGTGCTCTGGCGTCAGCTGTCGTCAAGCGCTCATCTTGTGTTTCTACCGGCAACCGGAAGTGGTTATGCAGGCGGTTGGCAAACTTTTTTGCCCTGAATGTTAAATCTTGATTGGTACCATCCATATTCAGTGGTAAGCCAACCACTAATAAATCAGGTTGCCACTCGTTAATGAATACCGCGATGTCATCCCAATTTGGAATACCATCGTTTGCCTTAACTGCACCTAAGCTTGATGCGGTTGCGGTGATTTCTTGGCCGATAGCCAAGCCGATACTTTTAGTGCCAAAGTCAAAACCGATGATGCTACGTTTACCTTTAGGCACTTTTTCTTTTTTGATTTCCATGAATACTTCGTTTATTAACCTAAGCTCAAAATGACAGGCTAGTTACGCATGACCCGCTTGCGAGCTTAATTGTGCAACGTCGAAACCAAGCATTTGCACTGCTTTTTCCCAACGCTTTTCGGGTGGCGTATTAAATATGATTTCGGGGTCAGCCTCGACGACTAACCAAGTGTTTTCTTTCAGTTCTTTCTCTAGCTGACCACTTACCCATCCGGCGTAGCCCAAGGTGATGATAAATCCTTCGGGAGAGTGTGATGACGTTAAAGAGGCTAAAACATCTTTTGATGTGGTGATCATAATTTCGGAACTAAGCTCTTGGCTTGAGGCGTAACCAAACTTTGGCGTATGTAATACAAAGCCTCTGTCGGTATGAACAGGCCCACCTGCGTAGATATTTACCTTAGCCGCTTGGCTAGATTTGTCGTTATCGATATCAATTTGATCAAGCAATTCGCCCACGGTGATATCGATAGGGTGGTTTACCACCAACCCCATCGCGCCATCTTCGCTG
This sequence comes from Pseudoalteromonas sp. JC28, assembly GCF_013319255.1. NCBI lineage: Bacteria > Pseudomonadati > Pseudomonadota > Gammaproteobacteria > Alteromonadales > Pseudoalteromonadaceae > Pseudoalteromonas > Pseudoalteromonas sp. JC28. The sequence goes on along the minus strand of NZ_QOKX01000007.1, from coordinate 104,071 downwards.
TGTTCACAAAGATAGGTTACCGTATGATTGAAAAAAGGGTCGTCCATGCTGGGCATTGCCACTAAAAAGTGATTAGCGAGTGATTTCATAACCAGACCCCCTTAATGGTTAGTTTTTAGTATGGTCGAGTTTTCGCTCGATCGCATCATAAAACTTATCCATAATTGAAATGTCATACGCCGCTTCAATTTCTTTTACGCAAGTTGGTGCGGTGACGTTGATTTCGGTGAGCTTATCGCCAATGATATCTAGGCCAACGAATATTAGGCCCTTTGCCTTTAACGTTGGGGCAATGGCTTCGGCAATTTTACGGTCCGATTCGCTAATAGGTCTTGCTTCACCACGGCCGCCTGCCGCGAGATTACCACGAGTTTCACCGCCTTGTGGAATGCGAGCCAAGCAGTACGGCATCACTTCACCGTCTACCACTAACACGCGCTTATCACCGTCTTTAATGGCTGGAATATAGTTTTGCGCCATCGCATAGCGAGAACCATGCTCGGTAAGTGTTTCGCAGATCACGCCAATATTTACATCATCTTGTTTCACTCTAAAAATAGACGCGCCGCCCATCCCATCTAAAGGCTTGAGAATGATATCGCCATGTTTAGCTAAAAACTCGCGAATTTGTGATTGATTACGCGTAACCAAAGTATCTGGAGTATGCTCACTAAACCACGCCGTAAAGAGCTTTTCATTGGCGTCGCGCAGACTTTGTGGTTTATTTACCACAAGCGAACCCGCAAGTTCAGCGCGCTCAAGAATATAAGTGGCGTAAATATATTCAGTGTCAAAAGGCGGATCTTTACGCATTAAAATAACGTCAAGGTCGCCTAAGTCGATTTCTTGTTTCTCAGCTAGTTCATACCAATGGGAAGTATCGTCAAATACCTGCGCTTTTGCCGCGGTTGCTTTGGCAACGCCTTGGTACAAGAAAAGGTCATTCATTTCCATGTAATACAATTCATAGCCGCGCTGCTGTGCCGCCAGCATCATGGCAAACCCGGTGTCTTTTTTAATGTTAAAGCCACTGATTGGATCGGAAATGATCCCTAATTTAATCGTCATAGACGCTCCCATTGCGCTTGCTGAGTTTACCCATGATATGGGGGTTGCTCTGTGTATTTAAAGTGCTAAATCGCCAAATTGCAGCTGTAGTGCGCTCAGTACCGTTAGCGCTGCGGTTTCTGTACGAAGTACACGTGGGCCTAAACGGACATCAACAAACCGCTGTTGAGCGGTAGCATCGAGCTCTTCATCGGTAAAGCCGCCTTCAGGCCCCACTAAAAAGCGGATCCCAGACTGACTATACGGCAGTGTTTTTATTGAATGTTCGGCGCGAGGGTGCAGTGTGATTTTTAACTCGTCGCTTTGCTGTGCAAGCCATTCAGACAACTCCATCGGTGGGTTAATAATAGTGATGGTATTACGTCCGGATTGCTCGGCCGCGGCAATTGCTATCTTTTGCCATTGCTGGTGTTTTTTTGCTAGACGCTCGCCACTTAATTTAACGCCACAGCGTGTGGTAAACAAAGGGGTGATTTCGCTCACACCCAGCTCTACCGACTTTTGAATTGTGAAGTCCATTTTATCACCGCGAGAAATCCCTTGCCCAAGATGTATGGCAAGTGGGGATTCTACATTTTTGTCTTCAAATGATTCAGGTACAGCAACGACTTTCTTTTTCCCAACTTCACTTAATTGACATAGGTACTCGCCGCCCTGTCCGTTGAACAGGCTGACTTTATCTTTGGTTGTCATTCTAAGCACTCGGCCTATGTGTCCTGCGGCGTCATCGTCCAAAGTAACTGGCACACCAATGGCCAAAGGCGAGTCTTGATAAATATGTGGAATACGCATAATTCGATTATTCAGTTGCTGTTTTGTGGCAATGGTAAGCGCTCGCGCACGGTTAGTCTACATCATCCTGCCACTTTAGCTTTACCGCAAAGTAACCCGGTGAGCTTAGCAAGCATCAAGTCAGGGTCGGGGAGGCCCGCGGTATCCGGATGACAAGATAAGTGATTGATTAATGCTTGTGAGTGCTGTTTAGTGATCTGAAAACCTTGCGGGGTTTGTTCGATTAAAAACCGGTGTGGGTGAAGAGAATCAAAAATAAAGCGCTGCTCCTCGGTAGCTAAATGATAGTCCAGAGAATAGAGCAGCACAGCATTAATGTTATGATGACGGTGCAAATAGCTGGCAAGTTCAGAGACGCTGATTTCATTGTCAAAGTCACAATAACAGTAGTCTTTTATTTGCTCTTTAAACATCATCTTGAGCATTTGTTTGGTGTTGTCACCTGCGATAATTATATTACTGGCTTGGCTAGAGCGCACATTTTGCAAATGCTCGACGAGTTCTTGGCTAAAATCCCAATTGCTATCTACCAGTAAAAGTCCATCACTTAAAGCATTCATGCAGTATTGCGTTACACCGAAAACAAGTTAATAAGTAAATAGCCTATTGAGCAGAAAACTGCAAACTCCAAACATGCGATGCCAACGTTATCTTGGTGGTCTACCTCTAGACCAATATTGACCTTAGGTAAGGATAAATGCAGCAATACGTAGCTACCAATGTAAAGAAAAAGCCACATTACACCGCAATGCATGACAACCGAAAACAAGTTTTCTACCACTTTTGCTCCATGGTAGGGAGCGCTGTGCAGCCCCGCATACATGGCTAAAGAGAGGCCGATGGATTTGCCTGCATAACGAATACCAATAGAAGTGTTTCTGAGATTAAAATTTTGCTGTAAAGAAGCCCCTTGATTGAACTTGGCAAAGCGACTTTCTCTGATTTTACTATCTAGCGTATAAAGCAGCTGCAATAGCATAAAGCCGAGGGCTACGACTAATAGATCGCTCCAGCCTTTCGGGTGCACCCAATGATATAAACCAAGCACCAATATGGTGTTACCGAGTAACATGCCGGAGTCCACCATCGCGGCGCAGATATTTTGCTTTAAAATCGCTTCTTCTTCGTCAAACTGATACAGAATCCATTTGCGATGGATCCATTGGCCGAAGTATACAAAGGCAATGATCAACCCTATATGTAAGGCCACTTGCAGAGGGTGTGCCTGCGCCCTCACCACGCCTAAGTCATTGAATAAGTATGCAACACAAATACACAGCATCGTCACTTGACTGGCATAGCTGATCCCAAGTGCAAAGTTGTCACGTTGTGCGAGCTCGTCATCAAGGAGATTGTTGGCGCTACGTTGGATCATTAAGCGCAGCAAAATAGTTAAACCGCAGACAATGACAAAGCAAATCAAAATCGCTAAAAAGTTGATATTGTTTAAAGACAAATAACTCATACTCGGTGTAAGGTTGTGTTTTAGATAGAGTTACTATAACACTGCTCACAAAGAGAGCCAGTCTACCGTGGAGTTTTTTATGTCGGAATTGTTTGTTCAAGCAGCGCTAAATACGCTTGCTCAAGAGCGTTACCAAATGATTTATGGTGATGCGCCGATGGAGCCCAAACTGGCACGGTTACTGGCGTTGAGTGATTTTGCCGAGCGTACGCTTACACGATTTCCTGAGTGGGGAGCTTGGCTGCTCGATGAATCGCAGATGCAAATGCGCGACTGTCCTGATGTGTTTGACTTTTCCGCGCCTTTGGTTGAAGAAAAACAAGCTTGGCAGCAGCTGCGTCACTATCGGTTAAAGTATTGGCTTAAAGTGATGTGGCTGGATTTGGTTGCAGGCAATGAGATTGATGACAGTATTCGCTATATTTCGCAGCTGTCCGATACCTTGATTTCAAATGCGTACCGATGGGCGTACTTAAGCGTAGAAGCGCAATCAGGCTCACCAAAAGATGAGGCTGGTAACTCGATACCTATGACGGTATTAGGCATGGGAAAGCTTGGTGGTAAGGAGCTGAATTTTTCCTCTGATATCGATTTGATCTTTGCCTATCCGAGAAGTGTCGACACATCCGGTGGCCGGCGCAGTATTGAGGCGCAAGTTTTTTACACTAGAGTGGCACAAAAACTTATTTCAGCGCTTAATCAAGTTACCATTGATGGCCAAGTATTCAGAGTCGATATGCGTTTAAGACCATTTGGGGATAGTGGTCCTTTGGTAATGAGCTATGCCGCGATGGAAGATTATTACCAAGATCAAGGTCGAGAATGGGAGCGCTATGCGATGTTAAAGGCGCGGCCAATTGGTGAACCGTCGCCGTATTGGCAAGAGTTTTACGACTTAATTCGGCCGTTCGTCTATCGCCGTTATATCGACTTTTCTGTGATAGATTCACTGCGAAAGATGAAAAATATGATTGCCCAAGAGGTGAGACGCAAAGGCTTAACGAATAACATAAAGCTGGGCGCTGGTGGCATTCGAGAAGTAGAGTTTATTGTGCAGGCTTTGCAACTGATACGCGGCGGTCGCGAAACGCCATTACAAACCCCTTCATTGTTACAGGCATTAGAAGAGCTTGAAGCGCTTGATATTGTCCCTGTCGAGGTCAAAAACCGTCTGCATGAGAACTATTTAGTGCTGCGTAAAGTTGAGCAATATCTACAAGCATTTGACGACAAACAAACGCAAACTTTACCCGACAACAACTTAGATTGTCTGCGCCTGAGCCACTTATTGCAATGTAACGATTACGCCGAAGTTGAGCAAATGCTAAAGGTTGTGACGCAGCATATCCGGGCTGAGTTTAGTCAAGTCATTGGTGAACCGCCTGAAGAAGAATTAGATGAAGACGATAGCGCGGTTTACGCGTGGCAAACGGGAGAAATTGCTCAGCTAGGCCAGTGCCGAGCTGCACCGTGTTTTGAGACTTGGCAAACTGACTTGATGGAGTTTAAACAAGGGCTAAGTAAAAAGCAGGCGGGCACTCGTGGTCGCGATATTCTCGATAAGTTAATGCCAGCCTTGCTACGAGAGCTTAGTAAACAAAACATGGAGCCGGCGCTCGCTCGCGTGCTCAGTGTGATCAATAAAGTAGCGTCTCGTACTGCATATTTGGAGCTACTTTACGAAAATCACGGTGCGTTGACTCAACTTATCAAGCTTTGTTGTCATAGCGCGTGGATTGCTGAGCATATTGCGAAATACCCGATCCTCCTTGATGAGCTTATCGACCCACAAACTCTCTACAAACCTTTGCCATTAACGGCCTATAAAAACGAGATCCAGCAAGCATTTTTACGTATAGATGAGCAAGATGTTGAGCTACAGATGGAAGCGCTGCGACAATTTAAACAAACGCATCAGCTAAAAGTCGCGGCTGCAGACGCCACTGGCGTGTTGGATATTATGAAGGTGAGCGATCATCTAACTGCGCTTGCTGAGGCGATTATCGCAAAAGCCGTCGATATTGCTTGGGGGCATATGGTGGCGCGTTTTGGTGCGCCTGAAGGTGCAACAATAGAAGAAAAAGGCTTTGCTGTAATAGCGTATGGCAAGGCTGGGGGATATGAGCTCGGTTACAACTCAGATCTAGACTTAGTGTTTGTGCATAATCGTGACGGCGAAAGCCAAACTCAGGGTGATAAAGCTATCTCTTCAAGACAGTTTTATATGAAGCTGGCACAGCGTTTAATGCATTTGTTCAATACCAAAACGCTCTCTGGCATGCTTTACGAATTAGATACTCGACTTCGCCCTGAAGGAAACTCGGGCTTACTCGCTATCAATCTAGAAAGCTTTTACCAATACCAGTTAGAGCAAGCTTGGACATGGGAGCATCAGGCGCTAGTGAGAGCTCGTATGGTGTTAGGTGAGTCGAAAATGGCCGCACGATTTGAGGAAATACGTCATGCAATACTAATGCAGCAGCGAGACATGCCTAAATTAGCGGAAGATGTTCGCAATATGCGTGAAAAAATGCGAGCCCACCTTAACCAAGATAGTGACAGTCACTTTGACTTAAAGCAGGGAATTGGCGGCATGACGGATATTGAATTTATCAGTCAGTACATTGTGTTGCGATATAGCAGTCAGTATCCAGCACTTTGTACTTATCCAGATAATATACGTATTTTAGAGCAAGCGGGTGAAGTTGAAGTGATTGATAGTGATGAAATGAAGCACTTAATCTCTGCATATTGTTTGTTTAGAGATCAATATCATTTTAATAGCTTAAACCAATTAGGCAGGGTTGTTGGGCGTGAAGCGTTTGATCAACACGCACAACAAGTCACTCAAGTTTGGCAGCGGGTACTTGCTTAACCCGCTAGCTTACGGCAGTTTTCACGTACATAGATTGGTGGGTTTTCGGTGATAACCGCAGCACGCTCTCGCGGGCAGAAAAATGTGTAGACTTGAAATTCAAAGTCGTCGTTTATCGCCGTTCCAACCTGATAGAGTGCAGAAACAAAGTCAGTATCGAGACGGAAGTTATACTTCACCACATAGTCACGCTCTAGATACCAAAACAGTTCCACACCTTCTTCTTTGGCTTGCTTTGTAAGTACATCTTTTAAAGTATCGCCTGTGTCAAAGCGTCTTGGTTGTTTTTCACCGGTCCATTTAGGGTTAGATGGTTTAACTGCGAGCGCTCTTTGTGCTAGCGCATCGTCAAGCGGATAGGTGGGCTTTCCGAGTGTGATAACATACTTTTCACGATCGGTATCACGATTGCTCATGCTATTTCGAAAGCTTTCGTAAAATTGCGACAGGCCTTGCGCTGCAACATTGGTGGTTTCCCTAAAGTTCATATCTTTAGAGGCACCAAAAAGAAAATAGTAGGCAGCCCAAATGAGTAACACGCCTAGTGATAGGTGTTTAGTCCAAAACCAGATTGACGATAATTTATTTTTTTTCTTCTTAGCCATTTCAAACTACTCCAAGACTCTAGGCCCTAATAAAACGAAGGTGCCTTTTCATCAGGTCGCGTTTTAAAGCGACGATGCACCCACATATATTGATCCGGCGCACAATTGATTGCTTGCTCCATTCTCTCGTTGACGCGAGTAACATCTGCAAGATCATTGCCACTTGGGAATGCTTCTAAAATAGGTTGTATGTCTAAATGATACATCCCTTTTGCGTCTCTCGTACAGTGTAAGCTTAAAGTCTCAGCCTTTTTGCTTGAAGAAAATAATAAAGTACCAGTTGTTGTTGCTGCATCAGGAACCGCAAAGAAAGGGGCAAACTCACAGCGCTTGCGGCCATAATCTTGATCTGGCAAGTAATAACACACGCGTTTGCTTGAGAGTGTTTTCAATAAGCCTTTGACGTCTCGCTTAGTGACTAAATACTCATTTGAGCGTAGTCGCCCACGGGTCATAAAAAACTCCATAAGTGGATTATTGTGTGGGCGATAAAAGCCAACACCTTGCACTTTAGTGCCTAGCACTCGGCTTGCCATCTCAAGATGCAACATATGGGGAACCAGCATAAGTACCCCTTTTCCTTGCTTTTGCACGGCTTCAATATGCTCTAATCCCTTAATAGAGCCCACTACTTGATTGATGCGCCACTCTGGCCACCACCATGCCATCCCCGTTTCAAGAGTTGCTATGCCGGTATTTTCCATATTTTTTAGTAGCATAGCTTTGTGTTCTGCTTCACTTAGCTGTGGAAAGCAAAGTTTCAAATTGACATCAGCAATATGACGGCGGCGTTTCATATATTTATGAACTAGACGTCCAAGGCCTCTACCCAGTGTAAATTGAACACCTTGTGGGAGCCATGAGATCAAATACAGGGCGAAAACACCAAGCCAAGTCAGCCAAAATTTAGGTGCTAAGAATGACCATCTGAAAGGTGAGTGAGTAACCAAAGTAATATACCTGAGACTTAATTGAAGAGGCTAGTTTATCTATATTGCTGTAAAAATACAAAAAGCCAGCATAGCTGGCCTTTTCAGAGGTGATAATCGAAGTACTTAGCCTTCAATCAAACCTTGGTTAATTGCTTCAAGATCGGTACGAGATAGTGTACCTGCTGCTTGTTTTAAGCGTAGCGATGATAGTACGTAGCGATAACGGATATCAGCTAAGTTACGTTTCGCGTTATACAGGTTTTGCGTGCTGACTAGTACGTCAACGATGGTACGAGTACCTACATCAAAACCCGCTTCAGTTGCTTGTAATGCACTTTCTGCTGAAACAACCGCTTGCTCTAGCGCACGGTAAGTTGCAACGTCTGAAACCACTTGGTTATAAGACGTGATCACTGATCGTGTCATGTTACGCATTGCCGCTTCCATATCTTCGCTGCTAGCAACAAAGTTTGCGCGAGCTTGATCTGTTGCTGCAACTGTACGGCCACCTGTGTAAATTGGTACGTCTAACGTTAAGCCTACCGAAGTTCTGTCGCTACGTGGTGCATGTTGTCTACCTGCACTGTCAGCTAAAGAATCAGAGTAAGTAGCGTTTAAGTTTAGTGTTGGGTAATGCCCAGATTTAGCTAAATCAATTTGATCTTTTGCGATGTCTACCGCAGATTTTGCAACTTGAAGGTCTAGATTCTTCGCTTTTGCAATTTCGATAAAATCGTTCGTATTCTGCGTAGGCTTAACTGTTGAGAACTTTTCAGTGTTTAACTTATCTAGCTTAGCGTGGTACTTACCAGTAATCGTACGTAATGTTTCACGTGCTGTTTCAACTGCATTACTTGCTATGATTTCGTCTGCAACTGCACGGTCAAATTGTGCTCTTGCTTCATGCACGTCTGTAATTGCTGTCAAACCTACTTCGTAGCGTTGTTTTGTCTGCTCTAGTTGACGTTCAATAGCGCGCTTCTCGGCTTGTACAAACTCTAGGCTATCTAACGCACTTAGTACATTAAAGTAACCTTCAGCGATACGGACAATCAAAGTTTGCTTTTGCTGCTCATATTGCGTCGATGCTTGCATTGCACGTTTTTCTGCAATTGAAAGACCCTGCCAAGATGCCATATCAAAAATGGTTTGGCTTAGAGAGATTGAACGCTGAAAGGTGTCAGTGTCAGACTCAAACATGGTGTAGCCTGTCGAGTCATTTTGCTGGCTCGATGGACCTTCAGAGTTAACGTCTGTATAACTCATTTGAAAGCCAAGCTGAGGTAGCAATACGCCTAATGCTTGGTCTTGTGCATATTTTTGCGCATCAGCCTGCGCTTTAGCCTTTAATACGGTAGGATCGTTAGCCGTTGCAATGTCGTATACTTGCAGTAGGTCTTCCGCGTGGGACAGGCTGCTTGAAAGTGCGCACGACAACCCAACAACTAATGATAGTAGAGTTTTTTTCATTTTTCGCTCAGTCCTTAGACAATTTTTATACTGTCAGCATGTTACCCTGTTTTTGCGGCCCAATTAAAGACCAAATGCGTAAAACATCGCCAACAAGTGTAACAGAATATATTAATACCACTTGGGTATTGTAAAGTGGAAAAAGTTAAAGGTAAACGACTTCGTTTACTTATTCAGGTATGACCCTACTATAAGGGCGATTGGTTAGCTTTTAAACCGTTGCTATTAAAAAACACAGGATTATTTTATGAAACCTTTGAGTCAGTTCAACAAAGTCGACGTCAATGTTTCTTCAATAGAAACAATCTTCAATGGTTTTTTTACCATTCACAAGTACCAATTTACCCATGCCTTATTTAATGGCGGTGTATCAGAGCTGATAACTCGCGAGATATTAGAGCGTGGTCATGCGGTTGCAATATTGCCGTATGATCCTGTTACAGGCAGTGTGTTGCTTATCGAGCAAATTCGCATTGGAGCGTTGGCTTCAAAACACTCTCCTTGGCTTTTGGAATGCATTGCAGGGATGGCAGAAGGGAGCGAAGACTATGAGAGTGTTGCAAGAAAAGAAGCCAAAGAAGAAGCTGGACTTGAGCTTGATAAGCTCATTTATATGCGCTCTTATTTATCAAGCCCAGGTGGTACAACAGAGCGACTATATTTGTATCTAGCGCTTGCTGATTTATCTAAAGCGAGTGGGGTTTATGGACTGGCTGAAGAAGGTGAAGATATTAAAGTGCATGTGATGCCACTTGATGAAGCCCTTGCACGTCTTGATAATGAGGAAATCGATAACGCTGCCACTGTTATTAGTCTACAATGGTTGGCATTAAATAAAGCGCGGATATAGAAGCAGTTTAGGAGTCGTATTTTTGTCACAAGTGCTGAGCTCAAAGCAGTATATTCAATCTCTGCCCCGTTACATCACGCTGTGCGAACGTAATTATTTACGGGCGCTAAAATTGCTACCTGAAGAAGTGGTCGGTGAGAGTCGAGTGATTGACTTAGCCTCTGCGCGATACAGTTTGAGCGTAGCTGGAGTCAGTAAATACACAACGGACATTCACATCGAGCAGATGGCGACAGTAAGCGCCCATTTGCCACACTTTTCGTTGTCTGTGCGCCTCTACCATGATGCTAAAGTGGCTGAAGTAATTCACCGTGATTATCATCGTCGAATAAAGCCATCCTATGGTTACCCAAATCCTGATATGCACCAAAAAGATGAAAAGTATCAAATAAATGCGTTTTTAGCTGATTGGCTTATGGTGTGTTTAGAAAAAGGCCGCGTGCATTTAAACTGGGATGTAAACAATGGCTTGGTTTGATCTCGAGCTGCAATTCGATAAAGCGCAAATTCGTATTGGTCATTTTACGGATTGCCATTTGTTTGCCACGCCCTCTGGGGAATATTTTGCGGTAAATACCGCCGCTAACCTTGAACGCACTTTCGCCGCGATGGCAAAAGAGCATTTCGATTGTGTGGTGTTTGGCGGTGATTTAACACAAGATCACAGTGCGGCTTCTTATCATGAGTTTGCTCGTATAGTGAGGGAGAGTAAGTTGCAATGTCCGGTGCTTTGGGTGCCGGGTAACCACGACGAGCTAGCTTTACTCGAAGAAATAAGTGCTGGGCAAATCGTCCGTCATAAATGCATCACAGGTCCGTTTGGGCAGGTGTTACTGTTAAACTCAAAGGGTGAAACACCCGCCGGATGGTGTGCTAAGTCACATTTAGGTGCGCTCAAAGACAAGCTTAACAATAATATCAACAACAATACGATTGTTTTTGCTCACCACCATCCTAGGCCGATAGATGGCTATTTAGATAAACATATGCTCGAAAATGGTCCTGCACTGTTAAACCTGTTGGTGGATTCAGAGCAAGTCTTAGGGCTATTTCATGGTCATGTGCATAATGAATATCAACAACAATTTCGCACTTTACCTATCTACGCTACGCCTGCAACATCAATCCAATTTGATAAGCACACAAAGGACTGGTATCAGTCTGATTTGGGTCCCGCTTATCGTGTCATCGTATTTAGTAAAAGCGCTATAACAACAGAGGTAAAATGGCTCGGAAAGTAGTTTATATTCACGGCTTTAATAGCTCTGAGCTATCCTATAAAGCGACGGCGTTTGGTGAATATATGATGGATAAACAAACGCCATACCTTGTCCCAAGACTACATTATGACCCGAGAGTCGCATTGGCACAGTTGGATAGCGTCATTGATTCTGATACTGTGTTATTAGGTAGCTCGTTAGGCGGCTATTACGCCACCTACTTTTCGCAACATCTTGGCTGTAAAGCGGTGGTGATAAACCCTGCAGTTAGGCCTTTTTCATTATTAAATGACTACCTTGGACCACAATACAATCCTTATCAGGACTGTCATTATGAGCTGCAGTATGAACATATTGATGCGTTAAAATCCATGTATGTCGAGCAGCTGAGTAATCCAGAAAACTTGCTATTATTGCAACAAACGGGCGACGAGGTGCTGCCTTTTGCAGAGGCGGTGCGTTATTATAGTCATTGTCGTCAAATTATTGAGTTTGGTGGGGATCATAGCTTTGTTGAATTTCCACGCTATTTTGACACCATCACCAAATTTTTAACTATCAAAAATTAGAATTTATGCACAAAGCTCTGCTCAAAACTGTATGTTGTGCATATACTAGCGGATAAAAAGATAACTAGAACTAGCCTATGAGTCAGCAAAACTATAATGCCGAAGCTATTGAGGTACTCAATGGCTTAGAGCCAGTTAAGCGCCGTCCTGGCATGTATACCGATACCACCAGACCTAATCATTTAGGCCAAGAGGTTATCGATAACAGTGTCGATGAAGCCTTAGCCGGACATGCCACCAAGATTGACGTGATCTTGCATGAAGACAACTCCTTTGAAGTCATCGATGACGGTCGAGGAATGCCTGTGGACATTCACCCAGAAGAGGGCGTGCCTGGGGTTGAATTGATCCTGACCAAACTTCATGCCGGGGGCAAGTTTTCCAATAAAAACTACCAGTTCTCCGGTGGTCTTCATGGGGTGGGTATATCGGTTGTTAATGCGTTGTCGACTCGGGTCGAAATTACCGTTAAACGCGATGCGCAAATCTATGAAATGGCATTTGAAAACGGCGATAAAGTCGAAGACTTAAGAGTGACCGGCAGCGTTGGTAAGCGTAATACCGGCACCTCAGTACACTTTTGGCCCGACGCGAGTTATTTTGACTCAGCTAACTTCTCAATTACTAAGTTAAACCACTTGCTCAAAGCTAAGGCTGTATTGTGTCCAGGGCTTAGAATTCGTTTCGTAAATAACCAGACGAAAGAAACGCAAGAATGGCACTACGAGGCAGGTCTTGAGGATTACCTAAAAGACAGCGCTGAAGGCTACGAAGTGCTGCCGAAATCCCCATTTACAGGCAGTTTCAGTGGCTCAACCGAAGGGGTTGATTGGGCGCTTCATTGGTTGCCTGAGGGCGGGGAATCCATCGCTGAAAGCTACGTAAACCTTATTCCAACGGCACAAGGCGGAACCCATGTAAATGGGTTACGCCAGGGCTTACTTGAAGCGATGCGTGAGTTTTGTGAATTCAGAAACCTGATCCCGCGTGGCGTGAAACTGACGCCTGATGATGTTTGGGACCGCTGTAGTTATGTCTTGTCGGTTAAAATGCAAGACCCACAATTTGCCGGTCAAACCAAAGAAAAGCTGTCATCACGTTCGTGCGCTACCTTTGTGTCTGGCATTGTCAAAGACGCCTTTAGTTTATGGTTAAACGAACACACTGAAACTGCAGAGTTACTTGCTGAGCTGTGTATTAGCAATGCGCAAAAACGTTTGCGTGCTGCAAAAAAAGTGGTTCGTAAAAAAGTCACTTCGGGTCCTGCTTTACCGGGTAAATTAACCGATTGTTCTGGGAGTGAAACCGAACGCTCAGAAATCTTTTTGGTGGAAGGGGACTCAGCAGGTGGCTCAGCAAAACAAGCACGAGACCGTGAGTTTCAAGCAATCATGCCGCTGCGCGGTAAAATCCTAAATACCTGGGAAGTGGAATCTGGACAGATCTTAGCCTCGCAAGAAGTACATGATATTTCTGTTGCCTTAGGTATTGACCCAGACTCTGAAGATTTATCAGGCCTGCGCTATGGCAAAGTATGTATCCTCGCGGATGCGGATTCTGACGGACTTCACATTGCAACTTTATTATGCGCACTCTTTGTGAAGCACTTCCCAGAGCTTGTTCGTAAGGGCCACGTTTTTGTTGCCATGCCGCCGCTATTTCGCATTGATGTTGGTAAAGAAGTTTACTACGCCCTTGATGAAGATGAGAAAAAGGGCATTTTAGACCGTATCGAGGCCGAAAAGAAACGCGGTAAAGTCAACGTACAGCGCTTTAAAGGGTTGGGTGAAATGAACCCGTTGCAATTGCGTGAAACCACTATGGATCCAAATACTAGACGTTTAGTTCAGCTGACATTAGATGAGCCTGAACAAACCCTCGAAATGATGGATATGCTGTTAGCTAAAAAGCGCTCTAGCGACCGTAAAATTTGGCTTGAGCAGCACGGAGATAAGGCAGAGGTTTAACATGAAAATACATAGTAAATTGACCACGGTAGCGACGACGCTGGCAGTAGCGTTATTAAGCTCACCTGCGCTGGCAAATGATATGCTTTCGCGCCTTTCAGTACCTAAAGGGTATGAGCTGAGCTATTTTGCGAAAGATGTTGAAAATGCGAGACAAATGGCGGTGGGCAAAGATGGCACTGTGTATGTTGGCTCTCGTAAAGCGGGTAAAGTTCACGCACTCATTGACAACAACCGTGATGGCGTAGCCGACAAGAAAATCTTGGTTGCAGAAGGGCTGAATATGCCCTCCGGTATCGCCCTAAAAGACGGTGACTTATATGTTGCTGAAGTTGAGCGTATTGTGCGTTTTAAGCAAATCGCAAAAAACCTCAAGGCACCGGTAAAAGAAGTGGTGTTCGATGATTTGCCTGACAAACGTCACCACGGCTGGAAGTACCTGACAGTATCGCCGGAAGGCGAACTGATCATTCCAGTTGGCGTGCCTTGTAATATTTGTGCCGAAGACCCTAAGTTTGGCCGTATATTTTCACTAAATCTTGAGACGAAAAAGCTTTCGACGATTGCCAAAGGCGTGCGTAACTCAGTGGGTTTTGATTATCACCCAGTAACTGGAAAGTTATGGTTCAGCGACAACGGTCGTGACATGATGGGAGATGACATTCCACCATGTGAAATCAACCGTGTTGACGAAATTGGTCAGCATTTTGGCTTCCCCTATGTTCATGGCGGCAGCGTGCTAGACCCTGAATTTGGCGAGGGTAAATCGGTGACTGACTACGCCATGCCAGCACTTGCACTACAAGCGCACGTTGCACCGCTGGGCATTCACTTTTACCGTGGCGAGCAATTTCCAAAGGCAATGAAGCATCAGCTTTTTGTTGCTGAACATGGTTCTTGGAACCGCAGCAAAAAAGTGGGCTATCGAGTAATGCGAGCAAATGTGCAAGATGGCCAAATTAGAGGCTATGAACCTTTCCTTACCGGCTTTATGGAAAACGAAACAACCCATGGTCGACCAGCCGCAATTGCAGAACTCGACGACGGTAGCCTGCTCGTTTCCGATGATTACGCCAATGCGATATATCGCATCAGCTACAACAACAAGTAAGGTGTAACATGACAGATCCTCAAGCCTTGTCCTTGCAAGGCATTGAACAACTTCCGATGGGGCGTTTTACTGAAGATGCCTATCTGAACTATTCCATGTATGTGATCATGGATAGGGCGTTACCACATATTGGTGACGGCCTGAAGCCTGTACAACGTCGTATTGTATATGCGATGAGTGAGCTGGGCTTATCTGCTCAAGCAAAATACAAAAAATCTGCCCGTACCGTTGGTGACGTATTGGGTAAATATCACCCTCATGGCGACAGTGCTTGTTATGAGGCCATGGTACTCATGGCGCAGCCGTTTTCTTATCGCTATCCGCTGGTAGATGGCCAAGGTAACTGGGGTGCTGCGGATGATCCTAAATCATTTGCTGCGATGCGTTATACTGAGGCGCGTTTATCTAAGTTCTCAGAAGTACTGCTGAAAGAGCTTGGCCAAGGTACGGTCGATTGGACCGCTAACTTTGATGGCACCTTAGATGAGCCGCAAGTGTTACCCGCGCGTTTACCACATATCTTGCTGAATGGGGTGACGGGTATTGCGGTGGGGATGGCAACCGATATTCCGCCGCATAACGTACGTGAAGTTGCTGAAGCTTGTTGTTTGTTATTGGATAAGCCTAAAACCGAACTAGAAGAAATTCTAGAATTGGTCAAAGCGCCAGATTATCCAACCGATGCGGAAATCATTACGCCGCAAGAAGAGATCAAAAAGCTTTACACCACAGGTCGTGGCTCAATCAAGATGCGTGCTGTGTACACCGAAGAGCAAGGCGAAGTGGTGATCACCGCGTTGCCACATCAATGTTCGGGTGCCAAGGTGCTAGAGCAGATAGCAGCACAAATGACAGCGAAGAAACTCCCTATGGTAGCGGATTTACGTGACGAATCGGATCATGAAAATCCGACGCGTATCGTCATCGTACCGCGCTCAAATCGAGTTAAGGTCGAGCCATTAATGGCGCACCTATTTGCCACGACGGATCTTGAAAAGAACTACCGTGTTAACATCAATATGATTGGTTTAGACGGGCGTCCACAAGTTAAAGACTTGCGTCAGATTTTATCTGAGTGGTTAGTATTCCGTCGTGAAACGGTGCGTAGACGTTTGCAGTATCGTTTAGACAAAGTGCTTGCGCGTTTGCATATTCTTGAAGGTTTGATGATTGCATTTTTGAATATCGATGAAGTCATCGAAATCATTCGCAACGAAGACAAACCAAAAGAAGAGTTAATAGCGCGTTTTGGTCTTTCAGATAAGCAGGCAGAAGCAATTCTAGACCTGAAATTACGCCACCTTGCAAAGCTTGAAGAAATGAAGATCCGTGGTGAGCAGGATGAGCTTGAAAAAGAGCGTGATGGATTGGAAAAAACCTTAGGCTCTGAGCGTCGTATGTCGACGTTGATGAAAAAAGAAATCCAAGAAGCTGCTGAATTGTATGGCGATGATAGACGCTCACCGGTAGTTGAGCGTGGTGAAGCCAAAGCGCTTAGCGAAAAAGATTTGATCCCATCAGAGTCTGTAACTGTTGTGCTATCTGAAAAAGGCTGGGCGCGTTTTGCGAAGGGCCATGATATCGATGCCGAAGGGCTAAGCTACCGCTCAGGAGACTGTTATAAAGCCTCTGCGAAAGGCAAGAGTAATCAGCCTGCGGTGTTCTTAGATACTTCAGGGCGAGCCTTTGCAACCGATGCGCATAGCTTACCTTCAGCCCGGAGTCAGGGTGAACCGATGACGGGGCGCTTTAACTTAGCGTCAGGATGTAACTTTGAACATGTGGTCATGGGCGAAGACAAATCGACTTATCTGATGGCGACCGATGGCGGTTACGGTTTTATCAGTGACTTTGCTGATATGGTGAGCAAAAACAAAAATGGTAAAGCGTTCGTTAGCGTGCCAAAAGGTGCGCATTTGATGGCTCCTATCCAGGTATTTGATGTTGCCACCGATATGTGTATGGCGATTTCGAGCGAAGGCAGAATGCTGCTATTCCCATTACGTGATTTACCTAAGCTTGGTAAAGGTAAGGGGAATAAGATTATCTCTATCCCTAGCGCGAAAGTGCAAAGCCGCGAAGAGTTTGTCAAAGTGTTAGCGGTAGTACCTGAAGGCGTTTCTGTTACCTTACATGCAGGTAAGCGCAAGCTAACCTTAAAGCCGAGTGATTTAGAGCACTATTACGGTGAGCGAGGGCGCAGAGGTAATAAGTTACCGCGCGGATTACAGCGCGTAGATAGCTATGATCTGGAGCACAATGGTGTTGAGACACCAGAAGACAATGACGCCAGCGTAGATACCGAAGAATAACCGATATAGGCCGCCCACCGCGGCCTTATTTTTATCTGTTGAAAACTATCGCGAGGTGAACTCGCTCCCACCAATTAAATAATGCTACGCAGGTGTCTGTTCACCCATTGAACTTTGCGTAGGAGCCGGTTCACCCGGCGATCCTTAACTTTAGAATATGGCTCCTCAAATCAAAAAATGAAAATAAAAAGACACTATTATTGCAGCATTTTATTGCGCTTTACGTTAAAATATTCGGTTATACCAATCACACAAGTGCCTATGGCTTGCAAACAATTGTAATTGGTATCAATTGGCAGCGCTTGCTGCTTGTCACCATCACACGGGCTTCCTAACGGGGTATTTATGTCAGATAAGTGCTATATCACAGCGCAACAATTGCTAGAAGATTCATTTCGCTTAGCCGCTAAAGTTTATGAAGACGGGTTTAGACCTGACTTTATTATCGGTATTTGGCGTGGTGGTGCGCCTATTGGTATCGCAGTTCAAGAATACTACGATTACAAAGGTATAGAGACTGATCATATCGCAGTACGTACTTCTTCTTACTATGGCATTGGTAAGCAATCTAAAGAAATCAAAGTTCACGGTTTGCATTACATTGTTGAAAATGCAAACGCTGACGATTCATTACTAATCGTTGATGACGTGTTTGATTCTGGCCGCAGTATTTTTGCGTTGAAAGAAAAGCTTGCAGAGTTAATGCGCCTGAACTTGCCTCGCGATATTCGTGTTGCTTGCCCATACTACAAGCCAGCAAACAAAAAAGTACCAATGACACCAGATTATTTTATTCATGAGTCTGATGAGTGGTTGGTATTCCCTCACGAGCTGTCAGGTTTAACACCGGAAGAATTAGTGGAAGGAAAGTCTGACTTAGCAAATATTAAACACCTATTTGCAAAATAAGTTAATCAGTACTCAAGGGCGAGAAAGTACTCGCCCTAGTTATTCTAACCGCGAAAAATTAAGCTTGCGCGAAGCTATCAACAAAATCCTCAAGCGCGTCAACATCGACTGGCTTTAAGCCTTCACTACTACGTACTATCAAGCCCTTTTCTACCAATTCACTTACCACCCGACGATATGCACGCTCAGTGGTCGCAAATCTTTCGGCTTCAGCACTTACCGTTGAATAGGCACGAAGTAATGTTGGATTCGAATTCTCGGCACGTAATAAGCAGTCTTTAGCAATGTTGTAGCTCAGCGGCAACAGCAACTTGTCTAAGTTTATCTTTTGGTTTTCAGTAAACTTAGCAGCGATGGTTTGCGCGGTATATAGGCTCAGCTCCGGCTGCTCAAGCAGTAATTTTCGCCAATATTTTAGCTCAATGAGGTGATAGGTTACATCGCTCAAGCAAGTCACGGTATAAATACAAGGCTGATGATTCAGCGCTTCGATTTCGCCAATTAGCGTGTTGTTACAGTCCAGTTGTCCGAGTAATAGACGACGACCGTTACCGACATCATAACTAAAAGACACAGTGCCACTGGTCACCAATATGAGTTTACTCAATGGTTCATCTTGGTGGATCAAGACTTCTTTTTTGCTGTGCTGAAAACTATTACCAGCAAAAGCGAGTAACTGTTCTACCAAATTGGTTGAAAAATGATATTGAAACATCTAGATGGCTCTTCGGACAAATGTCCTATTTATTAAACTATAATGACGTTAGCATGAATTTTTCAGTTTTACGCTAACTCACACCGTTTAAGTAGTATCGGTTTTATCTCAGCGCTGTGGCGAAGAATTTAATAAACGATATTACCATTAAACCCCCACTTCCCGTGTTAGAGCTAATTTATTGGTGCTAATTTCTAGGGGCTTGTGGGTTAGCCTTTTTATTCTGCTCGATACGTAAATTCGAGCATAAACTATATGCTAACGCAACTTAGGGGAGAGGACAAATGAGTTGGGAATATTTAGGCTATTTAGCCTCTGCTTTTTTGGTCGTTTCTTTGATGATGAGCGATGTTGCTAAGTTGCGTTGGTTCAATTTAATGGGCTGTATTTGTTTTACCGCCTATGGTGCACTTATCCAAGCTTGGCCGGTGGCGTTAACTAATGGTCTACTGGCACTAGTTAACACCTACCACTTGGTGAAATTACAAAAAGATCAACGCTGATATTTAAGTTCACCTGCAATCCACGTCTGCTCGACTTTAATATCATCAATTTTATCTTCGCTTACGGTAAAGTAATCTTGGTCTATTAAGATAAAATCGGCCCACTTTCCTTGTTCTAAGCTTCCCAGTTTATACTCTTGAAATGCGGCATACGCAGCATCAACAGTAAATGCTTGGAGTGCTTGTTCTCTGGTTAGCTTTTCTGTTGGGCGCCAGCCATCCTTGGGTAAATCTTGATGGTCTTGTCTGGTGATAGCGGCATGCAGACCATGGAAAGGGTTTGCGAGCTCCACTGGAAAGTCAGAACCCGCCGCCACTCTACTTCCTTGCTTTAAGAATGTTTGCCATGCGTAAGCGCCGCTAAGCTGTTTGTCGTCTAGGCGCTTTTCGGCCATATGCATATCAGATGTGGCATGAACAGGCTGCATTGATGGAATAATATCTAACGTCTTAAAGCGGGGGATATCATCCGGATGGACAATTTGTGCGTGCTCAATGCGATTTCTGAGCAGTCTTCCACCTGCTTTTTTAAAAACGTGTTGATATGAGTCTAGCACGATGCGATTCGCTCTATCGCCAATGGCGTGCGTGTGTGCACTGTAGCCGCTGCGTATGGCTTGGGTGATCAATGCTTCAAGCGTCGCTTGGTTTTCGAGCATTAACCCTTTGTGGCCTTTGCGGTCATGATAGTCGCGAATAAGTGCCGCGCCTCGGCTGCCAAGTGCACCATCAGCATAGATTTTTACACTACGAATAGAGAGTTGATCTCGTGTATCTTTGAGCACTCCGGCGTCCAACATCTCTGCGAGTTTGGGGGAGCTTGCACTTAGCATAGCGTAGACGCGCAGAGGCATTGAGTGTTCCTTGGCGCGTGCTTGGTAAACCTGCCACGTGGTGTGGTCAATCCCGGCATCATGAGCTGAGGTAATGCCTAAACTCAGCAAGTGTTCTCCGGCTTTATTAAGCGCCTTGTTTACTTGTGCATCCGACTGAGCTGGGACATGAGTGCGAATAAGGTCTTCTGCCTTGTCGATAAAGATCCCGCTCGGCATACCGCTATTCAGTGTAATGATTTCACCGCCTTCCGGTGTCTTTGTTGATTTCGAAATGTTTGCAAGCGCCATCGCTTTTGAGTTTACCCAAATAGCGTGACCATCTACTCGAGTGAGCATGACGGGCTTATCTTTTACGTATTTGTCGAGATCGGCTGCGGTTGGGAATTGTCCGCCGGGCCATAAGGTTTGATCCCAGCCTCGACCTATTATCCATTCACCTTCATGGGCTTTTGCGTAGTGGCTAAGCCGTTTTCCTACTTCTGCAATGGTTTTGCTACCGCGCACGTCGAGTGTGAGTAAATTATTGCCAAGGCCAATGATATGACCGTGCGCATCAATTAAACCAGGTAATAGGGTTTTTCCCTCACCATCAAATTTGGTTGCACTCGGGTATTGGGTACTAAGATCCTTTGCACTTGTTTTTACGACTTTACCGTCTTTAATTACCAAAGAAGAAAAGCGCTCAATTTGCTGCGATTTAGTGGGCGTATAGCCATTTACATTGTGAATTAAGGTTACTTGAGCTGTTGTTGACAGGCTAAAGCTAGCCAAAAGCGCGAGGAATGTTTTTTTCATTATATTGTCCTTCACTGAGAGTATTTATTCAGAATAATCATCTAACTCAATAAAGCCAAGTCTTTGCGTTGAGAGTATACTTGGGTTTTAAAGGAGTGGAGTGTCAAAGTGAAGTTGTTTGTTGTATACCTAGGCGGCCGTATTCAAGGTTGCCATATTGAAATGCATGATGTGCGCTTTGTCGCGGCAAATACAATTGAAGAAGCTTATCCCAAATTAAAGCAGCAATGGGTTGGTGATAAAAACTCGGTGCATATGGATAGCTACACAATCATTGAACATGCCGATGGCTATGCCATTGAACTTACCGAAGAGCGTGTTGAGCAAGCTGAGCATTTGTATTTTGTGAACTTGGGAGGATATAAGCCAGATAGTTTAGCTGAGGCGCATGACTTTGGGCTGTTCGTTGCAACGAATGCCGATGAAGCAAAAGAGAAGGCAAAAGCGTTTTTGCTTAACGGTTTTAGCCATATTCATAAAGACGATTTACATGATGTAGATGACTGTTTTGCCATCGATTTATTTGATCAAAACTTAAATATCAAGCTCACCCACAGTGGCCAATCAACACCGCTTACCCCTTTGTGGTTTGGTTATCATCCTCTATAACCAATGTGAGGGATACTTTAGCCCTCACCCTCATTGTTTTCATCGTTATCTGCTTTTATGGCTATTTTGATAGCGACAATCACGACGGCAAACATTAAAAACGGCAGTGCAGCTAGAGAGTATTCGACAATGTGGCTGTCTTTGTAGCTAGGTTGCAAAATAAAATGGCCACCCACACACATTAAGATCACTACAAACAGCAAAGGTAGCATCATAATCTCTTTGTTCTTTTTGTGTTTTTTCATTCTGAACTCAGCTAATTATTCTTTCATTGAATGGTGAACACTCTCTCACACGCGGTGCAAAAAAGCCTTGATCGAAATCAGTGCGGCGGATTATACCAATTCACTCTGAGTTAGAAATAAAATTCATGAGTTTATACCAATGCAATTGGTATTATTACTTGGGAGGGGGGAAGGTCCGTGGTATAACGAAGCTCTATCGCTGTAAAAACCAACAAATACTATGACCAAAAACAATAAACAAACCATTGTTATCAAGCTCGGCACAAGTGTCTTAACTGCAGGCAGCCAGACCTTAAACAAGCCCAGACTTGTTGAGCTGGTAAGGCAGTGTGTAACGTTGCGTCAAGCTGGTCATCAGGTCATTGTTGTATCTAGCGGTGCTGTTGCTGCTGGGCGCGGTGTATTGCAGCAACAAATTGGTCATTCACTCGCTGAAAAACAGATGTTGGCTGCGATTGGACAAGGTCAATTAATCCATTTATGGCAGTCATTGTTTAGTATTTACGACGTTAATGTGGCACAAATGCTACTGACACGAGCCGATCTTGAGCACCGCGAACGTTATCTAACGGCACGGGATATGCTTACTAAACTTCTAGAACATCATGTCGTGCCTATCATCAACGAAAACGATGCGGTGGCAACGTCTGAAATCAAAGTTGGCGATAACGATAACCTCTCTGCTTACGTCGCAATTTTAGCAAATGCTGATAAATTGGTATTACTCACCGATCAGCATGGTCTTTTTACCGCAGATCCCAGAGCCAATCCAGATGCGCAGTTGATAGAGCAAGTAACACATATAAACGACGAACTTAGAGCACTAGCTGGTGGCAGTGGCACACAACTTGGCACGGGTGGTATGGCGACTAAGTTGCAAGCCGCCGACATCGCACAACGAGCAGGCGTTGATGTCGTGATTGCAAAAGGCAGTGAATACGACATTTTACCGCAAGTACTTACGCAAACCGCACCAAGCACGACGTTTTTGAAGTTTGACGCTCCGGTTGAAGGGCGCAAGCGCTGGTTGCTGTCTGGCCCTAAATCAACCGGTAAAATAATTTGTGATAGTGGCGCAATCAATGCGGTATGTAATCAAGGAGCAAGTTTACTAGCAAAAGGTATCGTGTCGATTGAAGGGCAATTTAAACGTGGTGAGCTGGTTCAAGTGTTTTGCCAACAAGGCACGCTACAGGCACAAGGTTTAACTAGCTTAAGTAATCAAGAACTTGGTTTGGTAATTGGCCGTCATAGTAGTGAATTTGCGCAGTGTCTTGGCTTTGAAAGTGCAGAGGAGATCATCCATCGCGATAATTTGGTGCTCTTAAATCAACATAGCCAACAAGAAGTATTAAATTAGCCTATAAATTACTGTAAATTCAGAGAGCTGTTCTACACTTATCAAGAGTCAACTTTATTGAGAGGCCTTGAATGTCGATTAGCTATTCACCCTGTGGTCACGAACTTACTTTAGAGCTCTTGGCGCAAAAGAGTGAACTGGTGCTAATGCAGGCCCTTGAGCGGGTTATCTCCGATGTTTGTGGGGAAAGCTATGCATTTTATTTCAGTAAAAGCTTATCGGAAAAAGAAGTCCCAAAGTCTATATTTGTGAGCCATCGCGATTTTTGTGTTGTGGTGGGACCGGTAGATGCCGTGGTAGATAAATTACAGCAGCGTCAAGATGACAAACACCTCATTCAATACCACGGCGATAGTGTTATCCCGTTTTATCACCAAGCTCAGCTCGTTGGTTTTTTATATATAGAAGGTCAAGTAAATCTCACCACTGCGACTTTAATGAAGCACTTACTCACTGTTTTTGCGCATCAAATGGCAACATTGCACTTTGCTCGTATCGATCCGCTTTCCGAGCTACTCAATCGCCAAACGTTTGATGAAAAAGTCATGGAAATAACCAATGGGGACGGGTTTACGGTATGCCGTGATGACAGTGAAGACCGCAAGTGGTATTTAGCGATGGTAGATATCGATCACTTTAAACAGGTAAACGACAATTTTGGTCATGTGATTGGCGATGAAGTGATCCTGTTGGTAGCGCAAAAGATCAAAGCTAACTTTAGAGCAGAAGACTATGTGTTTCGCTACGGCGGAGAGGAGTTTGCGGTGCTATTTCAAAGTCGCAATGATGACTCTGCTGCAGTAGCACTTGAGCGCTTGAGAAGTACAATAGCTTCCAGCCGATTTCCGCAAGTAGAGCATGTTTCTGTAAGCCTAGGTTTTACTGAAGTGGTCGATACACTACAAGTTTCTGAGCAAGTTCATAAAGCCGATCTTGCGCTTTATCACTCAAAAGAAAATGGCAGAAACCAAGTTACCAACTACCTCGCTTTAGGGTTAGCTGAATCACAATACGCATGTGCAGAAATAGAGTTGTTTTAAGCTCCGCTTATATATAGCGCTTAAAGATTATGCTAAACTCCCCAACCTATTTTTTAGCGAATTTAGCAAAAGGTTTGGGAAACGTTATGCAATTTGTAAGATGGTTTTTAGGACGTCTGATTTTACTTTTTGATTTTATTTTTACCCCACGCAGTAAAAAACGTGCCGCAGAACAACAGCAAAAGCTAGATGCTATGACGGCAAACTTAAAGTTATACCAATTTAAGGCATGTCCATTTTGCGTTAAAGTGCGCCGCGCTGCCAAGCGTGAAGGGCTAAAGCTTGAAACCCGTGATGCCAAAAATGATGAGCAATATCGCCAAGAGCTGCTAGAGCAGGGCGGTAAAGTGAAGGTGCCATGCTTGCGAATCGAAGAGCAAGGCGAAGTCACTTGGCTGTACGAATCCAATGATATTGTTGCTTATCTAGAAAAGCTGGAAAAAGCAGCTTAATTCACGCGCCTTACTATGCGCTAATCAGGCGCTATGCTAGCATAGCGCCATTAATCGACTAATCCATTTTTAAGAGAATTTTGATGACTATCCGTACTCGTGTCGCACCCTCTCCAACCGGTGATCCGCATTTAGGAACGGCTTATATTGCCTTATTCAACTATTGCTTTGCCAAGCAGCAAGGTGGTGAGTTTGTATTACGAATTGAAGATACCGATCAGGTACGTAGTACTGTTGAATCTGAGCAAGCTATCATGGACAGCCTGCGCTGGTTAGGGCTTGACTGGGATCATGGTCCGGATGTGGGTGGCGAGTTTGGTCCATACCGTCAATCAGAGCGTTCTGACTTATACAAAAAGTTTGCACAGCAGCTTGTAGATGATGGTAAAGCGTTTTACTGCTTTGCAACGGCTGAAGAGCTAGACCAAATGCGTGAAGAGCAGATGGCAGAAGGCTTACGCCCTAAATATGATGGCCGTGGCTTACGTTTATCTGAAGAACAAGTAAAGGCAAACCTTGAAGCTGGCAAGCCTTACGTAATTCGCATGAAAATCCCAGAAGAAGGCACGTTTAAGTTTAACGATTACCTACGCGGTGAAATTGAGATCCCATGGGAAAACGTAGACATGCAAGTGTTGTTGAAAGCCGACGGCTTCCCAACTTACTTTCTTGCAAACGTAGTAGATGATCATCACATGGAAATTAGCCATATCTTCCGTGGTGAAGAGTGGATCAACTCTGCGCCTAAACTACTAAAACTGTACGAAGACTTCGGCTGGGAAGCTCCTGTACTTGGTCACCTACCGCTACTTCGTAACCCTGATAAGTCTAAGCTGTCAAAGCGTAAAAACCCAACTTCAATTAACTACTACAAAGAAATGGGTTTCTTACCAGAAGCACTACTTAACTATTTAGGTCGTATGGGTTGGTCAATGCCGGATGAGCGTGAAAAGTTCACTTTGGCTGAGATGATTGAACACTTTGATATGAAGCGCGTATCGCTTGGTGGACCTATCTTTGATATTGACAAGCTTAACTGGTTAAACGGTCTGTGGATCCGCGAAAACCTAACCGATGCAGAACTTATCCAGCGCTTTGTCGACTGGAAGTTTAACGGTGATATGTTGGCTCGCGTACTTCCTGAAGCCAAGGCGCGTATCAACACGCTATCTGATTTGGTGGGGCTAGCAGGCCACTTTGTGGCGGGCTTACCTGAATACGATCCAGCGTTATTAACGGCTGGTAAAGCGGACGAAGAAGTGGTTCGTCAAGCTCTGCAGTTCTTTATTTGGGAATTGGAAAAGCTGCGTACGTGGAACAAGTCTGAGATCTTCTCTATTGCAAAGGCTGTGGCGACACACCATGAGTTAAAGATCAAAGAGTTCTTAGAGCCTATCTTCGTTGCTATTACAGGCAAAACCTCATCGACCTCAGTAGTAGATGCGATGGAAGTGTTAGGTTCAGACCTTTCTCGTGCGCGTTTAAGAGTGGCACTAGAGCATATTGGTGTATCTAAAAAGCAAGCGAAAAAGCTTGAAAAAGCATACCGTGAGTACCCGTCTATTGCATAATAGCGAGACCGTATTGTAAAAGCCGCTGATGTAGCGGCTTTTTTATTGTCCGAAATGTATCGTGTTTACCGCTTTCCTTGTGCCATCAACACATCAAGAGACTGCCTTAACAGTTGAATTTGCTCCATACTTAAGCCCGCTTTTGCCATCATTTGTGCTGGGATACAAGCGCATGATTGCTCGAGGATTTTACCTGCTTGAGTTAAGTGAATGAAGGTTTGTCGTTCATCATCAGGATTTTTGCTACGGGTAACGAGACCACGCTCTGCTAAGCGCTTAAGGAGCGGTGTTAGGGTGTTGCTATTGAGTTCAGCTCGTTCTCCTATTTCTTTCACGAGCTGTCCGTCCTGCTCCCATAAAATCAATAACACTATGTATTGCGGATACGTGAGCCCAACCTCTTTGAGTAACGGCTGATAGAGTCGTGTAACCTGTCTTGATGCACTATATAGCCGAAAACAGATCTGGTTATCGAGATTGAGCTGCGGGTTAGATTGACTCATTTAGTAACTTTTCAATATCTTTGGCTATTTGTTCAGGCTTGGTGATTGGGGCATAGCGCTTAACGGGTTCACCCTGCTGGTTAAATAAAAACTTAGTGAAGTTCCATTTGATTTTATTACCAAATAGCCCTGGAAGCGCGGACTTTAGGTATTGATACAGTGGGTGTGCTTTATCGCCATTAACCTCAATCTTTTCCATCATCTGAAAATCAACACCATAGTTGATTAAGCAGCCTTCTTGAATTTGTTTTGCATCGCCGGGTTCTTGTTTACCAAACTGATTGCAGGGAAAGCCGATGATCACAAGTCCCTGATCCGCGTATTTTTGGTGTAGCTCTTGGAGTCCTTCATATTGTGGTGTTAATCCACACTCACTGGCCGTGTTAACAATAAGGACAGCTTTGCCTTGTAAGTCGGTAAAGTGATATGCCTGACCTTGTAACGTGTTTGCTTCAAACTGATAGAGTGTCGTCATTTTTAGTCTCTTGTGATTTAATCGTGTGCGATTTAATTTAGACTAAGTATGACCCTTGTGCAACCGCAGTTGAAATTATTTTGCAGGAGTATGTTGATATTTGGCGCTTAGCATCGCAAGCCGCCTGGTGATCAATGCGTGATCTTGCTTGGGGAGATATTTTAAGTGTGTGGTTAAGTAGGTACTGGTGGAATATAGTGCACGGATCATCTGGTTGGCCTTGTCGATAAATGCTCGTGTTTTTTGGGTGTGGCTACAAGCAATATGGCCTTCAAGATGAGGGAGGTTATTTGCAATCGGTAATGAGCCCACTAGATGGGCTTTGTCCTTTGGAAAGCTTTGCTGAAAAATAGCGGGGTAGGCTAATATAAAGTCGACTTTACCTGCACTAAACTGCTCCATAATGGTTTGTGCTGAGGTTTTATACGGTCTAATGGCAACATTTTTGGGTTCAAGTAGCGCTAATGCAGAGTCAATGGTATTGCCATAAGATTTGCCGACCTCTTTGATGATAGTGGTCTGTGGATAGTAAGCCATTAAACTTGCAAGCGACTTTAGCTTACCCGTGGCGTTCACAAGGCTGGCATCCATTGGGGTGTGCTGTTTGAAGTAATATAATCTATGGCTCGGATATAGGTGGATGGGGATGGTAAACAAGAAGGCTTGCTGGCGACTTGGGGTTTTTAGGCGAGACACCGCGCACACAGGCTCTTCGCTTGCTAGTAATTGGTTAAGCTTGGTTGGGGTGACAATGTTAAAGTCAAAGTAATCTCGGCCAAACTGGTTTAAAAGCAAGTTGTTGGTATCTGACTCTAAACTATGGGCTTGTTTGCTAAAAAGTCTTTGCTCATCGGCAGGTTCATTCGAGATCAGCAATATTTTTGCGTTGCAGCACGCACCAAATAACAGCAGCATTAGCAGTAAATATTTCATTATCGCTCCAACCCCGCAAAGCAAATACCAGTTTACTATAGAACATTATTACTCGGAGCTGAGAAGTTTGCGGCAAAAACATGTCTAAAAGCCTAACAAACATCGGACAGATGTATATAAATTGGACGCGAAATACGGTGCCAAATCAAGATAAGCGGTTATTTAACCTTAACTCTTTGTGCTGAGTTTTATAACCTGTCATCATTGCAATGATTTTTACCTATGGGGCAAATAAACGATGACCAAAGTGTGGGATGGATTTATCCGCGGGTTTCACTGGCTGCTCGTAGCAGGACTAGTAACCTTATATATTACCGGTGAAGAAGGCATGATGGATCTTCACTTTGTTACTGGCTATTTATTGTTAGCACTGATGGCAGCGCGATTAATTTGGGGTGTCATTGGTAGCCAAACCGCTAAATTAAGCGCGTTATTTCATTCACCTAAAGCAATTTTATCGGCCATTAAATCAAAACAAAGCCATGTCGGACATAATCCTGCGGGAAGTTTGATGGTGCTGCTATTTTTTGTGCTGATCATTGTCCAGCTTGTTTCTGGCTTGATGACAACAGATGATATTTTGGTGGAAGGCCCACTTGCACAATATGTATCTTACGACTTAGTTGAATTAGCAGGCGATATACATCACACCAATATTGAGCTGTTAATTGCCGCCATTGCACTGCATATATTTGCTATTGTGGTGTATCGCCTAAAAGGTCAAAACCTAGTAAAGACATTAGTTACTGGTAAGCAAGAACATGCAGTCAGCACGCCTGTCATGAAATCGGGTGTTGTTGCATACCTTATCTTTATTGCACTTTCAGCTTTGTTACTCTTTACGTGGGGCGCTGAGCCATTACAAGGGTTAATGTAACTTAACTCTAAACAGAGGTTAGCGAGGTCATTGTTTTCAATAACTTCGCTAACTTTTAGTGCCAAGTCCGGTCAATGTAATATTTGTTAACAGATTATCGTAACAGATATGACCTCTATTTCAGAAAATTCTGGTAACATGGCGCAGTTTTATCATAGAGGTTAGAGAAAAGTAGCGATGTTAGAGCCGTATTATCAACAACAAGCAAATGAGATCACCATTACCAGAGAGCAGGGGAGTTTATTTGCAAAAGGAGTCGCGGACGACTACAACCCACTGCACGACATCGATGCAAAGAAGTTTTGTGTACCGGGTGATCTACTTTTCTCCTTAGTGTTAAAGCACTACGGCTTAAGCGAGAATATGGAGTTTAGCTTCGTGGGCATGGTTGATGAAACAACAACCCTTACATTGCCAGAAGGTGCTGCACAATTTGATATTACCGCAAATGATAAAGTGATGCTGTCCGTGTCGCGCGCTGGCGAAACCAGCACGTGCCCAACGCTCATCAATAGTTTGACGAGAAATTACGTAGAATTTTCAGGCACTACCTTTCCTCATGTGATCATCCCATTGATGGGTGAGCAAGAGGTAATGATAAACCCAGCAAGGCCAATGGTGATATACGAATCTATGTCTATTCATATGGATGATATATCGGTAACGGAAGTAACATTGGAAGCGGCTAAACCTGAGTTTAGCTATGAAGGCAAACGTGGCAAAATCAACCTGCGTTTTAACTTGCTGTCGAACGGCACTAAAGTCGGTTATGGTGAAAAGCACATGTTAGTTTCTGGGATCCGTGAGTATTGTCAGCAAACCGTTGATGATTTGATTGCCTATTACAACGATAGAAAAGTAGCATTAAAGCCGTAACCTCCCAATACACGCTGACGCACCTGTCAGCGTGTTGCCCACACCGTTTTCCTTTGAAACAATAATTCATCCACTCTTCAGCTGTCCGCTATACTGTTTAGATAAAATGTAATTGAATTAAATGGTATTACTGTGCCGTATGCTGACTTGCTCAAACCAGAAGCCTCACAACAAACATTATTAAAATGGCAAAAACAGTCGATTTGATGGCGAAGATTTTTTCGGCGCCTGCTGCGTTTGTGGTACAAAAAAAAGAAGACGGTTTTGCAGTGATGATTGCAAGTGACCAAGAAGAAAACCCGTATCCTGCAGGTGGTTTTATACCGCAAGAAACCAATATCTTTTGTAAGCATGTTGTCGCTAATAATCGCAATCTATATGAGCAGCACGCCAGCGTAAACTATCAATGGGACGATAACCCTGAGGTTGCCAATGATGGCTTTGAGTCTTATTTGGGTGTACCAATCCACTGGCCCAATGGAAAATCGTTTGGCACATTGTGTGTGATGGATTTTAAGCCTACAAATTACAACGCTTCGTTGGTTGAGTTTATTGAACACTTACGCGATATGCTAGAAGACGATTTGGTGATGATTGAGCGCTATAGCAAAATCAAAGCGATAGCGATGCAAGATCCGTTGACTGAAGTACTAAATCGCCGTGCGACTGAAATACTCGGTGAACATAAGCGTGATATTGCCTTAAAACTGGGTGGTGCGCTTTACTGTGTCTTTCTTGATTTAGATGGTTTTAAACCGATAAATGACAGCTATGGTCATGAAGTTGGAGATCAGGTGTTACAAAGTTTGGCTGAAGCCTTGAAAGCCGCAAGTAGCGAAGATGATATTATTGGGCGCTATGGCGGCGATGAGTTTCTGGCTATTGTACAACGAGATAATGAAGAAGCAGTAAACGACTTTATTTTTCAAAGTGAGGCTAATTTCTATCAGGCGTTAAAAAAGAAAAAGCTCCCCAAGTGTGGTTTTTCTGCGGGATTTGCCAAGAGCGACAGTAAGTTTGAAAGCATGACCAGTTTATTCTCTCGAGCAGACAAATACATGTATCAGAAAAAAATGAACTAGCGTGCCTACAAATCGCGCTTTCCTTAAATTAATTCCCTTAGTCACCGTCTACTAAACAGAGTGCATGTAACCTCATGACTCGGTTACTAAATCTTTCAAACGGGCTTTGTCGCTTCAATGACAGTCGTTTGTGTAATTTAAGTGGAAAAGTATGTATTCAATTCACCCTTTGTGGCAGCAATTCCCTTGTGCCGACAAAACCGCGCTGCAAGGTACAGAGCTTGCCTCGTATCACAACCCGCAGATCAATAAGACAGTGCGCTTTAAGCTGATCTCAAAAGCGGATTTACCACTATTTTGTCAGTGGATGAACGATCCTCGAGTTGCACATTTTTGGCAGCAGGCGTGGTCAGAAGAAAAGCAATGGCAGTATCTCAGCGAACGCTTAGCAGACAACTATAGTTTGCCACTTATCGTGTATTTTGATGAACAGCCATTTGGCTATGTTGAAGTCTATTGGGCTGAGTTAGATAAGTTAGCGGGATATTATGAGTGGCAGCCTAAAGATAGAGGCATCCATTTATTAGTTGGCGAGCAATCATGCAGAGGTCCCGAAAATTTTCGTGCTTGGATGACCAGTTTAAGTCACCTTATTTATTTAGGGCATGAAGATACTCAGCGCATTGTACTAGAGCCTCGCCATGATAATGCAAGGTTACTCACTCGCATTGCAGAACTTGGCTATCATAGCCAGTTTGAGTTTGATTTTCCTCATAAGCGGGCTGCGTTAGTGATGGCTGAGAAAGCTTCATTCTATCGAGACGTTTTTCCTCAGTTTGCTTAGGTTACTTAACGCGGCTTTTCTTTGCACCATATTGTGCTTGTGTTTGGGACAGTCGCGGCAGTAATTGCCATTTTCTCGGTCGTGGAGAAGGCAGCATTCAGGGCGGATTTGATATTTGCCACTCGGATCATGTGCGGTTATTTCGGCAAACTTAAGCGGATTCTTTAGCGCCCCTAAGTGGGCGGATGTAGTCAGTATTTGTTTATCTTGAAGCAATGTTGGATGCGTACCCACAAGCCCCATAATAATGTCGAAAAAGTCATTCAAGCGATAAAAGCAATTACTCCATAACGTCCGCTCTTTTACGCCAAAAGCTTGGTGTAGCAGGTCGTGAAGCGGTGATAAGTGATTGAACAACAAGTCGTGATAGCGTGTTTCTGTGTCACTGTTTTTAAGTGCTTTACCTTGATGCGGCAGCAAAATGCTGAGCTGCTCAGGGTTGTAGCTCAATTCGCAAAGCTTTAGTGGCAAGGGTGTTAGCAATAATGAATGGCTCACGATGATGCTTGGAAAAATATTGAAGGTGTAATACATATGCCACACGGAGGCTTGAGCCCTTGATTTCGTTACGCCTCTCTCTAAGCTAAAGCGAGTTATGTGGTCGATAAAATGTGGTGACTCTAATAACTCAGAAAAAGTCGCTGTAGATCGTAAAGGGGTGAGGTCAACACCTTGCGCATACGTATCATAAGGAGGTTTAAAAAAAGGCACTAAATTCGGCAGCATTGAAACGAACAGCTATAGAGGTTTATGGTTAATGACGAAGCGCAACTTCA
Source organism: Pseudoalteromonas sp. JC28 (assembly GCF_013319255.1). Lineage (NCBI taxonomy): Bacteria > Pseudomonadati > Pseudomonadota > Gammaproteobacteria > Alteromonadales > Pseudoalteromonadaceae > Pseudoalteromonas > Pseudoalteromonas sp. JC28. The sequence goes on along the minus strand of NZ_QOKX01000007.1, from coordinate 71,494 downwards.
TTAATTTAATACCGCCTTTTAGTCTCAAACTCCCACATTACTGTAGTGCTTATGTTTGTTTGGCTGTTATCTGCCAAAAACGGCACTAGAAAAATTCAGTTAATGGTCAAATTACATGTTTTGGCGGGGTAAAAAATACCGAACGCCGACAAATCAATAATCTTATGTAAAAAAATTTAGTTTAGTTTCGTCACTAGTCTGAGTGTCGTGGTTGCTGCCTAAAAGTGGTGTGCAACAAAAACAAATATTCGGCTTGGGAACTAGGCTCTACATGCAAGAACTAACTAAAAAAATAACCCAAATAAGTACCTCTATAAGTCTTCTACAGGAGTTCATTGCAGCGCCGTCTGTGACGCCTTGTGATGCCGGGTTGATCTTAACAATCGCCCAATATCTTGAGGAACTCGGGTTTGAAACCTCATGGTTTGAAGAAAATGGAGTGCGTAACCTTATAGCCAAGCAGGTTTTTTCTGAAGGTCCAAGTTTTGCATTTTCTGGTCATGTTGATGTTGTCCCCGCTGAGCAGGAGCATTGGCATTCCGATCCATTTAAAGCGACTGTCGTAAACGATGTTATTTATGGCAGGGGCGTGTCCGATATGAAAGGGGGCATTGCTGCCATGCTGAGTGCCACACGCGTCTTACTGGCTTCGAAGCAAAAGCTTAAAGGCACTTTCTATTGGTTGCTGACATCCGATGAAGAGGGGGAAGCTGAATTTGGTACCAAGCGAATCGTCGAGCGACTCAGTCAAGATGGTGTAACGATTGACGCTTGCCTTGTTGGAGAGCCTACCTCGCACAATCGAGTGGGTGATGTGATCCGAAATGGTCGCCGCGGCTCAATCTCAGGTGCCATAAAAATTGAAGGGAAAGCAGGCCATGTCGCTTATCCCGAACAAACGATCAATGCAGCGCATATCGCGGGTAAAATAGTGGCGACACTGTGCGGTTTACAGTGGCAAAAAGACCAGCCAGATGTCAAAACAACCCTTCAAGTCACGGGCGTCAATACGACGACTGATGTGGATAATATCGTACCTGAAGCGTGCCAGGTTAATTTCAATATTAGATACAGCCATGGGTATAGTAATCAAGAGATCATCGGCATTATCGAAAATCACTTAGCAAGATTTAAAGACAACCTGAGTCTAGATTGGTCAAGGGCATGTAACCCCTACTATACCAGTGCAGATATCGAAGATTCGTTCTTAAACTTAGTGGAAAACGCCATCGTGCGGTGTACTGCGAGATACCCCATAGTGAACACCGCTGGAGGCACGTCTGATGGGCGTTTTTTTGCCAATGGTCACACCCAAACGATTGAATGTGGTGTTAAAAACGACACGATACACCAAGCCAATGAGTGTTTACCCATAAGTGATTTACTGGAAATCGAGCAGATTTATTTAACGGTGCTCAGTGATTTTTTTGGCGCTAAGCAACACCTTAATTTGCCCGCTGGTGAGTAAGTTGCTCGCCTTTAGGCAGACAATACCAGTTTGACTTCATACTTGCTCGATTTGGAGGGATTAAATCTGACGCGAGCTGTGTTAAAAATTTATCAGTTAGAACAACTAAATAGCAAAATTTTTGCCTGACTAAAGACAAGATTTTCTGGCCTCAACATTTAGGTAAATTGGTATAAATCTAGTTTTTTTTAGACTTTCGTTAAACAACTTTAGAAGTGCTTCGTCTTGTTGCTATCAGACTCAGTAATTGAATTATGAGGAAATCGTGTGCTTGGGTATTTAATTCGTCAATCAAAATGGTTGTTAGGTGCGGCTGTGTTCACGAGTGCAATCTGCGGTGTGTGTGCCGTATTGTTACTCACGCAAATTAATAAGGTATTGAATTCATCACAACAAGAAGCCAATCAATTTTTTGGTATTTTTGTGGCCTTGGTGGTGGCTGTGCTGGTTTTTCAGGTGGTGGCTTCAACATTGTTTGAGCGATTGAGTCAACAGGCACACGCTGTGCTGAGAAGGCATATTTCAGATAAGGTGCTGCAAGCAGATTATCGTCAACTTGAAGAAGTGGGCGGAGCCAAGGTGCAATCAGCGCTGTCTGAACACTGCTTAAAGGTCGCTGAGTTTTTCGTCCGTTTACCGGTGATCGTTGTCAACGGTATAATTGTTATTGGTTGTATGGCTTTCATTGCTTGGTTATCGCTGGATGTATTTGTGATGGCGCTGGTGGTCTTGGGTTTAGGCTCTATTGGCTATCATTTGGTTCATCTCAAAGCCATCGGCTATTTAAATAGTGCAGCAAAAGAGCAAGATCGCTTGTTTGGACACTTTAGTGCTTTGGTTGATGGTGCCAAAGAGCTACGCTTACATGCTGGTAAAAGACAGCGATTTGCAGATAACGTGCTTGGAGATTCCATTGAATCGGTTCGTAAGCAACGGACGGTGGGCATGTCTGTCTTTGTTATTTCTACCGCTTGGGGAAATTTCTTAATCTACGCATTTATTGGCGCGGTTTTGTTCGCGCTGGTAGCAGATTCAGCGCAGCGTACCCAAATACTAACGGGCTTTGCGTTGGTCTTTATATATATGATTGCGCCCTTAGAGAACTTACTAAAAGCTCTGCCCGCGGCCAATATAGCGAAAGCATCAGCTGCGCGCATTGAAGCTGTCACCGCGCATTTATCCGAAGGAGCGAAAGAAAAGCACTTACCGAATGCGCCATCTTCGTTTAAGCAGCTTGAATTAAGCGGATTAACACATCAGTTTTATCATGAACCTTCTGATGATTTATTCACACTTGGACCTATCGATTTATCATTTAAACCGGGGGAAATTGTCTTTTTGGTTGGCGGTAATGGCAGTGGCAAAACCACGCTGGCTAAGATGTTGGTCGGATTATACAAGAGTAATACTGGTCAACTTCGCTTAGATGGCAAAACCATTAACCCAGAAGATCTAGATGAGTATAGGCAGCTTTTCACCGCAATTTTCTCTGACTTTTATTTGTTTGAAGAATTGCTGGATATCCCTTCGGCTGAATTAGATGCGGCCGCAAACTCACTGTTAGAAAAGCTCCAACTTAATCGTAAAGTGCATGTTGCCAATGGTGCATTTTCAACGCGTGCGTTATCTCAAGGGCAAAGAAAGCGACTAGCCATGGTGGTAGCCCATTTAGAGCTGCGTCCGTTTTTAGTCTTTGATGAATGGGCGGCGGACCAAGATCCTATATTTAAAGAGGTGTTTTATCGCCAGTTATTACCAGAGCTTAAAGCGCAGGGTAAAACGCTGTTGGTTATCTCTCATGACGATAAGTATTTTGACTGCGCCGATCGACTGTTGCGAATGGAGCACGGCCAACTTTATCAGCGTGAAGAGGCAGCTGCATAAATAACCTGAGTGGTTAAAGTTGAGCGCAGTGCAAGCCAACACTATCACTGCGTTTAACTTGATAACCGCTTAGCGGCTAAGCATATTTAGGCCGCAATCCCCCTCCTATACGCGTTCAATTATCTGCACTGGTAAAAAATCAGAATATAGACGCCTTTTTCTTTAAACAATTCGCATTTCTATTCGTCTACAGAGGCAATATCGCCAAATTTATTGGCATGTTGAGAAGGTAGCACGGAGATACATACCTTATGGCTACCCAACCTCATCAGAATGTAAACCGACTGCCTATAGTAGCAGTGCAATATTTATCAGGAGATGTCATGTCAGTGAGCTGTTTTGACCGCGAAGATGAAACCTTCATCGTGCTTATTAATCAAGAAGAACAATATTCAATTTGGCCCGAGTGGAAAGCGGTACCTGCGGGTTGGCAAGCTGTAGCGGGTGTTCAGGGCGATAAGGCCCACGTGCAAAGTTACATTAACGAGCACTGGACAGATATGCGACCTGCCTCTTTGCGTCAGTGGATGGCTGAGCAAGCGCAACAAGGTGACGCGTGAGTACACCAAGCATTAAGTTGTTGTGCCTGCCTTGTGCTGGGGCGAGTGCCTCAATGTACTTACGTTGGAGTCGGCAATTACCTAGCTGGATAAAGCTAGTACCCGTTGAGCTTGCAGGGAGAGGCCCTAGGTTAGATGAAGCGAAAGTCGAAAACTACCACGAGCAAGTGAGTGCGATACTTCAGTGTTATCAGCATGAGATGGTCGGTGATTATGCTTTTTTTGGCCACAGCATGGGAGCTTTGCTTGCCTATGGCGTCACACTGCAGTTGCAACAGCGCAATTTACCTTTGCCTAACGCCTTGATGCTATCGGCGTGTCCTGCGCCACAGTTTATTCATCCTGAGCGCTATCCAGAACCTAATGATCGGCAAGCGCTCATTGCTGAATTGCGAGCGCAGGGAGGAACGCCAGACATGCTATTTGACAATGCTGATTTATTGGAGATGACGCTTGAGGTGCTGGCCGCTGACTATCGCGCATTGCGCTCGTTTACGCCACCGAGCTCTTCGCAAATAACCGTGCCGGTAACCACTTTTTATGGTCACGATGACTTAATCAGTGTTAGCGAAGTACTGGCCTGGCAGCAACACGCCCGTCATCCATTATCGCAACAAGGGTTCGCTGGTGGGCATTTTTATATTCACAGTGCCCAAGCTTCAGTGTTGTCTGCACTTGAGCAAACACTGAGTCGCCATAATACATCAGCGGCTGCTTTGGTCAGTAGTTGTGAGTAAAACCAAGCGCTGCACTTGAGGACTTGGGTTATCACACAGCATTAAACACTTGGTATTAGTCGGTTCGCTTTTTAATCTTGTCTCTAGTCGCGAGCCCATATAGAAAAATTGAGGTAGAGCTGCAATATGCAACACAAGCCATTACAACTAAACCCGTATCTCACGGGCGAGACGCCCCACAGTATGGTTGAGCGTTTACAACACCTTGCGCAGATCCAAGCGGATAAAACCGCGCTGGTGGTCGTTAGTGACAAAGAAGGTGTGCTGGATGAGCGCTCATTTACCTATGGTGAATTAGATATACAGATTAAAAGACTAGCGGCCGAGCTGCAGCTACAGTGTCGTCAAGGTGATCGCGTGCTGTTGATGCTAGATAACAATGAACACTACGTTATCAGCTTCTTCGCGTGCCTTTATGCCGGTCTCATCGCGGTTCCTTTATTTGTTCCCGAATCTTCACGCTCTCAGCATATTCAGCGCGTTGTTGGGATTGCGCTAAATTGTCAAGCAACCGCTATTTTAGCGCATTCTGTAGATCATCAGTTAGTTGAACTAGCCAAACAAGAAATGCACAACAGCGGCCTAAGTGCTGCAAGTTTAATGTTTGTTGACCAGTTAACTCATCAAGAGCATGGCTGTTGGCAAGCGCATACACCACAACCACAAGAGTTGGCATTTTTACAATATACCTCAGGCTCAACGGCAGCACCGAAAGGGGTTATGGTGAGTCACGGTAATTTAATTGCAAATGAAATAGCCATCAGCGAAGGGTGTGGGGTGATAGCAGACGAGGTTGTGGTGTCTTGGTTACCTCTGTACCACGATATGGGATTAATGGCTGGCTTGATTTTGCCTTTATTCAATGGCTCAAAATGTGTCTTGATGTCGCCTCGCTACTTCCTTGAAAAACCGATCCGCTGGCTTGAAGCAATTGCTAGACATCGAGGTACGTCAAGCGGTGGCCCAGATTTTGGTTATCGCTTGTGTGTTGAAAGGATAAGACCAAGCGCAATGGCGAATTTGGATCTGTCTTCTTGGCAAGTTGCCTTTAGCGGCGCAGAGCCTGTAAGGGTCGATACGCTTGATAGCTTTTTTGCACAAGCCACGCCTGCAGGTTTTAATCCTCAAGCCATATACCCTTGTTATGGATTGGCTGAAGCAACTTTATTTGTTACTGGGCCAAAAAGACAATCTGGCCTAGTGGTACAGTCACTTTCTGCCGCCTCGCTTGCACAAGGTATCGCACAACAAGCTGAGCACGGCGTAAAACAGGTAGCCTGTGGCGTACCAGCTTCACATCATAGTATACGGATCACAGACAGCACGACCAAGGCGGCATTGCCGGCAGGACATGTGGGTGAAATTTGGGTATCGGGGCCGAGTATTGCTCAGGGCTATTGGCAAAACCCAGCTGCAACGGCAGACACCTTTGTAGAACATGAGCAAGCGCGCTGGCTTCGCACCGGGGACTTAGGAGTGTGGCAAGATAATCAACTATACATTGTTGGCCGCATCAAGGATTTGATCATTTCTCATGGTCGCAATATCTACCCTCAGGATATTGAAAAAATTATCGAAGCAGAATTTGAGTTCGCCCGGAAAGGTCGGATCGCGGTATTTGCAGCCACGGATAACCATAGCGAAGGCGTTGGCGTGGCCCTAGAAATTGCGCGCAAGGTTCAGCGCCAAGTGAGTCCGCAGTTGTTGGTTAATCGCTTAAAGGAAATCGTTGCAGAATATTGTGATGAGTCCGTCACAGGCGTTTTGATGATGCAACCTGCAAGCTTGCCAAAAACATCCAGTGGCAAATTACAGCGCAGCGCCTGCAAGCAAATGTGGACGCAAGCCGCTGAATTGAGTGTCGCTGCGCCATTGTCAGAAGATAATGCTGATAAGGCTTATGCGATTTATGCACATCATCAGCTGGTGCGTGGTCAAACACTGGCAGATACTTTGGCCCCAGCACCTTTATCAGAACACGAGCAAGCACTGGCCAATATCTGGCAAGCCGTGCTCAATCGTAAGAGTGATTTTAGTCGCGATGCACACTTTCTAGCAGAAGGCGGTAACTCGCTAAAAGCGGTACAGTTAATTCACGCCATTGAGCAACACTGGCAAGTGAAATTTGATCCCACAGAAATATTTCATTGTTTGCGCTTAGGCGAGCAAGCCGATGCTATTTTGGCCGCGTCACAACGCCAACAGTTGGTGGCTAAAGAAGCTTCCAACGTGTCATCAATCAATTCCATTATTGCCAACGAGTATGGAATTGAGCGGGCCGTTCCAATGTCTCATGCGCAAGCGAGACTATGGTTTTTATGGCAACTAGAGCCCCATAGCAGTGCTTACAATATTGGTGCGCGCATCAACCTACACTCAGACATAGACGCTACGCGCTTGCAAAACGCATTAAATACTCTGGTGGCTGAACACCAAGCGCTGCGCACACGCTTTGATACCGATGAACTCGGTACGGCAATCCAAGTGGTTGCGCAAACGGGTCATTGGCCGCTGCAACAATTTGACTTAAGTAATGTTGCAGCGCCGCAGCAAACTTCGGCATTGGCTGAATTGGTTGCCACAGTGAGCCAATACGCATTTGATTTAACTAAAGGGGATGTCGTCAACGCGGCGCTAATTAATCTAGGTGAGCAAGGCTATCAGTTGATCCTAGTGATGCATCACATCGTTTCCGATGGCGTATCGATGCAAATATTACTTGACCAACTTGCACATATTTATTTGGGCACCTTGAGCGCGAGTAAAGTGCGAGAGGGTGCAATCACCTATCAAGATTTTTCTTTGTGGCAGCGCTCGTATCTCACCTCCGATGCAGCGCAAGCACAATTAACGTGGTGGCAAGCACAGCTTGCCTGCGATGAGCAACCTATTTTGCAGTTATGCACGGATTTTCCTCGAGTCAATAAATCGCACTCTCCTGAAAATAATAAGCAACTGTTAGGTGCAAATCACAGTGTCGTCTTACCGGCTCAACTGGTTAAGCAACTTCGTCGCCAAGCGGCCAAACAAAACGCCAGCTTATTTATGGTGATGTTAGCCAGTTTTCATGCATTGCTTTATCGTCATACTGGGCAACATGACATTCGAGTGGGGATACCAGTTGCGAACCGCCATTTGCCTCAACTCCAAGAGTTAGTAGGCTTTTTTGTAAATACCCAAGTGATCCCTGCGAAGTTTTCGGGTCAGGCTTGTTTGCAAGATATTGTGGCGCAAGTCAAAACTGCCGTCTTGGGCGCACAAGCAAATCAAGATGTTCCTTTTGAGTATCTAGTCGAAGCACTAGCGCCGGATCGGAGCGTCGATACACATCCGCTTTTCCAAGTAATGTTTAGCCATACGGAGCATGATACTCGTGCATGGCAGCCGTTGGTCGCAACGGATACTAACTTATCAGCCCGCGCTTGGCAGCCACTAGAAGTGGCGCCGCAATTTGACTTAACGCTTGAAACTTACGAGCTAGAAGAGGATCAAGTAGCGCTAGAGTTTGTTTATCCCAGAGCACTATTTTTGCCGCAAACGATAGCGCGTATGGCTGAGCAATATGTTGCTCTGCTACATGCCCAGCTTGAGTCTGGCGCAACGCCACTTGCGCAGCTATGTGTGCAAACCTCGGCAGAGCAAGCGTGGTTGACTCAGGTTGCCAAAGGGCCTGCGGTTGCAACGGATGACTCTACCATTTATCAATTGTTTGAGCAGCAAGTGAAGCGCACGCCAGATGCGCCCGCACTTATCTTCAACCAACAAACCGTAAGTTATAACGCATTAAATCAACGAGCCAACCAGCTCGCGCACTATTTAAAAAGTCGAGGTATTGGGCCTGAAGATTGTGTCGGTATGGCGCTTGAGCGCGGTATTGAGATGTATGTCACCCTATTTGCGATTTGGAAAGCGGGAGCCGCCTATGTGCCACTCGATCCGACGTACCCGGAGGACAGGCTTGTTCACATGGTGAAGGATAGCGGGGTTAAGTTGGTGCTGACGAATGCTGCGCTCGTGGCGCATATTCCAAACGCTGAAAACGCCATCCCAGTGCTTGCATACGAGCATATATCACTTGGCGACTTTGCGACGACTAACCCTGCGATTGCATCACATTCCCAGCACTTAGCGTATGTTATTTACACCTCAGGTTCGACGGGGTTGCCCAAAGGGGTTGCCGTTACGCATGGCCCATTGTCCATGCATATTCAAAATATGGTTGACGTATATGGAGTGGATAGCGATCACACGGAGCTGCAGTTCTTTTCGATTAACTTTGATGCCGCAGGTGAGCAGTGGATGACACCACTGATCAAAGGTGGTGCGTTAGTGCTGGCGACTAAGGCGCAGCTCAATGTGGAGGCCGTCAGTGAGTTAATAAACGTGCACAAGGTGACGGCACTGCATTTACCGCCCGCCTATTTACGCCTTTTGACGCCGCATTTGCACGACTGTAAGCAAATTCGCACCTGTATTGTCGGCGGTGAAGAATTTAGCCGCACAGATTATCAAGACGCTCATCGGGCGTTTTCTGCGCCTCGGATTGTCAACGCCTATGGGCCAACTGAAACCATTATTACACCAACGGCATGGATCAGTTTACCGGGTGAGCTACATGAGGTTAGCACTGTACCAATTGGCAAGCCGATAGGTGCGCGTGAGGCCTATATTTTAGACGCCGATCTGAATCCTGTACCACAAGGAGCAAGCGGTGAACTTTACGTGGGTGGTCGTGGTGTTGCTCGTGGTTATTTGGGGCGTCCAGCCCTGACCGCAGAGCGTTTTGTTGCCAACCCATTTAGTAGCGATGGCGAAGTCTTATATCGAACGGGAGACTTGGTTCGTTGGAATCAACGCGATGAACTGGAATATTTAGGGCGCATCGATCATCAAGTCAAAATTCGTGGTTTTCGGATAGAGCTCGGTGAAGTTGAAGCGCAATTAATGGCACTTCCACACATTAAAGAAGCGGTTGTATTGGCCAAAGACGGTGATGGCCAACATGGTCATTCTGGGACACATTTGGTGGCTTATGTTGGCGCTGAGGCGAATGGCCAAGGCGTATTACCTAGCGCGCAAACACTGAAGCAAAGTTTACTGCAAAAACTACCAGACTACATGGTCCCGAGTTGTATCACCGTATTGGCAAACTTGCCTGTGACGGCCAATGGCAAAATTGACCGTCATCACTTACCCGAACCTCAGTGGGGGAGTGGTGAAAGCCATCAAGTACCAACAGGCGGCTTAGCAAATAAAGTCGCTGCGATTTGGGCGGAAGTGCTAGGTCTAGATGCGAAACAAATTGGCCTGCATGACAACTTCTTTGACTTGGGCGGTCACTCCCTATTGTTTGGTCAGATTCAGCAACGTCTTGAAGCCGAATTTAGCTGTAAATTGACCATGTTAGAACTGTTTCATATGACAACCGTAAGTGCCATGGCCACTTACTTTGAACAACGTACACCTGAAGGCGCTGCGAATGCACAGCAAGCAGTTGCCAAAGAAATGAAAAAAGCATCGGCGCGTGGTCAACGCCAGCGCCAAGCCTTCTTGAAAAAAACACGCACAAAAGTGGAAAGCTAAGCATGACTACAGAAACTTATTCAAGCACAGATATTGCCATTGTCGGCCTAGCAGGTCGTTTCCCAGGAGCTGAGAACGTAGATGCCCTGTGGGAAAACCTAAAAAACGGGGTGGAATCAATCAAAACCTTCACAGAGGCAGAATTACGTGAACTTGGGGTGCCGGAAGCGACTATTGCTGACCCCAACTTTGTCCCTCGGTGTGCGTTGTTGCCTGATCAAGACAAGTTTGACGCGTCATTTTTTGGCTATTCACCGCGTGAAGCAGAAGAGCTTGACCCGCAGCAACGTCTCTTTTTAGAAACCGCTTGGCAGGCGCTGGAAAATGCTGGCTACGATGGTGACAAGTGTGACTTTCCAATAGGTGTCTATGGCGGCTGTGGCGTAAACACTTATCTAATCTCTAATTTGATGCAAAGTGGCCGTTTTAGCGATCTTGGTAATATCTCGCAGCTACAAGCGCTGATGAACGGTAATAACAAAGATGCCATGACCATGACACTGGCCTACAAACTAAACCTAAAGGGCCCTGCGGTAACGGTACAAACGGCATGCTCAACTTCCTTGGCTGCAGTCCACATGGCGACACGCTCATTATTGAATTATGAGTCAGATATGACCTTGGCTGGCGGCTCATGGTTGAACTTTTTGCATCAGGGCGGTTATGTATATCAACCCGGCGCAATTTTGTCTCCAGATGGTCACTGTCGTCCGTTTGACGCAGATTCTCAAGGGACGGTAATTGGTTCTGGCTCTGGTGTCGTGGTACTTAAACGCCTTGAAGATGCAATGGCTGATGGCGATACCATTTATGCCGTGATCAAAGGCTCTGCAATGAATAATGATGGTAATACTAAAGCAGGTTACACCGCACCTAGTGTGGATGGGCAGGCTGAAGTTATCGCCGCAGCACTGGAAATGGCTGATACCCCGGCAGAGAGCATTGGTTACGTTGAAGCGCATGGTACCGGCACGGTGATTGGCGACCCCATTGAAATTGCTGCGCTCACCCGCGCCTACCGAATGGATACTGAGCAAACGCAATATTGTGCCGTAGGTTCAGTCAAATCGAATGTCGGCCACCTAGATGCAGCCGCAGGGGTTACCGGGTTAATAAAGGCCGCGCTGACAGTGAAGCACGGACAAATCCCGCCGAGTTTGCACTACAAGCAAGCTAACCCAGAAATTGACTTTGCCAATAGCCCATTTTATGTCGCGGATAAGCTGACGCCTTGGTCAAATGAAACAGGCCCACGCCGTGCTGGGGTGAGTTCATTCGGCATTGGTGGCACCAATGTGCATGTGGTCCTTGAGGAGCCACCAGTTCAACGTGCGACGCAGTCGCAGCGCAACTGGCAAATCTTGCCGCTGTCAGGCCATACCAAAACTGCACTGGCCAGTCGCCGCGAGCAGTTAGCAACTTGGTTTAAGCAAGCAAGCACTCAGCCTTTGTGGCAAGATAGTGCTTACACTTTGCAAGTCGGTAGGAAAGGCCTAACCCATCGTGCTGTCGTGGTAGCGCAAAATAGTGAGCAAGCGATTGCAGCACTGGCTGACGACACCAGCACATTAAGAGCACAAGGGCAGTTAACGGTTTCGGGTGACAGACCCGTTACCTTTATGTTCCCGGGGCAAGGTTCGCAGCATATCAATATGGCCCGCGCACTGTATGAGTCAGAAAGCGTGTTTAGAGATGCATTTGACCGCTGTCGGGAGGGTCTGATAGCGCATGTTGGGCAAGATATTAAAGACCTTATTTTTGTTGATGAAGCGGACGTTGAGCACGGTGCGGCGCAACTAAAACAAACCTCAGTCACTCAGCCGGTATTATTTGCTGTGGAATATGCATTGGCGCAGCAATGGTTGGCGTGGGGAGTAAAGCCCAGTGCTATGATTGGCCACAGTATCGGCGAATACGTCGCCGCGTGTATTGCCGGGGTGTTTAGTTTAGAGGATGCATTATACCTAGTCGCCAAGCGGGGCGAATTTATTCAGGCGCAAGCACCGGGCTGTATGTTATCGGTGGCGCTCTCAGAAGCCGCCTTAGCTCCTTATCTTGATACCGACAATCTTGAGCATAAAGTTGAGCTGGCAGCGGTGAATAGCCCTGAAAACTGTGTTGTATCGGGCTCAGAGCAAGCGATAGCGGCACTATCAAATAGGCTCACTGAGCAAGGGGCCGTAGTACAGCCTTTACATGTTTCCCATGCGTTCCATTCGTCCTTGGTGAGTGATGCAGGTGATCAACTGGCTAAGTTGATTGCCCAGGTTCAGTGCAATGCCTCAAGCATTCCATTTGTATCGAATGTAACAGGCACTTGGATAACTGACCAACAAGCGACCGACCCTCAATATTGGGCGCAGCATTTAGCACAAGCGGTGCGCTTTAACCAAGGTCTGCGCACTATCATCAATCTTGACAATCCAGAGTCAGAAAATGGCTTAGAGCAAACTGTGCTACTCGAAGTGGGACCAAGTAATACGCTAAGTCAACTTGCTGGACGGGATGCAGAAGTAAAAGCGCAAACGAGTATTGTCACTTCGCTACCACACCCAAGAAAAGCGCAAGAGACAGAGCAACACTTTGCCTTAGCCTTGGGGCGTTTATGGATTGAGGGCGTAGAGATTGATTGGGATGCCTTGTATGAGCAGACGCCTCATCGCGTCGCCTTACCTGTTTACCCGTTTGAGCGAAAACGTTTTTGGATTGAAGCTGATGCAAATATTGTGGCGCAAAACAACCATAACGCCTTAGCACCAAAACCGATTGAACAGTGGTGTTACATCCCTTCATATAAGCGCTCGGTTCCTGATTTAACTCAGCCCGTTGAACTGGGTTGTACTTTGCTATTTGAAACAGAGCATAAGGCCTGCGACCTGCTCCTTGATAAGCTGCACACGCAGAGCGATAAGCTAATTCGGGTCAAATTAGGGCAAGCATATCAGCAAGAATCGGATAATGAGTTTGTGATCCGCGCGGCACAGTTGAGCGACTATCAGCAACTTATTGCAAGCGTGAATCAAATTCATGGTCCTGTATCGCATATATTCCATTTGTGGAGCTTGCCGACCAGCGAGCCTACTGATTTAAGCCAAACTCAACAACAGGGCATGATGAGTCTAATCGCACTTGCTCAAGCACTTGAATCGCAACAGTTAGGTCAGCCGGTTAATTTGAGCGTAGTGAGCCAAGGGTTGGCCGATGTGTCGGGCAATGATGAGATTTCACCCGCTCAGTCGATGTTACTTGGCCCATGTAAAGTCATCCCGCAGGAGTTCCCACACATTCAGTGTCAATTGGTTGATTTTGGTGCACAACTTCACGGTGACTGGGTAGATTGGTTGTTGTCAGAGCAGCATGGCGAAGCGGGCGAGGTGGTTGCTTATCGGTCTTATCATCGTTGGCTGATGGGCTTTGAAGCAACGGCTAAACCTAAGCAAAATGAAGCGATTTATCGCCAAGGTGGGGTGTACTTAATTACCGGCGGTTTAGGTGGCGTTGGTTTGGTAATGGCTGAGCATTTGGCGGAGCACTACCAGGCTAAATTAGTGTTACTTGGTCGCAGCACGCCTTCAGAGGCACAACAGCAAAAATTAGCACAATTGCAATCTTTTGGTGCGCAGGTACTGGTTAAACAAGCGGATGTGGCGGACTTTGAACAAATGGCAGAGGTTGTCGCACAAGCACATCAGCAGTTTGGGCAGATCAATGGGGTGATCCATGCCGCTGGGAGTGGTGCAACGTCCTTAATTAGTTCGACGGATGCCGCGTTTGTCGAGCAGATGTTTGCTGCCAAAGTTGTGGGAACGCAACATTTGTTGGCTTTATTTAACGGGCAGCCACTGGACTTTATGGTGTTGTGCTCATCGCTTGCCAGCATTGCAGGTGGTTTATCTAAGGCCGCCTACGCGTCAGCGAATGCCTATCTAGATGGTATTGCACAACAATACGCTCAGCGATTGGCGCAAACAGGCGGTTATCCAATACTGGCTGTTAACTGGGACAGTTGGCGAGAGGTCGGCATGGCTGGTGATATGGATATGCCTGACGGAGTCGGTATCGCGCCTCAGCAAGGGGTTGAAGTTATGGCGCGCATACTCAGCGCACCAATATTGCCGCAAGTTGCGGTCTCAACGCTCGACCTTCCTGCACGATTAGAAGCCACCAAAGGTAACCTGTTAGATGCAGAATTGACTATGGCAGATGCGACACCTCGCAGTGGTGGCTATGAGCGTCCTGAGTTATCAACGCCATATGTTGCGCCAGAAGATGATTTACAAGTTGGTATTGCGCAAGTCTGGAGCGCCATGTTGGGGATAGAGCAAATAGGTATTCACGATAATTTGTTTGAGCTGGGCGGTGACTCCTTAATGGGGGTACAAATCATGTCGCAACTAAGCAATAAGTTCGAAGTGACCTTGTCGCCAGCATCCTTTTTTAAAGAGCCAACCATATTGGGTCTTGCTCGAGTAATAGAAGCCATTCTAATACAAGAGCTCCAGCAAGAGCTGGCCGAAGAGCTGGCTGAGGGAGCGAAATAAGCATGTCGATCAATGCACTATTGGCAGCGCGCAAAGGTAATATGACACTGGCGCAGAAAAAAGCCATGCTTAAACAGCTCGAGGATAAACAGCCAGTTCAGTCGAGTGCGCCAGTAATTAAAAAACTTGGCAAACTTCAAGCGCCGTTATCGGCGGCGCAGCAAAGGCTGTGGTTTGAGTGGTTGATCAACCCTGAAAATACCGCATACCACCTTGGTGGGGGGATGTGTTTAAGTGGCCATCTAGACAAAGACGCGCTGCGTGCAAGCTTAGATCACTTATCTGAGCGCCATGCTGGGCTGCGTACTCAATTTGTTGAGGGGGAAGGGGCTAAACCTGCGCAAGTGGTTTTGCCGACACTGCGCTTACCGCTGGAATGGGTTGAGCAACACGAATTAGCCGCTGAAGTCGCAGCACTGCAAGCACATGATACAGAGCTGAGTCACGAACAGGCGCAAGAACAGGTTTATAAAACAAGGTTGGCGCGTTTTGCAGCAGCGCCCTTTGATTTACGGACCGGTCCTTTGATGCGAATGCAGTGGTTGCAGTTTGCTCCAGAGCAGCACGTACTCTTAGTCGTGATGCACCACATAATTAGTGATGCGTGGTCGAAGAGCTTGATTATTAAAGACTTCGTTGAAATTTATCAAAAAGCGAGTCTCGCTCAACCCATCACCCATGACGCGAACCGGCTAGATTATACTGACTTTGCTCAGTGGCAAAATGATTGGCTTAACAGTGATGCCGAGCAAGTACAGCAGCAGTGGCAATTTTGGCAGCAGCAACTCACAGGTTCCTTGCCTGTGGTTGAACTTGGTGTGACAAACTCAGCGAATAGTGTACCTAAGGCAGAGCAACTCGTTACTCAGTTACCCGCGCAATTGGCAGCACAAGTCACACAATTTGCGCGTGAACAAGGGGTCTCGCTATTCGTCGTGTTATTGACTGCGTATCAAGCTTTGCTGCATAGATACACAAACGAAGATGAGCTGCTGACGGCGGTTCCGGTGGCAAATCGGAACCAGTTTGCTACCCATAGTGTGGTTGGCTTTTTTGTTAATATACAGCTGATGCGCTTGCCTGTCGCTGGTGAATTAACGCTACAGCAGCTATTGCGCAACTGTGCCAAACAGGCATTAGCAATCCAAGCGCAACAAGACATCCCCATAGACTCACTGATGAAGCGTTTTCAACCTAACTTGCAGGGCGCAACGCCTTATCAAGTGATGTTCAATCACCTCAAAGATAGCAGCAGTGGTTTAGCACAATTGCATGGTGCCTCGTTGACCAATTACTTTAGTTTGACTCAGGGCATAATGTGCGACCTTGCGCTAGATACAACCGAGCTAAGTGATGGTGGCGTGCAATTACAATGGCGTGTTGATAGTAGTAAACTTTCAGTGGCTTGGATCTCTACATTTGACGAGCAATATCAGTCACTCCTGCGCACCTTTTGCCAAGCTCCAGAGACTCAAATTCGCGATCTTTTACTGAACAGTGCCGAGCGGAAAGCGGCTTTAGCGGCGCTTGAATCCGGTGGTAAAACTTCAGCAAGCTTGCTTAGCGTACCTCAAGCATTTGCGCTTCAGGCACAGAAAACCCCAGACGCGATTGCGTTAAGGTTTGCGGGCGAGTCTGTCACCTATGCTGAATTACAGCAACGGGTAAATCAATTAGCACAGTATTTGGTGGCGCAAAATATCAGCCATGAGTCGAAAGTGGCATTGCTATTTGAGCGCAGCATTGAGATGGTGGTGGCGATGCTGGCTACGCTTCAAGCTGGCGCGGCTTACGTACCAATCGAGCCTCAACTGCCCGAGGCTCGCTTACACTATATTATTGAGCAAAGCGCCTGTGCATGTATCTTGAGTCATGCTCCAGTAAAAGCGCAGCTGGCAGAGAATATCAGCGCTCAAGTAACATGGCTTGAGCACTTAGAGTTAAGCGCTTATCCAACCACAGCACCCAATGTGACAATCCATTTAGATAACTTAGCCTATGTGATTTATACCTCAGGCTCGACGGGCAAGCCCAAAGGGGTTGCATGTGTACATCGTGGCGTCGCAAATCGCTTGGCTTGGGGGCAAACTCGCTATCAGCTTCAAGGCAGTGATAGGGTGTTGCAAAAAACGCCATTTGGTTTTGATGTATCTATTTGGGAGTTCTTCTGGCCATTAACGCAAGGTGCAAGCCTAGTATTAGCAGCGCCAGAACAACACAAAGAACCGTCACAAATTCGGCAACTTATTGAAACAGAAGCGGTGACGGTTTGTCACTTTGTTCCCTCCATGTTGCAAGCATTTATGACGGGGATAAGCAGCTCACGCGAAGCGCTGGGCGGAAAAACCTTATGCCCAAGTTTACGCCAAGTATTTACGAGCGGTGAAATGCTTACCTTGCAAACCCAACAGCAATTTTTTAGCTACTTTGAACAAACGGCACTGCACAATCTTTATGGACCGACAGAAACGGCGATAGAGGTGACAAGCTGGCAGTGTCGCCAGCAAGATGACGTTATTCCAATTGGTAAACCTATCTCTGGCGTACAAGCTTATGTATTGGATGGTGCGCTCAATCAAGTGCCGATAGGGGTGGCAGGAGAGTTATATCTCGCCGGTGAGTGCTTGGCGCGCGGTTACTTATCTAGACCGGATCTCAGTGCCGATCGTTTTGTCGCGAATCCATTTGCCGATAGCAACAGCCAAGGCGCTAGAATGTATCGCACTGGCGACAAGGTAGTTTGGAATGATGAAGGTCAACTTGAGTTTTTAGGCCGCTTAGATCAGCAAGTGAAGATCCGTGGTTTGCGGATTGAATTGGGCGAAATAGAGAGCCAGCTAAGGCAATTAGCCAATGTAGTTGATGCTGCGGTGTTAGTGAAAAGTAGCGTTGGTGGCGAGCAATTAGTGGCATATTTGGTGTTAGCAAATGACGCTGAGTTTGAGCCTGATACGCTTAACTCGCAACTCACTACTCAGTTGCCGCAATATATGCTCCCTAGTGTGTTTGTGCAGCTTGAAAAATTGCCGCTCACCGTGAATGGCAAGCTAGACCGTAAAGCTTTACCTGAGCCATCGTTACAGCAATTTTCAACGTTTGCGGCACCACAAGGTGAAATCGAAAGTGGACTGGCCGAGATATGGCAGCAGGTGCTGCAGCTTGAAAAAGTCGGACGTGACGACAACTTTTTTGCACTTGGCGGACATTCTTTACTTGCGGTGGAAACCCTGAGTCAAATCCAAGCACAATTTGGTGTAGACATTGCGGTGCGTGACGCCTTTGCGAATCCAATACTAAAAGACTTAGCTGCCATTATTTCAGCACAAACAAATCCAGAGCAAGAAGATGCCTTGCTCGACTTAGAAGCATTTATGGAGAACCTATAATGAGCAGTGAGGTCATCCAACGCATTGCTGAGCGCTTTCATCAGTTACCTCAAGATAAACGCCAGCTGGTCTATCAAAAGGTGCAAGCCGATGGGCTGAACATGCGTCAGTTTCCCGTTTTACCTTTTCATCACTCAGCTGAGGCTGCTGAGCTGTCTTATGCACAGCAACGTCAGTGGTTTTTATGGCATTTAGACCCAGACAGTGCAGCGTATCACATCACTGGGGGATTACAGCTTGAAGGTGAGGTAAACCTGAGTGCGTTGACACGTGCTTTTCAGCTATTAATTGCTCGTCACAGTTCGCTTCGCACGCAATTTGTACAAGTTGATGCTGAGGTAAAGCAGCAGGTGCTACCAATCGAGATTGCCAATGATTTTCAGGTAGAGGTAGGAGCGGGTGATAACATTGATGCGGTGCGTCAGCAATGGTTAAACACACCGTTTAATCTCACCCAAGGCAACTTAATCCGCGTGGGGTTACTCACGCTTGCGCCAAACCAATATCAACTGGTAGTGGTAGTGCATCATATTATTGCTGATGGTGGTTCATTACAGATTCTAGTGGGTGAATTTGCTGCGCTGTATAGCCAATTGCTTAGCGCTGAAATTGCACCGGGAGATTTATCGAGCCAGTTGGCCCAGTCAGCGCTACCGGCACTGAATATTGCCTATGGTGATTATGCTAAATGGCAGAAAGACTGGATGACGGCCGGTGAACTTGAGCGTCAGTTAGCGTATTGGCAGCAAAAGCTCGGTGACGAACAACCGGTGTTACAGCTTAAGGTGGATAATGGTTTAGCTCAAAACTCAGAGCATGGCAGCACTCGCGGTGCCTCACACGCTTGGCAATTACCACAGAGCTTAACGCAGCAGCTAGGTACTTTTGCCACCAGCCATCAGGTTTCTCATTACATGGTATTGCTGACGGCATTTCAGGTATTGCTACAGCGCTATACCGGGATGGAGCAGATCCGTATCGGTACGCCAATCGCGAATCGACAACGGGCTGAAGTCGCCAATTTGGTCGGCTTATTCGTCAACACCCAAGTGCAGGATAACCGCTTTGACAGCCGCACTTCATTGCAACAGGTTTTAGCACAGGTAAAGGCTTCCACACTTGGAGCACAAGAATATCAAGATTTACCGTTTGAGCAATTAGTTGAAGCCTTGCAACCTGAGCGAAGTAGCGAGGTGCATCCGTTATTTCAAATATTGTTTAACTATCAGTTTGGTGATTTAAGCCAGTTACAACAGTTGCCAGAGCTCAAAGTGGGTGAATTGCCTGCAACCACAGGAGAAGTGCAGTTTGAGTTGGTGTTAGATGCTCATGAAAACCGAGCAGGCGCTTGCTTGTTGACCTTTACTTACGATCAAAAGGCCATCTCCACTCAACGCATTGTTCGCATGAGTCAGCACTTTGAGCGAGTGCTTGCTGCCTTGCTCACTGAGCCGACTATGGCCCTTGGTGACATTAACTTGCTAGACGATAGTGAAACGCAGCAATGGCAGCGTTGGGGGTTAAATCCACAACTAGAAGACACCACCCCAGTGCAGCAAAAGTTTAGCCGTTTGGCTGACACCCAGCCAGATGCAGTGGCAGCGGTATTTGCAGATTTAACGTTGAGCTATAAACAACTGGATGAACGTTCAAATCAGCTTGCGCAGCACCTTCAAAGCCTAAATATTGGTCGCGAAGATAGAGTCGGTGTAGCGCTACAGCGCAGTATGGATACGGTAGTGACGTTATTAGGCGTGTTAAAAACTGGCGCTGCCTTTGTGCCTATGGATCAAGATTATCCGCCAGAGCGACTGGCTTACATCGCAGAAAATAGTCAACTCACAGCCATTATCACTCACCCTGACGCACAGTCGAAATTAACCGAGGTGCTGAAAGATACGCAGATCACACACCATTTGGCTTCTCTGCCAGTCGTCAACCTAGCACAATTGCCTTGGCAAACGTTGTCAGCCCAACCGCTCGACGTGGCTATTCATCCCGAGCAATTGGCTTATATGATTTATACTTCGGGCTCAACGGGTCGCCCGAAAGGAGCTGCGATCAGCCATCGTGCACTGAGTAACTGCATGGCATGGATGGCAAGACAATACTCTCCACAACCTGAGGAAGCGGTATTGCACAAAGCCGCCTTTGGGTTTGATGTGTCTTGCTGGGAAATTTTCTTCCCTCTGAGTGAAGGGATGTCTGTGGTGGTTGCAAAACCTGGTGACCAACGCGATCCACTCGAACTGAAGCGACTTATCCAACAGCAAAGAGTCGCAATTACCTCGTTTCCTCCGGCTTTATTACAGGCCTTTATCGAGCTACCTGATGTGGCTGAATGCACCTCGCTGCGGCATATCATGTGTGGTGGTGAAGCCGTGCCTGCTGAATTATTCCGTGACACATACAAGGCACTGCCTGATGTTGTGATGAACAACCTATATGGGCCAACAGAAACCACAATTCATGTAACCCACTGGCCTTTTATTAACGACAAGAGAAGCTTGGCACCTATTGGCCAAGGTATTTCACAAACCCATACCTATATTTTAGATGCCAGTTTAAACCCCGTGCCAGAGGGCGTTACTGGAGAGTTATACATAGGAGGCATCCAGCTGGCCAGAGGGTATTTTGCTCGACCAGATTTAACCGCCGAACGCTTTGTTGCAGACAGCGTGTTAGCTAATGGCCAAAGGATGTATCGTACTGGTGATTTGGCGCGCTGGAATCTAAACGGTGAGATTGAATACCTAGGTCGTAGCGATGACCAAGTACAGATCAGAGGGTTTAGAATAGAGCTGGGTGAAATTGCCGAGCAGTTAAGACGCTTACCTCAAGTGCGTGAAGCCAAAGTCTTAGTTAAACACTTGGCTACTGGCGATAAATTGGTCGCTTACGTAACTGGTAGTATTCAAGATGAGCAGCAATTAGCTCAAGCGCTTGGTGAAAATGTCCCGGATTATATGGTGCCCAATGCGTTTGTGGTGTTAGATAAAATGCCACTGACAGCCAATGGTAAAGTCGATAGCAAAGCTTTGCCTGAGCCGCAATGGGCCAAAGCGCAAGAATATAGCGCACCGATAGGTGAGGCTGAAACCATGGCTGCACACCTATGGGCAGATTTACTCGGCCTTGAGCGAGTGGGCAGGGATGACAACTTCTTCTCATTAGGTGGCCACTCACTGCTGGCGATTAAGCTGGTGGAGCGTGCCCGCCAAGCTGGCTGGCAAGCACAAGTGAAAACCCTATTTAGTCAGCCAGTGCTCAAACACTTCGCTGCTGCCCTTACGCCTTACCGCCAAGATACGGCACCAGAAACCGCATGGTCAGGGATTGCGACGGATACCGCTGTTATCACCAGTGAAATGCTGCCATTGGTCAGTCTGGATAATGACCAGATAGCTAAAGTCGTCGAGCAAGTAGATGGGGGCGTACAAAATGTCCAAGACATTTATCCGCTGGCACCGCTGCAGTCGGGAATTTTATTCCATCATACTTTGCAAGAAAAAGGCGACGCTTACATTACGCCTAATCTATTACGTTTTGAAAGCCGCGCGCAGCTAAGTGCATTTGTTGATGCGCTTAACCTGGTTATTGCCCGTCATGATATTCTGCGGACAGCCATTTTTTGGCAGGGCCTGCCTGAGCCTGTGCAAGTCGTGCAGCGTCAGGCCAAAGTGGAAATCAAGTGGTTAGATTATGCCTGTGACGCGCCATTAGCTGCCGATGAAGCAGGCTTAACGGCAGCAGCAAGACGCTTAAATGAAGCCGTAGATCCAACCCACTTTAGACTAAACACACAGTGTGCACCTTTAATTGCCGCCATCGCTATTGCCGAAATGCAAGACGAGACCTGCTGGTTGCAACTGCCGAGTCATCATTTAGTGATGGATCACACCAGCTTAGAAGTACTCGTTGAAGAAGTGCAGATGATTTTAGCGGGTAATGCAGCGCTACTGCCAGAGCCTGTGCCGTTTAGACATTTTGTGGCGCTAGCGCAGCAAAACCCAGAGGCCGAAGCGGAGCAAAATACGTTCTTTAGCGAATTATTAGGGGATATAGAAACGCCAACTGCGCCATTTGGGTTGTTAGATATTAAGGGCACAGGTGAGGACATTCTAACGCACGAAACTGCCGTGCCTGAGGCACTGGCCGCCCAAGTGCGCCACCTTGCCGTAAAGCAAAACACCAGTGCTGCGGCGGTATTCCACCTAGCTTGGGCGATGGTGCTACAAAAGCTGACCGGACTAAATGATCCGGTATTTGGCACGGTGATGTTTGGCCGCTCACAAGGTGGAGAAGGTGCCGACAGGGCTGTTGGCATGTTTATCAATACACTGCCGATCCGTTTTCGATTGCGCCAAGCAGATCTTAAATCAGGATTGCAACAAGCGCAGCAGCTGTTAACTGCGCTTATTAGCCATGAAAGTGCGAGTTTATCCAAAGCTCAATCTTGCAGTAGCGTAGCGAAAGGAACGCCGCTGTTTTCGACGCTGTTGAACTATCGCTATAGCCCAAATGCGCACAAACATGGTGATTCGAAAAAGCTCTATGTTACCGATGATGGCTGGCAAGTATTTGGCGGTGAGGAACGCACTAATTACCCTATTGGAGTTTCTATTGACGATGCTGGCGATGGCTTTAACATCGTAGCGCAAACACTACCGAGTGTTGAACCTGCGCAGTTGTGTGGCTATTTACTGAATGCGTTGACTCAGCTTGTCGCAGAGCCTGCACTAAAACAGCTAGGTGATTGGCAAGCGTTGACTGACAATGCGTGGCAAACTCAGCGCTTGTGGAGCGAAAACACCACCAAAGAGAACACCCAGCAAGCGGTCTACCGCTTATTTGAAGCACAGGTGCAAAAACAGCCTGACGCTATTGCCGTCACATTTAAAAACAATCACGTGCGTTACGCTGAGCTTAACCAACAAGCGAATCAGCTCGCGCATTATCTACAATCACGAGGTGTGGGTATAGAGAGCCGAGTCGCTGTGGGCATGTGGCGTAGTGTTGAAACCGTGATAAGTCTGTTGGCAATCATGAAAGTGGGTGCCTCGTACGTACCACTAGATTTAGATTATCCAGCGGAGCGTTTGCAATATATTGTGGCATCGAGTGGCGTACAGTTGCTATTGACTCATGCTGAAGGGGTAGATGCACTGCCGCCATTCCCTGAGCAGATCACGCAGTGTGTATGGCAACAGATAGACTTAGCGCCATACAGCCAAGATAACCTCATTGTCGATGCTCACCTAGAGCAACTGGCTTATGTGATTTATACCTCGGGCTCGACGGGACGACCTAAAGGCGTGGCTATTAGTCACCGCTCACTGGTTAGCTGTATGCAGTGGATGCAGCGCGAGTATCAACTCACACGGGAAGATGCGGTGTTACATAAGGCACCATTTGGCTTTGATGTGTCTTGTTGGGAGCTATTTTTCCCACTGAGTCAAGGCGGCCGCATTGTAGTATCTGAACCCGGAGATCATAAAGATCCAGACAAATTAATTGCACTTATCAAGGCGCAACAAGTTACAACAGCAAGTTTTGTACCGACGATGCTACAAGCCTTTATTGAGCAAACTAACCCCAATGAAGAGAACTATTTACGTAACATTATGGTAGGAGGAGAGGCTGCGCCACCGGAACTTCGTCAACGTATGTTCGCCGCGCTGCCAAATGCCAAGGTGCATAATTTATATGGACCAACAGAAACCACAATTCATGTGACCAACTGGGAGTTTACGCAAGCACCACGAACCACAATTCCAATCGGTCGTGCTATCTCAAACACCAGTTGCTACGTACTCGATGAATACTTGACGCCAGTTCCTCAAGGGGTAGTAGGTGAGCTCTATTTAGGTGGAGTAGGGTTGAGCCGGGGTTATCTTAACCGCCCTGACTTAACCGCAGAGCGATTTGTTGCCGATCCGATATCCGCATCAGGTGGTCGCCTTTACCGTACCGGTGATTTGGTGCGTTGGAATAAAGAAGGGCTGATAGAATACATGGGTCGACTTGACCACCAAGTTAAGATCCGAGGCCTACGTATTGAACTTGAAGAAATTGAAGCTCAGCTTGCAAGTATTAGCGGTATTCAAAAAGCCGTTGTATTGGCAAAGCCTTCGCCGTCAGGCGACCGTTTAGTCGGCTATGTGCAGTCTCAACAAGTACAGTCAAGTGATGAGCTAAAAAGCATCTTAGCTAAAGTCTTACCTGACTATATGGTGCCAAACAGCATTTTGAGTCTTGAGCGCTTGCCACTTAGCCCGAATGGGAAAATTGACCGCGACGCTTTACCGGAACCGGTTTGGCAAGATAGCGGAGAGTTTGTTGCGCCAATAAACGACATGGAGCAAAGTGTGGCGCAAGTCTGGTCTGAGGTTTTAGGAATCAATAATATCAGTCGTTTTGCTAATTTCTTTACGCTTGGCGGCGATTCTATCGCATGTCTAAAAGTGGTGTCATTGATGCGCCAACGTGGTTTTGAAATGGCGGTAAAACACATGTTTGAAACCGCAGATCTGAGTCAGTTAGCCTTGCAGTTGACTGAATTGCAAGGCGCTACCGGCTCTGGAAATACACTTTGTAGCGAGCCTATTATCGCACTGAATCAAAAATCAGCTGCTGCAAGTGCGCTATTTTGCTTACATGATGGTTTTGGTAAAGTGTTGGACTACACCACTTTGGCAAGGCATCTAGATGGCAAGCGTACGGTGTACGGACTGACTTATCAGCCTGGTTCTTTAACTGGACAAGCTGCTGATTTATCTGCACTGGTGGCATCGCATCTGAGCGAAATTCGCAAAGTGCAAGCTCGCGGACCTTACCGTTTATGTGGCTGGTCTTTAGGTGGCGTGTTGGCGCACGCTATTGCCGCTGAGTTAGAACAACAAGGTGAGCAAGTAGAGCAGCTGCTTTTACTTGATCCTTACTCGCCACCTAATGCAAGTGCACAGCGCTCAACACTGGCAGAGCAAATAGGCCCAATGATGCAGCTACAAACCTTCTTCAGCTTATTACTGAGCGAAGAAAGTGGGTTTGCTTTGATGCAAGACGTTGAAATACAAAGTACGCTGGCTGAATGTTCTGCTCAACAGCAGATATCAAGTGATGACATTCAAAGGTTGATGCAGCAAGTGTTTGAGCACCCAAGGACGGAGTTTATGACGGGTTACGGACAGTTAACGGCTCAAGACTTATACGATTTATATCTGGCCTTCCAACCGCTATTTTTGGCTGCTGTCAATATTGAGACGCTGCCTGTTTTCACCGGTAAGGCTGAACTATTTTGGATGAAAGGTCGAGAGCAAGCGCATAAAGCATGGTGGTACGAGTGGTTGAATAGCCAAAGTGTTTCGTCTCACGACTTGGATGTTGGACATTTCGCGGTGGTTAAAGATTGCACTATATTAGAACGTGTCTAGCGAAGTTTAAAGTTAAAGTATAAAGCGGCTCTAAGTCGCTTTATTTTTATCTTTAGGGTTGTCTTTGGAAGGTTTGTCTTTGGAAATAAAAACGGCGCTGAGTAGCGCCGTTTTTGTGAGAGTTAATTTCTAGTTGCTATCACTTACCATTGGTAAGTTGCAGTTAATGCGATATTTCGGCGACTGCCATAGGAGCAGGATGTTTCACCACATGAAGCGATAACCTTTTTGTCGGTTAGATTACGCACATTGAGTGCAAAGCGCCATTGTGCCAGATCATAGCTTGCCATGGCATCAAACAGGGTGTAACCCTCAACGGTTTTAGGTGCTTTTTCACCAGTACCTTTGTTACTACCCGTGTAACGTGCGCCTAAACCTACAGTGAAGTCGTCAGTAAGTTGATAGTCGCTCCAGATATTAAACTGATGCTTTGAAACTGCTTTATCCTGTTTGCCGACTTCGTCAGCAAGTCTTGGATCAAGACCACTCTCAGTGACATCCGCTTTTGGAATGTAAGCGTAAGAAGCGGTTAAGTTCATTTTTTCAGTTGGTTGCACAAAGGCATCGAACTCTAAACCGCGCACAACGACGGCACCCGTTTGTTTGTAGCCAGCAGGTTCGGTTGTCCATACCCACTGAGTGAAGTCACTACGTTCAATCTCAAATACCGCTGCACTATAGCTCGAAGTTGAGTCCTTTGGTTGATAGCGCACACCGGTTTCGTATTGTTTACCTGTTTCAGGTGAGAAAGGACGAGCGGTAGCAGGGTCAACATTGGTTGTCGGTGCAAAAGATTCAGAGTAGCTAAAGTAAGGTGCTAAGCCGTTGTCAGCTAAATAAACAACCCCGGCGCGAGCACTAAATTCTCTGTCTGTACGCACTGATGTCGGGTCTACTTGGCCTTCTAGCGTCTCATTTTTTAGCTTTGCTTCATCCCAACGACCAGCCAAAGAAATGATGATCTTCTCATTAATTTTGATTTGGTCTTGGATATAAATACCAAACTGCTCTAGCTTGGAAATACCCTTGATGTTAGGTTCAGGCTGGATCACACTTGAGCCGTAAGTCGGGTTAAAGATATCAAGATCAGCTAACACACCGCCGTAGCGCGCTCTCACTTCAATCTCTGTATCTTGATAATCGGCACCAATGAGTAATGTGTGTTCTACGTTGCCGTGTGAAAACTGACCGATCAAATGTGTGTCGATAGTAGCGCCGCTGACTTTCTCTTTACTTGATAGTGGAGTACGGGCTAAGTAACGGAAGTTTTCTGGGTCACTTGGGTTATCAGCATTTTTTTGCGCCCATTTACCCCAAATGACGCCATAGTCAACGTCAAATTCCGCATAGCGCGCGTGTTGCTTGATTTGCCAGTTGTCATTGAAATGATATTCGCCTTTATAACCTACCACCCACTGCTCTTGGTTGTAGCGGTTGAAATCAGGCTCACCAATCAATGTTGAAAACGGGATTTGGCCGTTAGGGTTCGGCAAAATAGTACCTATTGTTGGGTAGGCGTGCCAAGCAGCGCCAGACTCAATGTCGTAGTATTGTGAGTAAAAGGTAATTTTCCCTTGGCTACTTGGTTGCCAAGTCATTGACAGTGCTAGGTAGTCGCGATCGTTTTCTAGTGGATCGGTACTCAAATCAGATTTTTTGGTTAAGCCTGTCACGCGATATAAATACTCGCTGTCGTCGTCAATTGGACCTGACATATCAACGGCTAGTTGTTTGAGGCTGTTATTGCCAAGCTTGATCTGCAGCTCATTTTGCGAAAATGGCGTTGGCATTTTACTAACTAGGTTTACTACGCCACCCGGACCATTTTGACCATATAATACCGAAGAGGGGCCTTTAAGAATTTCTATACGCTCCATACCGTAGCTTTCGGTCTGCCATAAACCCCAGTTACCACTGTTACGGATCTGAAGACCATCTTGGTAGAAACCAGGTGCATAAGCATCGAAACCACGAATGTATAACCAATCGTATTGTGGTAAGTCACCCCAAGGTGCGGTATTTACACCTGCGGTATATGATAATGCTTCTGTTACACGCGTTGCGCCAATGGCTTCAATTTTATCTGCGGTGACAACATTGATGGTTTGTGGCACTTCAATTATTGCAACATCGATTTTTGAGCCAGTTGCACTGCGGCGTGCATTGTAACCTTCAACCGGACCTGTTGCCGTTTCTTGGTCGGCATCAGCATTGACGGTAACCGCTTTTAGTTTGCTTGGCGAGTTACCTTCAGCATGCGCAGTTGATACCAGTGTTAAACCTAAAATGGCGGCAGCAATGGGTGATAGGGTTAACAATGGGGTTGAGCGTTGTTGTTTCACAAAGACTCCTTATTATTTTTGAGAAGCAGATTTATTTATGAGGTGATTGAGCAGAGCTTTTCTCAATCACCCGTTTTAGTTCGAGGCTAGTCCACTAGCGCCGTGTTATCAGTAACTTGAGGCGTTGATGTTTGTTTTAGTTGTTTAAGTACCTCGCCAATTTCTTGGCTACGGACTGCCAAAATTGATAACAAGGTATCGCTCAGTCCATGGGAGCTTTCGCATGCGCCTTGCAAGAAAATATTCGGTTTAAAGTCTTCCGTGCTTTGAATGCGGTAGTCGCGTCCCACAGTAAAGTCACCTAAGTATTTTGATAAAGGCGCCAATAGCGTTTTGTGCTGATCTCGTACATAGCCTGTTGCTAGCACTACCGCATCGTAGCTACACACTTTAGTGTCGCCAGTTTTGCGGTTTGTGAGGGTTAGATGAATACCGTTTTCGTCCGCGTCAACCGCTGCGACTTCTGTGCTAGAAAGGAAGCGATGGCGATAGTGGCTGCGTACTTTTTGTTCGTAAAATACGCCGTAAATTTGTTCGATAAGGGGTAAGTCAGGACAAGCGTAATTGGTCTGGCGGTATTCTTTTAAGAAGGCTTCGCGTTCGATATCGGATTTGGAGAAAACCTTATCAGTATATTCTGCATTGAAGATTTCATTTACAAATGGACTGTCGTCCGATGGCTTAATAGAGTTTGCACGAATAACAAAATCGACTTGGTTATCATCTGCGCGGCCGTGTAAATCCATAAATATTTCGGCGGCACTTTGGCCTGCGCCAATGACGGCAATTTTCTTAGCTGTGTTATTTGCTTCAATAGCAACTTTGTAATCATTACTGTGGAATACGCGGGTGTCGCCCGCCAGTTTTCTAAATTGTTTTGGTATATATCCACCACCACCAATACTGACGACTAGGTTATCTGTTTCAACGACTTTTTCACTGCCATCAACACCTCTGGAATGCACTTGTAGCGCAACAACTTGCTCGTTTTCTAAAATCGGTTGGACATCAAATACTGTTTCGCCATAGCTGGTTTGATCTTTAAAATGCGAAGCCGCCCATGCTAAGTAGTCGTTAAACTCATGTCGGCTTGGGAAAAATGTTTGAAGGTTGATAAAGTCTGCTAAGCGATTTTTTTGGTGTAAATAGTTAATAAACGTAAATTCACTTTTAGGATTACGAATAGTGACAAGGTCTTTCAAAAAGGAAATTTGCATGTGCGTGTTTTCGAGCATCATATTTTTATGCCATGAAAACTCTGGCTGACGTTCCATAAACAAGGCATGGTTAGCCCAATCTGTTAGACCTTGCTCGCGAAGTGCGATTGCTAGTGCAATATTAGAAGGTCCGAAGCCAATACCTACTAATGAAAAGCGAGATGTGTTGTTCATACTTAATCCTCACAGTTACGGTTAGCTACTGCTATTGTCCTAGGGCCTGCTGAGCGTCAAGACCGACAGGGCGCTATTAATACCAATTAGTCTTAATAGTTGCTCAATTTGAAGGAGCAAATCTGACGCTAACCGCGTTAAAAATTTCTCATTTAGAACAACTAAATAGCAAAATTTTCGCCTTGTTATCGACAAGATTTTCTCGCCTCAAAATAGATCACTTAATTAAGCGAATTGGTATGACTATCAGAAGCTCAACTAAAATTATGTTTTGGATTAGACGAGTGAGAATTTAATTTATTTAAATATTTATGAAATTAATTCGTATTTAAACTGTCTAACGAGATCCTTCGTCGTTTAGTGCCTAATCTCTGCCCGTTGCACTGTGTTAAAAAAGCTAAGTTCTATCTATTTATCAATCTTTATAGCGCTATAACAAGGCGACACCCCGCTTAGCGCTATCTTGCTTTTATTACTTGGTTTGTGTCACAAAGTTCAGCGAGTTAACGCCCGATTGCTGCGCCAGTGCCATAACCTCGACTATTTTTTCATAGGGGACTTTGGCAGCGCCTTGTAATTGGACCGGAGGCTGCGGTGATTGTGCTGCAACTTCAACTAAACGTTGTTTAAGTTGCGCGAGCGTGATGGCTTGTTGTTGCCACTGAATATCACCATTCGCTTGTACTATCAAAGAAACGCTGTCGGGCAATACCTCTACGCTGGTTTCTTGCAAGGCTGCTTTGGGCAGCTCTACTTCAATGGACTGAGTGATCACAGGCATGGTGATAATAAAAATGATCAGCAATACCAGCATCACATCCACAAGTGGTGTCATGTTTATTTCAGCCATGACCTCTTCGTCATCTTCAAACCCTTGGCCAAACGCCATTATTTACCTCCGACCGATTTAAATACTGGGCGCTTAGCGTTTGCATTTGGTGCAGAGCCCATCAGTAAGAATGCGTGTAATTCGTGAGCAAAGTGGTTCAGGCGGTTTACAACGCGTTTGTTTCCCCGAGTGAGTGCGTTGTAACCCAGTACTGCGGGGATAGCGACGGCAAGGCCAAAAGCAGTCATAATTAATGCTTCACCCACAGGACCTGCTACTTTGTCGATACTTGCTTGGCCACTAACGCCAATGCTTATCAGGGCATGGTAAATTCCCCATACAGTGCCAAACAAGCCGATAAAAGGAGCAGTGGCACCAATGGAAGCGAGTATCGCTAAGTTACTCTGTAGTTCCGATTTACTTTCGTCAATAGAAGTTCGTAAGCTGGCAGTTAACCATTCCGCGATAGGTAAATTACCATGCAAATCTTCTTTGTGTTGCTCATGATGCGCCTTGGCATGCATGCCTTCGTTGACCAGTGAACTAAAGGGCGTCGCTTGGCCCGTTGGAGTTTCGAGCAATAAAATACCTGACTGCAC
Organism: Pseudoalteromonas sp. JC28; assembly: GCF_013319255.1. NCBI lineage: Bacteria > Pseudomonadati > Pseudomonadota > Gammaproteobacteria > Alteromonadales > Pseudoalteromonadaceae > Pseudoalteromonas > Pseudoalteromonas sp. JC28. The sequence continues at coordinate 40,741 of NZ_QOKX01000007.1, read as the reverse complement.
ATCTTGTGCGTGCCAAAACTGCTTAGAGCCAACAAGTGGCTGTTTTAATTTATAAAGCTTAATGCCTTTAATTAATATGACGCACCAAGTTGCGATTGACATAAACAGCAGACTAAACGCTACTGCTTTAATGACGATATCGCTTTGTGCCCACATGGCGGCGATTCCGTATGGGTTCTCCATGACTGTTCCTTATTTAATTTAATGCAAAATTGACAGGCTGCAGGTACCAATAACCGATCGCTTGTCCGTCTTGAGTTGCCGGTTGGTATTGCCAGTGTTTTACAGTTGCTTTTGCAGACTGATCTAGGCGACCGTGGCCACTCGACTCATGTATTTCTATCTCAGAGACGCTGCCGTCCGCTTCAATATAAATTTTTAATAAGACTGTCCCTTGTTCTTTAAATTTACGGGATAATCTTGGGTAAATAGGTGCCGGATTGTTTAATGCATTCGCGTCACTCATGTGCGGCAATACAAGTCCTGGCGGTAAACTCGGATCCTGAGAGGTGGTGGCCACCTCAGCTGTGTTACTAACATTTTTTTGTTCTGGTTGGACTGCGGAGCTGACTGGAGCAGGCTCTACAACAGGCTCAGGCTCTACAACAGGCTCAGGCTCTMCAACAGGTTCAGGCTCTACAACAGGTTCAGGCTCTACAACAGGTTCAGGCTCTACAACAGGTTCAGGCTCTACAACAGGTTCAGGCTCTACAACAGGTTCAGGCTCTACAACAGGTTCAGGCTCTACAACAGGTTCAGGCTCYACAACAGGCTCAGGCTCTACAATAGGCTCAGGTTCTACAATAGGCTCAGGTTCTACAATAGGTTCAGGCTGTTGAACTGTCGTTACCTCTGTTTGGGATGGTAAGTTGATAAACTTGCCCTTAATGCTAGAGTGCTGAGAAGATATTTCCATTGGCTCCGGTATTGAGGTAGTTGTCCACGCAAAAGCAATGCCTCCGATATGAATAGCAATAACAAGGAAACATGAACTTAAGGACGCGACGTCTGGGGTTTGCTGTCGCAAAGCTTTTGTGTGTGAGGTAGGCACAACTACGTACATCCGTTACTAATTTAAATGCAAATCGTTATTACTTTATTTTGTTTGTTACAAAAATACAAGAACGATCCCGCTAATTGATGGATATTTTGTTTATGAATGATTCATCTACTGCAATAAGGTGTATACCTAAAAATAGTAATATAACGCTGTAGCAATTGTTACGATTGCAACCTTGGAAGAGAAACTATTGCAACAGCTCCTTTTTTATCGTTTCTATTTTGAATTTGTAAATCACCTAAATGGTTGAAAAGTATTTGCCGGCTAAACACTAGACCTATACCGCTGCCAGACACTTTGGTAGAAAAAAACGGAATAAAGAGGTTGTCAGTATTACTAATGCCGACACCCTCATCAATTATCTTTATACTGCAATATTTGTCGCTTTGTTCAAACTCAATGGTAATCTCTCCTGTTGTTGTACTCATGGCTTCTTGAGCGTTTTTTAAAAGATTCACAAAGACTTGTTCTAATTGGTGTGGATCAGCATATAGCTGGCATTTCGTTGGATTTAGTAGTGATATTTTGCTATCGGGAAATAGTAAAATACATTTTTCGATAAGTTCACAGATGTCGAGCGGTTGCTTATTAGGTTGAGGTAGCTTACTAATTTTCTGAAAGTTGCTAATAAATTTGTAGAGCGAAGTTGAGCGATTATGGATCACCGTAAGACCCTGCTCAAGAGCCGGTGTAGCACTTTCTAGTTTCTGAAGCTGTTTCAGTAACGTGGCACTAATAGAAGAGATCGGAGCTAAACTATTGTTAACTTCATGACTGAGTACTCGATGTAAGCGTTGCCAACTCTCTCGCTCTTTATCTATTAATAACCATTGTACGTCGCTGATAAAAAACAGATAGTTGAGCTGCTGATGATGAATGTATTTTACTACCGCAATTCGATAGGTTTTACTAACAGCACCATCTTTAATGGTAAAGCTTTGTGGCTGTCTTGTAACTTGTTCTACAGGGATTGTAGTGCAGCTTAAGTTTGCGCCTTGTTGTGACGATTGAAGGCCTAGTAGCTCATTAGCTGCGGGGTTTGCAAAGGTTATGTCGTAGTTAACATCCGTGGCAATTATTCCTACATCAATGTGAGTGATCACTTTTTCCAGTAAAAGTTGGCTTTCTTTTATGGCAACATTTTGTTGTGCTAGTCTTTGTGAAAGTGTATTGAGGAGCTGTTTTATTTCTAGCATCTCATCATCTTCAGCACGGATGGCTGACCGTATGTTGTAGTCTTCGTCCACCAGTGCTTCTAGTAATACAGCAATGTTTCTAGTTTGGTTGTAATAGCTCGCTTTTATGTGGTTAGTTAAAAACAGGCAGGCTGGAAGTAGAAATAGCCCTGTCAACGCTATGATATATTTAGATACCGATAGTAAGCTTAATAAATAACAAAAGGCTAAACTCAATACTATGAGCATTCCAGTTGTGGTTTTAAGTGTGGTAGACAAGGTCAAAGCTGCTATGTTTTAAAGGTTGTACTTTTCAATTCTACGATAGTAGCCGCTTCGGCTAAGGCCTAATGATGCTGCTGTCTTTTTCACATTTCCTGCATAATGTTCAAGTCTTTCGATGATGGCTTGTCGTTCGAGTTCATCCAAAGTCAGATTTAATGGTACCGCTGCGGTAACCGCAGCGTTTGCTGTTGTAGCTGCAGGCTCAGTAACTAAGTGCAAATGATGTGCATCTATGACACCGTTTTGACACATAAATACAGCCCGTTCAATACAATGGTTAAGTTCTCGAATATTGCCTGGCCATGAATGTGCTTTAAGTTTCTCCATGGCGCAATTCGTAAGCCTTATTGGTGCGAAGCTATACTCAGCGATGAGCTTATCTAACATATGATCTACTAAAAGAGGAATATCTTCCAAACGCTCCCTAAGTGACGGTACACGAAGTTCGATAGTGTTTAGACGATAAAATAGATCTTGGCGAAATGTTCCTTCCATTATCGCTCTGACTAAATCCATATTAGTGGCGCTAATGACTCTGACGTCAGCGTGATATACCTGTGTGCTCCCAACCGGTGTATACATTTTCTCTTCAATCACGCTAAGTATTTTAGCTTGTTGAGAAAGGGGAGTGTTCCCTATTTCATCTAAAAATAATGTGCCACATTGAGCCTGTTTGACAAGACCTTCTCGACTAGTAATTGCTCCTGTAAACGCTCCTTTTTTATGGCCAAAAAATTCACTTTCAAACACACCATCAGCGATAGCTCCCATATTTACGGAGATAAAAGGCTGCTGACTTCGTTGTGAGTCATTATGTATATAGCGAGCGAGTAGCGTTTTTCCTGTGCCGTTTTCACCGGTAAGTAAAATGCTCGATTGGCTTTCTCGTAATCGATCTATTTCTGCAATTAATTTCTGCATCGCAGGTGAGTCTGCGATTAGAGTGCAGTGATTATTACTGAGTTGCGTACGTAACTGATTGTTTTCAGCACTTAGTTTTTTGCTTAACCTTTGGCTATCGCTTAAGGCTAATTGGGTTTTAATGCTGTTTGCGAGGTGTTCGTTCTGCCAAGGTTTTTGGATAAAATCATTAGCACCTTGTTGTAGAGCCGTTATTGCTAACTCTACAGTAGCCCATCCGGTCATGACTATTACGGGGATGTCCCATTTGGCTCGAATATTAGCTAATAACTCTAGACCTTCCATACCTGAGGTGCTGTCTAAGTGATAATTAAGGTCCATGAGTATTAGATCGAAGTGCTTTGTTTCCAGTGCATTAAGTAGCTCTGTTGGGGTAGTAGCACTGAATACCTGATAGTCAAACTCAGCAAGCAGTAGTTGTACAGAGGTGATGATGTCTGGATTATCATCTGCTACAAGAATCGATTCACTCATCGTGATTTCCTAATTAACAGGCAGCAATTCGTAGAGCATATCTTGCCATTTTTGTCATTTTACTACTCCTCTGGTGGTGACAATGCAACCCGTAAGACTATCTATATCATATATTTGCTTAGCTGAAGCGGCGTTATTAGTATTTAACGCCTGCTATATTAAAACGGTAATTTGATATTACAACAACAACTGCTTCACAAACATTACGCTTGCTGCTTCGAGGTATCATGTGTATCAAGGAAAAAATCTTTATCTATATGATTTACATTATAAAAATTTAATCTTTACTCATGACCTTTGCTAGGATAAATAATAGCAATAACTCCATCTTGCTGAATTACTTGTGTTTTTTCAAGTCAATTTTTACCTTCTCTATATTACTAATGTCGCTTATTGGCTTACTTTATCGAGTGCACGGCGAATATCTCGCTTTGTTGAACTGTCATTGCTAAGTGTTAGCGCTTGTTGATAAGCACTTTTAGCTTTATTGTTGTCCTTTACGGCTCGACTTAGCTCACCCAACAGCATTAAGTATTCTATGTGCTGCTCATCTTCTACTTGTTCTTTGCTTATTAAGCGCTCCATGGCATCAACTGCTAATTGCTTATCCCCGTGTTCCTGTAATGCTAAATAAGCGGCAGACACACAAGTGTCTCGCCAAGTAGGTAACAACCCAGTGGCTACATTATTAATTTGGCACCCTTTAGCGAACAGATTCTGTGCTTGTTCTTTGGCCGAAAAAGTCCAAAGCAAATTAGCGGCTCGGTTTACTAAGGCAATATCATGAGGGTAGTGTTGATTCACAAAATCTACAGTTTGTAACGCGAGGCTTTCATTTTGAGTGTTTTGAAGGTAATCCATGAGAGCCAAATAATAATAATGTTTATCCATGTCTTTCAGTCGTTCGACGATGGCTTTCGATGCTTTCTTTTCTGAGTCCCAAAAGCCGCTTTCAATAGCTAAAGCTTTTGCAGCAGCAACTAAATATTTAGGATTGTTTGGTGCTAACTCAGCAGCTCTAATTGAATGCTTATTAGATTTTTCCACCAGACCAAGTTTATTAAAGAGGTTCGATTGCTCCTTAATTTGATACCATAATTCGCCAGCTACAAAATGCACTTCGGCATTTTCTGGATGCCGCTTGATCAAGGCATTTAGCATCGCTTCTTTATCGTCGCTATCTTGTGCTACTGCAACGGATACAGCCATTATTTCCGAGTTAAGATCTTTGTTTTTTTGGGCCGCTAATGCTTCAGCGACTTGCTCATATTGTCGATTGTAAAATGCCGATTCAAGCGAAGTGGTTTGTGGGGCGGGTTGTTGCGCTTGCGACGTCGCGCAGAGCATAACAAGTGCTGTAAAGCCGACGCGTATGACAGTAGTTGTAAACATTTCCTTCTCCTTAGGGTCTGATTTTAGGACCTAGCTGACAAAGATCGTCAGCTAGGAGGTTTGCTACATCAGTCTTCACAGCGCAGTGTTTCACTCGGCTCTAATTGAATTGAGCGGCGCGCAGGAAGGTAAATGGCGCTTAACACAGCCGTGCTTGTTATTACAATTACAACCAAGGCGCTAATCGCGTAGAGATAGATATCTAACGCGATGATCTGCCAAGTGGCAAAGCTGAGTATGGCTGACAAAACTAAACCAATACTTAGACCCTTTAACATCGGTCTTGCTCCGAGTTTAACGAGCCAGCGGATGATGTTTTGATCGTTTGCACCTAATGCCCTGCGGATCCCAATTTCATGTTGGCGTTGGGTAACTGAATTGGCCGTGAGGCCATAAATACCTGTCACTCCCAATGCCAAGGCAAATAAGCCGCATTTCAAAAATAGTTGGGTTGCAGAGTGAGTGAGATCCCTTAGCATTACGAGTAATTCTTCCATACTTTTAAGTGCACTGATACGTACTTCTGAGTCTATTGCGTATAGCGTTTCATAAATCACTGAGCGAGCTTGTTGCTCTGAACCAATAAACTTGTATTCTATATTGATATTACCGCTATCTAGTTGACTTATTGGACGATAAATTGTCATTAGATTTTTAGGATCGCTAACTGGAGTGCCTTCAACACGATCTGAAACTACGCCGACAATTGTTGCCCAAGTACTAGCTGTTTCTACTTCGTCACTTATTTTAAGTTGTTTACCTATGGCCGATCCTTCAGGCCAATAAGTCTGTGCTAAAGTTTTACTGATCATTGCTGCAGGCATGGTGTTCCCTTGGTCCCTTGAATCTATATAGCGGCCTGTGAGTAGCTGGACACCTGTGAATTGAATGTTGCCTGATACACTTCTAATCACAGCTTGTGGTTTATCTTGCTCCAGCTGGTATTTTATACCTTGTTGCATGAAGGTATTTTTACCAAAGCTAGTAGTGACAACTGCATCAGACACACTTGACTGTTGCTGTAGCCTAGATGCGATATTTTGGTAGAGTGCATTGCGGCGAGGGTGGGAGTCGTAACGTTCTGCTGGCAGAGAAACTTGGGCAGACAAGATGTTTTTGGTGTTTAAGCCAATATCTAAATTGATCAGCTGATTGGCAAAAAAACTAGAGACAATACCTAGGTACATTAATACCGTAACAACAGTAATTTCGGTAGTGAGTAGCATTCTAGTAACTTTGTTTCCTTTGCTGCTAGCCGCGCCTCTGGTACCACCTCGCAAAATGGCGTTGAAGTCGCCACCTGTTACATGTAGCGCAGGTAATACACCTGTCATGATAATAGCGACAAAAATGAAGATGATAGTCGCAAAGATAGTATTCAGGTCAAGTCCCCAGTGCCACCAATAGGCCAATCCGTCAGCTAGATTCATGTTAATCCAAAACTGATTAACTTGTTGCAGTGCCCAGCCTGATAAAAGTAAAGCAATAACGCCACCAGCTACGCAGATAATAATACTTTCCCACATCATTTGGACGATAAGCCGTTTCTGCGGCGCACCAAGGGCGACTCGGATAGATATCTCTTTGGTTCTTGCATTCATGCGGGCTAACAGTAGATTCCCCACATTAATTGCTGCTAGCAGAAAAATAAATCCGGTGACTATGTTTAGAATGGTGAAAACGATAATACCATCAGCGCCATTGGTTTGCGCGGCTTGAAAAGTCGTGATGTAAATGTCATCGATTGCAGTATCACTATTTTGACGACGCATCTCATAAGTGTTTTTGGCGATGCGAGATAGTGCGTCATTGGCAACGTTTTGTGCTATATCGGGTTTTATCCGAGCGTATACATCTACATAAACTTGATCCCTATTTTGAGTCGTAAACAAGGGCTCAGGAATCGGCAGCCATAATTTTGAAGCAACAGGGAAACCATATCCCTGAGGCATAACGCCAACGACTCGGGTATTTTTACCATTGATTTTAATTGTGGAGTCAAGAATATCCGGCGTGCCGAAGAACTTACTTTGCCAAAGGTCATAGCCTATCACTGCAACTTTTTCTGACCGAGGGGAGCTGTCATCAGGTCTAAAAGCTCGACCCATTAGCGGTTGGACGCGGGAGAATTGGAACAAGTTCCATTCACTAAAAGTAGCATTGTGAGACTGAGCTTGACCATTAATATCCAAAAGCACTGAAGTTGAATAATACATGCCATATTCACTTAGCGTTGATATTTGTGGCCGAATGGCAGCAAAGTCAACGGCATCAAACATACGGTCATAGCCCTGTTCTGTCGCTTGTAGCTTCACTATCGACTCGCCTTCGGGTAATGGTAAATCAGAAAAGACGAAGGTATGCAAAAAAGAGTAGCTGAATATACTGACCGCAAGACCGCCAGCCAATACGATGGTTGTCAAAATAGTAAAAAGCGGAGACTTTGCCAAAAGTCGAAAAGCGTATTTTATATCTAATAAATAATTCATAGTGCACACCTTAAGCGGCAGAGTTTTTTGCGCTTACGACTTGATCCGCAACGATTTTACCATCAAACATCTCAACTTGGCGGTTGGCTTGTCCAGCTGAGCGCGGGTCATGTGTCACCATAACAATCGTTGTACCTTCATTGTGTAACTTTTTTAGTAATTCTAAAACCGCATCAGTGTTTTTAGAATCAAGGTTACCAGTTGGTTCATCAGCTAAAATTAAAGCTGGCTTTCCTGCAATCGCTCGGGCAATGGCAACACGTTGCTGCTGGCCCCCTGATAGCTGACTTGGGAAATGCTTACGGCGATGTTGCATATCAACCTTTTCTAGTGCGAAGTCAATAAGATGACTAATTTGTTTTTGGTCGATGTTGTTTCGATAACTTAGTGGTAGAGCAATATTTTCCTCTACAGTCATATCGCTAATTAAATTAAAAGACTGAAACACAAATCCAATATGCTCATTACGGATGGCGGCTCGCTCATCTCGACTGATTTGGCTGACATCATGCCCACTTAGTACGTATTTACCTGCTGACGGCACATCAAGTAAGCCAATGAGCGATAGCAGTGTCGATTTACCACAACCAGAAGGGCCTGTAATTGCAATATAATCGCCAGAGTTAATAGTGAGACTGATCTGGCTTAATGCATAAGTTTCAACATCTTCCGTTGAGAATTTTTTCTCGATATTGTCCAGTTGAATAATTGTTTTATTTGTCATAAGGCTTCCCTAATTGAGGATGATTTCCGCATGCTGCTCCCAAGCAGATTGGTCTGAAATGATAATTCTGTCACCTGCTTTGAGCCCAGACAGTATTTCAACGGTGTTTGTTGATACTTGGCCAAACTCAACTTTAACGCGCTGGGCTGTTTTTGAATTGTTATCTACACGATAGACATATGCTTGTGTATTTTCTGAGGCAAATACTGGGCGTTTAACAAATAGAGTGTCCTTTTTATCTGCGATCGCAATAGTCCCTTCGACACTTAAGTCCGGTCGAGCCTCTGGTGGAAGTTCTCCTTGCAAATTGACTTCCACTTTAACTGTTCCTTCAACAACATTGGGATCGATCCGTTCAACAACTCCATTAACTGTCGAAGTCCTTGTGTCTATTTTTACTTTTTGTCCTTGTTGAATATTTTGTACTTGAAGCTCTTGTACTTTTAACTCGGCCTGAAAGTCATTTAAGCGGGCTATCTTGGCTACGCCATCGCCACTAGTCAATTGTTGCCCGAGTTCCAGCTCCATCTCTTGTACAACACCATCGGAGGTCGCCACTATATCTAATGCGTCGACTTGACCTTGAACTTGTTGTAACGTCTTTCGCATTTTATTTAAGCGCGCTTTAGCACCAGCAATATGAGCTTCGAGATTCTCTTCCATTTTTTTATATTGCTGAGCTTGTAAGTTTTGACGCAGCTCAATGTTTTTCATGGTCAATTTAGTTTTCGAGTGGTCAAGTGCTGAAATAGTTGAGTTACCAGCTTTTATAAGGGCTTCTTGGGCATCCAGTACCAGTTTGGTGGATTCAAACTCGGCATCGGTCTCCAGTAGCGTTGTTTTGAGTTGGAATAATTGCGATTCTAATGCCACGCGTTCAGCCTTTTTCTCGGCAATCAATGCCTCGAGCTCCCATGTGGTTTCTTCCTTTTTTTGTATTAACTGGGGGTTTTGCAAAGAAACTAAAATGTCACCACGCTTTACGCTATCTCCAGGTTTAACCCACAGTTGTTTAACTCTGCCGTTAATATCAGTAGAAATCCAATGGATCTCTTTAGGGACTAATGCACCATAGCCTCTCACGTTAATAGTGAATTGGCCTTGCTGAACGTTAGCAAAAAGTAAACTACGATTATTGGCTATATAAGAAGCGTTGGAGTATCCGCTATTAAAGAATAAATAAAACACAATAATGACCATTGCACTGGCTGTGATAATTAACCACATTTTTTTGCTGACGTTTTTCTTACTCTTTTTATTAATAGTTATATCCATGAACTCTACCGTATATCTTCTGATGTAAGCTTGGTTAGCAGATTTAATACCAACTTCTACTTTTTTTTATTTGTCAATTGGAATCAATTGGTTATGTATTTTTAAAAGACTTTACTTACAGCAGGCAAAAGTCCCACTTTCGATACATTTGCAATTTTTTGTTCCGGAATTGATATATCTCGCGATTAACATCTTGGGTTACATGTTTTATGAAGTAGACCACTACTGGCAAGACCACATACCCTCTAGCTGTTTTTCCTTTACTTATAAAGCTGATGTTAAAACAGATGAAAAATTAGCCATTAGTTTGTTTTGTTTCACGAATGGTTGCAAGTGTTATTTTTTTGTTTTCTTAGTTGATTTTGTGTTTTCTAAAGGTTAAGTTTGATTGTGGTTATATTTTACCCTAGTCAGCGACTTAGCCAATTTCAACAGATTAAGTCTCGCTCATTCATGAACACGATTTCGTTTTAACAGCCCGAGTGACTGGAGGCAGTCGTCACTGGGAGTTCAGGGGATCTTAGGGGTTGTTGGGTTTAGCAGTACAGGTGCTAGAAATAAATTATAATAAAAAAGGATTAGTTCGCTCGTGTTTAAGAGTTACCCATTGATTTCAAGAGTAATTTTAGTGGTCTTACTACCTTTACTCGTTATTCTGATATACGGAGTTAACCATCTTCAGGCAAGCCTCCCGCCACTCAAAGGGCAGCTAAAGGCTCCATGGTTGAGCGCTAATGTAAAAGTTTATCGTGACCAAAATGGCGTTGTTTATCTCGACGGTAGTGATGATCAAGATATTTTCTTTGCAACAGGGGTTGTCCATGCTCAAGATAGAATGTGGCAGCTTGAACTTCAAAAACGCATGGCTCAAGGACGCTTGAGCGAAGTACTCGGTCGAGATGCTCTAGGAAGTGACATTTGGATACGAAGCCTTGGAATTTATGGCGCTGCAGAGCAAGCTTGGCAAAACCTTTCTCCCGAAGCTAAAAAGTCAGTTACAGCGTATGTTGCTGGGATTAACTATTGGATTGCGCAACAGACTGTTTATCCAGCTGAGTTTACTTTACTAGATATAAAACCACAGCGATGGCGAGAAATAGATACTATTGCTTGGGTTAAAATGTTTGCGCTAAATTTGGCTGGCAATATGAATGATGAGATTCGAAACTATATTGCCGCTCAGTCTTTGCCAGAAAAGCAGCTTACTCAGTTATTTGGTGGCATCACCAGTAAGTTTAGTATTGCTCAATACTCCGAATTTAATCAACAACCTACTTTAGTCGCACTTGAAAATGTGATGCGACGTAACTCGCAGTTACAAAAACAATTTAACTTTGGTGGTCAATATGTTGGTAGTAATGCGTGGGTTATAAGTGGCAAGCATAGCAAAGATAATATGCCTATTCTGGCAAATGATCCGCACTTAGGACTGCAAATCCCCTCATATTGGTATGCACTTTCGCAACAAGGTGAGCATCTATCAGCTAAAGGAATGGGCTTGGTTGGTACCCCGTTGATTATCTTTGGTCAAAACGATCATATCAGCTGGGGGGGGACTAATATGATGGCTGATGTGCAAGACCTATATTTCGAAACTTTAAACATTAACCAAAAAGGCTTATATGAGTCTGGGAGTTCATGGCAACCACTTGGTGAGCGAATTGAGATCATAGAGGTTAGAGCTGACACTCCAGAATTACTGAATAAACGTATAAAGCCAGTAAAAATCAATGTTCGAACCACTGAGCGTGGTCCCTTGATCAGTGATATCAAGCAGTCAATGATGCACCCTGTTTCCCTAAGGTGGACAGGATTAGACCCTGATGATACGTCTTATGAGGCTTTTTTTAAGCTTAACTATGCCAACAATTGGTCATCATTTGAAAATGCCCTCAGCTTTTTAGTCGCGCCAGCACTGAATATGCTTTATGCCGATACCGAAGGGAATATTGGTTACGCTGGAGCAGGACGCATACCTATAAGGGCTGTTGGTGAAGGGGTAATCCCCTTGCCTGCTGGTCGGGTTAATACCGATTGGGCTGGCTATATTCCGTATCAACAAATGCCTAAGCTATATAACCCGGAAAGTGGCATTATCGTGTCAGCCAATGATGGTTTGTTATTTGATTCTTATCCATATTTTATCAGTCATGCATTTGCCCCTAGCTATCGCAGTCAGCGGATTAGCGATTTAATAAAAAATCCAGAAAGGCTGCTCACAGCAAAGGACATGATGAGCATACAAGGGGACACATTAGATCTTGAAGTGAAAAAATTGCTGCCGCTGGCGCAGCAAATTCAACCGCAGAATGAGCATCAACGTCAAGCGCTAGAGCTGCTGAAAAGTTGGACCGGCAATATGTCAGCGGATAGTCAGGCGCCAAGCATTTTTATTGTGTGGCAGCGTGAGATAAGAAAGTTGCTATTAAAGGACGAGCTGGCTGGCTTTTGGAATCAGCAAGGGCAGCTAGATATTTTGCAGGACATTGCATCTACTTTACCGCTGACGACTGTTGTTGAGTTGCTGCAGCATCCGCAATGGTGTGTGGATAGTGCAACAAACTCCTCTAGTGATAATTGTCAACAACTTATAAATAAAGCGTTTAAAAAAGCCTTGCAGGTGTTATCAAATCAACTAGGTGAAGACATTGCTGGATGGAATTGGGGAGAGTTGCAACATACTGAATATGCTCATACTCCCTTTAGTCATATAAGAGTATTGGATGGCTTATTTGAGCGCAGGGCTCCTGCTGGCGGCTCAATACATTCGGTCAATGTTGCAGCCTCATATTACGACAAATCACAAGGGTTTGTGCAAAACTTTGGTGCTGGTATGAGGCAAATCATAGTGATGGGCGATCCTGAGCAGCACTTCTACATGAACTCAACTGGACAGTCTGGCAATCCGATCAGTGAACATTACGATGACATGGTTATGAAGTTTAGTCGAGTAGAGTTCGAAAGGTTTGATGCAGAACCATCGCAGCTTGCTTACGTTGAATTGATTGCGGGTGATTAGGCACGTCATGGAAATGAAAAACGACGCTATTTTCTTGGCATTAGTCTAACTAAGGATAACTATGAAGCTGTTTGATGTATTTACAAAAAAGGCGCCTAACAAGGTATTTTGTGCCATCTTTCTCGGAGCGCTGGCGGGCATCGCTTATTCACTTCTTATTCCATTGGTCCTAAAAGCGCTTCAGCCGTCGTTGGGAGGGTTGGCAACAGAGTCAGATCAATTAGAACTCTTTGGTTGGCAGGTAAGCAGTGCCAAATTTGCAATTGCGTTTGCTATTTTATGTGCCCTTATTTTTGTAACACGTTCACTTTCACAAGTATTACTGACTCGTGTTGCGCTTGAGGTCACGACGCAGATGCGTAAGGACATGTACGATCGCATCCGTAAAGCACCAATAGTGGCGTTGGAAAAAGTAGGTTCAGCTAAATTGATTGCAGCGCTAACGACGGATGTTCAGAGGATCGTGATGGGAGCGAGAGTGCTACCTGATTTATTAACAAATGGTGTAACGCTACTGGGCATGATGATCTTTCTCTACTATCTCAATAGAGATGTTTTTCTGTTTGTCGCTTACTGCATTGTATTTGGTGTGGTGACTTATCAATTACCCATGTATGTGAGCCGAGTATATATAACAAAGTCCCGCAAGCACGTTGATAATTTACAAGAAGGTATCCGCGGTATTATTAATGGTGCGAAGGAGCTCAAACTAAACAGAGCCAAAAGTGACGATTACTTTGATTATGCATTGCATCAGCAAGAAAGCCATATCCTAGCCTCCGATAAAATAGCGCAAAGCGTACTGCGAGTTGCTGTGAATTACGGTGATATTTTGAGTTTTATGGTGATTGGAATGATCAGCTTTGTCTTTGTCAATTATCACCAAATATCTTCATCTGAGTTGATTGGTGTAGTGATGGTGTTGTTGTATATCGCAGGTCCAGTATCGGTGATTTTGAACGCTATTCCCCAGATTGCGATTGCTAAAGTCTCAGTTAGGAAAGTTAACACCCTGCTAGAAACATTACCCGAAGAGCAATTTATCGAGAAAATTTCTCCACTTCCAGAATGGCAAAGTATTCGTTTTGATGACGTAAGTTTTCGATATTTGAGTGTTGATGATAAACCCGGATTTAAAGTAGGACCGTTGAGTTTCGAAATTCGCAAAGGTGAGGTTGTTTTTATTGTCGGAGGGAATGGTTCTGGGAAATCCACGCTGAGTAAATTGATGACACTGCATTATCAAGCAACAGAAGGCGATATTTACTTTGGTGACACAAAAGTAACAATGGAAAGCCTAGCTAGTTGCCGTGAAGAAGTTGCAGCCATTTACTCTGATTATCACTTATTTAAGCGTCTTTTTGGTTTGAAAGTGGATCCGGAAAGAATTACTCAATTGCTTCGTGCATTGGATCTTAATGAAAAAGTGAAGGTTGTAGATAACGCATTTTCAACGACTTCGTTATCGGATGGGCAGAGAAAGAGATTAGCACTTTTGGTTAGTGTCCTTGAAGATAAAAGCTTATACCTTTTTGATGAATGGGCAGCCGATCAAGACCCCGAGTTTAAAGAAATATTTTATACGGAAATTCTTCCGCAATTAAAGTCAGCAAATAAAGCCGTAGTAGTTATAAGCCACGATGACAGGTACTTCAAAATCGCTGATAAGGTGATCCGAATGGAGCAAGGTCAGCTATCAATCTTGCAACCAATCGCTACCGACCCCTCTCCCACAACAGAACTTAAACAACTAAGTGGCCAGTTGAACGCGATAATCCAATGAGCTAGGAAGATGATGATGGATGGACAAAAGCAAGGCTCAACCTGCTACTTAGCGTTGAGTTTAACGCAGCGCGACATTTATTTGGACCAACAACAGTATCTTGAGCACCCACTATATAATGTTGGTGGCTATATTAAGTTGGGAGCGATTGACGAAAGTCGGATTAAAGCAGCTCATGAAAAGCTAGTCATAAATCATGAAATATTTGGAATGAGAGTGCGCCAGAGTGAAAGCGGCATATCTCAGTATTTTAGTGACTCTAGATTTACTAATTTAGAAGTACTCGACTTTTCGGCCTACTCAACTCCTCTTGAGCATGCCACAGTTTGGCTGCAGCAGCGTTTTGCAGAAGCGTTTCAGCTTGAAGAGCAGCCGTTATACGATGCCTATTTGGTCAAGCTTTCCGTGAATGAATACTGGTATGTAGCGATTGCTCATCATGTCATGATGGACGGTTGGGGATTTGCAAATTGGGCTGATTTATTGAGCCAGTATTATCGTGGTCAAGACCCACAACATCAATCAAAGATGGGGCTCTGGGCTGAAATTGTCGCAGACGACGAAAATTATGTAGCAAGTTTAAAGTATCAAAGAGATAGAGAATTTTGGCTTGAACAGGGAATAACGCCTCAAGCACGAGTTTTTAACCGTACTCATAAAGAAAGCTGGCGCCAACAACATACACCGAGTAACCGAATACAACTTGATATTCCTACGCAGTTACACAAAAGCATGGTTGCTCGAGCTAAAGCATGGGGAGTGAGTGTTGCTCAATTGGTATTAGCTGGAGTAAGCATCTATTTTTCCAAAGCTTACCAATTAACGGAATTGAACATAGGGTTATCTTTTCATAACCGTAACGGTGCTAAACAAAAGCGGATGCTGGGGGCTTTTACCAGTATCAGTCCAACAACACTTAATTGCGCAGGTGAGAAGTCGTTGCTGGAGTTAGTCAAAGATATCGCAAATCGGCAGAAAAAGTGCTTTCGACATCAGCGTTTTCCCTTCGGGCACTTGGTCAATGCATTGGGTAGTTCAGGCAAAGAAAATCAACTATTTGATATTGCCTTTAACTATTTAAAATTGGATAGCTCCCTGAATTTTGAAAATGGTACCGAGTCTCTTGAGTATGTATCACATCTACATGAAATAACTCCAGTTACGGTGACTTATTGGGAGTATGGTGAGGAACTATCACCAGCGTTAATGCTTGATCATAACCTTGCTTATTTCAATGAAATTGAAGGCATTCAGTTGTTAGAAAGGCTAATGGTCGTGATGCAAGAGATCACCTTACAAAGTGCTGAAACTCCAGTTTCTGATATTGAGATTCTCTCAGCTGAAGATCAGCAAAGGTTCGCGCTGCTAAAAAATACACCGATTGACGAGTTAGATACCGAGCAAGCCTTGCTACATCAGCAAATCGCTTTGCATAGCAACAACCTTGCTGCGCGGACGGCTGTGATTGCAGCAGATCAAACGATTAGCTACGCCGAACTTGAGCGTCGTGCAGATGCAATGGCCCAACATTTGTTAATGTTAGGTGTGAAAAGACAAGACCGAGTGTTAGTTTACCAGCAACGCAGTATAGCACTTATTGTCAATATACTGGCGATTATGAAGGTGGCAGCTGTCTATGTACCATGTGATATGGCCCTTCCTCTAGCGCGTCTTCAAGTTATGGTTGCTGATGCCGACCCAGTGTTGTGCTTATCCGACAATGCAGGGCTTGCTAACTTAAAAAATCAAAATAACCAAAGCCTTGGTTGCACCGTCATCAACAGCGATGATCTGACGCTTGAACAATACGAATATCAGCAAGTCTCTATCCCTACTAAGTCAGACGATTTAGCTTATCTCATGTATACCTCAGGCTCCACCGGCAAACCAAAAGGGGTGATGGTTGAATATCGCCAGCTAGCAGCATTTATCCTGCCATTACAGCACAAATATTCCATGACTGCGGGTAAGCGAGTATTACAATTTGCTTCATTGAGCTTTGATACAGCAATAGAAGAAATCTTTGTCGCCTTGGTACATGGTGGAACTTTAGTGTTACGTAGTGAAACCTGCTTGGGAAGTGCTGATGCTTTTTGGCAATTTTGTCAACAGTACGAAATTAACTTGCTTAGTTTACCGACCGCGTTTTGGCATCGACTTGCAGTCGAGCTTGATGGTCAGATACCGAGTTGTATTGAGCTTATTATTTTAGGTGGTGAAGCGTTAGCGGTAGATAAAGTCAGAAAATGGCTAAATGAAACGAATACTACAGCTCGGCTAATCAATTCCTATGGGCCCACTGAAACAACGGTTTCAGCCTGTTGTTTTGAGATTGAGAAAAGTGGAGATATCCAAGATAGGGTACCAATAGGTCATGCAGATCCCAACACTCAACTGTACATTCTAGACTCAAAGCAACGTCCGCTTCCATTTGGAGTACCTGGAGAAATATACATTGGAGGAAGTAAAGTTACTCGCGGATACTGGCAACGTCCGGATCTAACGGCACGAACGTTTTTCGCAGATCCTTGGCAAAATCAACCCGACGCAAGAATGTATAAATCCGGAGATATAGGTCGTTTTAGAAGTGATGGGAACATTGAATATTTAGGGCGTAATAATAAGCAAGTTAAAATCCGTGGTCACCGAGTTGAACTTGGAGAAATTGAAAATCATATCAAACAGATAAGTGGTGTCGACTCGGTTATCGTCGTACTCGATTCCTCAGGCTCTGAAGCTCAGCTTAATGCCTATGTTAAAGCTGTGGATAACAAAACCGAAGAATTATTGGCGCAGATTAAACGCGCATTAGCATTGGAGCTACCCAGCTATATGATACCAAGTGGTTTTATGTTGCTGGAACAGTGGCCGATTTCAGCAAATGGCAAAATAGATCTGAAAGCGCTCCCACAAATCGCCTTGTGTGATGGTGCTAACTCAAAGATGAGCCTGAGCGAAATGGAGTTGCGTGTGGCTTCGATATGGTCAAAGCTGTTAAACGTTTCTATTGCCAAGTTAGCGCCAGAAAGCGACTTTTTTGCTTTGGGTGGGCATTCCTTGCTGGCGGTTAGCATGCTCTCGGGATTAAAGCGCGAGTTTAAAGTTGATATTAACTTGGCGACTTTATTCAGAGCCTCAACGATTGCCGCTTTAACTGAGCAGCTAAATGCTGCGAGTCAAGCGACTGAAAACCTCACAACAATATTGCCTCAACCTTCTGCTGAGCGTTACCCCCTGTCAATGGCCCAGTTAAGGCTGTGGTCACTGGATCAGCTACAAGGTGGTAGTTGTGAATACAACATGCTAGCTGCTTTTGAGTTTTCTGAACATATCGATATTCATAGCTTGAATAAAGCCTTGATTGCTTTGGCGACGCAGCATGAGATCCTACGTACTAACCTAGTTCAAGATGGCTCCTCTGTAGTTCAAGTTATTTCTGCTCCCCGAGATGACTACATAAGAGTGATTGATTACTCCCAGCTTACAGCGCGAGATTATCAATTAGCTCGACAAAGGTATATTCAAGAACAACAGGAATATAATTTTGAACTCGGCCGTGACACACTTTTTAACGTGGATGTATTGCTGCAAAGTGGTGTTGGTGATGACAAAGTAAAGTCAGGCACTTTAGTGATAAATTTACATCACATTATCGCTGACGGTTGGTCAGTGGAGATTTTTTGTCAAGCACTTGCAACTGCATACCAGTTAGCATTGCAGAAAAAAGAAGTAAAACTACCAGAGCTGCCAATTCAATATAAAGATTACGCATTGTGGCAACGAGATAGAGAAAATAGCGACGAATTGGCTCAGCAATATAATTATTGGCAAAGCCAGCTTGCCCACTTGCCAACAACTGCATATCTAAACGTTTCCAAACGAGCAGAGCAACGAGGTCAGCAAGGTCAATATTCTAGTCGTATTTCTGACGCTTTAAAGCAACCTTTGGAAGCGCAATTAAAAGATAATCAAATGACCCCATTTATGCTAGTTCATGGGGTTCTGGCTTTGTTATTAGCACGTCATAGCAATAGTACCGACATTGTTGTGGGTACGGCGGCTGCAAATCGTCTTACCTTAGAAACTCAAGGTCTAATAGGTTTCTTTGTCAATATCTTGGTGTTGAGAACTCAGGTAGAGGATACGCTACTTACCGATTTCTTCGCCCAAATAAAAGATGTTAACAGGCAAGCGCAAGCCAACCAAGAGGCCTCTTACGAGGAACTGGTGAGACGTTTAGCACCAGAGCAAGGGCGTAATTTATTTCAAATAATGCTGACGCAACAACAAGATTTTGAGCAGGGGATTGCTCCTGAGCAGCTGTTCTTATCTGGAACAAACTTATCCTTACTTCAGCTACATCAAAGTAAAGCAAAGTTTGATCTGCACTTAGAGTTTAGCTTTGATCACAAAACGCTATGTCTTAATTGGTATTACGATCAGAACTGTTTTGACCATGCCTTAATTGAGAGCTTAGATCAACACTTTTGGCAGCTTTTGAGAAGCGTGCTAAGCAACCATGAGGGCAGTACTGCTCAGCTTGAAATGTTAACTCAGTCCGAGCAAGACTATTTAATCCATACTTTAAACCAAGCCCAAATCCCTTACCCAATAAATCAATCAGTATCACAACGCTTTGAATCCATTGCGCTGAAATATGCGGATAAAGTGGCTGTCATTGCAAAGAATAAAAAATATAGTTATGAAGAGTTAAACCACCTAGCAAATCAGTTCGCTCACACTCTAGTTGAAAAGTATAACGTTACATCAGGAATGCTAGTTGGCTTACATGTATCTCGTAGCGTAGAAATGCTAGTTTCGATGTTGGCAATACTGAAAGTTGGAGGCGCCTATGTACCTCTTGATAGTAATCAACCACAACAGCGACTTGAGAATATTGTAACTGATGCTCAGTTGTCGCTTGTGATAACTGAACCAAGTCTTAGCAGTACACTCACATTTTTCCAAGGTACTAAGCTGCTACTCTGTGATGGTTATTTGGAAAGATTGATTGATACCGCTAAGCTGCTGAGCAAGCCCGCAATATCTACTCCTCCTGAGCAAGTAGCTTATGTTATTTACACATCTGGGTCGACAGGTAAGCCAAAAGGTGTTTTAACCTCACAGCAAGGGATTTTACGCTTAGTTTGTGACGCCGAGTATTTTCCACTTAATTCAATGACACAGGTATTGCACTGTGCAAACATTGCTTTTGACGCAGCAACATTCGAAATTTGGGGACCGCTACTTAACGGTGGAACCTGCGTTGTTTACCCTGAAAAATTTGTCACTCCTGAGCAAATAAATCAACAGTTAGCGCTTTGGCAGATCAATACCTTGTGGTTGACCGCTGGTTTGTTCAGCCAATGGGCTCAGTCTCTTCCCGAACATCACACTCTTGAGAATGTCATCGCAGGTGGTGATGTGTTAGATGTTGCTGCTGTAAAGTTATGTCAACAGAAGTTGCCTGAAGTTCAGCTCTGGAATGGTTATGGCCCAACGGAAAATACGACATTTACAACTTGTCATTTGATTAATGAAGTAGCTCCTACCTCAATTCCTATCGGCAAGGCATTACCTGGAGATCATGTCTATATTTTGCAGGGGGATAGACTCGCTCCTTTTGGTGCGGAAGGAGAACTATGTGTTGGTGGGCATGGACTTGCGCTAGGATACTTAAATCAGGATGAGATGACTCGTGAACGGTTTGTGGAGAATCCATTTTATTCTGAGGGTAGCACTCTTCCACGAATGATCTACCGCACGGGGGATTATGTTCGCTATATTAGCCCAGGCGTAATGGCATTTATTGGGCGTGTAGATCAGCAAGTTAAAATTCGTGGATTCCGCGTAGAGCTGGATGAAGTCCGAAGTTGTCTTAACCAATTCAACGGTGTAGCGAGTAGTTTGGTGGTGTTACAGCAAGGCGCTATTGATAAACAGCTTGTTGCATATGTTCAGCCTATCAACGACACCGATAAACAATTAGTAGAGTTACTTCGGGTACACTTGCAGCAACAATTGCCCAGTTATATGGTGCCTGAAGCTATCGTTATTGTTGCTGATTGGCCTTTAACTCAAAATGGCAAGATAGATCGTGAGCGATTACCAAAGCCAAAACCACAGATACAGACTACACAACCGCCAATAACACCTACAGAAATTGCGTTAGCTGAATTATGGGCTGATAAGCTAGGTATTGTGTGTGAAACAGTTGGCCGAGATAGCAGCTTTTTCGGTTTGGGTGGGCACTCACTTTCTTTGATAAAAATGGCAACAGCCGTTGCTACCTACTTTAATATTGACTTCTCTGCAGCTCAAGCATATCAATTCAGCACGCTTAGCTCGTTAGCCCAGTTTATTGATAGTGCAGCCCTTGGTGTTAATAAAGCCATAATAATTGAGCCCAGAGATAGTTCAGAGCCGGCGGCTTTGTCATATGCACAACAGCGTTTGTGGTTTATTGAACAGATGCAACCTGGCAGTGCGCATTATGTGATGAGTTCAACGTTACAGCTGCGAGGAGTAATAGCAGCTGACTATATAGAGCAGGCATTACAAGGCATTATTGCACGGCATGATATATTGCGAAGCCGTTTCATAAGCCATGAAGGTGAGCCTAGGCAAGTCGTGGAAAGTGAGGTCAGGTTTGTCTTACAGCATTACGATTTAACATCACTAGCGCCTGCAACACAGCAGCATAAGATACAGRCACTACAAGCAGAAGAAGGACAGCGAGGTTTTGACCTAACAGCAGGGCAACTATTTAGAGCGAGTTTGGTCAGGCAAAGTGCAACGGAAGCGGTGCTGATGATCAGTCTTCACCACATCATCGCAGATGGTTGGTCGGTAGAGATATTGCATCGAGAGTTTGCGGCACTTTATCAAGGGTTGCAAAGAGGGGAGGCTGCGGTACTTCCTCCTTTAGCWATTCAGTATAGTGATTATGCTGATTGGCAGCAGCAACAGGGTAAAGAAGTACTACAACCCAGTGTCGATTACTGGTTGGAACAATTAACTGRCTTACCCCAGCGCCATGACTTACCTTGTGACGGAGCACGCCCGACAAGTCAATCCTTTGCCTGCAAACAGGTTGGCACTGTGCTTTTGGCACAACAGGCAGAGCAGCTCAAAACCTTTGCACAGCAGCAAGAAATGACGCTATTTATGCTGTTACATGGTGCCTTGGGAATGCTATTGAGCCGCCACAGTAACAATCGTGATATCGTTATCGGTAGCCCAGTAGCCAATCGTTTATCATCCCAAGTAGAGCCATTAATTGGATGCTTTATTAATAATGTTGTTCTGCGGCTAGATTGTCATGGGGAGCAGTCGGTAGCTGATTTTTGTCAGCAAATCCGAGCCGTAAATCAGGATGCACAAGCACATCAGGCTGTGCCTTTTGAGAAGTTGGTTGAGCAATTGCAAACTGAGCGTAGTCAAGCGCACGCGCCGTTGTTCCAAATCATGTTGAATTTACACAGCCAACGTCAGGCGAGTTTGGATCTTGCTGACATCACTATAACTGAGTGCCAGCCAGAAGCACTCTTTAGTGAATATGATTTAACCTTTAATGCCTTTTGGCAAGACTCCGAACTGGTTATTAATCTTGTTTATAACCAACAACTCTTTAGTGAGTCACGTGCGAATACCTTGTTGGTGCACTTAGCGCGATTGCTCATGGCTTTAGTCCACGCCCCTGTGGAGCAAAATATTGGCCTGTTGTCATTATTAACAGAGCACGAGCAAGCTGATCTTATCCGGCAAGGACAAGGACCTTATAGTCACATTCCACAGCAGGCGGTAATAACCCTGCTACAGCAGGCGGGTCAATGCCACCCAAATGCAATAGCGGTACGCTGCCTTGAGCAACAGCTTGACTATAAGCAATTGTTTGAACATGCGAAACATATTGCACAAGGGCTTCGGCAGGTTGGTGTGAAACGAGGTCAACGGGTGGGGGTTTGTTTACCACGCACCATCATGTTATTGCCCACTTTACTTGGGGTGTGGCAAGTTGGCGCAGCCTATGTTCCATTAGACCCAGAGTATCCGAATGCACGCTTAACGCACATGATTAACGATAGCGGAGCATGCCTTGTAATTAGTGAGCCTTCGGTCTGTGAACAACTGCCAAGCACAGTGCCTTATTATGATGTTGAACAGCTACTTAGCTGTGCAGGGTCGTTAGAGTGGGAAGCGGAGCGTCTTGAAAGTGGAGCATGCGCTTATGTTATTTATACGTCAGGCTCCACAGGCCAACCTAAAGGCGTGATGGTAAGCCATCATAATGTCGTGAATTTTTTAACGGCAATGGCAGAGTTATTGAGTGCGAGTTCAGATACTAAGTTACTTGCGGTGACTCCCATTAGCTTTGATATTCATGTACTAGAGTTGTTTCTACCTTTGTTAGTTGGGGGGACGGTACACTTAGCGGATAATGCGATGCGGCGGGACCCGGGAGCGTTGATTTCACGCTTACACCGAGGTGATATCAATATGATGCAGGCAACCCCCGCAAGCTGGAAAATGTTACTGGCGGAAGGGCGCTGGCAGCCCATATCAGGTTTAACAATTTTATGTGGCGGGGAAGCACTTGATAATCACCTCAGTAAAGCATTGCAGGCGCAAGGTGAGGTTTTATGGAACTTATATGGGCCGACGGAAACGACAGTTTGGTCAGCAGCCAGTAAAGTAACTTCCGAGCAAGTGACAGTTGGTCGGGCAATTGCAAACACTCAACTTTATGTGCTGAGTGATAGTTATCAACTACAACCGCATGGCTGTACTGGAGAATTATATATAGGTGGAGAGGGAGTCAGCTTAGGTTATCTCGGCCAAGAGGCGTTAACTGCGACTCGCTTTATTACAGGAATTGCCCCAGACGGCACAGCACGACCATTATATCGGACGGGAGACTTGGCCAGATTGACGGTGTCAGGTGAGTTTGAAGTGATTGGTCGGGCCGATCACCAGGTTAAAGTGCGTGGTCACCGCATTGAATTAGGGGAAATAGAGCAGCAATTATTAGCGCTACCAAGTGTTAGAGAAGCGGTGGTGCTGGTAGTGGGCGAAGAGGAGCAGAGCCGTTTAGTTGCCTATATTGTCAGTGACAAAGACGACAGTCATGGCGACATACAGCAACAACTGGCGACAGTCTTACCGGAATACATGGTACCAAAACAGGTTGTGACATTACCGCGTTTACCATTGACGCCAAACGGTAAAGTGGACCGCAGTGCGCTACCTAGTCCACATCAGCAAGCAACGAAACGAATAACCGCGACAAGTCAAACAGAGCGACGATTGGTACAAATATGTGCTGAATTGTTGGGGATAGAAGCGGGGGATATCGGTCTAGAGCAACATTTTTTTGCGCTAGGTGGGCATTCCTTATTAAGTGTAAAGCTACAAGCTGAGATCCGCTCAACGTTTGCAGTAGAGCTAGGTTTAGGCGACATATTTGCTCAGCCAGACTTAGTTAGCCTAGCGGCAACAATAGACGCAGCGGAACACTCACAACAAACATTGATCACAAAACGAAGCAGTTCAGAGCCGGCGGCTTTGTCATATGCGCAACAGCGTTTGTGGTTTATTGAACAGATGCAACCTGGCAGTGCGCATTATGTGATGAGTTCAACGTTACAGCTGCGAGGAGTAATAGCAGCTGACTATATAGAGCAGGCATTACAAGGCATTATTGCACGGCATGATATATTGCGAAGCCGTTTCATAAGCCATGAAGGTGAGCCTAGGCAAGTCGTGGAAAGTGAGGGCAGGTTTGTCTTACAGCATTACGATTTAACATCACTAGCGCCTGCAACACAGCAGCATAAGATACAGACACTACAAGCAGAAGAAGGACAGCGAGGTTTTGACCTAACAGCAGGGCAACTATTTAGAGCGAGTTTGGTCAGGCAAAGTGCAACGGAAGCGGTGCTGATGATCAGTCTTCATCACATCATCGCAGATGGTTGGTCGGTAGAGATATTGCATCGAGAGTTTGCGGCACTTTATCAAGGGTTGCAAAGAGGGGAGGCTGCGGTACTTCCTCCTTTAGCTATTCAGTATAGTGATTATGCTGATTGGCAGCTGGCAAGTCAGCAGCAACAAAAGCTCAAGTCACAGCTAGACTACTGGGTTACTGAGTTAGCCGAGCGTGGTGAAGATTTAAAACTGCCTAGCGACACCGGGACAATAGAAAAACTTAGGGGTAGTACCAGCAAAGTCAGTTTTTCTTTATTGCCTTCTTTTAGCTCTGAATTAGAACTGATAGCAAAAGATCAAAAGATAACACTCAATATGCTGTTAAGTTCAGCATGGGCTATTTTGCTAGCTAAGCTTACCGGCAGCTCGTCATTACAGATAGGACTTCCTGTTGCTGGGAGACAGCATGCGGCTTGCTTTGATCTAATTGGACTGTTCGTCAATACCGTTGTCTTGAAAGTTGAATTACAGTCGGAGATGACTATTATCGAGTTGTTTTCTCATGTGAGTGAGAAAAGCACTTCTGCTTTTGCCAATCAAGATGCTCCGTTGGAGCAAATAATTGAGCGTTTGAACCCGCCAAGAAGTTCATATCAGCATCCCGTATTCCAAACATTGTTAGCACTTCACAATAAGTATGAGGCTGCGCAGATACCAGCTCTCGAAATGAATGAACTGATACGGACGAATGGTCATTCAGAATTTGATTTAGTGCTAACTGCAGAGCAAACAGAACATGGCTTAGATTGCCATATAGAGTTTCTAAATGAGCTTTACCACTCTAGTGATGTTGCCAAATGGAGCGAGTATTTCTTAAAGATCTTAAAGGCTTTTGTAACGCAACCTTATGCAACCATTGCCGAGTTATCACTTATGTCTAATGATGATAAGAGGCGTTTACTCGGTCGGCCTCAAAGCGTATTGCAAGCTACTCCAACTTTGTTGATGCCTCAGCGGTTATCGAATAATGCTGTTCGGTTCCCCGATAATATTGCCATAGTAGATAATGGCAAGGAGTATACTTATGCTTGGTTAGAATCCCACTCAAATCAGCTCGCAAATTATCTCTTACAAGAGGGAATTACAACAGAAGATCGAGTAGCAATCTGCCTGCCAAGATCGGCAATGTTTATGGTCGCTATTTTCGCGGTTATGAAAGCCGGTGCGACATATGTGCCGCTGGATAGAGCGCAGCCAAAAGCTAGGTCTCTTTATGTTTTGGCCGATAGTAAACCAAAGCTTTTGTTATTACCTGAGGGTGATGACCATGAGAGTTACAAACAAGCAGAATCCGATTATGTGATACAGAATTTAAGTGAAGATCACGCAATATTCCAAGATCATGAACCGAATGCGCCCCAAATCTGCATCGCCCCACAGCAACTGGTGTACCTAATATATACATCAGGATCCACCGGTAACCCTAAAGGCGTGATGGTGGAGCACCAAAATTTAGCTGCTTTTGTCGAAGGCTTTATAGACCGCTACCGACTCGACTCGACTAAACGCATACTGCAATTTAGTGCTGTAAATTTTGATATGTCCATTGAGGAGATATTTGGCAGCTTAATGACAGGTGGGACGTTGGTACTACGAGACGATACCTGGCTATCGAGTACGGCAACATTTTGGGCGCTTTGTGAACAGCAACGTATCAATCTAATCACTTTGCCAACGGCATTTTTCCATCAACTTATGCAGGCGCCTACTATGTCATTACCTAATATGCTGGAAACAGTCATTATTGGTGGTGAAGGGTTACAGGCTGGCTGTGTTGAGCGCTGGTTTGCACATCAAGGGAAGCTTCCAAAGTTAGTTAACTCTTATGGTCCAACTGAAACCACCGTCACTGTTTCGCACTTAGAGATAAAGCCTGATGGCTATTATGGTGAAATTTTGGCTATTGGCAAAGCGGATGCGAATAACCGTATTTATATACTCGATAATCAGCAACAACTACAGCTTCCTGGTGTAAAAGGAGAGATTTATATTGGTGGAAATCAAGTCAGCCGAGGCTATTGGAACAAAGATGAGTTAACGGCAAAGGTATTTTTTACAGATTTGCTGGAGCAAGATCTTGGTTCAAGAATGTATCGCACTGGAGATATTGCTCGATATCGTAATGACGGAAACATTGAGTTTTTAGGTCGCAGAGACGCTCAAGTCAAATATAAAGGTTACCGTGTTGAGTTGCCTGAAGTGGAGCAAAACTTAGCTCAGCATGAGCGGTTGGATAGCGCGGTAGTGCTGCTTAATACCACTAAACAGCATCAGCACCTTGACGCTTGGTTGGTTAGTCACAGTTGCCAAGATCATAGTGACCTTATCAGTGATGTGAAGGGGTGGCTCAAGCATAGGTTGCCTCATTATATGCAGCCTAGTCGGTGGGCTGTGCTCAACGTATTGCCGTTAACAAATAATGGCAAAATTGACAAAGCTAATTTACCCACCCCCATTGCGCATAGTGATAGTCGCTATATGGCGCCGAGCAATGAACTAGAAGAGAAGCTTGTGGATATATTGCAACTGACTTTGGGGTTACAAACTTCCCCAGGAGTGCATGATAGCTTCTTCGAGCTTGGAGGTAGTTCTATTTCACTGGTCGCGTTTAAAAATGCGATAGAAAACGGTTTCGGTGTACAGCTGGAACTGCTGTTTTTATTCACGTATCCAACCGTAGCTGAGATTGCATTAGCTGTTGAACTGGCTAACAAAAACACTAGCGCAAGTATCGAGGCTGAGCTTGCGGAAGATATGGAATCTGGAGAATTTTAATGGTTCAAAAAATAATAAAAAAAGCGCTAGCTGCAGGGATCGAACTTTATCTTGAAGAGCAAAAGCTAAAATTTACGGCGCCAAAAGGAGCGTTGACCTCTGAGCTAAAGAATGAAATTTCTGCACACAAAGACGATATTATCCAGTATCTACAACATAGTATCCAACGTCCTAAAGTTAGTGCTATCACTCCTCGTCCTGACAGTAAGTATCTACCTTTGTCTTTGGCGCAAGCGAGATTGTGGTTTATACACCAGCTTGGTGGTGGCGAGAGTAGCGAATATAATATTTTTGCAGCATTCGAGTTAGAAGGTGAGTTGCGAGTTGATAAGGTTAGTCAGGCTTTGGCTGAAATAATCAACCGTCACGAAGTGCTCCGGTGTGGTTACGTTGAGCAGCAAAATCAAACGCTGCAGTTTTTACATCAAGACTTTGAGATACCTCTGTTTCAAGAAGACTATAGCCTGCTTTCTGCCGCAGAATATGAGACTAAACTACAACAGCTGATAACTAAAGAGTCACGTTACTCATTCGACTTGAGTGCTGAATTAGTATTGCGGGTAACGCTTGTTAAACGTCATGCCAAACAGCATTGCTTACTTTTCGCTGTTCATCATATTGCAGCAGACGGCTGGTCAGTGGAAGTGCTGTCATCAGAATTTGTAACCAGTTATCACCAGTTAGCGACTGGCCAGTCAGTGCAGTTAACTGCTTTACCAATACAGTATGCTGACTATGCCTATTGGCAAAAGCAACATTTAGATCAGCCAGTACTTGAACAGAAATTAGAGTTTTGGCATGGCTATTTAGCCGAAGCTCCAGAGGTACATAGCCTACCACTCGATAGACCACGCCCTAAACAGCAAAATTTTACATCTAAACAAATGCAAGTTCCTTTGAGCAAGAAACTGAGCGAGCAGTTAGTCAAGCTGGCAAAAAGCCACAATGTGACGCTCTTTACCTTATTGCAGTCTGCATTTGCTTTTGTTTTAGGCCGATTTAGTGGTAGTGATGATATTGTGATGGCGACACCTGTGGCGGGAAGAGAACGAGAGGAAGTTCAGTCCTTGATCGGCTGCTTTCTCAATACAATAGTGCTGCGTTCGGAGATCCCTGAAGATGGTGATTTTTGGCAATTTTTAGCTAAAAATAAAAGCCGAGTACAGCAGGCATTTGGTCATCAAGAGGTACCTTTTGACCAAGTCGTAGAGGCGGTGCAGCCTTCCCGCAATTTAGCCTACAACCCTTTAGCCCAAATCAAGTTTGTACTACAAAATTATCAACAATCTCAATTTGAATTGACGGACTTGATTGTTCGCGCTTTACCATTGCAAGAGGGAGCTGTGCGTTATGACTTGGACCTTAGCATATTTGAAGAGCAAGGAAGCCTAATCCTTGACTGGAATTATAAAAGTGAATTATTCGACCAAGTGACAGTGGAGCGGTTATCAACAGCTATGGTGCAATTGCTAACTGCGTTGCCTGAACACCAATCTAATCAATCATTGCCTTCGTTGTTGAGTGAAGAAACAAGACAATCGCTCCTATCAATGGGAACAGGTGAGCAGCAAGTTACTGATACAGAACTTCCCATTGTACAGCAGATATTAATTCAGGCTCAGAGTGCACCGGAACGAATCGCAGCTCGAGCAGGTGAAACGACACTAAGTTATGGCGAATTAATTGCCAAAGCGAAAAATTTAGCTGGCTGCTTATCAGAACAAGAAATAGGTCATGGTGATCATGTTGCGCTATTACTGCCTAAAAGTGTGGAGCTATTAGTCGCCCTTATCGGAGTACAGCTGGCGGGAGCCGTATATATCCCATTAGATAAATCGAGTGGTAAGACAAGGTTGGAATATGTATTAAAAGATGTTGATGCCGAACTATTGATAACCCAAAGTGCACTTCTCGAAACAGTATCTAGCGAAGGGTATGATGTAATGTTGATGGATGACTGCTTAACGCCAGACTGGCTAAGTGAGTTTACACCATCTTCGCTACCGCCAACTCAGTTAAGTGATAGTGCTTATCTAATTTATACATCAGGCTCTACTGGTCAACCCAAGGGAGTTGAAATTACTCAGTTGGGATTACAGCAGTATTGCGCCTTTGCCAGTGATTTTTATTACCAAGACCATCTCGTGGGCTCTCTACTCGTTACTGAGCCGGCATTTGACATCAGTGTACCTAGTCTTTACTTACCCTTATTACATGGGGGATGTGTGACATTATTGCCACAAGATGATGTGATTTTTGCTTTGTTGAACGAATTACAGCAACTTGAGCTTGAAGGGGTATTATTGCGATTAACTCCTAGCCATTGTCAGGCCTTACTCGATGCGCTTAAGGGCCAAGTGATCACTGCCCCTTGTGTATTGGTGATAGGTGGTGAGGCTCTATCGCAAAGAGTAGCTTTAGCATTAGGTGATACGTTTCCTAACAGTTTGTTATATAACCATTACGGTCCAACAGAGACTGTCGTGGGTTGCTGCATACATGCATTCAATGATTTACCATTGTTAGGAAACGGCACTGTACCGATAGGTCTGCCAATGACCAATACTCAGTTGCTGGTATTAAACGAACAACAGCAACTTCAAGTGCCCGGAGGCATCGGCGAATTGTGGATTGCAGGTACCGGTGTGGCGAAAGGATATTGGCAACGGCCAGAGTTAACCTCTAGGTGTTTTGTTGTAGATGTTTTAAAGAGCGGCTCGTCCGAACGTTACTACAAAACAGGGGATTTAGTTCGCTGGAATAGTCAAGGGCGGTTGGAGTTTATTGGTCGTAATGATCAACAAGTTAAAATTCGTGGGCATCGAGTTGAACTTGGCGAGATTGAAACGCTTTTGGAGGGCTGTGATGGTGTTCAACGATTAATCGCACACGTTAATAGAAGCCAAGAAAATGAGTATCTTGTGTGTTATTTCGTGCCTCAACATGAAGATGTTGAGACCGTGCGCAACCAGCTAGAAGGCCTTGCCGCTGCTAGGCTACCTGTGTACATGAGACCGCATTGCTATATTGCGCTTGATGACTTTCCGCTAAGTCGTAATGGCAAAGTTAACCGACGGGCATTACCTGATCCCAAAACGTTGCAACAAACTTCACGACTTGCTCCGGAGAGCTTAGTTGAGATGCAGTTGCTGGATATTTGCACGCAGCTGTTATCACGAACTGATATTGCGCCTAACAGTGACTTTTTTGCAATGGGGGGGCATTCACTGTTAGCGGTTAGGTTGATCAACCATGTGAGTACACAGCTGGGTAAGAAACTACAGTTAAAAGATATTTTTAATCACCCAATTATTCGTGACTTGGCTAAGTTTATACAGAAAAGTGAAGATCTAGCGCTTGAACCAATTAAGCGACTGGAGACGGATATGGTTAAACCGCTTTCTGTAGCGCAGCAGCGGTTGTGGTTACTGTCGCAGATTGAAAGCAACCAGGCTCAGTATAATATGCCATTTGCGTTGGATATCTGCGGCCAGTTTGATGTCGATATTGCTGAGTATGCCTTGACTCAGTTACTAGAGCGTCATCAGGCATTACTTATGAATTTTGTCACAATAGATGCTCAACCACAGCTACAGTTAACGCAAGAAGCTTTTCAACTAGTATTACTAGATGTGACTGGAAAGTCTATCGCTGAGCAGCAGTATCAACTTGAGACTGTGCGATTAGAAAATGCAACCATACCATTCGATCTAAGTCGAGATTGTCTGTTGCGCGGGACTTATGTCAAGCGAGGTGAGCAGCACGGCACGTTACTCCTCACTACACATCACATCGCGACAGATGCTTGGTCGATGAATATTCTATTACGCGACTTTATTACTATTTATAAACAAAAGCTGGGTGTTGATACTGAAGCGCTTCCTGTGATCGATATTCAATACAGTGATTATGCCGCGTGGCACCATGAACAACTTGCGTCGAATGAGCATAAAGCGCACTTAGATTATTGGCTTACACAGCTGGCAGATATTGATGCTGTCCATCAGTTACCCACTTATCAAGCGAGAAGTAATCAGCAAACGTTTGCTGGAAACAATCTGCAATGGCTATTGAATCAGAAACAGTTGAATGGTTTAAAGCAACTTGCGGGCAAACACAATGCGACGCTTTTTATGGTATTGCATGGTTTATTGAGTCTGTTAATTTGCCGTCATACTCAGCATTCGCAAGTGGTTATTGGAACCCCGGTTGCAAATCGTAGTCACCCGCAGTTGGATAACGTTGTGGGCTTTTTTATAAATAACCTAGTGTTAAAAGTGGAGTGCTCTCTTAAGCAGAGTTTTGGGACGTTCTTAGAACAAATAAAGCAAGTTAACCTAGAGGCATTGTCCCGCCAAGCTACGCCATTTGAACAACTGGTCGAAATGCTAGCTCCTGAACGCAGTTTGAATTACTCCCCGTTGTTTCAAATCATGTTGATTCTGGACAATACGGCGAACGAAGCGTTACCCCTTGGCGATTTGCCGTTTTCCATGACACCACAGTTACACTCAGAATCGGTAGCTAAGTATGAATTGACTTGGCATGCACGTGAACAATCAGAGGGCCTGCAGCTTACAGTTGAATACCGTACTGAGTTGTTTCATCAGCAATATATCGAGCAGATGATGGCGCAATTTGCACAATTGGTTGATGGCGTCATCGATTCTGAACAACAAGCTTGTTATCACTACAACTTGTTACCAGAATCTCAACGTGACTATTTGTTGCAACAGCTAAATTGTACCTCGCAAGCGTTTGATAGTGAGGGGTTACTGCAACATGCCATCGAATACCAAAGTGTTACGCAGCCCGATAAAGTAGCTGTCTGTTTTAACAATGAAAACTTAACGTTTGCAGAGTTAAATGCGCAATCTGAATGTGTTGCTAAACAGTTGTATCAAAGAGGGATCCGGCCTGGAGATTTAGTTGGGATTTGTCAACCGCGCTCTTTATCTATGCTGATTAATATGTTGGCTATTTTAAAAGTTGGTGGTGCTTATTTGCCTTTAGATCCCAGCTACCCACCACAGCGGCTGAATTATATTGTTCAAGATAGCGAATTAAAGCACTTAATTTTGACGCAATCGTTACAACCATTATTCAGTAACAATGTATCAGCTGCACTTCACTTGGTTGAGTACCTAGACTTACAGGCGTCGACAAACCCAGTTTCTTATACTAATCAACTCACCTCAGATAGCTTGGCATATGTGATCTATACGAGTGGCTCCACGGGCAAGCCAAAGGGCGTCAAAGTGAGCCACAGAAACGTACTTAACTTTTTTACCGCGATGAGTACATCGCTACCAAGCAACTCGTCAGATATAACCTGGTTAGCTAGCACGAGTATTAGCTTTGATATTTCTGTGCTCGAGCTATTCTGGAGCTTAGCCTCTGGAGCTAAGGTAATCATCCAGCCAGAGCGACCACAGAGTATCGCAAGTGAAAAGCTCGCACAGGTGCATTTATGCAAATCAGATATGGCATTACTCGATGCAAAAGAGTTATCTGTTGCGAAGTTTTCAAGCTATGTTGGTGATCGAGTTTCTTGCTTACATTCTGATACTGAAAATCTCGGCTTAAACTGTCGCGCCACGGAGCAAGAATATGAGCAGGCGGCGCGAAGCGGAGCTGGACTTTCGGTGCTATATCAAGGAAGCGAGCTTTCAGAACTAGCAACAAAAGTTGCGGCATTTAACACTATTCAGCAAGCGGCTAGCAGCAGAGTACTCTATCTGCCCGTTAGCGAATGCAATGAACAAACGGGAGCGCTTTGCACGCTTGAAGATAGTGATATGGCTCTGGCGCAATTAGCTCTCTTTGGCAAGATGGGCTTTAATGCAGTTGTAGTTATTTACACGTCTCAACAACATGCCTCCATCACACCGCAGCAGTTATCTTGTGTAGCAACAATTCAAGAACGCTTTATACAGCACGATTGTCAAACGAATATGTTGGCACAACGTTTTGAGAACGATTGGGATCCTGCTCAGTTAATCGTTCAACACCAAGTTTCACACTTTCAAGCGACGCCTAGCTATATACGTGAATTACTACACAGTGACTCGGGTCGAGATGCATTACAGCAGCTGGAATTGCTACTGGTTGGTGGAGAGGCTCTGAGTGATGACCTTGCTCAGCAACTTTGTGCGCTTCTGCCTGAGCGAGTGTTTAATATGTACGGGCCAACGGAATGTACGGTGTGGTCTTGTGCGGCTAAAGTGAAACCACAAGCTGTCACGATAGGTGCCCCTGTCGCGAACACTCAAGTTTACGTTGTGGATGAATTTCAACAGCTAATGCCACATGGTGCTGTGGGTGAACTATTAATTGCTGGTGAAGGAGTGACACCAGGCTATTTAAATCGTCCGGAGCTAACGCAGCAACGATTTGAGGAAGTGTCCTTTTTAACGACACCTATTAGGGCATACAAAACCGGCGATTTGGTTCGTTGGCAGGACACGGGTGAGCTCATCTATGTTGGCCGTAACGACGATCAGGTCAAAATAAAAGGACATCGTATTGAACTTGGAGAAGTTGAACGACTAATTCGCGAGTTCGCGGATTGTCAGCAAGTGGCGGTGGTTAAACAATGTCGCAGTCAAACCGAATTATTGGTCGCATTTGTTGTGTGTTCATCCACATGCAAAGATAAACAGCAGAGCGTATCACAGTGGCGCCATATACTCGCTATGCGTGCCCCAAGTTATCTTATCCCTGACCGTATAGAGTGTGTCTCTGCTTTACCTCTAACTCCAAATGGCAAAGTGGATAAGTCAGCGCTAGCTAACTTGAATGTGGTTGCAGATATTGATTTTGTACCAGCTGAGTCGGAGAGTGAACACAGTGTGATGGAGAGTTGGCAACAAATACTCGGGCTTAACTCTGATATTTCAGTTCATGACAGCTTTTTTAATATTGGTGGTCACTCATTATTAAGTTTACGGTTAGTAAATGAATTAAACGCTAAATTCAATTCCACTTTGTCGCTTCGAGATATTTTTGAACATAATACTATCGCGGCGTTGAGTCGGTTGATTGATGAAAAGCAAACAAGTCAGCAGCACGTTATTCCGAGACGTAAAAAATCACAACAGTCATTGCCATTATCATTACAACAGCGCCGTTTATGGTTTATCGATCAGCTTCACGATGGTAAAAGTACGCACTACAACATGCATTTGCTTTTCCAAGTTGGCAAACAGTTTAACCTTGCGCTGGCTACTCAAGTTATGAATGAGTTGATAGAGCGTCACCAAGCATTACGCACGATTTACCGTACTCAGGAAGAAGAAATAACGCAAGTCGTGGTCTCACGACCTAAGTTTACTATTACCGAGCTAAATGAACAGCAGCTATGCGCCCAAAGCGCAGTCGACGAGCGATTAAAAGCATTAGCGCAACTCCCCTTCGAACTTGCTACATCCATTCCGATCAGAGCAACTTATGTTACGACAGGGCTAAGTTGTTACTTGCTAATTTGTGTCCACCATATTGCGACAGATGCTTGGTCTATGGAGGTGCTTGCTCAAGAGTTTTATTCGCTGTATCAGGCTTATCAGCAGGGGAAAGCGCATCAACTAGTTGCACCCACAGTCGATTACGCTGACTATGCATTATGGCAGCACAGTGAAGCTCAGCAGCAGCGGTTAGCGCGACAAAATCAATATTGGTTAGAGCAGCTAAGTGATATGCCCATGCTAAGTTCATTGCCACTGAATAAGCCCCGTGGGAAGTTTGCTGCACATAAAAGCCAAACCATGACTATAGATGTCGAGGGTGAATTATTCGAATTAATGAAAAAAGCAACATCAGCGACTAATACGACAGCATTTATGTACTTACATGCTGTTTTGAGCATCGTACTATGCCGCTATAACAACAGTGATGATTATGCTATTGCAACGCCAGTGGCTAATCGACCGCACAAAGATTTTGACAGCGTGGTTGGTTTATTTGTTAACACCTTGGTGCTGCGTACTCATTATCAATCTGAGTGCTGCTTTAGTGATTACCTACAACAAGTAAAAAGTACTGATGTTGCCGCCTTAGACAATCAAGAGACGCCCTTTGAGTGGCTAGTTGAGCAGCTTACGACACAGCGCACTACGAGTTATAACCCCTTGGTGCAGGTTCTGTTTACGTATCAAAAGGCGCTAGTCTCAGATGAAAGCACCTTTACCGAACACCTTAAGCCCATCGAGTTTAGTGATCAGCAAAGTAAGTTTGAATTTTCATTGCGT
Organism: Pseudoalteromonas sp. JC28; assembly: GCF_013319255.1. Taxonomy (NCBI): domain Bacteria; kingdom Pseudomonadati; phylum Pseudomonadota; class Gammaproteobacteria; order Alteromonadales; family Pseudoalteromonadaceae; genus Pseudoalteromonas; species Pseudoalteromonas sp. JC28. The sequence goes on along the minus strand of NZ_QOKX01000007.1, from coordinate 5,136 downwards.
GTTATAGAGCACGAGCGAAAGCTGTTATTGCAGTTTGATTATGATACGAGTCTATTTGAAGCGGTAGCGATACAAAACGTTGTGAATAGCGTAAAGCACGTACTGGCTCAAACGCTGACCAATCCTGAAGTCGCACTTGGGCAATTACAGTTAACTACGAAACAAAGTGAGCGTTCGCAGCAGTGTGGTGTTGTTAACCTTAAAGGTCGCGATACATCTTTATTAGCATTATTTTATCAGCAAGTAGCTGCTCACCCTAAGGCTATCGCTACGCGCTATAATGAGCAGGAGTTCAGTTATGAAGTGTTGGCCCAAAAAGTAGAGCAGCTGGCCAACTACTTGCGTCAACAACAAGTCGGGGAAAGTAGCCGAATTGGCTTATACCTTGATCGTGGTCCTGAAATATTGGTCGCAATTCTCGCTGCTTTGAAAATTAATGCTTGTTTTGTTCCGATTGATTTGTCAAACCGAGGGGAGCGTCTCAATAGCATAGTTAACGATGCAAAGCTTGATATGGCACTCATTTCACAAGCCTATTGGGCGCGCTGGCAAAGTCAACCATGCCAGGTGACGGATCTAACGCTTAGCGATTGGTTGTTTCACGAGTATAGTAGTCTGCCAAGCAGTTCAGTTTACCAAGCTCAAACCCCCGCTTATGTTATTTATACATCAGGTTCAACAGGTAAACCTAAAGGGGTTGAGGTTTCGCATCGGGCATTGCTCGATTACTGCCAGTTTGCCTTGCAGAATTATTATGACGTTGAGTTAGTAGGCTCGTTCTTGGTGACGTCTTACGGCTTTGATATTAGTTTGCCTGCATTACTTCTACCATTATTGTGCGGTGGTACGGTCGACCTAAGTGGTCACCATGATGAGGTTTTAACCGAGCTTGCCAAGCGACTTGCGCGACCAAGTACTCAGCCTTTGTTGTTGCGATTAACACCTATGCATGCCAGAGCGTTAATGTTCATTATGGGTGATGAGGTATGTCAAAGTCAGCATGTCTTTGTGATTGGCGGTGAGTTGTTTCCGGTATCGCTTTTCGCCCAATTAACTCATACCTTTCCAAATGCCACCATATACAATCATTATGGACCAAGCGAAGCCGTTGTGGGTTGTTGTATCGCGCGGCTAAATGATTTTGAGCTAGGACAGGCTGATTCGCTCCCTATTGGCTACGCTATGGAAAATACCCAGCTATATGTATTAGACAAAGCAATGCAGATAGTACCAACTGGTGTTGTAGGTGAATTGCACATTGGAGGGCGCTGTCTCGCAAATGGCTATCTTAACCAACCGGAGTTGACTTCTCAGCGTTTTGTTCACAACCCATTTCAGCCTGGAGAGCGATTATACCGTACCGGTGATCTTGTTCGGCAACAGTATGACGGCAGCTTATACTATGTGGGTCGCATTGATGATCAAGTGAAATTACATGGTTTTCGTATCGAATTGGGAGAAGTAAACCAGCAGTTGCTTATGCTACCTCAGGTTAAGGCAGGTGTTACCGTAATGGCAGGAGAGGAAGAGCATAGGCGCTTAGTCTCATATGTTGTGCTTAACCAGTCCAATATAGACCCAGATATCACTTTGTCACAGATATTGCTGACGCTACAACAAAATCTCCCTAGTTACCTTTGCCCTGCGCAATTGATTGACTTGCCTGAGCTACCATTGAGTGCAAACGGTAAAATTAATGTCAAAGCGCTACCTGAGGCACCCATGCAGGACTCAAAAGAGTTTGTTGCGGCCAATACCGATCTTGAATTGCAATTGGTAGCTATCTGGCAACAGGTACTTCGACTTGAGCAACCACCGAGTATAGATTGTAACTTTTTCGCAGCTGGAGGTAACTCTCTGCTTGTCATGTCATTAAGCGCTGCTCTACAGAAGCAGTTTGCGTGCGTAACACAAATGAACCAATTATTTCAATATCAGACTATCCGCCAACAAGCAGAGTTGATTGAGCAACTATTCGCATTACAAGCAGTCGATGCAGAGAATGACGAATTTGAAGATGAGGGAGTATTATAATGGTGCTAGAAATTCTAAAGAAAGCGCGCCTACAAGGTGTCACATTATTTCTCGACGAGCAGGGACAGCTGCGTTTTAAAAAGAAGTCAGGCAAGTTAAGTGCTGAGTTAAAAGCTGAATTAACAGCAAACAAACAAGAATTAATAGCGCTACTCCGTGCCCAGCAAGAGAAATTGGTTGCTATTACCAGTATAGATCGCAGTGGTGCGATCCCAGCATCATTTTCACAACAACGGCTGTGGTTAATCGATAAGCTAGAAGGCAGTCAACATTATAATGTTGCAGCAGCACTGGCCTGTGATGGGGTACTGGATATTGCAGCCATAGAAGCCAGTCTAACTCAAATAGTTGCCCGCCACGAGGCGTTAAGAACCTGTTTCGAAGCCCACGATGGAGTGTGTATGCAGCGGGTAATGCCAGCCCGAGCGGTGACGGTAGAAGACTGGCCTGTGATGGGGTACTGGATATTGCAGCCATAGAAGCCAGTCTAACTCAAATAGTTGCCCGCCACGAGGCGTTAAGAACCTGTTTCGAAGCCCACGATGGAGTGTGTATGCAGCGGGTAATGCCAGCCCGAGCGGTGACGGTAGAAGTGGTGAATTTGGTTGATTGTGGTGAAGATGAAGTGCAGCGGCAAGTGGATGATGCGGCACGAGAAGTTTTTGACCTAAGCCAAGATTTAATGTTGCGYACAAAAATCATCAAACAGTCTCAAACACGGCATATTTTGTTGTTCACGTTGCATCACATCGCATCGGATGGTTGGTCAATGCAGCTATTAATAAAAGAGTTTAATGCATTTTACCAAGCTGCGATAACAGGCGGGGAAGCGGATGTGCCTGAATTACCGGTCCAATATGGAGATTACGCGTACTGGCAACAGCAACAGTTAACGGAGCAAAACAAAGCACAGTTGTTAAGGTATTGGCAGGCTAGGTTGTCGGGCATGCCGAGCTTACACGGATTGCCATTAGATAAGCCGCGACCAGCCAAGCAAGAATTTACCTCTGGATATGTGCGTAGTCGGATAGGCAAAGAGACATTGGCAGGGTTACAAGCGCTAACGCAAAGCGCAGGTGTCACGTTATTTATGGTACTGCAAGGTGCTTTTGCGGTGTTATTGAGCCGCTTAAGCGGTGAGTCGGACATCGTCTTAGGCGTACCGACAGCGGGGCGTAGTGAGAGTGAATTGTCGCCATTAATAGGGTTTTTTATCAATACCTTGGTGAGTCGAACAGAGGTTGATTTAGCGCAGCCATTTACGGCGTTATTGGCGCAGATAAAGGCAGATACGCTGGCAGATTATCAGCATCAAGGGCTCCCTTTTGAGCTGTTGGTAGAGGCATTAAACCCAGATAGAAGCTTAGCATATAACCCCTTGTGTCAGGTTAAGTTRGTGCTACAGAACCATCGCAGCAGTGACGATGAAGGGTTGAGTTTGGGAGAGGCGAGGCTGAAACCACTCCAACAAAGTCAAGAGCAGGTACGGTTTGATTTGGATTTGACTTGCTCGGAGGGAGAAGGCGAGTTGCTATGCCATTGGCGGTATCAACAGAGCTTGTTTACAGAAGCGACGATAGCGGCGTATGCCCGTAGCTTTGAGTATCTATTGGAGAGTATCGCGAAGGGAGCCCAAGGTAGCTGCAAARGTTTAGCCTTGTATGACGATGAAATGCGTCAAAGCTTGATAGAAGAGAGCGTAGGTGCRGCCTGTGATTATCGGCGRGGAGAAAGTGTAGTAGAGCAGTTTGCGAGACAAGCCCAGCAGACGCCGGAGAGAATAGCGGTACGGGATGAWTCACACGCACTGAGCTATGGAGAGTTGTACAGTCGTGTGAATCAGTTGGCACATTACCTTCAAGAGCAGGATATAGGGGTGGGAGAGCGAGTTGCGTTGGTGATGACGCGAGATGTCACGCTCTTGGTGGCGATGCTAGGGGTGATGGCGACGGGTGCGAGCTATATCCCATTGAGCCCGGATAATCAGACGGCACGTTTAGCAGATATATTTAACGATGCGGATGTGACTCAGGTCTTGGTATCGACATGTTTATTAGAAATTTTACCGGTTTCAGGGGTAGATGTGTTAATGCTGGATGAGGATGAGTGGGGCTTATCGGGTTATGACAGCCATCCGGTGGGAGTGACACATACCTTAGCGGATAGCGCCTATGTGATTTATACGTCAGGGTCGACGGGTAAGCCAAAGGGGGTGGAGGTAAGTCACAGAGGATTAATAGATTACTGTGGCTATGGTCTAAAAGCGTACTATCAAGAGCAGTTGACAGGAAGCTATGTGTTGACGTCGCATGCATTTGATATAGGCGTTCCGAGTTTATATTTGCCTCTTTTGGTGGGAGGGTGCGTGAACTTAGCGCCTTGGGGAGAGGAGTTRGAGGGATTAGTCGAGCGGTTACGAGGGAGCTCAGAGGCGAGTTTATATCGTTTGACGCCGATGCATTGTGAGGCATTACTTGAATTGYTGGATGGGGATAAGGTCAGCGGAGCGCATGTTCTGGTGATAGGAGGGGAGACGCTAACGGAGGGGCTGGCTGCGCGGTTGCAAGATACCTTTAGTGAAAGTCAACTTTATAACCACTATGGTCCGACGGAAACGGTGGTAGGTTGTAGCTTATATGATGCAAGCGCGCATTTAAGGGCAGGGGATTCAACGCGAGAAGAGATACCGATAGGGTATGCGATGGCGAACACAGGGYTGTATGTCGTTGATGCAGGGGGTGAGCTGCAAGCGAAAGGAGGCGTAGGAGAGCTTTATGTTGGAGGGCCTTGCGTAGCGAAAGGATATGTTGGAGATCCGGACAGGACGGCGGCGTCATTTGTGTATGTTCCTTGGTTGGCGGATACGAGGTTGTATAGAACAGGAGACAGGGTACGGCGCTTGGAGTCGGGAGCGTTGGTATTTTTGGGAAGGAAGGATGAGCAAGTCAAGCTGCGGGGATATCGTATAGAGCTTGGAGAGATAAGGAGTGTTTTGGCACAGCAAGCAGTGGTGAAACAGGCGGCGGTGTTGGTGCAAGGAGAGGGTGCGGATGCGACGTTGGTGGGTTATGTTGTTGCAGAGGGAGAGGTAGTAGATGAAGG
>NZ_QOKX01000006.1:0-374113 GCF_013319255.1 Pseudoalteromonas sp. JC28 | reverse complement strand
AAAAGTTTTTTGAAGCCTAAGCTTCGTGCTCATTGAATTCTGATTGTTTGTTTCTACTTTTCAAAAAAGTAAAATCAAAACGAATTGACTATATAGTCACTCAGTTACAATTGAGACTCTAAATTTGTTTGCGTCATCTAGCGAACTAGAATCTGCTGTTAGAACTCAATCTGTACGAGTGCCCACACAGATGATTGCTTCATATTTTTAAAGAACGTTTCGAAACATTTCGTTGTTTCGAGGGATGTGCATTCTAAGCATTCCCAACTTTTTGTCAACACTTAATTTTGAATTTCTTGAGAAGAAGTTTCGAACTTAAGTTTTATTTGACGCTAACTCGTTGCTGCTTTGCTTTTCAGCGTAGCGCCCCGTGTCAGTGGGGTCGCATTATAGGGCGATCCGATTTTAGTGCAACCCTTTTTTTAAAGAAAATTGCAAAAAATAGATCGCTCGAGCAAAAAAAAGCCGAAACGTTCATTTTTAACACGTTAATAAGGCATATTAGGCTTTCTAAAGGCGACTTTTCTAGTTTAATTAACACAATTTTCGAATCTACAAATATGTAAGAGAGGTGTGTCTACTATAGATAGCACTTTTTAGTATGGACTTGGTGAACACTATCTATAAAACAAACCGGCCTAAACTGAATCTATTCAGTTTAGGCTGAGGGAATTGAGATAACTCCTAAAAACTACTGTTGTAGAAGATGAATAGCTGTAAGCCCTCTTTTATTTTATCAACTGGACCAAGTTCAATTTTTATGTTGATTAGAGCAGAATACATTGTCGGTAATGTATGAGTTAGCAGTTGCAGGTTCTTCAATTGCTAACTTTATAAATGAAGCTAATAAGAATAGTGACCAAAAGATATGAGAGAGCGTTTAGTTATTATAAACAGGCGCAAAAGTCTTAAGGGATATAAAAAGAAAAAGCCGAGCTATGCTCGGCTTTTTTGTGTCTTTAAAAAGACTAATTACTCTGCAGACTGCGCGTCTTCTTGAACTTCTTCTGTCGCTGGGCGATCTAGTAGTTCAATATAAGCCATTGGCGCATTGTCACCTGTACGGAAGCCACACTTAAGAATACGAGTGTAACCACCTGGACGATCCGCGAAACGTGGACCGATCTCAGAGAACAATTTACCAACTACTTCTTTATCACGCGTGCGAGCAAACGCTAAACGACGGTTTGCTACGCTGTCAGTCTTAGCCAGTGTGATTAAAGGTTCAATTACACGGCGCAGCTCTTTTGCTTTAGGCAAAGTAGTTTTGATGATTTCGTGCTTCACCAAAGAACCAGCCATGTTGCTAAACATCGCTTTGCGATGGCTGCTGTTACGGTTTAATTGACGACCACTCTTACGATGGCGCATGACCCTATCCTTCTAACTAAACTAATATAGTAACTTAGATTACTCAGCTAGACTTGCAGGTGGCCAGTTTTCTAGGCGCATACCTAGAGATAGACCACGTGAAGCTAGCACGTCTTTAATTTCAGTTAGAGACTTCTTACCAAGGTTTGGTGTTTTCAGAAGCTCAACTTCAGTACGCTGTACTAAGTCACCGATATATTGAATTTGCTCGGCTTTCAGACAGTTTGCAGAACGTACAGTTAGTTCTAAGTCATCAACTGGACGAAGTAGAATCGGATCGAACTCCGGTTTCTCTTCTTTCTCTTCTGGCTCAGAAACATCACGTAGGTCTACGAATGCATCTAACTGCTCAGCAAGGATAGTTGACGCACGGCGGATCGCTTCTTCAGGATCTAAAGTGCCGTTCGTTTCCATATCGATGATTAGTTTATCTAAGTCTGTACGCTGCTCAACACGAGCTGACTCAACCGAGTACGCAATACGCTCAACCGGGCTGAATGATGCATCTAGCAACAAACGGCCGATTGGACGCTCATCGTCATCAGAGGATAAACGACTAGACGCCGGTACATAACCGCGACCACGCTCAACACGAATGCGCATGCTGATTTCGCTATTGTCAGCAGTTAAGTGACAAATGACATGCTCAGGGTTGGCGATAGTCACATCTCCGTCGTGCTGGATATCAGCCGCAGTCACAGGGCCTACACCAGACTTAGTCAGGGTAAGGAAAACTTCATCTTTACCTTCTAGAGATACCGCTAGACCTTTAAGGTTTAACAGAATTTCAATGATGTCTTCTTGTACGCCTTCTTTCGCGCTGTACTCGTGCAATACGCCGTCAATTTCAACTTCTGTCACAGCACAACCAGGCATAGATGAAAGAAGTATACGACGTAGAGCATTACCTAGTGTGTGGCCAAAACCACGCTCTAGAGGCTCTAAAACTACTTTAGAACGCGTTGAGCTTACAGCGTCGATATCGACTAATCTTGGTTTTAGGAATTCGGTTACAGAACCCTGCATTTTATCCTCTCTTAACTCTTAACTTTACTTCGAGTAAAGTTCGACGATTAGTTGTTCGTTAATGTCCGCAGACAGATCAGAACGCTCTGGTAGACGCTTGAAAGTGCCTTCCATTTTCTTACCGTCAACTTCAATCCAAGTTGGCTTTTCACGTTGCTCAGCCAACTCTAGAGCAGCGATGATACGCGCTTGCTTTTTAGACTTCTCGCGAATTACTACTACATCTTCAGGAGTAACTACGAAAGAAGGGATATTAACAACACGACCATTAACCATAATCGCTTTGTGGCTTACTAGCTGACGTGCTTCAGCACGTGTGCTTGCAAAACCCATGCGATATACAACATTGTCTAGACGTTGCTCTAGAAGCTGTAACAAGTTTTCACCTGTGTTACCTTTAAGGCGAGCAGCTTCTTTGTAGTAGTTACGGAATTGCTTTTCTAGTACACCGTAGATACGACGAACTTTTTGCTTTTCACGTAGCTGTAAACCGTAATCAGATAGACGACCTTTACGTGCGCCGTGCTGACCAGGTGCTGTTTCTAGTTTACACTTAGAGTCAATTGCTCTTACGCCGCTTTTAAGGAACAGGTCAGTACCTTCACGACGACTCAGCTTGAGCTTAGGGCCCAAATATCTTGCCATGTTCTTTCTCCTAACCTATTGTTATACGCGACGTTTCTTCGGTGGACGACAACCATTGTGTGGAATTGGCGTCACGTCAGTGATGTTAGTGATACGGTAACCAGCAGCATTCAATGCACGAACAGCAGACTCACGGCCTGGACCTGGACCTTTGATGAATACTTCTAGGTTCTTAAGACCGTACTCTTGTGCAGCAACACCTGCACGCTCCGCAGCGACCTGTGCAGCGAATGGAGTAGACTTACGAGAACCACGGAAACCTGAACCACCTGCAGTCGCCCAAGAAAGAGCATTACCTTGACGGTCAGTGATGGTCACAATCGTGTTGTTGAAAGATGCATGAACGTGAGCCATGCCGTCAACAACCTGCTTTTTGACCTTTTTACGACGAATTGGTGCTTTTGCCATAACTTACCCCACCTTATTTCTTGATAGGCTTGCGAGGACCCTTACGAGTACGCGCGTTAGTCTTAGTACGCTGACCACGTAGTGGTAGCGAACGACGGTGACGTAAGCCACGGAAACAACCAAGGTCCATAAGACGCTTGATGTTTAGTGTAACTTCACGACGAAGATCACCTTCAACAGTGTACTTGCCAACTTCTTCACGAAGGATGTCAAGTGTTTCGTCATTTAACTCGCCGATTTTAGTAGTTTCAGCGATACCTGTCGCAGCTAAGATCGCCTTAGCGCGAGTTTTACCTACACCATAGATGCTTGTTAAACCGATAACAGCATGCTTATGATCAGGAACGTTAATGCCTGCGATACGGGCCACTAACATATCTCCTATAAATAAACTTGATTATCATCTTGCTGGAAAGCCCGTATAGGATACCCAACCGACATTCAAGTTTTACCAAAGAAACAGGCTAAGTAAAGTTACTCAGCCTGCACGACTTAATTTGCTTAGCCTTGCCTTTGCTTGTGCTTTGGCTCACTGCAGATCACACGTACAACACCTGCACGCTTGATTACTTTGCAGTTACGGCAAATTTTCTTAACGGAAGCACGTACTTTCATTACTCAACTCCGTAAACTGACCTTAACGGCCGTAGCCTTTAAGGTTCGCTTTTTTCAGCACAGAATCATATTGATGTGACATCATATGAGTCTGTACTTGTGCCATAAAGTCCATGATGACAACAACGATAATCAGAATCGATGTACCGCCGAAGTAGAATGGCGTTTGCCATGCCATAGTCATAAACTCGGGCACCAGACAGATAAAGGTTATATACAAAGCACCTGCCAATGTCAGGCGTGTCATCACTTTATCAATGTATTTAGATGTCTGCTCACCTGGACGAATGCCTGGAATAAAAGCGCCAGATTTTTTCAGGTTATCTGCTGTCTCACGCGGGTTAAACACCAACGCAGTGTAGAAGAAGCAGAAGAAGATAATAGCCGCAGCTAATACCATCGCATACAGTGGTTGACCTGGAGTCAATACTGCTGAGATAGCTTGTAGCACATCAGCGACCGGACCTTCACCTTGGCCAAACCAGCTTGCTATTGTACCAGGGAACAAAATGATACTGCTAGCAAAGATTGGTGGAATAACACCCGCCATGTTAACTTTTAGTGGTAAGTGCGTGCTTTGAGCAGCAAATACCTGACGACCTTGTTGACGCTTCGCATAGTTTACAACGATACGACGTTGACCACGTTCGAAGAACACAACTAGGTAAGTTACGGCGAATACGATTACCGCAATCAATAACAATGCTAAAATATGCAGATCACCTTGGCGCGCCATTTCTGCTGTCGAACCAATTGCAGACGGCAGGTTAGCTACAATACCAACAAATATTAGAACTGAGATACCGTTACCGATACCACGCTCAGTGATTTGTTCGCCCAACCACATAAGGAACATAGTTCCCGTGACTAAGCTCACTACAGCTGTGAAATAAAAGCCGAAGCCTGGATTCACAACTAGGCCTTCCATCATGTTAGGTAGACCAGTAGCGATACCTATCGATTGGAATGTAGCAAGCACAAGCGTACCATAACGCGTATACTGGCTGATTTTCTTACGCCCTTGCTCACCTTCTTTCTTAAGCTCTATCATCGCAGGATGTATGTGCGTTAATAGCTGCATAATAATCGAAGCCGAGATGTACGGCATAATACCTAGCGCCAATACCGATGCACGCTCAAGCGCACCACCGCTGAACATGTTGAACATCTCAACAATGGTGCCCTTTTGTTGCTCGAAGAATTCGGCAAGTACAGCGGCGTCAATCCCAGGGATTGGCACAAAAGAGCCCAGACGGTAAATAATGATAGCACCCAATACGAATAGTAATCGGCGCTTCAGTTCCGCAAGCCCACTTTGTGCACTTTGCATATCTTGACCTGGTTTAGCCATAGCGTACTTCCTTAGTCTTCTACCTTGCCTCCGGCAGCTTCGATAGCTTCGCGTGCACCTTTAGACACTTTCATGCCTTTAACAGTAACAGCGCGTGAAACTTCGCCAGATTTTACAACTTTTACGAACTGGATGTTCTTTTTAACGATACCAGCTGCCTGTAACGCGTTTAGATCTACCACATCGCCTTCAACTTTAGCGATTTCGAATAGATTCACTTCTTTAGACACAAGAGACTTGCGTGAAGTGAAACCAAACTTAGGTAGACGACGTTGCATAGGCATTTGACCGCCTTCGAAACCAACGCGTACTTTACCGCCAGAGCGTGACTTTTGACCTTTGTGACCACGGCCACCAGTCTTACCAAGACCAGAACCGATACCACGGCCAAGACGCTTACCAGCTGTTTTTGAACCTGCAGCAGGTGAAAGTGTATTCAAGTTCATCGAATTACCCCTCAACCTTAACCATGTAAGAAACTTGGTTGATCATACCGCGAACTGCTGGCGTATCTTCTAGCTCAACAGTGTGGTTGATACGACGTAAACCAAGGCCACGTAATGTAGCTTTATGCTTCGGTAAACGACCGATTGAGCTACGTACTTGAGTTACTTTTACTGTGTTTGCCATGGTGTCTTACCCCAAGATTTCGTCAACGCTAAGACCACGCTTCGCAGCAATACCTTCTGGAGAATTCATATTCTCTAGCGCTGCGATAGTTGCGCGAACGATGTTGATCGGGTTAGTTGAACCGTATGCTTTAGATAGTACGTTCTGTACGCCAGTTACTTCTAGTACTGCACGCATCGCACCACCTGCAATGATACCTGTACCTTCAGATGCAGGCTGCATGTAAACTTTAGAACCCGCGTGGCGACCCTTGATTGGGTGCTGTAGCGTGTTACCTTTAAGTTCAACAGTGATCATGTTACGACGTGCTTTTTCCATTGCTTTTTGAATAGCAGCAGGAACTTCACGTGCTTTACCATAACCAAAACCTACTTTACCAGCGCCATCACCAACTACTGTTAGTGCAGTGAAACTAAAGATACGACCACCTTTAACCACTTTAGACACACGGTTTACCGCGATTAGCTTTTCAGCCAATTCAGGCTGTTGTGCTTTTGCTTCTACGTTAGCCATTGTCTACTCCTAGAATTGCAGACCGGCTTCGCGCGCAGCATCAGCTAGCGCCTTCACACGGCCGTGATATTTAAAGCCACTGCGATCAAAAGCGATTTTTTCAACGCCTTTGTCAGCTACGCGCTCAGCGATTGCTTTACCAACTGCTTGAGCCGCTTCGATGTTGCCTGTGCCTTTAACTGTTTCAACAATTGCTTTTTCAACAGTAGAAGCAGCAGCCAGTACATTACCCTCAGCATTGATTACTTGAGCGTAAATGTGACGTGGCGTGCGGTGGATAACAAGACGTGTTGTGCCTTGTTCGATAATATTTCTACGAGTGCGCTTAGCACGACGTAGACGAGCTGTTTTCTTATCCATCGTCTTACCTTACTTCTTCTTAGCCTCTTTACGACGCACGTGCTCATCAGCGTAACGTACACCTTTACCTTTATAAGGCTCTGGTTCACGGTATGAGCGGATGTTAGCAGCTGTTTGACCAACTAACTGCTTGTCTGCGCCTTTAACAACAATTTCAGTCTGGCTTGGAGCTTCGATAGTGATACCTGTTGGGATCTCGAAGTTCACTGGGTGAGAAAAGCCAAGGGTTAAATCTAATGAATTACCCTTAACTGCCGCACGGTAACCAACACCTACTAGCTGTAGTTTCTTCTCATAACCATCGTTAACACCAACAATCATGTTGTTGATTAGCGCACGTGCAGTACCAGCTTGAGCCCAAGCATTAGCAACTTCACGAGGAGCTGTAGTGATAACGTTGTCGTTTAGTGAAACTTCAACCGCATCGTTGATTGTGCGAGTTAATTCACCGTTCTTGCCTTTAACTTTGATGTCCTGGCCGTTAATTGTAACTTCAACACCGGCAGGAACATTGATTGGAGCCTTCGCTATACGAGACATAGTTCCCCTCCGATTAAGCTACAAAGCCAATGATTTCACCACCAACGCCAGCGGTACGCGCAGCGCGGTCTGTCATCAGGCCTTTAGAAGTTGATACGATAGCGATACCTAGACCACCCATTACCTTAGGTAATTCGTCACGTCTCTTATAGATACGTAGACCAGGGCGGCTAACACGCTGGATGTTTTCGATTACAGCTTTGCCTTCGAAGTACTTAAGTTCGATAGTCAATTCTGCTTTTACGTCACCAGATACTGCGAAGTCAGTGATATAACCTTCGTCTTTAAGTACCTTAGCTACAGCTACTTTCAGCTTTGAAGTTGGCATTGAAACAGATACCTTCTTCGCAGACTGACCGTTACGGATACGTGTGAACAAATCCGCAATTGGATCTTGCAAGCTCATGTCTTACTCCCGTGATTCTATTACCAACTAGCCTTTTTAAGGCCAGGAATTTCACCGCGCATCGCTGCTTCGCGAACTTTAATACGGCTTAAGCCGAACTTGCGAAGGTAACCATGAGGGCGGCCCGTGATGTTACAACGATTACGTTGACGTGAAGGGCTAGAATCGCGTGGTAAAGACTGTAGCTTTAACACTGCATCCCAACGCTCATCATCAGATGCATTAACATCGCTGATGATAGCTTTTAACGCAGCACGCTTTTCAGCATACTGAGTAACTAATTTAGCACGTTTTACGTCACGTGCTTTCATTGAATTCTTTGCCATAACCCTACCCTTACTTTTTGAATGGGAAGTTGAACGCTTCTAACAACGCACGGCCTTCGTCATCTGTTTTCGCAGAAGTAGTGATTGTGATATCCATACCGCGAACGCGGTCTACTTTATCATAATCGATTTCTGGGAAGATGATTTGTTCACGTACGCCCATAGAGTAGTTACCGCGACCGTCAAAAGACTTTGCGCTAACACCGCGGAAGTCACGAATACGTGGCATCGCGATAGAGACTAAACGCTCTAGGAAATCCCACATACGCTCGCCGCGTAGGGTTACTTTACAGCCAATTGGGTAACCTTCACGGATCTTAAAGCCAGCAACTGATTTGCGTGCTTTCGTCACTAGAGGCTTCTGACCAGAGATTGATTCTAGGTCTGCTACTGCGTTTTCTAGAATTTTCTTGTCAGCTAGGGCTTCGCCCACACCCATGTTAAGTGTGATCTTTTCGATCTGAGGGACTTGCATGACAGAGCTGTAACCGAACTTCTCTTGAAGCTCTTTTACCACTTTGTCTTTGTACACTTCATGCAGTTTCGCCATCGTCTACTCCAACTATTAAATAGTTTTACCGGTAGACTTGAAGAAACGGACTTTTTTACCGTCTTCAAATCTAAAACCTACACGATCCGCTTTGCCAGTTTCGGCATTGAAAATCGCTACGTTTGATACGTCGACTGACGCTTCTTTCTCAACAACACCGCCAGCTTGCTGTAGTTGTGGTACAGGCTTCTGGTGTTTCTTGATGATGTTAACGCCTTCAACAAATACTCGGCCAGTTTCAGTAACAACTGAAAGCACTTTACCGCGCTTACCTTTGTCTTTACCGGCTAGTACGATTACTTCGTCATCACGACGGATTTTTGCTGCCATGATCGACTCCTTATAGTACTTCTGGTGCTAGTGAAACGATCTTCATGAACTTTTCAGTACGAAGTTCACGAGTCACAGGGCCGAAGATACGAGTACCAATAGGCTGTAAGTTATCATTTAAGATAACAGCCGCATTGCTATCGAAACGGATTAAAGAGCCGTCTGGACGACGTACGCCTTTTTTAGTACGCACTACTACTGCGTTTTTAACATCACCTTTCTTCACTTTGCCGCGAGGAATCGCTTCTTTAACAGAAACTTTAATGATGTCGCCAACCGCTGCGTAGCGACGGTGCGAACCACCAAGGACTTTTATACACTGCACTTTGCGAGCGCCGCTGTTATCAGCAACGTCCAGCTGAGTTTGCATTTGGATCATCTTAATGACCTCCGGTGTAGTTACAACTCGCCTAGATTTCGTTCAAAATCAAGGCATTTAGGTTAAATTCCACTCAAAAAACTGTGATTATGTCTTTCAAGGGCGGGCAATTGTATCAGCAATGTCGCATCAAAGATAGTTCAATTTTTAATTAATTTAACGCGTTAACATGACGTACCGATTACAGTTTGAGGATATGGCGGCAAGCAATCGAGAATTCAACCACTTGCGCAAATATTAAACAAAGTTTACAGCGGAAATTTTATTTCGATTATTGTTTAGACATATCGCTTAGTAGGCTGTGAACAAGAGTTTCTCATCCTTTTCTCACAAACAAGCTCAAGCTTTGAGCAAACAGCTATATGGAGCGACGAGAGAATTTTAGAAATCGTCAAGTCGAGATAAATCTCGACCTACGGCTCTCTTTTACTTTTTATGTAATCACCCACATTGCTTACGGTGTCTAACCAATAACCGTTTTTAGGGTCCTGTAAGTAAGGAATAAGCTGGTCTAACATTTTGGTATCGACGGTGTACATGCCTTTTTCGCCCACCTCATGTCCAGCAAGAATTATCCAACTGTTATTTGCCCTAAGGTGCTCCAGTAACCCTTTTAGCTCTTCAAAACTAACACCGTCCATTCTCACTCCAGTGAGCTGCGCAAAGTCAGTATAAGTTGGGTGGTTAGCGGTTTCATCTAACCACGTGCGGCCACTGTCAAAATGCTTCGCAATCATCGGCACATAACTTTTTACTTCAGCGCCGCGACCAACAAAGGTATTACCACAAGGATATGCAAAGCTTCTGGGGGTTACGCCTAAATGCTTTTCAATATATTTTGTGGTGCTTACTACATCGCGTTCTATGTAGGCCAAATCAACCTGTTCGAGTCCTTTGTCCTTTTCCCTCAGCCAAGCAAAGTTGCCCGTACATAAGTGTTCACTGGTGTGATTACCTATTTCATGCCCCTGCTTCACAGCGGCTTGCCACAATGCGAGCTTTTCCTTCACCTGTGGTGGCATAACATAAAATGTGCCTTTCACCTTGTGGCGATTGAGTAGCGGCACTCCCACATCAACTTGACTTGGTCTTGCATCATCAAACGTAAGGCTTATTGCGTTACGAGCGTTATTGGGGTAACTAAAGGTTTGTTTGTTATCTGCCGCTATACTAGACGTATTCACGAGCAGAGCGCTTGCCATTATGGCGGCCAAACTGAAGTGAGAAACTAAATTAGAAGATAACTTTGCCATTTGCTTGTCCTTATTGTTGTTTATCCTTATAACCTACATGCGGCTGTGAGTATGACAAAGTGTTAAATTTTCAACTTGTTATTTGCGACTAAGCCCAACGCAAATGGTACTAATTTAGTATTTTTAGCGATACACTAACCCCAATAATAAAAGAGAAAGACAGCGCTGTGTTGAAGTTAGAAGAATACTATCAGGACGTGATCTTGCTCGCCGAAGGCGGAATGAGCAAAGTGTACCTTGCTACCGACAAAAAATTAGGCCGCCGAGTGGCGGTAAAGGTGATGTCACTAACTCAGCACACGCAATCAGATGCACTCAACGAAGCCCGCCTGTTAGCGCGTTTTAACCATCCAAATATAGTACAAATTTATGATGTCTTTGAAAGCGATGGCCAAATGGCTTTGGAAATGGAATATGTGCAAGGTGCAACTTTACAGCACTACACAAAAACACACGTATTAACTACCGAGCAAAAAGTCGAGCTACTAAGCCATGTCGCCGATGGCCTAGCCTCAGCTCATGGCCAGAACATTCTTCATTTAGACTTAAAACCTGGCAATATACTGGTTAATGAACAGAGCATAGCCAAAATTGCCGACTTTGGTATTTCACAATTAGAAGACAACCAAGCCTCTCGCCCACATACCAGTTACGGTAGTCTCACAGCAATGTCACCAGAGCAACTTCGTGATGAAACGCTAGACAGTCGCAGTGACTTATTCTCATTTGGGCTAATAGCTTATCAATTGTTAGCAGGACATCATCCTTATTTCGAACAAGCTGAAGATGGCAGTGACAAGTCTATTGCTGAACAGATCAAGTTTCAGCCATTAAAAGCCAGTGCTAAACGTATTTTAGATATTCCCCCTGCACTGGCACAGCTCATTGATCGCTTATTGCAATATGACAAAAGCGCTCGTCCAAGCAGCGCGAATGAAGTCAGTCAGCAGCTAAAGCAAATTTTACACGCCTTTAGCTACGATAACAGCGAAGCGACAGTGTCACTTGAACAAATAGAGCTACGAGATAGAGCCAGAGAGAAAGCCAAAGCACGTAAAAAGCAATTAGGTATTGCAGCACTTTTCACCTTTTTAGTGTGCTTAGCCGTTGGTGGGTACTGGTATTGGCAGGAAACCAAACCCAAGATCTATATTGCAGCGCTACCGATAAAATTCACTAACTCTTTTCAACTACTTGAAGCGCATCAACAAAACATCGAGTTAGCAATTAACGACGCACTTAAACAACATTTTTTAAGTAATAATGATTACGTCTTCATTTCAGACAGTGAAGTAGAGCAAACACAAAAGTTTATTGGTGTTGAAGCACCATTAAAGGCATTGGGGCGAGCGTTAAATAGTAATGAGCTCATTACGATAAAACTAGACTGTAATATTCAAAGCTGTGACATCGTTATCGACTTAGTTGATGCGTCTAATGGAGCCTTAATTAGTAGTGCGCGAACGATGACATCGAGTGAAAACTACAGTCGTGTTTTTGCTATTACAGCCTCGGCCCTCACTTCATTAACCGGAGGCTCAACTGATTTAGCCACTAGCAATAAAACATTACTGAATAACTACGCCACACTGCATGATGCTAGTTTAGTAAAAGATGCGGACCGCGCTACGATATTAAAAGAGTTAACAACGCTGATTGATACTGCGCCGGACTTCCTGCCGCTGTATTCACTTTACTCTGAACTCGCGACTCAGTTGTATGAAGATAGTTCAAATGATCAAATACTTCTAAACTGGGAACAAGTATTACAGCAAGCCCCCAAGAGATTAAAAGCAAGTACAATTATTCAAGGTTCCTATCTCGATTTTTATGCGTTTGCAAAAGACAAAATCCGTGCCAAAGGAACCTTTTTAGCAATTCAGAATTCAGCCAAGGACGAGTATCAAAAGCATGCACTTATCAGCATCTACTATCATTTAATAAACGATTACGCTTCGGCACTTCATCACACTGAGCTTGCCTATGAACTTAGACCGACCTTAAAAGTCATCCGCAATGCAGCTCTGTTCAACATGAAGCTTGGCCAGTATGGAGAGGCCTTGCCGTACTTACGAGCAGCCAGCCATTACGGCCCTGATAACCTGAAAACACTGAAGGCCATTGCCGATATCTCTCTTCTACTTG
This sequence comes from Pseudoalteromonas sp. JC28, assembly GCF_013319255.1. NCBI lineage: Bacteria > Pseudomonadati > Pseudomonadota > Gammaproteobacteria > Alteromonadales > Pseudoalteromonadaceae > Pseudoalteromonas > Pseudoalteromonas sp. JC28. Next base: position 361,265 of record NZ_QOKX01000006.1, on the reverse strand, counting down.
GTAAGCTCCATGACGCAGAAAAATCTTATCAGGCTCTAGTTAAGCGCTCATATACAAGTACGGCTACCTTTAATAATTATGCCATTGTATTGATGCTATTAGGTGATTTAGAACGGGCACTAGAGTTTGCTGAACGAGCCTCTCAGTTGGCGCCCAGCAATGTAGAAATCTTACTTAACTACGCAGACATTTACTCACTAATGGGTGAGAAGGCGAAAGCCAGTGAAGTGTATCTGCAAATTTTAGCCAGTGATCCAGCAAGCCAAGTTGAAGTCGTGCGCATCCAAGCTTTAGCACACCTAGGTAAGCACCAAGAGGCATTAATAGCAATTGATGAATATTTGGCTGAGTATCCCGATTCAGCTGAAGCTTTTTACGTAAAATCGTTAATTCAAACCCTGATAGAAGAAAAGTATTCCGCGATGGCTTCACTGAAAAAAAGCATTGATTTAGGCTGGAGCCCGTCTTTTTATCGCCTGTCATGGTTCAGGACACTATGTCACTCGCCATCACTTGAATTAAGAATTGGCACAGAACATTTTACCTATCTGTGCCAAATGCAAATTACGAATTAACCTGGACCATCTGGGTTGTCAATTATCACCCTTGGATCTTGAGAGAAATAACGCACAGCACCATTTGCGGAATTGTATTGAGCAACAAGTCTGAACTCAATATTCGAGTTGTTATTCTCTACGAGTGTAACAACCCTCGCATCAGGGTCAGCTGAAAGCGCTTTGATATCATCTTCACTTAGCGTATTCGCAACATTCAATGCTTCAATCTTTACCTCAACCGTTAACTCATCTTTTAATGTGCTTGTAAGGTTATAATTGAAATTGTCTTGCGCTTCGGTAAAAAAAGTACCGTTTTCAGCAAAGCTCCAGCCGGTTTCATCAGTAACGAGCTTATAAGTTAGAACAGCGCTTTCACCCTGAGCTAATTTAAGTTCAACTGGTTTATCGTCATTTGAAAATATCCAGTTACCCTCAGCTTTTGGCGTCACCGTGTATTCGAGTAAAATAGGTGTACTCATTCTTTTATCCTTCGTTTGTTTATAGAGCTATTCGCATCTATCTAAGCACATGAATAGCAGTAATTCTATTACAGCTGGTTACAGTTTATAGGCATAAGTCATCATAAGCTCACTATAACTGCATATAGATAATTAACTCGCGATAAATATAGAACAAGGGCTACCATCGGCAAGCCCTTGTTTAGCTGAAATTGATTTAAAACAAACAGATGAGCTGTTTATTGAAGCGTCATAAAGATCTATCCACCAAACAAACCTTTAAGTTTGTCTTTTACCTTATCCTTAACCTTGTCTTTGGCTTTGTCTTTTGCCGCTTCTTTTAGGTCTAAGCTAGTTTCAACTTTGTGGAATGGACCTTTGATCCGCACCGGAATTTTAAAACCGGTACTGTCATCGCTGCTGGCTTGCCCTTCAATGGTATCAACAATTCCAGTCACCACACGATAATCAACTAAAGTTTGTGGTAAATCAACGGTGCCCTTGCCTGTCACTCGTAGTAACGGGCTTGCCAACGAGAAGTCATCGTTTTGACCTACGCCTTTGGTAAAGACAAAGGTGCCAGTCATGGCTGAGAAGTCGGTTTTTTGATCTGGGTCGAAATTAGCATTGAGTCCTTGCGATACCGAAGAGAAATCGCCTTTGAGCATCTCTTTGCCCTTACGGATCATCTCAGCAAGGTTTGCGCCTTTTACGCCACCATCTTTGAACTCAAAACCTAATTTACCACCAAGGGCATTCACAAATTGCTTTTGACTGACACCTTGTGTGTTTAACGCCCAATTAAGACTACCTTTACCCAATACTTTGTCAAAGCCAATGGCATCAGTCAGTAGTGGCTCGGCATTAATTGCCGTTAACGCAAAGTCAGTACTGATGGCATAAGGTTTTGCTGCTGCATTTACAACGACCTTACCTTTACCCTGACCTTCATAGGCTTGGAATTTATCTAGGCTCAGTGTTGCCTTACCTGAGTTAAGTACTAGACTGATTTGGTTTTCGCCAAGCTTAATTTCTCTCGCACGTAGCCCTGTAGAGGTGATCTTCACATTCGCATTGAGGCTATTAAGTGCTGACAAATCAATTGCAGTGTCATCCCACACGATAGGCTGTGCTGGTGCGCCTTCTGGCTCAGTTTGCGTTTGTGGCTTTTCCACAGGTTCTGGTAAATACGGGTTAAGATCTAACATGCCAAGGTCAACACTCGCGGTAATATCAGGCTTACCTGAGAGGGTGACTTTACTTTGACCTTTTATTACCAATTCGTCCAAGGTTGCCTCTAAGGTATTGAGAGTAAAGACTTGCCCTTGCATCGTCATTTTGGCGTTTAGGCCAAAGTCGTTGAACGCATTTTCTTTGGCTTTTAGATCAACGCCCTGCCACTTAGCTAGCGCTTTTACCGAGTCGCCAGACAAGGCTAATTGACCGCGAATGGTTTTACCTTGCTCTGCAATTTCACCTTTATAGTCAAGGTTGAACAGCGCTGATTTTACTTGTTGTTCAACATTAAAGGTTTCACCTTCGATCGCCTTTGCTGGATTATCGAGTGTAGTAACTAGGTTAAAAGTTTGACCTTGAAAAGTCAGCTTGCCGTCGACTTCTAGTGGTTGGTACAGTGACGATAACATCACGCTAATGTCTAAATCAGTTACCTGATATTCAGCGCCTGTCACACCGTCAAGATAAGTCACCGAGCCACCATAAATCGCCACTTCGCCAAGGCTAACATCTAAGCCTTCTGGTAACTGCATATTACCTTTTGAGCTGGTTTGCGCCGTTGTCGTGTTTTCTGCACTGGTGGGTAGCAACTGCCAGTTAGCATTACCTTGTTTGTCGGTTTCTAGAATAATTTTAGGATTATTGATCACAAAGCGCTCAAGCTTAGCTTCACCAGACAACGCACTTAACCACGGAATATGCACGGCAAGTTGCTCCATAGCGAACATATCTGGGCGACTGCCCGTTGCCATGTTGGCAAATCGCACTTGGTTTAACTCAATGTGCAACGTTGGGAAAATACCGATGTCAGAGTCGCCATCGATCGACAGTTTTCTACCTGTCACTGACTCAACCTGTGACGTGACTTGGTCAATAATTGCCTGTTTAGGGATTAAAAACGGGGCTGCGATAACAAGAATAATAATAAGCGCGACAATGGCGCCTACGATTTTAACTAGCCGGTTCATTGCTTTTCCTTCGTAAGGCTTGGTTCTCTTTATGATAACGGCTGTAGTCGAATATACCATGAATAAAGGCAAATAATTTGTACTGAGCGATTGCAACCTTTTGACTAATCGGTATGATCCTCGCCCTTGCCAGTTTTTAGCGTCATTAGCTATATTTTACTGGTTGGTTTATTAATCAAACTTGGAGTATCTAACCCGCATGAAGAAACTGCTCATATCACCGTCAAACATGGCCTTGGGCGAACAAGAAAGTCAGATTTATCAAAATATCCTCAAACAGGCCACGGAGATCAGCCTTAATCTGATGGCGGTTAAGGTGGAAAATCACCCTGAAGATTTTCTTGGTTGGTGTTATGAACTGCTTGATGTGGCGAAAAATCGTATCAATTTTGATTTACTGGATGACCATCAATTACCCACAGTGAAAAAGCTACAAGATCTGCTCATCGCAGCGATTAGCTTTTTACAACTCAAAACGTTACGCATTGCGCCTTGGCCTATGGTGGCTGCATTTATTGCCAGTCACAAAGAAGTGATTGCACTAGATGAGCAATTAAAACTGATTGAATACCTTAAACCAATGCGCAGCACTCCACTTAAAGACATGATCAAAGAAGATCGCCTCGCCTTTAGCGGTAAGCATGCTGCAAATTTAGATACCAGCGTGTATCAGTTTGACGTAGAGTGGTTTGCCTCCACCAAAAGTGCAAAAGGCTTTCACCAGTTATTAGACGACCTTCCGGGTGCTTTTGATGAAGCGCTAGCCGCAATCCCGGCAGAAGGTGACGTGACGCTCGAACATTATCAGTCATTTATGGTCGGGTATTTAAGTGCCTTTGCTGGCAGCGAGGAAAAGCCAACGCTTGCACCAGCTACTCGCCTATTAGCAATGCGTCGCCCTGATGTGTTCACTCCAATAACCTCGAGCAAGCTTGACGCTTTGTGCCAAGCGCTTGGTGTTGCTAAACTTAACAATCGCGATTTTGAGCGTTACTGGACCGATGTCGTCAGCACCATTAAAGCAATGCCATGGTATACGATGGCCGCTCCTGTGGATGAGTTTGAAACGCAACTTGCTGAAATTAAAGCGCTGCTACCATGCCTGTTTTATTACGCGGATAAAGACACCGCCACTAACTCCAATTACTTTAAGCTACTGCATAAACCTCAGCGCAGCGGCACCAGTGGTGGCAAAAAAACAGTACGCCGCGGTAAAGAGTCAGCAGAAGTGTTAGTCGACCGCGCACTCGCGGATGAGTCTATTCCAGAGCATATTCGCACCAAACGTGACTCAATAGTCGCTGAAGTGGAAAAAGGCCGCAGTGTTGATGAAACCATCAGCCTAATGCGCACCATCTTTGGATAACTAACCTAAACTTCAATAACGGCTAGCGCAATCCATAGCTTGCATTAATACTGTGCAAGCTATGGTACTTTGCACCAGCCATGTGCAACATTTATGCAAATCACTCTGTCCTACTTTCGAAACTCAGAAATTAAATTCTAATATTTTTAATAACATAGAATAAATTCTCCGCCATTTCCTGACATTGGCCTCCCCCTTGCACTCACTCTTTGCAGAAAATGCAATGACAACAACCGAATAATAACTCTGCGTTCAATGGGGAAAACAGAATGAAAAACAAACCTTTACTTATGCTACTCGGCGGCCTGACTGCGTGCTTTTGTGTCTCTGCTCAGGCGGAAGTGACCGCGAATATTGCGGCAAGCTCAAATTATTACTGGCGTGGTATCACCCAGACTGATGACGGCGCAGCGGTGTCTGGCGGCTTGGATTATAGCAATGAGTCTGGGTTTTATGCGGGCACTTGGGTCTCTAACATCGACTTTGGCGACTCCGCCAGTTACGAAATGGATCTGTACGCGGGTTACGCTGGCGAAATCAAGGGCATGAGTTTTGATTTCGGTTATATCCACTACGCCTATCCCGATGCCAGTGGAGATATTGATTTTGGCGAGATTTACGCCGCGCTTGGCTGGCAATACTTTACGTTTAAACTCAGCCACTTAGCTACAGCGCAAAGCGACTCAACCACAGAAGAAGACATGCTATATGCCGAAGTGTCGGCCAGCTTCCCCATTTTTAAAGACAGTGAATTAACTCTACATATTGGTCGCTCCAGCGGAGATACAGTGCTTGAGTGGACAGGAGAAGACGACGCTTATATGGATTACGGGGTGAGTTTATCTACGCAAGGCTTTACCTTCGGATTAGTAAAAACCGACCTAGACAGTAGCGACGATATCAAAGCATACGTAAGTTATGGATTAGATTTTAATCTGTGATGACCAAAGGTGAACGGCCCTGTGACAGCCGCATCACCTTATTTTTTACTTGCTGCAACACGTAGGGCCGAAAGGCCCTTTTTTAATTCTTCAACATTCTGAGTTTGGAACATTAAAAACGTACTGTAATTCATTGCGAGAATTGTAAAAGTGAATTGTGCAACCCGTTACCTTACTGCTGTCTCCAGACCCTGGCGGAATTCCACCTGGATTACCAAACCGAGTCGCCGAACCATCCTTAAGTTTAAACTGACCGAACTGACTTAATTTTTCTAGCTGGTATAAAACACACTCATTAGTAATTTCTTGCGGCCCATGAAGTGCTTGCAATAGCGTTGTAATTCTTTTCCCCCCAGCAACTCGCGAATGAGCTTTATTCAACTTCATACCCAACAAAGGTACATTTTCAGCATCCCAACCGATATGATCTATGCTCAACGCTAGCACATCACGAAATGAGCTAGACTCTTCATTTTCATAAAACGTCTTAGCATAAACTAGCGGTTGCTCATGTTCAGATATACTGACTGACACACTCGCTCCAAAATGAGATAGACTCACGGAACCTCCAGTGAAACGCGCGCCTTGATAAATCCTCTTATTAACATCAATACCGTCACCCATCCCAACTGTAATCTCAGCCAACGCAAGCTCCTCCAGTGCCATCATTTTTGCAGGGTCGAGCAAAGTTGCTAGCGCGGAATTTGATGGGCACGATTGTTCTGGCTGCTGAGCCTGACTACGCACGTTTGACAAACCATAACGACTCACATTCTGACTTGAGGTAGTTGCTAGTATGTGCTTCATCTCTTCATAAAAACTGGCCGCCTCTGCAAAGACCTTTTTTTGTACTTCCGTTAACGAAAAGGCAGTCACTTTGACATCATAGGGTAAAAAATCTTCATGCGTAACCCAAAAACCGTAAGTCGTTCCACTTGCAGGGTGTACAAGAAAAACCTGTTTTTTTGCAGAAGTACACTGCATGTTTTCAGGGGTCATAGGCGCGCTAGGTTTTAATGGATAGCAGCTTTTTTGTGGTGCATAAGTTTTAGCCATCTTCTGAGCTTTACTTTCGGATGTACATAAGCTGCAAAACTGGCCTCGATAATCAGACGCACTCGAATTCGCAAATACAGGTCTGGTGGCCAATATGCACATCAAGAATAGCACCGCTGAGATTATACATTTCATTTATTTAACTCCTTTTTAGAAATGAAAGTACAAAATAATCAAAAGAAGAGACAATATACAAGTAGTTTGAGATAAGTATTAAAGTTCAAAAGTAGTGCTCTCAGCTACTGCCAAGCTATTTATGTTTACTAGGAAAAACTTCGCTATTTATTTGTTCTAATTGATAAATTTTTTAACAAACTACGATACCTGGGGTTTGAATGCAACTGATATTATAACTGGCTCAAATTTATTGCCGTGGTTTGCCCCAAATAACTTCAGGGCAAACTAATCGGTTATGGTACGCTATGCCCGGTGGACGCCGTCCAAATGCGATACCACTGCTCGCGACTCATGCTAAGTGACTGTGAAGCAAACGCACTGGCAACTCGAGTAATGTTTCCCGTTCCAAGCACAGTGGCGGGTTTCGATGGATGCATGGCAAGCCATGCGTAGATCACTTGATCAATTTCAGTGCAACCAATCTCTTCACCCACTTGCTGTAGCACCGCACGCAGGCGTTTGGCTTTTTCATCTTCACTGGAGAATATTCTGCCCCCTGCCAGCGGCGACCACAGCATAGGATTCATGCCTAGTTGTTGGCACTGATCAAGCGTGCCATCGTCAAGCGCTTTCATCTCATAAGGTGAAAACTCAATTTGGTTAGTCACTAAAGCGAAATCGAGTCTCGATTGCAGTAAGGCAAGCTGGCTGGGTGTAAAGTTCGAGACCCCAAAATGCAGCACATCGCCGTTTTGTTTGAGGGTATTAAACGCATCGGCAACTTCATCAGCATCCATCAGATAATCCGGGCGATGGATCAACAACACATCTAACCTATCCGTGCCGAAATGCTTTAGTGACTGCTGCGCTTGGGCAATGATATGCGCCTTACTCGAATCATAGTGGTTCGCCTTTCCCGCTAGTCCCAAGCTTGGAAATGCGGGCTTAATGCCACATTTAGTGATGATCCGAATGTGCTCTCGAATGCTAGGCTCAAGCGCTAAGGCTTTGCCAAACTCCGCCTCACACTGATACTCACCGTAAATATCAGCATGATCAGTATCGCGTATTCCAAGCTCAATCGCTTGCTTTAAAAAGCGTAAATTTTCTTGCGGCGTAATTTGCCAATCTAATAGCCGCCAAAACCCCAATACTAATGGGTCAAGTACGCGGGTGTTTGAGTTCATAACGTAATTCCTACTGTTGCAGCCACTTGCTTGGCTTTTTCGACAGCACTTTCAGCCGAATCTGAGCGCGCTAACGCCACACCCATTCTACGCTTGCCACTCACCTCGGGTTTACCAAACAAACGAATATCCGTTAGTGGCTCTGCAAGCGCTTGTGCAAGATTGTTAAACTGTAGCTGTGTTGATTCCCCTTCGACAAGGATCACGCTAGATGCCGATGGCCCATTAAAGTGAATGGTGGGGATAGGCAAACCTAAAATTGCCCGAGCATGCAGCGCAAACTCACTTAAGTCTTGCGAGATAAGCGTGACCATGCCGGTATCATGTGGCCTTGGTGAGACTTCGCTGAAGTAAACTTCATCACCCTTAATAAAGAGCTCAACGCCAAACAGACCCCGACCGCCCAGTGCTGCCGTGACTTTTTCAGCCATCGCTTTACTGCGCTCTAGCGCGAGTACTGACATCTGCTGCGGCTGCCAACTTTGCTGATAATCACCATCTTGTTGCACATGTCCAATTGGCTCACAAAAACTCGTGCCATCAATGTGGCGTACCGTCAAAAGCGTAATTTCGTAATCAAAATCAACAAAACCTTCCACAATCACTCTGCCCTGACCTGCACGCCCCCCCTCTTGAGCGTAGTGCCAAGCCGCTTCGATATCCGCGACACTTTTAATCACACTTTGCCCTTTACCTGACGAGCTCATGATAGGCTTAACCACACAAGGTATGCCGATATGCGCGACAGCAGCATTAAAGTCTGCCAAGGTGTCAACAAACTGATAGGGGGAAGTAGCAAGCCCAAGCGTTTCAGCGGCAAGACGGCGGATCCCTTCTCGGTTCATGGTCAGTTGAGTCGCTTTGGCGGTTGGCACAACCGTGTAACCTTCAGCCTCTAATTCCACCAGCTTATCCGTCGCAATGGCTTCGATTTCCGGCACGATATAATCAGGTTGCTCTTGTTCAATAATCGCTTTGAGCTTTTCACCATCCAACATAGACAAGGTATAGCTGCGATCTGCCACTTGCATCGCTGGCGCATTGTCGTAGCGATCTAAGACAATCACTTCTGCACCTAAGCGCTTAAATTCGATAACGACTTCTTTTCCTAATTCGCCACCACCGCAGAGTAATACTTTGCAAGCAGTTACCGAAAAGGGCGTGCCCAGAGGTTTGATTTTCATGATGATTCCTTGGTTGGTTTGATACCCCATGGTAGCGACTTTTTGTCATATGCAAAAGCTGAGAAGACGGCAATTCAACTAGAAATCACAAAATACACATTTCAAACACATTCTTTACATATCGTACACAAAGAGCATTTTTATATTTAAAGGATTACTTCAATGACTGCCCAGTCTCCTATTGATTACAGCACTCAGCCGCAGATCTTATTAACGCGCGCACTCAACCAATACGCCAATAAAATCGCACTGGTATTTAACGGTACGCAAGTCACCTATCAAGCACTTGAAGAGCAGGTAACACGGGTCGCCACGAATATTCAGCAACAGGTGAGTCTGAGCCAATCTCAATCGCCTTATGTGGCACTATATCTCGAGCGTGGCATTGATATGGTCGTGGGGATCTTAGCGGCAATAAAATCAGGACTGGGTTATATCCCTATTTCCACGGAGGCACCCAAAGCTCGCTGCGAGTTTATTCTTGAAGATAGCCAACCAGCGCTTATCGTCACCCATGGACATTATCAAGCACTGCCACAATTTGGCCACACACCTCAAGTGCTGATCGACTCTCCTGCAACGCAAGCCTTTGTTACTCCTGATTATAAAATGAGTGATATTGCTTATGTGATCTACACCTCGGGCACCACTGGTACGCCAAAAGGCGTAGAAGTACCTTACCAAAACTTACTTTATTTAGCCGAATCACAAGTTAACCGTTTTGAGCTAGACCGATTAGACCGCGTTATGATGTTTGCTTCTTATATTTTCGATGCTAGCGTGTTTGAGCTGCTCGTGCATATCATGTTGGGTCAAACTGTATTTGTAACGACAGAAACCGAGCGACGAGATGCCAAAGCGCTGAGCCAATTGATCTCAAAAAATGCGATTCAATTTGGCGCTATCCCTCCTGCATTGCTGGCTTTGATGGATCCCCGAGATTTACGCTCGATGCGCAAATTAATCGTTGCAGGAGAAACCCCAAATCTAGAAATGCTATCTCGACTTTCAGAAGTCACGCGAGTGTTTAACGGTTATGGTCCTACCGAATATACCGTGTGCACCTGCGCCAATGAATATACCAATGCCGACTCCGAATTTAATATTGGTCAACCCTTTGTGAATACCAGACTTTATGTGCTAGATGAGCAATTGCAACAAGTAGCCAATGGTGCTATCGGTGAGCTCTATATTAGTGGTGCAGGTTTGGCAAAAGGATACTTTAACCGTCCTGAACTCACAAAGTCTCGATTTATCGCAAACCCCTATTATCAAGCAGAAGTAGACCCTGCGCACTTCGCTAGACTTTATAAAACTGGCGACTTAGTTAGTTTTGACGGTGATAATTATCATTTTGTTGGTCGTAATGACAACCAAATTAAGCTACGCGGATTTCGTATTGAGTTAGGTGAAATAGAAAAAGTTGTTGCCCAACATGAGGCGGTAAAACTTGCAAGCTGCCAAGTAGTACAACGAGGTAATGCTAAGTTCTTGGTGGCATTTATCGTTCCCCATAGTAAACCCACAGCAGACCTTGGACAACACATCAGCCAGTTAGCAGAAAAGTTACTGCCAGACTACATGCTGCCAGATCACTATCAATGTTTAGACGCATTACCCATGACCGAAAACGGGAAGGTAGATAGCCGCGCGCTCGCTAATTACGAATTAAGTAGCCAACAAGACCAACCGCAAGATCAGCTGAGCCAAGAACAACAAGATTTTTTAACACAGTTTCAAGGTTTCTGTTTGCCAGGCCTTGGCTGGCAACAAGATTTTTTCCAACAAGGTGGTGACTCCATTTCTGCAATCAACCTTAGCAACCAGTTATTTCAGCAGTTCGGCTTAAGCGTGCCAACACACCTAATCTATCGCTATCGTAGTGCTGGACAAGTATGGCAGGCAATGCAAACTCAACACTTTGAAACCATTGCGATTCCAAAGCGCGATGCTGATTTTGCTGAGGTCGCCCCGCTATCACTGCAACAACGCGCGATTTGGTTTTTAGCCAAAGCCGATCCAAGTGATAAAGCCTATCATGCAAAGTGTACAATCACCTTCAGTGGTGATTTAAATGTACCAGCACTACAAGGTGCATTACAGGATATCGTTGATAACCATGCGATTTTCCGTACTAGCTACGACTTACATGAGCCACTGCAATATATTGCAAAACACTACCAGCAAGACGTGCCTTACTTTGACTTTAGTGAGTATCAAGAAGCACAAGCATTAGCTGAGGTCGACAAACTCGTTAATGGTCATATGAATGATATTTTTGCGATTGACCAATTACCGCTAGCGCGCTGGGCAATTGTAAAAATTAGCGAATATAAACATGTACTTATTCATATTGAACATCACTTAGTACATGATGGTTGGTCTTCTAACATCTTCCTTGCTCACCTATTTAGTTGTTATAAACAGCGCTTGCATGGCGCAAGCCAAGGTACTTTGCCTGAAATCACACAATACGCCGATTACGCAGCCTATCAGCATCAATGGTTAGGAACAGAGCAAGCCGAGTTGCAACGCCAATTTTGGAAAGCACAACTACAAGATGCACCGAGCCGTATTAACTTGCCTGTTTCTCGTCTCGGCGAAACCGCCACCGAACGTGGTCGCGCACACCGAGTAAAACTGCCTCGTTCGCTATGGAACAATTTAAAAGCCTACAGCCAAGCGCATCAGATCACGCCATTCGCCGTCGCCCTTGCGGCATTAAATATTGTCCTTTCGCGCTTTAGTGGCGATCAGGATATCTGTATTGGTTCTGGCGTTGCAAACCGAGGCTACACCAATGTGGATGATACCATTGGTATGCTCGTCAGCACCGTAGTGGCGCGAGTTCAGCAAACACCAGAAATGCCTGTTGAACAACTGGTACAGCATTGTTTTGAAGTCAGTAACGACATGCTGGCCAATCAAACCCTACCATTTACTGAAGTCGTCGCGGACGTAAACCCTGAGCGCATCAAAGGCGTCAACCCGTTATTCCAGATCTGTTTTAGCTTCCATGATTCACCACTCCCAGAGCTCACGCTTCCGGGGTTAGATGATATTGAGTATTTCGAGGCGATCAGCAGTCAAGCGGCGAAGTTTGAGATTAACATCGTGGTGCTTACCCGTATGGGGCAAGATCAGGATGATTCGGTCACCATGTTATGGGAGTTTGACTTAAACCGCTACGATCCTTGGTTTATCGATGCCTTGAGTGACAACTTCAGTCATATTCTCGCGCAACTTATCAGTGTAGATGGGCAATTACCACTTGAGCAGTTAAATTTACAAAGCCTTGCTGAGCGCGATGTTCAAGCGGCACAGCACCAGAGCCAAGACTTGCTGTCACTATTTACGCATCACGCGCAGTCTCGCAACCAGCAAACTGCACTTATCACCAGTCAAATGGAGTTAAGCTACCAGGAGCTAAGTACTCGATCAGACAGTCTGGCTGCACATATTCTTAAGCAGTATGGCACGCTTGAGTATATCGGCCTATACCTGCAGCCCGGCATTGACACAGTGGTTGCAATGCTCGCCATCATGAAAGCTGGCGCCGCTTATGTGCCGCTATCGCCAAGAGCGCCAGCTGCCCGCAATGCTTTTATTATTGACGATGCTCAGCTCAAGTTAGTATTAACTAACACCATAAGTCAGCAAAGCTTGAGCGAAAATGAGCAATCAAATTGGCCACTGTTAAACTTGGATAATACATTCGCGCCTTGCGATATTGCACTTTGCCGACCGTCGCCTGATTCTGCAGCCTACATAATTTACACCTCAGGTACGACGGGCCAACCTAAAGGCGTTATTCAAAGCCATAAAAATGTTGCGCGTTTGCTATCTGCCAGTCAACCGCTTTACCACTTTAATAGCGAAGATACTTGGGTGCTTTATCACGATACGATTTTTGACTTTAGTGTTTGGGAAATATGGGGAGCACTGTGTCATGGCGGTCGGTTGTTTATTCCAAGCTACGAACAAGCAAGAGACAGTTTTGGTTTTGTAAAGCAGTGTGAGCAATTTGCTGTCACCGTCCTTAACCAAACTCCAAGTGCATTCTATAATTTTAGTGATATTGCCATTTCTACGGGCGCGTCACTTGATAGCCTTCGCACTGTGATCTTTGGTGGTGAGCAGCTCAACTACGATAAACTAGCTCCTTGGTGGCAACGTTTTGGTAAACGTATTCAATTGGTCAATATGTACGGTATTACTGAAACCACAGTACATGTCACGTACCAACCTTTGCACCCTAACATGAATACCCAGATTGCTGACATTGGTGTGCCGCTCAATGATATGCAGGCTTGGGTGCTGGATAGTCAGTTACGTCCAGTACCTGTGGGCTGTCCTGGAGAGCTGTTTATCTCTGGTGCAGGTTTGGCGATTGGTTATTTGAATCAGCCAGAACTGAGCGCTACTCGCTTTTTCGAGCTAACGCTAAATGGCAAACTCACCCGCGTTTACAAAACCGGTGATAACGCCAGACTATTGCCAAACGGTCATTTAGAATATCTAGGTCGTTTGGATAACCAAGTGAAGATCAGGGGGCATCGTATCGAGCTTGGTGAAGTCGAATCCCAATTGCTCAGCTGTAGCGGTGTTAAAGAGGCTGCAGTGATCACCTATACACGCCAAAATCAAACGGCGCTAAGTGGCTATGCTGTGATGGAAAGCCATGCTTATTTTGACGCCGAGCTGTTACTTAATTATCTACGAACGCAGCTGCCAGCATATATGATACCGGATAGCATCACCCAACTCACGGCGATGCCACTAACCGTTAACGGTAAGCTAGATAGCAAAGCACTACCACTGCCGCAGGTGTTATCATCAAACCAATACGCAGCTCCGCGCACTGCGCTTGAACAGACGCTTTGCCAAATTTGGCAAACCACATTAGAACTGGAACAAGTCGGTATCCATGATAACTTCTATCGCCTAGGTGGTAACTCCATCTTAGCGGTGCAGCTCGTACGCAATGCCCATAAATGGCATCAGATTGCGATCCCGTTATCAGCGATTATTGCCAATCCATCAGTCGCGGCTCTGGCTCAACACCTAAACACCATAGAGTTGAGTGATATCACCCAATCTCAGGAGGCACCTGCCACCACCTCTTCACAGGTGATGGAGCTATAGTCATGGAGTTAACATCTTTACTGAACGACCTTCACGCGCAGCAGTTGCGCGTGTGGGTGTCTGAGCAAAATACCTTGGCACTGGGATATGAGGGTAACGTAGCGCCAACTTTGCTCACAGCACTCAAAGCGCATAAAGCTGAACTATTGGCGCTACTAAGCGCCCACCAGATCTGCTCCGAAGCCGCCTTTTTAAGTTGGCCATTATTAAAACCAGTGCCGCTTTCCAATGCCCAGGCAAGGTTGCTGTATGTAGACAAACGTGCACCAAAGTCCTGTGCTTATCATATTCCAATGCTGGTTGAGCTGAATGATCCAGCGCAGCAACAAGACATAATCTCGGCACTCGCACAGCTGCTTGTCCATCACCCGATCCTAACGAGTGTAATTGAAACCGATGCTGAGCATTTTAACTGCCGAGCAACCTTACAACCTCTAGCGGTCGAGTATCACCGAGCAACCACTTTGGCTCATGTACAAACACTGGTAAAAGAGCACATCCACACGCCGTTTGACCTCCATACTCAAGCTCCCTTTAGAGTCTGTATTATCGAGCTTGAGCAAAGGCGTTTTATGCTTTTCCTTTGGCATCATATCGTCTTTGATGCTTGGTCAATGCGAGTCATGTTGCGCGACTTAGTTAGCTTGCTACGAGGAGAAAGCATTAAGCCATTAAGCTATTTTGACTTTGCCAAGTGGCAACAAAGGCAAGAACAAAGCGCTGCACACAGTTATTGGCACACGCAACTTGCAGGCGCTCATGCCACACAAATTGCACCGCTGTTCGCTACACAAACACACGAAACCGAATCGCTCACGCACTATTTTGCACTTTCACCACAGCAAAGCCAGGCATTGCGTGCCCTAGCAAAATCATTAAATACCACAGTGTACAGCGTGTTGCTTGCCCATTACTGTTATATTTTGGCACTTCATAGCGGTGAAACAGACATCGTGATTGGTGCGCCATCGGATAATCGAGATCACCCGCAAACGCAAGAAATGATTGGCTTTTTTGTCAACACCTTAGTGCTTAGAGTGAAGCTAGATTATCGCCAAAGCTTTGCTAGCCTCGTGAAGCAAGTTCATGAGACTGTGCGCGCCGCAAAACAATACCAAAGTTACCCTTATGATCAACAAGTTGCCTGTTTGAGTGAGGGCAAACACTCACCTCAGCCAAGCCTGATGTTTAGTGTACAGAGATTTGCCAGCGAGCTTATGGACGAGTTTGCGTTACCATTTTCAGCGGTTGATGCTTTTACTAACGAGTCTTTATATAACCCGATTAAATGTGATTTCCGTCTGGCATTTGATGATAGCAATACAAATCTGCAAGGACAGATAAGTCTTGATCCCAATAAGTTTGATGATGCATTTGCACAGCAATTTGCCCACACCTATCAGCAATTATTGGTACAGCAGTTAGAGCACAGCGACGTCGCTCTTGAGCAATTATCAACTTCTCACCCAAGCACAAAGCCATCAGCAACCACAGTTAAGCAAACTTCAACCCTATCGCTATATCAACAATTTTTAGCCTGCGCCTCAGCAGCTCCAGATGCACCAGCGTTACAAATCAACGATGAGGTTATTACTTACCAAACACTCGCTGCGCGTGTTCAGCACCTGACTGTGCAACTCCAAGCACAGTTAACCCACGAGCAAAACCCTGTTATCGCGCTGATATTTGAGCGCAGTCCAGAGATGATAGTCGCCATATTAGCAACGCTTGGAGCCGGTGCTGGATATTTACCCCTCAATCCAGAGCAAGGCCAAACACGTAGTGAGTTTATGTTGCAAGACAGTAGTGCCAACCTGCTACTTTGTCATCAAGCAACCTTGAATACAGCCATGTGTTTTAGCGCAATCACAGAGGTGCAAAACATTGACGAGTTAGCGCAACAACCAGCTCCTGTTTTCGATATAGATCAAGCGAACTCAACGTGTCATTCATCACTTGCATATATTATTTATACTTCTGGAAGCACCGGTAAACCAAAAGGCGTCATGGTAGAGCAGCGGCAAGTTCAGGCTTTGGTTCAAAGCGCAACTGCGGCTTACGACTTTAACTCCAGCGAAAAAACACTGAGTCTGGCTCCGTACTTTTTCGACGCGTCCGTAGAGCCACTCTTTTTAACGCTGCTCAACGGTGCTTGCTGGGTGATCATGAATGAGGCAAGTGCAAACTCGCCAGCTATGATAAGCGAAACTATCGTTAGCCAAAGGATCAGTCACTTAGTCACAGTTCCTGCATTTTTAAGTGCCATTGGTACGCCGCCCCAGCATCATGCACTACAGCGTGTGATCACCGGTGGTGAGCCTTGTGACCGTAATCTCATGGAGGCATGGACGCCTCTTCTTCATATTGAATATGGTCCGACCGAAACCACGGTAACCGCAACAGCAAACCACCAGCCGCTACAATCACGCTATTTCAATAATATTGGTGTACCACTGCCTCATGTTGATATTCAGATTGTTGATGCCAACCTCAAAGCGCTGCCACCCTTTTGTCAAGGAGAGATCCTGATTGGTGGCGCGAGTGTCGCACGAGGCTATGTTAACCTTGCAGAGCAGACGGCGTCGCGCTTTATTAACTGGCACGGAACACGTATGTATCGCACGGGCGATCAGGCGCGGTATCTGGCAAACGGCGAGATCCAATTTTTAGGGCGTGCCGATGAGCAGGTAAAAATTCGTGGCTATCGCATCGAGCTACAAGAAATAGAGCACCTACTTAACCTGCATTCGCAAATCAACCAAGCTTGCGTCAAAGTACAGCAAAACAACCATCTCATTGCTTATTTCACTGGCGACCAAACCCTCTCTCACACCGAGGTTGTGAAGTGGCTACAACCACAGTTGCCAGATTATATGTTGCCAAGTGCCACGTGTTGGCTCGAACAATTGCCTGTGCTCGCCTCTGGTAAAGTGGACAGTCGCAGCTTACCAAGCGTCGCTCTGGTATCACAGACACCATACCGAGCACCACGCACCCCATTAGAGCAGCAGCTTTGTGCTCTATGGCAGACGCAACTTGATGTTGAGCTAGTAGGTATTGATGATGACTTTTTTGCCTTAGGGGGCCATTCTCTCAGTGCAATGACATTAGTGGCTAAAATGCACTCTAGCTGTAACGTTAACATCAGTTTGAGTCAATTTTTGCAAAGCAAAACGATAGCGCAACTGGTATTACAACAAACTAGCAACGCCAACGAGCCTTTAGCGGTCGCATCAACATCACAATCACTTGATGAACTCATCGTGCCAGCGCAGCAGCAAGCGATGCTCACCAGTGAGCAATTAGCAACACAATCAGGCGCTTTTCATATCCCCTTACAGCTTAAATGCCCAAGTGAGCTACAACAGCAAGCGTTACAACACGCAATCTATCAGCTGGTTGAGCGTCATGCTATTTTGCGCACCCGCTACACTCAACAGCAACAAGGTCGCTGGGCATATAAAGATGAGCAAGGCGTGCCAACATGCAAAACCCTCATAAACACGCCGCATAGTGAATTTATCGCTCAGACATTTGACCTTGAGAATGATGCGCCGCTACGGATCGGACTGTATCACCAAGATGATGAATTTGGGGTGTTACTGGTATTTCATCACATAGCCTTCGACGGCTGGTCGACACAAGTATTGTTGGATGAACTGAACACGCTGCTATCAGGACACACGCTTGCCCCAACCTCACTGCAATTTCGCGACTATGCATATTGGCAATCAACACAACAATACGACGATGCCGCAGCATTTTGGCAGCAACACTTGATTGATATTGATGTCACCCCATGGCCAACCGATGAGCCAAGACAGGCGTTGTTTGATCATCAAGGTGAAGCATTCCCCTTTACCCTCTCAGCAACACTAACAGCTGAGTTAAGGGAGCTGGCAAAATCACATCAGGTATCTATGTACAACATACTACTGTGTGCTTTTCAGCTCGCATTGTGTGCATGGGATAGTCGTGAAAGTATCGTCGTTGGCTCCCCCACCGATAACCGCGATTCGGCATTTAAAGATACGCTAGGTTACTTTGTTAATACCTTACCGATGCCGCTGCGTGTCGACTTAAATAAGAGTTTTTCTGACTATCTAAGACAAAGCCAAACGCTGTTACTTGCGGCAAAATCTCACCAACAATTGCCACTAGAGTCAATTGCCGCGCAACTTGGGTTGATCCGAGAAGTGGGTGTATCGCCACTGTTCCAAGTGTTTTTTACCTTTGATCAGTTCTCACTACCAACAGCGCAATATCAACATTTTGAAGTCGCCAGCGACACCGCCCAGCAAAACCAATATCACCCGGCCAAGTTTGACTGGAATTTGGTGATTAAAGATATGCCAGACCAACTGATTGGTCAGCTTATTGTTGCTCGCAGTCGTTATCAGTCTTCCCGCTGCCAACAATTTGTGCACTTTTTCTGCCGTTATCTTGAAAATCTCTGTCAGTACAACGAGAAGCCTTTACTGCAATGTCCTTTAGTTAGTACGAAATATTTACAGCAAGTCATCTCAGAAACTCGATTATCACAACCAAATGACGCTTTTTTAGTGCAATTTGCAAAGACAGTAGCAGCGTATCCAGCACGCACAGCATTAAGCTTCGCCGAGCAAACCGTGAGTTACCGCGAGCTAGACTTGTTTTCTGATCACTTAGCAGCACAGTTGATTGCTACCAATGACGAAGGCTCACCAGTTGCATTATATTTTGATAAAGGTATAGAAGCTCCCATAGCAATGCTAGCGGCGCTAAAAGCGGGCATGCCCTTTGTTTCACTCTCAGCTAATCATCCCGTTGCTCGTCGCCAAGAGATTATGGCAAAAGCGCAGGCAAAACTGCTCCTTAGCCGCACACCACTCAGCTGGAATGCATTGCCAACACTGACTCTTGATGTACAGACATTACAGCAAAGTGCTCAACTACGGCCATTCTCAGCCAACACTCATGCAACAGACAAGCTGGCTTACCTCATCTTTACTTCGGGGACGACGGGAGAACCAAAAGGGGCGATGCTGTCTTACCAAGGCCTTGCTAACCTCTGCACCGAGAAGCGCAACACCCATAAATTAGAGGGAAATACTCAGGTAGTCACTAGCCAATATGCTGAATATGTTTTTGATGCCTGCATTTGCGAGATATTCCCAGCCCTAGCTGCCGGCGCTAAACTGGAAATCATTCCAGAGCCAATACGCAAAGATCCACAACAGCTGTGCCGCTATCTCAAAGCTAAACAGGTCAACGTCGCGTTTATTCCTACGGTATTTATCAATCAGTTTCCAAAGTGGATAGCGGATATTAACTTAACCGTATTGTATGCCGGTGGTTCTCGTTTAGACCCAGTCAGCCACAAGTTGGCAGAGTATCATTTCAATGAGTATGGATTAAGTGAAACAAGTGTCACCGCAACACTTAGTGAAGTGTACCCCAATACACCTATCACTATTGGTAAGCCTATTCGTAACACTCGATGCTATGTGTTGGACCCTTTTATGCGGATTTTACCGGACGGTGCGTTGGGTGAGCTATACATCGCCGGTGATTGCGTCGGTTTGGGCTATTGGCAGTCACCAAAGCAAACGGCAAAACACTATATTGACTATCACCTTCGCTGTGAAAACAACCACTTTTCTGAGGAAAAGCTCTACCGCAGCGGAGACTTAGTGCGTAAAAATCAGCAAGGTGAATTCGAGTTTGTTGCCAGAGCTGACACACAGTGGGATTTACATGGTCACCGTGTTGAGCCAGGCGAAATCGAGTATAAACTCAAAGCGCATCCAGATGTTGACCACGCCGTTGCACACTTACATTTAAGTGAAACAGGCAAAGTGCTGTTGGGTTATGTCGTACTTAACGCTAACACTGAGTGTGATGTGAACGACCTTCGCCAATGGTTGAATCAACAACTCCCAAGCTATATGCAGCTTGCTGCGATATCACAGATTGACGCACTTCCAATGACAGTAAATGGCAAACTTGATACCGCTCAGCTCATCATTCCAACGCTGCAAGATAGTATTACCTATATCGCGCCAGAGACGGAACTACAACAACAACTCGCCAATGCTTGGCAGCAAGTGCTTGAAGTCTCCGAGATTGGCCTACAACACGACTTTTTTGCTTTAGGTGGCTCATCGATACAGGCAGCACAAGTTACCGCTCTGTGTAGTCAAGCACTCGGCAACGAAATTGCCGTCGCGACCTTACTGACTTACCCACAACTTGACGCATTTGCCACGCAAGTAGAACAACAGCTAAACGCGCTCGCCAGCAGCGAAGACTGCGAATTTGAAATGGAGTTATAACGCATGATCGAATCATTTATTTATGAACTAAAACAAAGTGGGATAAGCGTTTGGCAGCAAGAGGATAAATTAAAAATTGCTAGCAACGTGAATTTACAAGGCCAAGCCATCGTTGAGCAGTTAAAACAGAATAAGCCACAATTGTTACGCTACCTCACAAGGCAAGGCATAGATAGCAAAGCTCGTTTTGATGAACTGTCTATCTTGCCGTTGGAAACGCGATGCGCTCCGCTTACGCTTGGGCAGCAACAACTACTGTTTACGCAAGAAGTGAGCAACGCGGCAAGTACTTATCATATTCCATGCCTACTCAAAATCGCCAAGCACTGCGATATTGAAAAACTCACAGCAGCAATAGAACAACTGGTGATCCGCCACAGTGCGCTAGATATGGTTGTGGCCTATGATCACCAAGGAAAGACGATACAGCAGCCTGCCAATGAGGCGTTTGTCGTGACGCATCATGAGCTTGGTAATCTAAACTTGCATGAGCAGTGCGAGCATTTCTTTAACGAGCCGTTTAGCTTACAGCATTCTCGACCATTTCGTGCCTATGTCATCACCTCAAAGGAGCAACAACATGTGTTTTTTGTCTGGCATCATATCGCCTTTGACGGATGGTCTTTGGGACTGTTTTTACAAGAATTAACGTCACTCTATGAGGGGGAAAATCGACCTCTGAGTCTACAATTTAGTGATTATGCTTATTACATGGCAACACCCGGCCAACGTGAACGACAAGCAACAAGTCAACGTTATTGGCAAACTCAATTGGCTGATTACGAACCATTAAAACTTGCGCAAACTCAGTCGCGCCCAGCCACCTTTGATCATCGCGGCGCGATACAGAGCATTGTGCTAGATGAAAGTACGACCCTAAAGTTACAACAAACAGCGAAAACGCACCGCATTAGTATTAATACACTTGGGCTTGCGGCTTGGTATCACACCCTTGCGCTACTCAGTCATCAACGTCAATTTGTTGTTGGTATTCCAAGCGAGAACCGTCCAACGGCACTGCAGCAAAACATACTTGGATATTTTGTTAACTCATTGCCGATTAAAGCGGATATCGACATGACGATGTTACTTGAGCGCTGGTTCACTCAAGTTAATCAAGTCGTTAATCAAGCCAAACAACATCAGGCCTTGCCGTTTGAGGCCATTAAGAATAGCTTAGACGTACCGCTCGACACTAGCATGCACCCGATATTTCAAACGTTGTTTAGCAGTAGTCAGTTTGCCCCTGAGCAACATCATACCTTATGGCAAAGCATTGACCTTGATCTTAGCCAGCAGTGCCAAGCGAAGTTTGATTTAACGTTACACTTGAGTGCAGGGAAAACCACTGAGTTGGGGTTAACTTATGCCACGGCACTTTTTTCCAGCTCATACGCGCAGCAGATCCTCGAGTTATATCAAACGGTTTTACAGGCATATCTAACAGCTGAAAACGCCCAACAGCCTCTCTATAGCCTACCTTTATTGAGTAACACGGCGCAGCAAAAACAATATCAATTAAGTGGAATGCAACACGCCTATCCGAGCGTGGCAAGTATCACCGACCAGTTTGCTGAAATAGCAGCGCGCTATCCAGATAAAGCCGCTATCAGTAATCGCCATCAAACCATGAGCTATCAAGTGCTTGATAATCAAGCCAAGCAACTTGCCAATGCAATCTTGGCAGCCTGCCCTGAACCCAAAGTCGTCGCACTCTACATGCAAAACGACATTGAGTTTGTGATTGCCATGTTGGCGGTACTAAAAATCGGCGCGGCATACACAACACTATCGCTCAAAGACCCAGTGGCGCGTCATCAATATCAACTGAGTGATAGTCATGCCGACGTAATAGTCACCTTGCATGAACATAGCCAAACATTGGCAACACTCAACCACAACAATATCGTTGAAGTTTTCTGTGATACGAGTCTGGAAGATACTGATATCACGGCCGATTTTGAGCCTATGTACATCGCACCTAGTGAAGTTGCGACGATTATTTATACCTCAGGTACGACAGGAAACCCTAAAGGCACATTGCTCTCTCACGCCGCAATTAGCTCTTTGGCACTCGATAATCATAGTTACCAGCATCAGCCCCAAGATAGCTTTATTCAACTCGCAAACCCAGCTTTTGATGCCACTCTATTTGAGATATGGAGCGCATTACTCAACGGTGCCGAGGTGCACTTAGGCTATCAGGACAGCCTTAATTCTGCAGCGCAGCTCAGTGCAACATTACAGACGCTGAATATCACTTCGATGTTTCTAACCCGTTCACTGTTCGACACTTTGTTGCTGCAAGACGAGCATATTTTCGCTTCTCTGACTCATTTACTCGTGGGTGGTGAAGCATTAACAGAGTCGATGGTAAATAAATTGCTGGCGTCCACATCTTGTCCAAAACACTTTATCAATGGTTATGGCCCGACTGAGTGCACCACATTTACCACAGTGCAAACGATGTCTAAACAGCAGTCTGAGATAGCAATCGGCAAGCCAATCCCAGGGCGAGCAGTGGCTGTAGTCGGTCGCAATAACGAATTACTGCCACTTGGCTGTCCCGGCGAGTTAGTGGTTTGTGGACATGGCGTGGCTGCACGTTACCTCAATCACCCAACACTCAACAGCGAAAAGTTTGTATCCCTAAATCTGTTTGGCTCAATGCAAAAGTACTATCGCACGGGCGACTTAGTATATTGGAATGCACAACAGCAACTGTGTTATATCAACCGTGGCGACCAACAAGTCAAAGTGCGAGGCTTTAGAATTGAGTTGGCAGAGATTGAGCATCACCTTAATCAGCTGGCGGATATAGATAGCTGTGCGGTTATTGCCAAAAAGCAGCAGGCTCAGACCTTGCTGCATGCATATTTGGTCATCAAACCAGCGGCCGATCAAGCTGCGGCACTCAGCCACTGTAAAACTCAGCTTACCAAGTTACTTCCAAGTTATATGATGCCACATAGCTTCACTGTCCTTTCAGCGTTACCGTTAACGCTCAACGGCAAACTCGACAAAACTAAGTTGCCAGAACCTGAGCTAAAGCAGCATCAACTCGTCGTGCCACAAACCAACACAGAGAAGGAAGTGCAGGCCATTTGGCAGGATGTTTTAGGCCAGAGTCCACTTTGTTGTGTGACGGCAGTGACTGAGCAAGGTGCCGACTCCATTAGTTTATTAAGCTTTTGTGGTGCAGCAAGCAAGCGTAATTGGCAGCTAACGCCACAACTTATCCTTGAACACCTATCAGTGCAGCAACTGGCAAGATTTATTGATCATCAGACCCGACTTGATTTTGCCACCATGAATGAAGATCAAGCAATTGAAGCTGCGCTTGCCCATGAGCATTTCGCTCCTTCGCGTTTTTTTAATGCACCGCAGGGTGAGTTTCTGCTTCACCTCATGCCCGCAGCAGCAACCGCAGATAGCTTTGCACCTCTGTGTGAAAAACTCGCGCCCGACCTGCGCATTCACGCATTAGAAAATATCAAACTGTTCACAGGCAAACACATCAGCTTGCATACTATGGTGCGCTATTATGCTCAGCGTATTACAGAGGTATCGCCAACTGGCCCACTTTACTTGGGTGGCTTTTGTGAAGGTGCGGCATTGTCACTGGAAGTGGCGCGTTACTTGGCCGAAATGGGTAGAGAAATTGTCCATTGCTTTTTGATTGACCCCGTCTTACCAAGGCTTACTTCAACAGCGCGTCAGGCCGCTGAAGAAGAGTATATTCGCTCGCAAGACGATGACGCTAAACCCATCGCTCGAGCATTTTTAGACTTTACTCAATACTTTCAAAGCGCGACGGCGTTTACCTTCCCTGTGAGCTTCTTTATCGCCGATCATGTCAGTGATGAGGCCATTCCACTTCCGGCACTGAGGTTGATCCATCAAGTGGAAGACATACCTGCGCTGTATAAGCGGACATTTGCAAGTGACAGAAATGGTTTTGAAAATTTACTTGCCAATGCAGACTATATTACACTTGAAAGTGCACACGATGAAATCATGACCGACGCTAAAGACTTATCCATCATCGCGTCACACATTAATGCGTTAATGCAGCAAACGAATAGCGCCGCAACCACTGTGGAGCAACGCGCATGACTCGTTCACTATTTGCTACACGATACGGCATCCACCTTGGGTTAACTATGTTTGCCAGTATGCTGGTGCTCCCTATTTTTACGCCTTACATGCTGAACTTAGGCCTAGCATTGCAAGATGTGGCTTTAGCTATGGTAGTCATGGCTATCACTATCGTGGTGTGTGAAGTACCAAGTGGTATTGCGGCAGATGCCATTGGTCGCCGCAAAGTATTTTTAGCTTCTTTAGTGTTTGCCGCTGTATGCAACTTACTTTTATTGTTGAGTGAAGACTTTTGGCACGTCTGCTTAGCCATGGCATGCTGGGGATTAAGTCAGGCGTCGTTAACTGGCACGCTCAACGCATGGTTTGTTGAAACTTATCAAAAGCTTGAAGGAGATGAGCCACTGAATAAGGGGTTCGGTAAAGTGTATGGTATTGGCTATCTTATCGGCGCCAGTGCCGCTTTATTTGCCGCCCTCTTTTTGGCGTTTGCGACTAGCCCAACACAACAGCTCAACCACTTGTATCAAGCCTTAATCTTGGTTTCGATAGCGGTATTGTGTGTGGTATTTGCATGTACTTTTGTCGTGGTGAAAGAGTCAACGAGACCTCAGCAAGAGGTGGTTGAGAAAGGACTGATTAGCCAAGCTAAGGCCATGCTGGCAACTTGTAAGCAAAGTGGTATGCAAAGGCTGCTGTTGGTGATTGTTTTTGCAATTCCTGTTGCCAGTAGCATAGAGAAGTTTTGGCCTGCTCTAGCAGAGCGCTATAGTAGTGCACCAGTTGACTCTATTGCGTGGATATTCCCAGCAATGATGGCAGCTGGGTTTTTATTAAATGGCGTCGCTGCTGCGATCAGCGCTCCGATCTGTTCTCTATTTGGCCAACGCTTAGGGTATGTCATGGCGTTCGCTCATTTCGCCAAATTAGCCTTTGTGCTGTTACTTGCTTGGGTTACGTCACTACCATTACTGATTGTAGCCCTGCTGTGCTTTTATCTTTGTATGGGACTAGCGCAACCGGCACAACTGCAACTACAACATCAACTGAGTAGCGATAACGTGCGAGCTAGTGTGGAGTCAATAATGTCACTGACCACTCGCTTTGGTGGCTTGCTCGGCTCTGCATTAACCGCTTTACTGTTGGGCTACGTCAGCCTGACTATCAGCTGGATAATATTAGGCGTAATTTCACTCGTTGCTATCATGCTGTGTTGCTCGAGCACAATCAATCAACCGGAAGCTGAGCTCGTTGCTGCGCAGTCGTAACAGACTACGCAGCGATGTACATAAAAGCGAGAAGCTAATCTATCGCAACTTTGCCATGCCAAGGAGTATGGCTTTTCAGCTGCAGCGTAAGTTCATCGCCATGCGCTAGGCTCCCTACCCCTTTTGGCGTTCCTGTTAAGACAATATCTCCTGGCTGAAGCGTAAAGTAACGAGCAATGTCCTTTAGCAACTCAGCGATTGGAAAAATCATTAAGCTAGAGTCGCCATGTTGTTTAAGCTCTCCATTTTGCCAAAAACGATATTCAATACACTCAGCAAAGGTGTTTTCATCACATGGTACAAAAGGCGTCGCTGGGCAACTATTATCATAGGCCTTTGCCCGCTCCCACGGGTGCCCTTGTGCTTTTAGCTCACTTTGTAAGTCTCGTAATGTCAAATCGAGTGCCAGCCCAATTCCGGCGATATGCTTGAGAGGCGCTGGGGTTTTTGCATCGATTTTGGTGCCTACCAATAGTGCAAGCTCTGCCTCATAATGATGTTCGCCAAGTGCGGCGTCCAACTTCATTTCATTATTAAATGGTACTAAGCTCGTTGCTGGTTTGATAAACAACAGTGGACTGCTTGGAATAGGGTTATCTAGCTCTTTCGCGTGCGCTACGTAGTTTCTACCAACACAAACGATTTTTCCCGCTGGTAGACTTATTTTATTGTTTTCACTATCAATGTGTTGATACATTTCACCCTCTCTGTATGGCCACAAGCTCCGGTTATGGAGCGTACCATAACCAAAGCCTTGAGCTAGCAAGTTATCATATAAACGGTATTATTCCGGTTTACAGACCCAGCGCACCATATCCTTAATTGAGGGTTCCTTGCCATACATCACCATACCCGCTTTAAACAATCGTCCCGCAGCAACACGAATAAGGTAGCAACCAAGTAATGCGCTGACCAACGCACATAACACTTGCCAAATGGGTACTTCAATTAACGCCATTTTTACTGGCATCACTACAAATGCGGTAAGCGGGAAAAGACTCAAAATATCCACGGCAAGGCTGCTAGGACTATCAACAATCATAAACGCGATAACAATTGGCAATATAGGGATCATCATAAATCCTGTCTTGCCACTATGGTTAGGATCGTCAATAGCTGCGGCTATTGCTGCCATAAAGGCTGTTGCCATATAAAGACCTACTATCGCAAACAGGGTAAACCAAGGCAACATTGCAAAGTCTATCATCGTAAAGTCCAAGGCTTCGTTTTTTACAACGACTTGTATAAAAGCCATCGCCAACAAAAATGAAAATAACGTACTTAACATCGCCTTTAGACAATGAAGCATTTGGCCAAATATTTTGCCGTCAATCCAAGTTTGCGCATTCATACAAGAATATAATTGCTCGGTAACACGCTGCTGCTTTTCTCCGGTGATAGACACGAAGATCTGTCCAAATGACGTAAAAATACCGATGAGCATCAATAGCATCACGCCAAATGCTGTCATCGAAGACTGGTTGTGTGCCTCCTTAACCGCATCCTTGGTGTATTGATTGGAAACGCTCACAGGTTGCTGTAACAAGGCGAGCTGAGCGGCAGATAAATTAAAGCTCTGTGCGAGTTCGTTGCTGTAAAACTGCTTAAGCGCTACCTCAACTTCATTCTGCCAAGACATTTTACCTGTGGTAATCAGTTCAAACTGTAACGCCTCACCCGTTTGGGCTTGAAGTATCAAAATACCGTCAATTTCCTCTTGTTCTAACTGAGTCAGAAGTTCAGCTTTTGAAGCATCAACTCGCTTTAGAAGCAAAGGCTCAGGTAGCTGAGTTAAGTTCATAGCGGATGGTGTTGCGATAACATATTGCTCAGGTTCAAAAAACGAAGTGCTTTGCCAAAAATAGATAAGCAAACCTATCGCCAGCATAATTGCTTTACCGATCAACTCCTGCTTGAGTTTAAAAAAGTACATAAACTCCCATTTGGTCACTTGCAGTATCTGTTGCAGCTTATGAGACATGGGCATTCTCCTGAGATTGCACTTTGCCTTGATGGGATTCGATTGCTTTTAGATAGAGTTGATGTAAGTCCATGGTTTTGGTTTCTATTCCTTGCAAAGTCGTTGATTTAGACAAATCGGCGAGCAGCAAATTAAGCTCTGAGGAGTCACTCAACTCAAACTTAATTTTATTCTGACTTAATTGAGTACAAGCCACCCTGTAGTTGCCTAAATTGAGCTCTGCGTAGTTCGTTGCTTCACTGAAACTCACTGTGATGTCGATGCCAACACCAACGTCCTGTTTTATTTCGGCTAACGTGCCATAAAGCACGGCTTGCCCGTGATTCATTAACAGCATTCGATCGGCAAGCTTTTCCACCATCGCCATCTGATGTGCGCTTAAAATAACCGTCATGCCTTGTGCTTTTAACGCTTCTAAAAACACCACCACCTTTTCTTGGTTGATGGGGTCAAGACCAGAGAAAGGCTCATCAAGCAATACAACCTTGGGTTTGTGCAATACTGCCGATATTAACTGTACTTTTTGCTGATTGCCTTTTGACAACGATTTCAACCGCTCATGCGCTCTATCACTTAAGTCAAACTGTGTTAGCCAAGACTCAATCTGTGCTAGCGCTGCGTTTTTCTCAACACCGCGTAGCTTGGCAAAATAGAGCAAATTCTGCTGCACGGTTTTTTCAGCGTAAAGCCCTCTATCTTCTGGGAGATAACCTAAACTTTGATGAGGGATTGATTGATATGCTTGCCCATCAATATTCACAGCGATTGTGCCGCTATCTGGATAGGTAAATCCAACCAACATTCTCACGAGAGATGATTTACCCGCACCATTGGGGCCCAGTAATGCAAAGATCTCACCTTGTTTAACGCTAAAACTTAGATTGTCTACTGCTTTTACCGAAACATATTGCTTCGACACCCCTGTTACTTGCAATAAATCTGGCATAACTTTCCTTTAAAAACGAATGAGGGCTTTCGAAAAGCCCTCTCCTACCTATATATCCATTAGAGTGACTTGATGTTATCGGCGGTTTTCTTATCAATCAGTTTTACAAACGGATCAACTCCCGCAAATTTCGGTAACTCTGTTACTTTCAACTCAATCTTATTTTCACCCGATGTGATGACGTGCTTTTGTAGATATAACAGCGTTTCGTCACTTTGAATGTTGTTAGGATCGGCAGAGAATAAGGCTATATCAATCTCTTGATTAAGCGGGATTTCTTCTTCGTTACCTTCACCATCTGCATGCTTTTTCGCCGCCTCAACCGTTAAGGTCACCGTATGTAGCTCTCCCGCTTGCGTCGCTTCTTGCACTTCAACACCCGCAAGCTTAAGCTCATACAACGTAATCGCATTGAACTGATCTTCGATAAATACTTGTTCTTGCTCTGAAGCCCCCGCTTTTAAGTAAGTCAAAAAGTCGAGTGTCGTTGGGTAGATATCTGTTCTAAAACGATAGTCATTTAAGAAGCTTCTTAATGCGCTATTGAGTCGCGTTTCTCCAAGTAAATCGTGCAGCGCTAACATCACAACAGAACCTTTATTGTAGTGAATGTACTGCTGACCGACTGTTCTGGATAGCGCCCGCTCTTCATACGGATCAGAACCTCGCCCACTTAAATAGGTGTCTAGTTCATACTTCAAGAATTTACGGAGATTATGCTCGCCGTACTTTTCTTTCATCACCATAATGGCAGAATATTGCGACAACATTTCCGACAGGATATTTGATCCCTCCACATTAGCACCAATTACCTGATGCGCCCACCACTGGTGTGCCAGCTCATGTGACGTCACATAGTAAGGTACATTGATATTGTCAGGATTACGGGTGTCCGTTAAAAAGCCAATATTCTCCGAGTAAGGCACTGTATTGGCAAAACTTTGCGCAAAGTCTCGGTAACGAGGAAACTCGATAATACGCATTTGCTTATGTTGGTAAGGCCCAAACTCTCGAGTGAAATAATCAATAGAGTCTTTAGTCGACTGCAACATAGTGTCTACATTCCAAGCATGGTCTTTATGGTAGTAAACCTCGAGCGCAATGCCTTTGTACTCTTCTCGTTTCACCTCAAGATCCATCGACAAGATGTTATAGAAGTGCAGCATTGGAGCATCCATTTCATAGACATAGGTCGTGCGGCCGTCTTTGCTGAATTTTGATTGCAAATAACCCGGCACCATCGCAACTTGCGATTCATCCGTCGTCACCGTTGCGGCGAATGTGACGAAATTTTCAGCAAACAATGGCTCATGATGATAGTGTGTTTCTTCAATCTTATTGCCACGTTTTAGTGGTTCAAGGCTGCGCTGACGACGCTCACTTTTGTCTTGAATTTGCTTATAGATGTTATAACCAAATGTCGGGAACAAGGTCGCGTTATCAATGAAGGTACCATTGTTCACCAAAGTTTCATCATAGCCTCTATCTACAAAGCCAAGCGTTTGGCGTACGACTGACATCGTAATTACACGCTGCTCACCCGGTGTCATTGGTTGTGAAAGCTCAAGCCAAGCATGCTTAAAGGTTTTATCCTCTTCAGCAAGCGTAGCGCCAGCCATTTCAACTTGCCACTCTAATGTATGATCAGGTTTATTGACCAAGAAGCGAGCAATCTCTTTATCTGAGCGGTTTTCAACCAACAGCTTTACCTGCGCTTCAATACGACGTGTCTTTGGAAATATCTCAGCATTGAGCTGTACATCTAACGTGATAGGTACAGGGTCATCACGATACTGGGAAAATTGTTGCTCATATAGCTCTGCGATATCTTCAGCTTCATCCTGCGTGATAAACTCATTGACCACTTGCGTGTTGTAGTAGATGTAGCTGCCACTACCCACGAATATTAAAGCACCACAAGCCAATAATGCTTTACCAGCGTTACCTAACTGATAGCCCATCAGTGAAATGCGTGCTTTCAGCGTTTGTCCTGCACCACGAGGCCAAAGTGCATAGCTTAGTGTCGCTAATATCATGCTAAAACCAAACCAGTACAAATTGTACCAATGTGCCGCACTGAGGAAATGACCATAACCATTAATATCTGAGTACGGCACTGGGGAAGTTTCGCCTAAGTGGTACATATTGTGCTCAAAACCAAAGTTGGTCAGGACTATCGAAATAATGAAATAAACGACATATATTCCCATACCCATATATTTGCTTGGACTCATCACCTGTATCAAAAATGCTAAGGTGGTTTGGAAGGCAAAACCTAACACATATAAATATCCCAAGCGCACAATATACTGGGCAAGATCTATCTGTGTCACACCCGACAATAGTTGATAGCTAATGGTGATCAAGCTACCAAATACACATAGCAGCGTCATCACCGCAACTAAGGCTATGTATTTAGAGCCCCAAAATACCCAGTTTGCAACAGGATAAGAGTCAACAATGTCTCCCATTCGCGAATCACGGTCATGCCATACCAGCTCAGCGCTGTAATACACCAATACAATGACCAATAATTGCCAGAAGCTCCCATGGATAAGCTCCACCATTCTAAAGGTCACTGGCCATACTTCTGTGCCATACCAATTAAATGAGCCAACCAATGCAGGTATTAAGGTTGCCACCGCCAAAATTAATAACACTAAGAATGGGTAGCTTTTAAGCACTTGCTTTACTTCAAAAGTGGTTCTGGTGCAAAAGTGCACCCAACTACTACCTACGCTCGCTTTAAAATCAAAACGATTCAGCAATGCCGACGCTTGGTTACCATCTTCTTTGGCTTTACTCTTGGTTTTTTGTTTTTGCGGTAAATAATGAGAAGTATTTAAGGCTAAAACACCTAAACTGAGCAGTGCAACTGACATCCAAATTAAGCGGTTATAGAGCAGTTCATCAACTAGGCTTATGACTGACGTATTGCGATCTGCAATGGTCCAATATTCTGATTGCGCCGAAATAGCTGATAGGCCAAACATGTCTAAATACGCAGCAATAGTACGGTATTCAATATCTGAAAAAATACTATTTGCCACAAGATAAGTCACAAACAAACCCACAGCAACTAAGTACATTGCTATCATGGTTCTAAATTTTTGCGCCACCAGCGCAAATAGGCTCGCCATAAAGAACAGTGAAGGGGCCGCGATGACAAATAGTGGCGTTAAGTAATAGTTGAGTTTATTAGGCCCAATCAGTTCGGTATCTAGCCAACCGACTAAACCACCAATGCCTGAGCCTACCCAGATCCCCACTAAACACATTGAAAATACTAGTAAAGTAACAAGATAAGCGCCGAGAAAACGACCCAATCGGTACTGAGCTAAGTGCAAAGGCTTACTCAAAATAAGCTCACTGAACTTACTTTGATCGTCTCTTATTACCGCACTACCAACAAAGTTAACCACCAAAAAGATGGAAAAAATGGTCATGATGGCAACGGTTTGCAAGATGGCATAGGGCGAGTTTACATTGACGTTACTGCCACCACCAATCTGTACTGAGTCCGAAACTGACGCAAAAAAGGTGAGTAAAAATAGAATCAGAGAAGTCACATAAAAGGAAGGCTGACGGACAAAATACCGTAGCTCAAAACGCATCATTTTAAATAGCATCTGCCTACTCCTTACGCTGCTTGATTATTTCGATGAGTATGCAGAGTAGAAAAATAGACGTCCTCTAAATCGGCTGGTACCGCTTCAAAGCCTTCAGGTGCTTGATCAGCAAATACATTAAGTAAGGTCTGGCCCGCGAATAAGCGCTTAGAAATAACCGGTAAGTTTTGCTCTACTTCTTTCGCTTCTGCAAGTGTGACCGACTTACGCCAGATTTTTCCCTGTAGCTGCTCCGTGAGTGCAATAGGATTACCTTCAAGTAAAATTTGTCCGCTCGCCAATACAGCCATATTCGGACATAGCTCAGACACATCCTCTACAATATGCGTTGATAAGATGACTACTTTACTCTCACCTAAGCCAACGAGTAGATTGTGGAAACGATTACGTTCTTCTGGGTCTAGTCCCGCCGTCGGCTCATCCACAATGAGTAAATCAGGGTCGCCAAGCAGTGCCTGTGCTATACCAAAGCGTTGACGCATACCTCCGGAAAATCCGCTTACCGCATTTTTACGGTGATCATATAAGTTAGTTTGTGCGAGCAATCCGTCAACGGCTTCTTTACGCTCTTTTTTATTATTTAACCCTTTTAGGATTGCCATATGATCCAATAAATCATACGCACTAACGCGTTGGTAAACACCAAAGTCTTGCGGCAGGTAGCCTAAACGTGCACGAAGTGCCTTTGGCTCCTTTAAAACATCTACACCATCGAACTGTATAGTGCCTGCATCTGCCGACTGTAATGTGGCAATCGTGCGCATCAACGAAGATTTACCAGCGCCATTAGGTCCGAGTAAACCAAACATTCCCTTTGGAATAGTCAGGTTTACACCTCTCAAAGCATGAACGCCATTGTCATAGGTTTTTGAAAGTCCTGAGATTTCGAGCATTTTTATTTCCTGTCCGGATTTTTATTATTGTCCTTTTTATAACATTTCCCTAGGTTAGTGACAATTAACATAAACATATCAATTGCAAATAAAAGTAAACACTGAAACACTAAGAAGCATTCTTAGTTTACAACACCCAAGGAAAACTAACATGCAAGATCACGCCAACCACCCATTGACGGATTTTATTGAATACCCTCACGAGGAAATGCTAAGTCGTGCGGAAGCATTCTTGGAGAACAGTAAGAGACGTCATAGTATCCGTGCTTTTAGCGACCGCCCAGTACCGCAAGAAATCATCGAAACTTGTATCAAAGCAGCGGGCACTGCCCCTAGTGGTGCAAATCATCAGCCATGGCATTTCGTGGCGATTGGCAGCGCAGAAAAGAAAAAACAGATCCGAGCTGCAGCCGAAGACCTCGAGCGCTCGTTTTACCAAGGCCGTGCGGGAGATGAGTGGCTGGACGCACTAAAGCCTTTGGGCACAGATGCACAAAAACCCTACTTAGAACATGCACCTTGGCTTATCGCTATTTTTAGTCAGAAAAAAGGTGGGATCCACGCGGAAGACAAAAATACCAACTACTATGTCCATGAATCGGTTGGGATCGCTACTGGGTTTCTTATCCAAGCTCTGCATAATGCAGGACTTGCCACACTGACCCATACACCTAAACCTATGAGCTTTTTAAGCGAGTTGTGCGGTAGAGATAAAGATAACGAACGTCCTTATATGTTATTGATTGCGGGTTATCCAAGTGATGATGCAACTATTCCAGAGCACGCAACAGTGAAAAAATCACTCGCCGAAATCGCTTCCTTTATTTAAAAGTTCGGATCAGCTAACTATCGCTGCACAGCTAGCTGATCACCTTCGTTTAGGCCACTAATAACAATCGTTTTATTACCTGTCTCTTCGCCCAACCTGAGGTAGCGTTTGTGAAGCTGGCCAATTTCTATTACCTCAACCATCGCCAATTGACCATACTTGCTGATCATATTAGTTGGAATTTGGATAACCGCCTGCTCGCCAAGCACAAGTTCAACCAGCGCGTACATGCCAGGCACCACTTTTTGCAGCAAAGGCATATCCAGTTTAATAATAAAGCTGCGCGCTTGGCTGTCGGCAATTGGCACCATTTCCGACACTCGCGCGGTTTGGCTTATGTCTAGCGCAGGTATGCGTACCTTAATCTCGCTTCCTAGCTGAATATGCTTAACTTGGCTCTCGCGAATTGGCGCTTCAATCTGCAATTGTAATGGGTTGAATAACGAAATAATGGCGCCACCGGGGCTAACCATGCTGCCCGGCTCTTGTAAGCGCGCCACCACTTTACCCGAAATAGGGGCTGTGATTTGCGTGTAACCCAGCGCGACTTCAGCGCTACGATACGCTTCTTGCAATGCCTTATCTTGCGCTTGTAACTCGTTCACTGTGGCTTGCCACTCATCCACTTGGTTAATCGCGATAAGCCCTTTTTCATTAAGAGATTTATTGCGTACTAACTGCTTAGTTGCTTGCTCTAGCTTGGCTGAATTTGCCGCTTGCTGCGCTGCCACTCTTTGCAGCTCTGCTTTAAGCTCTGCATCATCGAGTGTTGCTATCAGCTGTCCCGCAGTGACTTTATCACCGGCTCTGACGTTAAGCGTTTTAAGCTCCGCCAATAACCGACTGGACACTAACGTATTTTCTTTTGCGACCACACTCGCGGGAACTTGTTCAATCATCGCAATCAGCGACTTTTGTACTGTATAACGTGTTCCTTGATAGGCGGGAAGTTCGGACTTATTGCCCGGAGCTAGCTTATTTTGGAATCCACCAGCGAGCCATACGACCATCAATAATAGGCAAAAAATAGCAAGAACAGGAATAAAGATTTTATTACGAGACATGAGAAGACTCCTGAACTGATGAGGCATTAAGGGGTTGATTAGGTGTCGATGATGATTTGAATACTAAATAGTAAACGATAGGCACGACCAACAGTGAAAATAACGTTGAAGCAATGATCCCGAAGATAATAGCAAGGGCGAGGCCACTAAAAACGGGATCTAAGATAATCACTAAATTGCCTAATAACGTCGTACCTGCTGTAAGTAATACCGGTCGCATTCTTACACTTCCCGCCGCAATCAATGCATCGATAAGTGCCATACCAGCCGCTCGAGACTGATTAATAAACTCCACCAAAATCAGGGAATTTCTCACCACTATTCCGGCCAGCGCTATCATCCCTATCATCGCGGTCGCTGTAAATAACACGGGCTCTGGCGCACCTGAAACCACACGCTCACCAAACTGGTTGAGTAACCAAAAACCCGGCATAATCCCTATCATAGTGAGGGGAATAGCCGACATAATGATAAGTGATAAGCTACTAGATGCCGTTTGTACCCGCAGGATGATAAATATCGCCACCAGTGCAAATGCAAATGCGATCCCCATATCTCTAAACACATCTATGGTAATGCGCCATTCACCTTCGCCTTTAAAGGTATAATGGGTTCCTTCAAACATTGACCAAGTGACTCCTCCGCCACTGTGTAAAAAGGTGCGAGATGCCCAATTGCTCGGTGTTATCTGTTGGTTTTCATCCGCAACCACATCGGCAATCACCTCAGCTGGCGTGCGGCCATTTAGCTCCGCAAACACATAAATCACCTCTTGTAGGTCTTTTCGAAGGATCACGGGAGCCGTAGGAATAGATGTTAATTCGCCCAGTTCACCAATCGCCACAAGGGGTCTCGCAGCCTGCTCTAAGCCGTATTCTTGAGTGGTTTTAGCCAACTCCTGACGACCACGAACTTGCATCGCCAATACGTTTTGCCATTGATTACGCTGCGCGTAACTCACACCTAACTCGATAGGCACCATTGCGACCTCACCTTGAGTATATAAAAAGCCTGCTGACATGCCGCTGCTTGCAACCACTAAAGATTGATTAATATCCTCTGTGGCCACACCTGATAACGCAGCCTTTTGTTTATCAACCACAAACCGCTTTAGCCATGTTGGCGAAGCCATTGAGGTGTCAACCTCAACCACATGTGGCTCCTGCCTTAAACGATGTGCTAACCTCTGGGCTGCTTGCTCTTGCGTTTCACGAGCAACAAACGGATCTGCATAAACCTCAGCAACGAGTGTACTTAATACCGGAGGTCCCGGCGGCACTTCCACCACTTTTACTTGCGTCAAAGTTTGGTTAAAAGGCTGAAGCTTTTCACGCAGTCGCATGACGATGGCGTGAGATTGATGTTCGCGTTCACGTTTATCCACCAGTAACACCCTAAGTTCGGCAAGATGCGTACCACTACGACGATAATAGCCTCGCACCATACCATTAAAATCCATACTGGAAGGCTTGCCGACAAAAGCGGCGATGTCGGTCACTTCAGCTTCTGACCAAACGATTTGCTGTACTTGCCTCGTCATTGCG
This sequence comes from Pseudoalteromonas sp. JC28, assembly GCF_013319255.1. Classification (NCBI taxonomy): domain Bacteria; kingdom Pseudomonadati; phylum Pseudomonadota; class Gammaproteobacteria; order Alteromonadales; family Pseudoalteromonadaceae; genus Pseudoalteromonas; species Pseudoalteromonas sp. JC28. Next base: position 324,484 of record NZ_QOKX01000006.1, on the reverse strand, counting down.
GCCGTTTGCTCAAGGCTGGTTCCCTCGGGCATATCTATCAATACTTGGATTTCACTTTTATTATCAAACGGCAGCAATTTCAGTGGTACGGCCCTAAAAATAGGGAGGCTCACACTTGCAACAAATAACCCTAACACACCCCATAATAACCATTTGGCTTTGCGGGGGTTTTGTAAAATTGGCAGCATGATTTTGCTGTAGTACGAGTCTTGAGGCGCGACTTCACTTGTTTTTGAATCCGCTTTGAGTAGCTTTTTAGATAGCCAAGGCGTCACTAAAAAAGCCACTAACATCGAGGCAATGACACTAATGGGGACGTTAAATGCCATGGGTGCCATATATGGGCCCATCATGCCAGTAATAAACGCCAATGGAATAAACGCCATGATGATAGTTAACGTTGACATCAAAAGCGCAGATTTGATCTCGACCATAGCAGCGACAATGTTATGATCTGTGTCAGCTGCCGCGCCGCGATGAATAAAGCGGCTAATATTATCAATCCCAGTGATTGGGTCATCGACCAACAATCCCAGCGACAAAATAAGCGCAAACAAGGTGACCCGATTAATGGTGTAACCAAACGCAAAGTCCAACCCAAGTGTAATGCCATAGCAAATTGGCACTGCAAGACCAACAACGATGGCAGGCCGCCAACCTAAAAATACACCGACAAATATCACAACGGTAAATACCGCAAAGGCCAAGCTAGAGGTAAGATTATTGACTTTGTCATTGGCCGTCTCACCATAGTTTCTTAGTACTTTTACCGATACCTCAGCAGGAAGGAGCTCCTGTTGTAGCTGGGTCACAAGCGCTAAACTTTGCTCTGCAACCGTTACCGCATTACTTCCCTTTTGCTTCGCCACGCCAATCGTCACTAATGGTGCATCAGCCTGGCTGTCGCTGCTTGCTAACCACTGATAGCTATCGGGCTCACTAGGACCATCAATAACCCGAGCAACTTCTTTTAAAACAATGGCACGACCATTAATTACATTTACCGTGAGCCCTTCAAGTGCCGACTTATTACGAAGGACATCACCTGATTCAAAGGCAATTGTGTTACTGCCTGCCGTCACTTGCCCGACTCGTGTCACTAGATTACTACTTTGGATAGCACCTAAAACATCCATTGGTGTTGTTTGATGTGCGGCAAGCGCAGCTAAGTTCAACTCAACCCTAAGTGCTCTCGTGCGCCCGGTAATAACTGAAACCTCGCTGGTATCTGCAATGCTCTGTAACTGGATAGCTAGCTCTTGTGCAAAACGCGTTAGTGCGTAGTCATCATATAGTTGCGGCTTGGAACTTGTCAGTCCAAGCATAAGAATCGGAACGTCATCGACTTCTATTGGGCGGATCTGCCACTGAGTGACAATTCCCGGCATAGTATGCTGGTTGGCATACAGCTTAGTGTAGGTGTTGAGAATGGCTTTCTCTCTGTCTTCACCCACATGAAATCTTAAAGTAACAACCGTGCCGCCGGTTTGGGTCGTAGAATAGACGTGTTCAACGCCCGGAATTTGCAGCAGTAACTTTTCAAGTGGAGTGGTGACCAATCGTGCCACTTCTGGTGAGGCAGTATTTGGTACCGACACATGAATATCCAGCATAGGCACCACTATTTGTGGTTCTTCCTCTCGTGGTGTCATTTGCAATGCAAATAATCCAAGTACCACAGCGCACAAGAAGATAATCGTTGGCAAGCTGCCTTGTAGAGCATACCGAATGACACCATCTAACTTTTGCATCTCAGTCGTTCCTAGTTACTCTGCACTTGAGGCGCAGAACAGCTGATATAAACTCTCGAGTAGTACAGCGACTCGGCTATCTTTAACCTGATAATAAATCGTCGCTCCCTCACGCCTAGTCGCCACGATTAGTGCCTTTCTCATGCTGGCTAAATGTTGTGATAAGGCAGACTGCGCTAACGGCACCATTTCGTTAAGCTGGCTAACACTGAGCTCTTGCTTTTGCAATGCACACAAAATCATCAAGCGATTTTTATTCGCCATAAGCTTTAACAAGGCTTCTGCCTGTTCGGCATTTTGCGCCATTTGCTGAAGATCCATGTTGACTCCCAAAAAATAAATGCGCTTAAAGTATAGACACAAACATTAGCAATGTCTAATATTAGAAACACCTAATATTAAAGATGACACTCATTATGACCTTACATCCTCTACTTAGATTAATCGCTGGTGTTATGTTTGCCATTTCTTTACTGCTCACACATTTTGTCAACCCACATTGGGTTTGGTTTAGTGTGTTTATTTGTGTCAATTTAGTGCAGTCTGCTTTTACAAACTGGTGCCCTATGATCGTTATATTGAAGAAACTTGGCATTCAGGAAAGGTGAGTCATAATGAAACCGATAACCCAATAAGGAGCTATATATGCTGATATCTGCCCAAGATGTATTAAAGACAGTCAAGCCTAATCAACGCTGCATTGACGCGGTACAAGCAAAATCAGAGATTGCACAAAACAATGGTCTGGTTATCGACGTGAGAGAGCCGGCTGAACACAGTCAAAAGGCAGCCAACGGCACGGTAAATATCCCAAGAGGATTGCTAGAATTTAAGCTTCCAGAGCTGGAAAAAGACGCAGACAGACCAATTTATTTACACTGTGCCGCTGGTGGCCGTGCTATTTTTGCCGCAGAGCAACTAACTCGTATCGGTTACACCAATGTCAGCGTAATTACCTGCAAAGCTGAAGTGGTGTGTGACACGCTTTAAGCACATTATGACCTTCTTTTTATTGAGGCACTGAGTCACAAAACTTTATTAGGCTCAGTGCTTTTTCTGACTTCCATTTCTTACCCAGCCTTAACATTCGCTATAAAAGTATTTAAATCATTAAGTTAATTAATTTTATAAATCTATTGTCATATGACAGTTTGAGCACTGACGTAAGCTTGTCGGCGTGTTTTAATGGAGCAACAGGCACAGTGGAGACAACAACTTAACGGGAGTTCAATATGTCTGACTTAAAAAAGCTAGAAAGAGCCACCTACAAAGTGTATTTCCAAGATGGAGATCATCAAATTACGTGTTGTGCAAATGCATTAAATTGCACTCAATATGTTTTCGTCGACGATGTTTGCGTTTCTCAAAAACGCCACTTACTCGGTGATAGTACCCATAAATTTACTTATGCAGATCAAGCCTATGAAGCTAGATTTTGTTTAATTAACGGGTTTACTTTTGAAACTGAGTGCCTACTACTCAAAGGAAAAAAAATACTTGGTCGCCAGTCAAGTCCCCCTCTGAACGATCAACTGACCTTAGCCAAGGTCATATTCACTTTTATGGGCTACGGCCTAGTTGCAGGTTTTTGTATATTTACTCTCGCGTACTACTTGGGACGCTGGTACGGCAGCACCGTACTTTAAGTTCGTCAAGGAGGAAATAATGCAAATAAATAATAATACAGTAAAGCTGTTGCGAACCGAAAAGAGTTGGACTCAGCAACATTTAGCAGATGCCTCTGGAGTAAGTCTACGCACAATTCAACGCGTCGAGAGCGACGGGACAGCAAGTAAAGAGACTGTAATGAGTTTGTGTGCGGTGTTTGAAATCTCCCAATCCAAGCTTATTGACTTGGCCGACATGCTCCATAATAAAGAAAACAAAGAAGAAAAAACAGTGAGTTATCATTTATTCTTGTTTACTGCAATCCTATCCCTAAGCGTTGGGGGCGTTATCGGCGCAGGCCTAATTTATCTGATAATTCGATAAATACCTTATTCTTATAGCAGCCGAAATCCATAAAAAGGAGTGCTCAAACATAGCACTCCTTGATTTTTCTTACGCGCGGTTTGGAATAATTTTAATTTCGACTCGGCGATTTTGTGCCTTACCTTGCTCGGTGCTATTGCTCGCGATTGGCTGAGACTCACCCATGCCCTCTGCGTACAAACGCGCAGGTAGTACTTGCTGTGATAATAAATACTGCTTTACGCTATTTGCGCGCTGTTCAGACAAAGTCTGATTGAAGCTCGCTGAACCAGTAGAATCTGTATGTCCGACAATCGTTAAGAATGTCTTATCGTACTGCTGCATCACGCGTGCAATACCTTGAAGTGTATTGTAAAAACCAGGGCTGATAGCTGACTTACCTGTCGCAAAGGTTATGTTTGATGGCAACACTAAGCGCATTTGATCGCCTTCACGAACAACCTCAACACCCGTACCAGCAAGCTCTTGGTTAAAAGCGGCTTCCTGCTTGTCCATATAGTTACCAATCGCGGCACCTGCAATTGCCCCAACCGCAGCACCAATGGCAAGACGCTTATCTTTGTGGTTACCAGTAGCTTTACCTAGCACCGCACCAGTCGCAGCACCAATCGCCGCTCCCTTACCTGTGTTATTCATTTCACATCCAGACAAAGCAACCACAACAGCTGCACCAATTAACATATTTCTTGCAATCATCTTCCCACCTGAGTTCGTTTCAACTTGATTGTCTATATTGTTGCAATAAACAATTAACTCTGGCTGAAGCTTTACTGGTTTTTTAAGGATGAGCAGGGACTAAGTCGCTTATATGCTCAGAAACTGGTGGCAGTTTATATTTTGCAACCACAGCATCAAGCTGCTTTTTTTCAGCCAATTGCTTCATCGTTAAACGAATGGTTTGCGCAAGCTCGGTGCCGCTGAAGCGTTTGCTCATCGCCATATGACCATAAATCGGCTGAGCGTGGTGATAGGAGACTTTTTTTAACTTTTCAATGGGCTGACCAAGCACTTCCATCGCCACCTCCGCGGTGTCTTCCACTGCGATCACAAGGTCAACACGTCCTTTAAGCAATAAATCAAACGCCACTTGCTCACTAAACACAGGGACTTTATTGAGTTGACGGTCCTCATCAAAGCGAGGGTAAAAAACGCCGCCACGCGTCACCGCAATCCGCTTGGTATAAAGATCCGTATATTGTTCCACCCGAATATCGCTGTCTTGCTTAGCATAGAACACAAACGAAGATGTCAGCGCCATGTAGGCGGGTTCGACAAAGTCGATTAACTTTTCTCGTTGAGGCGTACGGATCAAGCCACCCATGACGTCTACTTCACCTTGCGCTATCATCCGCATACAGCGTGAGAAAGGACAGGGAACGGCATTTATTTGATAATCAACACCAGCTTGAGCCTGTACCGTTGCCAATATATCTAAGACTAAACCTTGCACTTCACCATTGTCTTCAATAATGCTATACGGTGGCGCGTGATCAACAGCGACATTGATTTGCTGAGCAAAACAAGAGAAGTTCGCCAACAAAAAAAGTAAACAGGGCGATAAAAAAGTCATTCGCATAATACTTATCCAACTGAGGCGCACCAGCACCAAAAGTCATAAATATGTCATATAAAAATGTGAGGATACAAGGTTAACAATATCACAAGGTACACTATGTTTCTGAAAATATTTTATCAGTTTTTGTTATTAGGATGTACGAGCTTTGGGGGACCTGCAGCCCACCTTGGGTTCTTTAAAAAACACTTTGTCGATAACTTAAAATGGCTGAGTAACGAGCGCTATGCCAGTATGATCAGCCTGTCACAAATACTGCCAGGACCGGGGTCCAGCCAAGTCGGATTCGCGATTGGTTTAGAAAAAGCTGGAATACTAGGAGGGATCGCCGCCTTTTTAGGATTTACGCTACCGTCTTTTTTGCTCATGATCATGCTGGCATTAACCGCTGAGCAGCTTTCGGGCACTGCGTTGAATGTCATTGATGGGTTGAAGTTGTTTGCTGTTGTTATCGTTGCCGATGCGGTACTGAGTATGGCGAAAAGCTTTTGTCAAACCACAGCACTCAAATTCGTCGCATTTTTCGCCACATTCACACTGTTGATGCTGCCGAACTTAAGCGCACAATTGGGTGTGCTTATGACGCTTGTCATCGCGGGTTGCTTTTACTCATTCAGCAATGCGCCAAGTAAACCGAGTCAATCAAAAAGCCAAATTAACTGGTCTGTATTTGCACTCTTTATTGGCCTATTTGCGTTAACCTTTGCCATGCTACCAAATCAACTATTTGCCGAGTTTTATCAGGCAGGTGCTTTGGTTTTTGGTGGTGGTCACGTCGTGCTGCCGCTGCTACAAACCAGTGTCGAGGGGGTCGCGCAAGAAACCTTCTTAACGGCTTATGCTGCCGCGCAAGCCATTCCTGGGCCGATGTTTACCATCGCAAGCTTTTTAGGCGCCGTTGTCGACAATACCCATCCCATTTTGGGCGCAGCGATTGCGACGCTCGCTATTTTCTTGCCGGGCCTACTGTTAATGTGGGCGTTTAACCAACAGTGGCAATCACTTATTGCATTGCCACGGTTTGCAAGTATTAGCGCGGCCTTAAATGCCGGTGTTGTGGGAATTGTAGCCGCTGCGTTTTATCAACCAATTTGGCTTTCTGCGGTGCATAGCTTGCTCGATATCACCGCGGTGGTATTAGGCTTTGCAGCACTAAAATGGCTAAAGCCCGCGATATGGCAGTTGCTTATTGCCTTTATGGTGTTTGGGGTTATCGCAGGAAGTGTGTAGGCCACGCTTGAGTGGCCTTGATGATTATTCTGAAGTTGCGTCTGGTTTGCTACCGGCGCGCACTTTCACGCGGTGTGCGCCAAAGTAATCACTCACGCTTTGATATGGACGTAACCCAAATGCTGGCATTACGCTTAGCATGTAGTCCAAAATATCGGCTTGTAGGTGCTCGTAAAACACCCAGCGTTTATCGCGACTAAAACAGTAAAACTCTAGAGGCAAGCCATGTTGTGTGGGTGCAAGTTCCCTGACCATACATAAACAATCTTGATTGATGGCATCATGCTGCTTCAAGTAGGCCTCTGCATAGCGTCTAAATAAGCCTAAATTGGTGATATCGCTTGGTACATCTTCAAGTTTTTCCAGTAGTGGATATTGCTCGGTTAGCGACGCTCGCTTTTGCTCTGGCAACGGCTCAATGCTAGTAAAATCAATATGGATGGCGCGTTTGATGCGGCGTCCTGCTGACTCTTGCATGGCACGCCAGTTTTTAAATGAATCAGAGATCAACATATAAGTTGGTATGGTGGTGACGGTGTTATCCCAGTTACGTACTCTAACGGTATTTAACCCCAGATCAATCACCTCGCCGTCTGCACCAAATGCGTCAACTTGGATCCAGTCGCCAGTGGTTACCAGTCGGTTGGCTGCTATTTGAATACTCGCAACCAATCCCAAAATCGTATCTTTAAATACCAAAATAATGACTGCCGCGATAGCACCAAAACCGGAAAGAATATAGGTCGGTGATTTATCCACCAAGATACTGACCACCAATATAGAACAAACTATAAATATCAGTAGCTTAATTACTTGAATAATCCCTTGGATCGGCACTTCTTTGGCGAATGGAAAGAGGTTATAAACGCCATTCCCTAAATTGACTAAACTGCTAAATAAAAACCCTGATGCCACCACCAACATAACGTACACCAGTGTTTCCATCACGACAAACACCCAAGCTGGCGCGACAAATAGACGCTCGTGGTAGGCGGAAAAAACCAGTAAACACAATACAAAGGCAAAGCGGCCGCTAAATTTACTTAACTGAGGGGCAAGGTGACCAATTTTACGCGGTGAAATATGGCGCGCGAGGTTTTCTACATTGGGTAGCACTAAACGGCGGATCACCCAATATAAAAACAATAATCCAACCACCGCGACACCATTGGTAAATAAAGCACTGATCACAGTGCCCTGCGGTAACTCTTTTAACCACGGTTGAACGACATCATGAAGGTGATCAAACTTCATAGCTGTTTTAGCTCCTCATTGAGCGTGTCATTTGGCTCAGTCGAATGCAGCCAATGCGCTTCGAGTTGGCAATCTTTGCGTTGCCAAACTTCATTCATAAAAGATTGAAACTGTACACGATAGGCTTTATCGGCTTGATAGTTGCCAAGTGGCACTTTTTCCATCGCGATGTAGTCTATTTTTACATCAATTGCATCCAAGCGTCCAAGCGTAAATGCACGGCAAATATGCTCACCCTCTAACTCATAAGCCAAAGTCGCGTTGAGCATGCCATCAAGTTGCTCAGATAACACTTCAAGGGCAAACGCTACACCACCCGCCTTTGGTTTGAGCAGATGCTTAAACGGACTATTTTGATGCGTATGTTTGGCTTTAGTATGACGAGTACCTTCCACAAAATTAATTACCGTTGTGGGATGATCACGAAAATTGCGACAACTGGCTTTGGTACGCTCTACATCCATCCCTTTAAGCTTAGGGTTTTTGGCGATCTGCGCTTTACTCGCACGTTTCATAAATGGCATGCCCATAGCCCATGCACCAGTACCAATGAAAGGCACGTACTTTAATTCATCTTTTAAGAAAAATTTAGGTGCAGGTAGTACCTCCATGGCACTAAGCACAACGATATCAAGCCAGCTAAGATGATTGGAAATTAATAAATACCACCCTTGAGCGTGTAATTCTTTTGGCAAGGTCACTTGGATTTTGTCGCACGCGATGCGCAAACCAAGGTAATTGCCTTTGCACCACATACCGTAAAAAAAGTGCAGTGCTGTAGAGATAAACTTAACTGGCACAAGCAATTTTATGATGCCAAACAATAGCACCAATAAACCACACACAAAGGTATTCACCAGCAGCCACACACTGGCCGATAGCCCGAGAAACCACTTAGGTAGTATTTGTTTTAACATCACAACATCCTTCTACTACTTTTTATCGGCAAGCTCCACAAGTTGTGCATCTTTGGCTTGCCACAAGGCGTTTAATTCGGATTGGAAACGCACTCTAAATTCGGGATCATTCGTGTAGTCGCCGACCAAGTTTGCACTGACCGGCATTACTTCCACCTGAACATCTACTGACTTCACGTTACCAGCGATAAAGTCTGCAAAAGTTGGTACACCACCGGGATAATGAATGGTGACATTCACCACTTTGCTGATTTGCTCACCCATGGCCTGCATCACAAATGCGATGCCTCCCGCTTTTGGTTTAAGCAGGTGTGTGAATGGGCTTTTCTGCTTACTATGCTTGGATTCGGTGTAACGCGTACCCTCAACGAAGTTTACAATACTCACTGGCATTGTTTTAAACTTTTCGCATGCTTTTCGCGTCGTTTCTATGTCTTTACCACGCAATTTAGGGTTTTTCTTTAATTGCGACTTGCTGGTTCGCGTCATAAAAGGAAAATCGAGCGCCCACCAAGCAAGACCTAGCACGGGTACGTAAAGCAGCTCTTTTTTCAAAAAGAAATTCAAAAACGGGATTTTGCCATGAAGCACTCGCTGCAACACTAAGATATCCACCCAACTTTGGTGATTGGCAATAACCAAGTACCAGTCTTTACGTTTTAGCTCATCCAATCCGCTAACATTGAGCGTATACGGCGCAATGAGGTTTTGGCTCACTGAATTACACGCGACCCAGTTACTTGCGCACGCTTTAGCAATATAGCTCATGGCTTTTTGCAATGGTGGGATGGGCAGGAGCTTAATCAAGCCACAAATAAAGATCGGTATAAACCAAAATATAGTGTTAACGGCGTACAGCAAGATGCTGATCACTTTACGAATAAACGACATTCATTCCCTCATCGTGTTTTACGGCAGAGCTGTATCATACCTTGAAAATCACACACAATTAAGCCGACCAGTTGGTCGGCTATAATTTATTCCATTTCACTATTTGAAAATCAATCTTCGAAGTAAGTATAACCTTCAAGTCCAGCGTTTAACTCTTGTAGATACTGAGCTTTAATTGACTCTGGCAACGACAAGGCCGCGACTTGCTGTGCGTAGTTCTCAGATAGCACCGCTTTGTCATAATGAACAAAGCGCAGTACATCTTCAACACTGTCGCCCTTGATTGCATTAGTGAGTTTATAACCCTCATCACAAAGCTCAACGTGTACTGAGTCAGTGTCACCAAATAAGTTATGTAAATCACCCAATATTTCTTGATAGGCTCCCACCAAGAACATTGCAACGTGATATTGCTCTCCCGGCACATACTCAGGAATGGGTAAACTTGACTCGATACCCGCGCCCTCAACATAACTGTTGATTTGACCGTCCGAATCACAGGTAATGTCCTGAATAATCGCTCTTTGCGTCAACGGCTGATTGAGTTTGTCGATAGGCATCACCGGAAATAGCTGGTCAATACCCCAAACATCCGGCAGTGATTGGAACAACGAGAAGTTCACAAACAGTTTATCAGCCAGCTTTTCATTGAGGTCGTCTAGTACTTCTCGGTGTGCTCTCGCATTCTCATTTAAGCACTCACGCACTTTATGAAGTGTCGTGAAGTAAAGCTGCTCAAGCTGCGCCCACTCTTGCATGCTGATCAAACCATGCACGTATTGGTCGTGTGCATCGCTGAACAAGTGCATAGCGTCATGATAAGTTTCTAAAGCCATGCGAGGGGTTAATTGTGACAACGAATGCCATAACTCTTGCAACACCAATGGGCTGGTATCTTGTGGTTGCACCGGTTCGACTTGATTCGGCGCTTTTTCTACGTCGATCACATCCGTGATAAGCATCGCGTGATGGGCAGTTAATGCTCGGCCAGATTCAGTAATAATATCCGGATGCGGAATGTTATTGAGCTCCGCAATATCATGAAAAGCATGCACCACATTTTTCGCGTATTCCGCCACCGTATAATTCATTGAACATGAACTACGAGAACCTGAGCCTTCATAATCCACTCCTAGGCCACCGCCAACATCAACGATACGCAGCGGAACACCTAGTTGGTATAGCTCAGCATAGTGACGCGCACACTCTTTAAGCGCACGTTGAATATCGCGAATATTGGCAACTTGCGAGCCGATATGGAAATGTACCAACTGCATTAAGTGCAAACGATTATGCGACTTAAGTAGCTCAACCGCTTGCAGCACTTGGCTAGCAGTAAGACCAAACTTGCCTTTTTCACCACCGGTATTTTGCCACTTGCCCTTACCAACTGAATTAAGACGAATACGAATACCAATCGACGGTTCAATGCCTAAATCGTCGATTTCCTGTAATAAGGTATCTAGTTCAGAGAGCTTTTCAACGACTATGTTTACTTGATGACCCATCGCTTGACCAATACAAGCTAAGCGCAAGAACTCACTGTCTTTGTAGCCGTTACAGACAATGGTAATAGGTTGGTGTGCCACACCCAAAATTGCCATCAACTCAGGCTTAGAACCGGCTTCAAGGCCAACAAGACCGCTTGGATGAGCCAATAACTTACTGACAACCGAGCGCTGCTGATTCACTTTTATTGGGTAAACACAAGTGTACTGGCCTTGGTAATCACGTTGAGTTCGTGCAGCAGTAAATGCTTGAGTCAAGGTATCGACACGATGTTTTAAAATGTCGGTAAAACGCACCAAAACCGGCAAAGTTAGCCCCTGCGCTTTAAATTGCTCAGTTAACTCTGGAAGAAGAATTGGTGGCTTAGTGCGATCACCATCAGGAAACGCCACTAACTGGCCCTGTTCATTGATATCAAAATAGCCGTCACTCCAGTGAGTAACGTTATAGATAGAACGTGCTGTTTGCAGACCCCAAGTCATTGCTGCTCTCAATTAATTCTTTATAAAGCTTCATTCTAATACGCGAGGCTAGTCAATGCGACCTAAAGTTGCGTTTTCATTAGCTTACAAACCTTATAAATAGCCCATGCTTGATTAGGACTAATATGAGGCAAAGTACAAAATGTTGACTAAAATTGATTGAGCAAAGGCGCAAGCACTGGCAAAATTGCCTTAATTTTTATCAAGTGTGAACACAATCATGGCAAACTTAGAAGCAAACCGTTGGTTTACAGAAATTAGCGACCGCGATGGCAGCGCTTTTTCACTTAGAGTCAACAAAAAATTAGACGAAATCCAATCACCATTTCAAAAAGTAGAAATGTTTGAAACGACGGATTTTGGTAACCTGATGATCATTGACGGTTGCACTATGGTGAGCACGCGTGAAAACTTTTTCTATCACGAAATGATGAGTCACCCGGCGCTATTCTCGCACCCTGCACCTAAAAATGTTGTGATCATTGGTGGCGGCGACTGTGGCACATTGCGTGAAGTACTAAAGCACCCTGGCGTTGAAAAAGTAACTCAGATTGATATCGACGAAGTTGTGACGCAAATGTCTTTGAAATACTTCCCTGAGCTTTGTGAGTCTAATAACGATCCTCGTGCAACTGTGATGTTTGATGATGGCATCAAATATATGCGTGAAGCCGAAGCAGAGTCTATCGACGTTATCATCGTTGATGGCACCGATCCTGTTGGCCCTGGTGAAGGTTTATTCAATCACGCATTCTACAAGAGCTGTTTAGCAGCGCTTCGTACTGGTGGTATCATGATCCAGCAAAGTGAATCACCTCTGATGCACATGCCATTGCTACTAGAAATGCGCGATGCAATGTTGGAAGTAGGCTTTGTTGATCTGCAAACCCTGCCTTTCCCACAGCCAATCTACCCAAGCGGCCTGTGGTCAGCAACAATGGCGCGTAAAGATGAAAAGTTTGCCGGATTCCGCGAGCAAGACGTTGACAACGCAACATTTGATACTGAGTACTACAACACAGGTATTCATAAAGGTGCATTAGCAACACCTAACTTTATGAAGCGTGCTTTCGAAAAGTAGGCCGAATCAAAACATAAACTCAATTGTTAAAGTGTAGTGGCTCATATCTGACTCTACAGCCTTGATGATTAAGTTAATACTTCACCTGACCTGCAGTTATGAGCGAACAATAGACGTTCGCTCTAGCTCGCACGGATAAAAACGTTTTAGGTCGTCGGCTGTACTAGGCGAATTTCGCATAAAAATTTCTATGGGCTAACGCCGCCAGCACACGCGGCTTTGTAGTGAAGGTGAAGCCGCAACAGAAAAGCCGTCGCTGTGCCTGACCTTGTTATGACTACTTCGCTCGCTTGATGACACATGTTCCAGACCTAATAACGACATTGGTAGCTCGTTTTGCCATAACTGCTCAAATATATCTTTTTGCAAAGGCAACAACTTTAGAGCGCCTTGCCCAGAGATGAGCCAATAATTACTCCAAAACTCATGATAAGAGCTGCCGCAACAAATGCCGCTAACACAATCAGGCCAGTTTTCTGGGCTTTTGGTACTGAGCTCCACCAATTTTTAATTTCATTAATCATAAATCTTCCTTAAAACAACCGCACGCGAAGTTACTTAGCCATAACGTTTTAGTATTTATGTGACACGCAATTTGTGTTGCATAATCGCTTGTTGAACTGAGCCGCTACCTGCTCGGTGTAACAGAGTTGGTGTTGTTTATGCTATAGCTTACTTAGAAAAAATAGGCTTTTTGGAGGCTCTCACTTTCCTAGCTAGTGTTATGTAAGCTTTCCCTGCATTGCTCAGCGCTTATTATGTATTCATTACACCTAAATTTGCCTTAATAAGCAATTATATTTTTTACGCGTACAAAGACCTCTAGCCTGAACAATTAAGCAGGTTAACTCATTGATTGTAAAAAGCTATCTAGCTGCCACCTCGTTCGTTCTACTTTGGCCGTTGTTGCATCTAACTTGAATACGCCAATTAGCCGCAAGATACCTGCTCGACAATGCTGACAAGGCCAATGTGGTATCAGCGTCACGCTTTCTTCTGTCTTTGGCCTCTCCACTTTACCTGTGTGTGATTCTTGTGACTTTATTAATGCTAACTTTCGCTTGCGACATGAATTGGCTACTCATTTACTACAAAGTGGTGCAGATATCAGAACCGTGCAATCTAAATTTGGTCATTCCGATGTGAGACAACGCAAATATATACTCATGTTTTACAGCAAGACGCAAACGGAGTTGTTAGCCCTTTGAGCAAAATTTTCTAGCTTGTTTTGGGGCAAAAACGAGTTACGCCTGCGGGTTCGCTTCTGACACATACACAACGGTCATATTTGATTGAGCCCCGTTAATAAAGACTAACAGGTCAAATTAAGACTTATTCAGATAAAGGGCTTAATTGCCCTTTATTTTTTCTAAAAACAACCGTTTTTGTTCTGGGGTTGCCTGTTGCCACCAATAGTCCAACATGCCAACCACATCTGGGTGTGCTGACTTAGGCGCCGCTGGCGTTACGGCTCTTGTGGTGGTGCTTGGCGTTGAATAACGAGGTGCTGTGGATGTTGAGGGCTCACTTGCTATCGCTGTCGCTACTCTTGGTCTTTCTTGCGTCACCACCAATGTTGTCGCTAACGATTCATTGGGTGCTTGCAACATAATCAACGGCTGATCTGCAAATGCCTTTGCCGCAACCACATTGTCAGGTCGGTTAAATTCAACCTCATACTCGCCGTCTTGATCGATACTTACTTTTGCCCAAAATGGCTTCGACTCTATGGTTTCGTGGTCGTCATAGCCCACTTCATACAAATCGGTATAACGCATTTTGACCGCATACTCCCCTTTTGCTAAGTCCAGCTCTCGTACTTTGGAGAAGAATGAGTGTTCAATGGTTTTATCATCAACTTGCAAGGGAATAATTTCTTCAGGAAAACTTAGCAACGCAGCCTGTGAAAGCGGTGACAACAGTAAAACAGCGGTCGCAAGCGTATATTTTAAGCGCATCTATTCACTCCTTCGTGAGTACCAAATCATTTTATACCAATTGTATTAAGTAAATGAGCTATTTTGAAGCGGGGAAATAGCTTTAGTAGCAAGGCAAAAATTTTGCTATTTAGTTGTTCTAAATGAGAAATTTTTAACGAAGCTAATATGATATTTCACCCTTCAAATTGATTGAAGAATTAATTCAATTGGTATTACTTTCATGAGATTACTGCATACCTGCGTATATCTCTACCCTTTTAATTGGTGCACTTTAGAATAACGCATCAAATCTATTGAGTCTCTTTGAGAGTTAGCTATGCTAGAGCAATTCAATATGGCAGATAAGGAAGGACCATGAGTTCAGAAACTATTTTTACCAAAATTATTAATCGAGAGATCCCAGCAGACATCATTTACGAAGATGAACAAGCACTCGCGTTTAGAGACATTAATCCACAAGCGCCATTTCACGTCTTGGTTATTCCTAAAACAGCAATTGCGACCATCAATGACGTGACGGAAGAGAATGCTCATCTTGTTGGTCATTTATATGTTGTTGCCGCCAAATTAGCGAAAGAGCACGGCTTTGCGGAAGATGGATATCGCGTGGTGATGAACTGTAATGATCACGGTGGTCAAACCGTATATCACCTTCATCTACATGTATTAGCTGGAAAAGAAATGGGCTGGCCGCCTTATCAAAATACGAAAAAAGTACCAGTTTAGATTATTCTCTGTTAAGCAATGTAAATAAGTAAGTTATTAACAGCAATTGTTAAAAGCTTACTTATTTCAACAAATTACATTTAAATACATATTCTGTACATAATTTCGATTTATTATTTCACTTTGTTATATAGCGGATTTCTCTATCTTGTACTAAAAATTCTAATACAAAAGGTCTGAATCCCATGTTAGCATTGAGAAATCGGAAAAATTAGAGTGTGTCCAAAAATGAGCAGTAGTGCTTTTTTGTTATTAGATAAAGAACCGGTTAACACCATTGGTATCAATGTGTTACAACCTTTGTTAAAAACCCAAGGGTTGGATGTTACTATCGGAACTGATATCTCAGATGTGCCTGAAGGCACTCGATTACTTTTCATCGAAACCGCAGTGAACGATTCTTGGGGTCAATTAAAAGAACAACTAGTCAACCTCAAAGTTAAATGCGATATCGTGCTATTCAACTTAGATGAAAACCCGGAGCTTGCCAATCGTGCGCTGCTAAGCGGTATTCGTGGTGTATTTTACACGACAGACAACGCCGACGTGCTAATGAAAGGGATCCGTTTGTTGCTTGAAGATCAACTGTGGTATCGCCGTGACGTGATGTGTAATGTGTTAAATCGCATGTTGCAATTTAATAAAGATGCATTACATAAACTAACCGAAGGTGATATCGAACCTGTTAAGCTCACTAAGCGAGAAAAAGCAATTATCGCGCTAATGAGTAAAGGCGCGAAAAACAAAGAGATCGCTGAAGAGCTAAATATCAGTCCACATACGGTGAAAACGCATCTGTACAGTGCATTTCGTAAGACCAAATGTCGTAACCGTATCGAACTCCTTTCATGGGCTCAGCAGAATATTCCTGACGAAATTCGCTAAGCTTCATATGTCTTTAACCTGCTGACGCAAGTCAGCGGGGGAAGACAGCGCTGACATCGTGATATCGAAGCTTCTGTTTCATACGGGCTTTACTGCCTCAACGAATACCTCTATGCTAAGTTTTTTCGCAACAAGAAGCAGTTTTAGGTAAATGCTCGACCCAAAAACCCTCTACCTAACCAGCCTCGTCATGACGGCAATGATGGCACTCCTTACCTTTTTAACGTGGCGAGCGAATAAAAGCACTCCCGGAACGCTGCTCTATATTTTTTACCCTCTGGTTTTGCTTTGTGCGATTTCTTCCTTTGCACTACACGGCTATTTTGACAATTGGGAAACTATTCCCATTGCTAATACCTTGCTATTCACGGCCTCCATCATCCACTGTATGGCGATAAGGCAGTTTTTAGGGGTTAAAGGCCCATCCTTTAAAGTGTTTCTCGGCGTTACAGCAGGGCTTTTCATTTTGTTGATGTACAGCAGTATTTTCTCTCCTAGCCTGAGAGACAGGATCCTTATCTCAGACTTACAACACTTAGCTGAAGCGACACTCCTGCTCTATTTCTTTATCCGCTTCGCACGAAATAAATACCCTAACGGCAGCATAGTCTATATCACCATTCTACTTATTATATTGGTGATATTTACCGGCAGAACCCTATTAATGGGAGAAGTGACGCATTTCACGCTTTTCAAAGAGAACTGGTTTACCATCACTATTTTCTTCAATGGCGTCCTTGCTCCCATTTTTTATGCAACAGGCATGGCGCTGTTATGTAACGAGCAAAGAGAACAAAACCTTAATAAACTTGCATTAAAGGCACAACAAGACCTTGAGCTGCGCGGTATGTTTTTATCAACGATCAGTCATGAGATACGAACTCCGCTTAACGGTATCTTGGGCAGCGCCCAACTTGTACTGGGACGCACCAGAGATAGTCGCAACAAGGCCTACTGTGAGGCTATCGTAAACTCTGCAGAGTCGCTAAATTTACTGATTGATAAAGTACTAGACTACGCCAGTTTGGAGCAAAGTGATGAAGCCTTGTACGAAGAGGATGTTGAGCTTAGAAGTTGGCTACAAAACCTTTGCTTATTGCTAAGCCCGCTTGCAGAGCAAAAGAGACTACACTTTGAACTGGTGTACGAACTGCCCGATCAGGTGTGCTATTACTTTGACCAACAAAAGCTGAGGCAAATTCTTATTAACCTTGTTGGTAATGCCATTAAGTTCACCGACAAAGGGGAAGTAAAGCTCAAAGTTGAGATTTTAAAAGACCAACAAATTGAGCATAAAGTGCGCTTTAGTATCACGGACTCAGGGCCAGGTATTGATAGTGAAGATATTAATAAGCTGACCGAGCCATACGTACAAAGTAGTGCAGGTAAAGTTAAGGGTGGTACGGGCTTGGGGCTTGCCATTACCAGTCGCCTACTCAACCGTCTGAATTCGCAGCTAGATATTCAAAGCGAGCTTAACAAAGGCAGTACATTCAGTTTTGATTTACTACTAAACATTGGTGAACTGAGCTTAGTAGAGCAGCGCCCGCAGCACGATAACTGTATCACCGGTCTGAAAGTACTGTTGGTAGAAGACCTGGATCTCAACCAAAAAATCGCTATTGAGTTTATGGCAGAAGATGAGCATAAGGTTAAATTGGCAACCAATGGTAAAAGCGCCATCGAGATGCTAATACAGCACCATTTCGATGTGGTGTTGTTAGACATGAACTTACCCGATCTTTCCGGGCAAGAAGTATTAAAGCAGCTACAAAATTGTGAGCATAAAAACAAACGAACCCCTTTCCTAGCCTTTACCGCAAGCCTCAGCCCTGATGAGGTTAAAGAATACTTGGCACTCGGCATTCGCGATATTGTTGGCAAACCGATAAAGCAAGAAAAATTACGCCAAGCGCTTAGCGAGTCTCAGTCTCCCAAAAAAGCCAATGTCAGCGTCGAGTTGCCCGATATCCTATACGATGAAACGGCTGTAAATGCCCTAAAGTCTGGATTTAGTGAAGATGAAGTCTCTTCGATTTACAACGAGTTTGTGTTGTCGGCTCGTAATAAACTCATCCATATTCAGCAGCTATTAGAGCAAGACGAAGATCAATGTATTAGACAGCTTCATCGTCAAGCCAGCACCGCGTTACAACTCGGGTTTAACCGCTATGGTTCAAATTTGAAAAAAGCAGAGCGCCGCTTATTGGATGGCAAATCCTGCCATGATGAACTCACAGAAGCCATGACGCTATGGCAAGACAGTCTCGCTGCATATCTCCACTTTGTTCGTAAAGAGGCGATAGGTTAAGCGTCATTAAACGCATGTTGTTCGACATCATAATAAAACTTGTTCATGCTTAGTAAGCATGTACATTAACGCTAATTTAACCGAGGCAAACTGCTCGCCTTGGGCAATAACTATAAAATTAAGGGAACATCTATGTCATTTTTTAAATCACCATTAGCCATTGCTATTGGTGCTGCTGTGATTGGTTTGGCTCAGCCAGCCAGCGCTGATGATGCCGTTACAGCCACGCAAAAAGAAGAGAAGTCAACCAAAGGCTGGGATGTGCTCAACCCACCAGGTGAAAAGCAAACCATCACCATCGATACCAACGAAACCACATGGAGTAACTTAGATGTTAGCCCTGATGGTAAAAGCATCGTCTTTGATATGCTTGGCGACCTTTACATCATGCCAATTGGCGGTGGTAAAGCAACAGCCTTAACATCCGACATGGGCTGGAACATTCAACCTAAGTTTTCGCCTGATGGCAAGCACATCGCATTTATCTCCGATCGCGCAGGTGGCGATAACCTGTGGGTGATGGACGTAGATGGCAAAAACCTGCGTCAGGTATCAAAAGAAGTGAATAATATTGTTCACAACCCTGCATGGTCGCCTGATGGTCAATACATTGCAGTTAAGCAAGGTCAAGTAACGGGGCGTACCATTCCAGGTGGCTCTATTCGTATGTATCACATCAGCGGCGGTAAAGGCGTGTTGGTTCGCGAGCGTCTACATGGTGCAAAATCGCAAAAGAACGTTGCAGAGCCCGCTTTTTCTCACGATGGCAAGAAAATCTATTACTCAGTTGATGCGACCTCTGGCGTGCGCTGGGAATATAACAAAAACTCGCTCGACGCTGTATTCGAAATTCGTAGTTGGGATTTAGCAACCGGTGAAGAAGAGACAGTGATCCGTGGTGCTGGCGGTGCTATTCGTCCAACCGTCAGTCCTGATGGTAAATCTATTGCGTTTGTTAAACGCGAAGATAACGGCAACGAAATGATCGGTTCCTTATATATTAAAGATTTACACTCTGGCGTCGAAACTCGTGTTTATGCCGGCCTTGATCGCGATTTACAAGAAGCCAATGGCGCACATGGTAACACACCTTCTTTTGCTTACACGCCGGATGGTAAATCCCTCGTTTTTTGGGCGAAAGGGGTATTCAACCGCGTCAATATCGCATCGCACGAGGTCAACGTCATCCCTACTCGCGTTGTCGCTGAAAAACAAATCACACCGGCGCTACGCTTTGCGGTAGATGTCGCGCCTGACACTTTTAAAGTCAAACTTGCACGCTGGTCTCAAATTTCTCCTGATGGTGAAACTGCACTATTCCAAGCGCTTGGCTACCTTTACGTAAAAGACATTGCGTCAGGCAAAGTAAAACGCCTCACTAAGCAAACCGACCACTTTGAGTTCTACCCAAGCTACTCTCGCGATGGCAAGTCTATCGTTTACACAACTTGGAGTGATAAAGACTTAGGCGCAATACGTGTTGTGTCTGCAAACGGTGGTAAAGGTAAAGTGATCACCCAAGAACCTGGTCACTATATCTCACCTAGCTTTTCACCAAATGGCAAAAACGTGCTATTTAAAAAGGTAACCGGTGGCTACTTGCTAAGCGGTGACTGGTCAATGCATCCAGGGATTTATCTAGTTAATGCCAACGGCGGTGAAGCAAAACGCATCATTAAACGCGGCGACAATCCGCACTTTGGAGCCGACTCTGAGCGCATTTACTTCTCCACCATGAGTGATGAAACACATCGCGAACTAAAAAGTGTTAACCTCAATGGTCAAGAAGAACGTGGCCACTTCAAAGGTGATTACGTCTTTGACTTTAAGGTCTCTCCAAATGGCCAATATGTTGCATTTATCGAGCATTTCAATACGTTTGTTGCACCTTTTACCAGTACAGGTAAGACCTTATCCATTAACAAGGGTGAGAAAGCTTTCCCAGTTAAGCAAGTGTCAAAGTACTCTGGTGATTTCCTAAATTGGAAAGCGGACAGCAGCGCGCTAACTTGGGCATTTGGTCCCACACTTTATCAGCGCAAACTGACTGACACTTTCGCTTTCGTCGATGGTGCATCTGACAACACCGACGAGCTAACCGCTGAAGGTATCGACTTGAGTTTTGAGCAAAAAGCAGATAAGCCTGAAGGTATGATTGCGTTAGTCGGCGGTAAAGTAGTGACTATGCGTAACGCTGAGAACGAACAAGAAATCATCGACAATGGTGTGATCCTAATCAAAGAGAATCGCATCGTTGCAGTCGGTAAGCAAGGTGAGCTAGACGTTCCTAGCACAGCTAAAGTAATGGATATTAGCGGTAAAACCGTGATCCCAGGCCTTATCGATGCCCACGCACATGGCAGTTACGGTAGCTATAACCTACAGCCACAGCAAAACTGGAATCAGTATTCTAATCTTAGCTTTGGTGTAACGACTATCCATGATCCATCAAATAACTCTGCCGAGGTATTTTCTATGGCAGAACTACAAAGAACGGGTTTAACGGTCGCGCCACGTACCTATTCTGTTGGACGTATTTTATATGCTGGTCACGCGCCGGGTTATAAAACACCAATCAGTAACCTTGAAGACGCAGAGTTCCACGTTAAACGCCTAAAAGACGCTGGCGCTATTTCAGTGAAGAGTTACAACCACCCTCGCCGTGAGACACGTCAGCAAGTATTGGAAGCGGCGAAGAACATGGAAATCATGGTTGTGCCTGAAGGTGGTTCAAAATTCCAACACAACATGAACATGATAGTCGATGGTCATACTGGTGTTGAACATGCCCTACCGATACCGAATATTTACTCTGATATCGAACAAATGTGGGGACAAACAAATGTTGGCTTTACACCAACTTTCGTTGTTGCCTATGGCGGTATCTCTGGCGAAGAATACTGGTATCAACACACTAATGTGTGGGAAAACGAGCGCTTAATGAGCTTCGTTCCTGAGTATGTGGTAAAGCCAAGATCAATTCGTCCAAGCAAAGCACCTGAACGTCACTATAACCATATCAATGTCGCCAAAACCGCAAAACAGCTTCGCGATAAGGGTGTGACTGTGCACATTGGTGCTCACGGCCAGCGTGAAGGTCTAGCTGCACATTGGGAATTATGGTCTATGGCACAAGGCGGATTTACACCTTGGCAGGCGCTTCGCAGCGGTACAATCGACGGTGCAAGATATCTAGGTATGGACCGTGACCTCGGTACGATCGAACAGGGAAAACTCGCCGATCTTGCCATCATAGATGGTGATGTGCTGTCTAACATCCGTGATTCAGAGAAAGTTGCCTACACCGTGATCAATGGCCGTATCTACGATGCGGCCACCATGAATGAAATCGGCAACTATGACAATAAACGTCAGCCTTTCTTCTTTGAAAATGGCGCACAAACCCAAATGCATCCAGCAACTGCTGAGTATATGGAAGAAAAGGCCCATACCTATCATTGGAAACACTAATACGTAGCACGATTGAAGCGTGAAACGTTAAGTTTACAAGCCCGGCTATCTAGATAGCCGGGTTTTTTATTTTTTGTCTAGATCTTAATCAATACTGTTCTATGCTGTTATAGGTACTTCCATAGCAACAAGGAATTAGGTTATGTCTGGGTTTTCGCAATTTTTTAACTCTCTTAATTTAACTAAAAAGCTGATTTTTGCATTTCTAATCGTCGCGCTCGTGCCGTTGATAGTAATTATTTCCATCGCACTTAATACCGCATCGAATGCCATGACAGCGCAAGTATATTCACAACTTGGTGCCGTTAGTGAGATTAAAAAAAGCGCGGTTAATCGTTACTTTAAGACCGTTGATGATAAACTCGATGCCTTTACGGCAAACCCATTACTTCCTGTGATTGCACAAGAGTTTATTACCAGCTTTCCTAGCGCTCAGGCCGATATTAACTATGCCAAATTATCTCGATTTTATGATGAAGTGTTCGTACCTAAATTCAATCAAGAAAACCCCGAAGATACGAGCACGGCAAGGCTAATTGGTAACATTTCAGAGTCTGGGCTTGCGCTGCAAGCACGTTACTTAGCAAGCAACCCCTACCCAGTTGGCGAAAAATACAAATTTATTGAAACCGGTCACTTAGATAGTTATGACCTTGCTCACCGCAGTTACCATCCATATATGCTTAACATCGCCGACATTTATGAGTTTTACGATATCTTTATCATTGACCCAAGTAATGGAAATATTGTCTATTCTGTATTTAAAGAGGTTGATTTTGCTACGTCACTAGAAACGGGTCCTTATGCCAATAGTAATCTAGCTTCTCTTTATCAAGAACTGAAGGACTCAACGGATCCAACAATCAGCGCTTTCGCAGACTACAAACAATACCTCCCCTCCTATAATGCACCCGCTAGTTTTATTGCCAAACCTATCGTGGTGAATGGCCAAACCGTTGCAATTGTAGCTGCACAGCTATCTATTGATGCCATCAATGCCATTATGACCGAGCGAGAAGGCTTGGGAGAAAGTGGTGAAACCTACCTAGTTGGCCCTGAGGGCCTGATGCGTTCAGACTCATTCTTAGATCCACAACATCATTCCGTGGTGAATTCATTTCGATACCCTGAACGCGGCAAGGTAGCCACCCTTGCAGTCTCTCAAGCATTAAATAATCAATCTGGACAACAGGTTATTGAAGACTACAACGGCGAAGCCGTGTTATCTGCCTATACACCAGTGGAAGTCTTTAATACGCGCTGGGCACTGCTTGCCGAAATTGACGAAGCGGAAGCGTTTGCTTCTATCACCTCGCTCTCTCAATACCTGATGATTATTTTAGCGGTCACTATAGTATTAGTACTGATCGTCGCCTACTGGTTCTCAAAAACACTTACCAAACCTGTTCACGAGTTGGTAGAAACCATGAAATCAGTTGAACAGGAAGGTAACTTTTCATTGCGTGCCCCCATTCGTAGTCATGATGAAATAGGTAACAGTGCACAGGCATTCAACTCACTACTAGATGCCTTACAGCTTTCTATTACAGAGGCTAATCGCGTCATGAATCAAATGGCCTCGGGCAAGTTTGACGACCGCATCAAAGTACCGTGTCGGGGCGAGCTTGAAACCCTAAAAGAAGCCACTAACCATTGTGCTAATACGTTAAGTCGAGCGATTTCTGAGCTCAACGAAATTTCCATTGATATGGCAAATGGTCGCTTCGATACCAAACTTAATGCCCCCATGTCTGGCGATTTAGACAAGCTCAAAAATAATATTAACGATTCTTTGGCATCGATTAATTCGACTATGAACGGTATTGTTCATGTGATGACCAATATTGAGCAAGGTAACTTTAAGGAACAAGTCACCGTGCCCGCTAAAGGAAAATTAGCGCAACTTAAAGATTCGGTAAATAATTCCGTACGCAGCCTTAGCAGTGCGATTGACGGTATCAGCACGATTATGTCTGCACTACGCCAAGGCGACTTTTCTGCGCAACTCGATGCCCCTCTCGCAGGCCAATTAGATACCTTAAAACAAGATATCAACTCCAGCATGGCAAACCTAGACAGAGTAATGAAAGAAATAGGCACTGTGATGGCTGGCGTCAGCAACGGCGACTTTAAACAACAAGTGGATGTGGTAGCAACGGGCCAGCTCGCGCAACTTAAAGATAATATCAATGCTTCTGTGACCGCCGTTGATGTTGCTATCTCGGAAATTTCTACGGTGATGATGGCTATTAGCCATGGTCGATTCGACCGCACCATTCAATCTGCGATGTCTGGCCAGCTTGATAATCTCAAAGGTGATATCAACCGTTCAGTCGAGAACCTCAATCAGGTCATCGAAGAACTCGGCAGCGTAATGGGCGCAATGTCCGAAGGAGACTTTAGTCAAAAAATAGAGTTGCCACTACAAGGTCAGCTGCAACAGCTTAAAGAGAATGTAAATGACTCGACCTTACAGGTCTCTGGGGCAATCTCCGAAGTGAGCAGCGTGTTGGCCAACGTTGCTCAGGGTGACTTAAGTAATCAAGTAAATGGTGAATATTTTGGTGTGTTTAAGTCTTTGCAAAATGACACCAATACCACAATTAAAAAACTCACCAGTGTAATCGAAGGGATCCAAGCCGCTGCAAATTATGTTGCTCAAAGTGCCGGAGAAATAGCGGCGAGTAACACTGAAATCAGTCAACGCACAGAAGAGCAAGCAGCAAACTTAGAAGAAGCCAGTGCCAGCACTGGTAATATGTTAGATGAACTCACTAAGGTTTCAAACCAATCTGGTGATGCCGTAGGACTGGCAACAAACGCAGAAAACATAGCCAAAGAAGGAGGCAGTTTATCTGCCCAAACCGTAGCTGCAATAATTGAAGTGAACAAAGCCAGTAAAGACATTAATGAGATTGTATCGGTGATTGATGGACTTGCGTTTCAAACCAACCTGCTGGCACTCAATGCTGCCGTTGAAGCGGCACGAGCGGGAGAAAATGGCCGTGGCTTTGCAGTCGTTGCAAACGAAGTACGAGAGCTGGCAGGGCGTAGCGCCGCCTCTGCAAAGCAAATCAAAGAAATTATCTCAAACAGTAATCAGAAGGTAGAGCAAGGGACTGAACTTGCCAATAGTTCCGGTGAAAAGCTGCAACAAATCGTTGGTGCCGTGAGTGATGTAAATAACAACATCATTAAAATCAATGAGTCAACTTCAATGCAGCAGCAAGCCATTAAAGAAGTGGATTTGGTGGTGCAAAGGCTGACAGATCTTATTCAAGAAAACTCTGCAATTACCGAAGAAACGATGGCAGCAGCGAGACAAATGGCCGAGCAAGCCCATGAAATGCGCTCCCAATTGAGCTATTTCCGTTTATCAAAAAATGATTACAGCGCCACAGGTAGAGAAGGTGAATTGCTTGTGCATCAATATAATGCATCTTAGGGCCAGTTGAGTTTCGAGTTAGAACATGCCCAACTAAGCCTTTTAGTTGGGCATGTTATGCCTGTACCAATGTGTATTATGCCAGCGTAAATTTATCCGCATCGAGATGGGCTGGAAATTTAGCTTTATACTGCTGCAAATCGCTCAGCTTTAGCTTTACGGTAATAACTTCTGCTTGGTCATCTGCTGCCGAAACAATGCTATTACCATTGAAGTCAATCGCTTTAGTACCACCATTATGCGCAGTGCCATACCCATCTTCACCTACGCGATTTACCGCAAGCACAAAGCACTGATTCTCGATTGCGCGAGCAGCCAGTAAGGTATCCCAATGATTTCGGCGTGCCGCTGGCCAGTTTGCAATATTAACCATAACCTCATAATCGGTCTGATTGCGCTGAAATACTGGGAAACGTAAGTCATAGCAGATCTGCGGTAAGAATTTAATGCCTTTTAATTCGAACACTTCACGGTGCTCACCAGCAACGACAAAATCGCCTTCATTACCCAAACAGAATAAGTGTCTTTTGTCATAATGAAGTATCTTTCCATCCGGCTGGCACCACACCATACGGTTAGCCTTTTTATCTCCTTGCGGAACCAGTACGCTGCCCGCTACAACAGCTTCAAAGCACTGAGCACATTGCTGTAAAAACTCGATGGCTGCATCAGCATAGCGCTCAGCATCCGGCTCTTTTACGGCGAAGCCGGTAGCAAATGTTTCTGGTAGCAAAATTAAATC
Source organism: Pseudoalteromonas sp. JC28 (assembly GCF_013319255.1). NCBI lineage: Bacteria > Pseudomonadati > Pseudomonadota > Gammaproteobacteria > Alteromonadales > Pseudoalteromonadaceae > Pseudoalteromonas > Pseudoalteromonas sp. JC28. The sequence continues at coordinate 298,284 of NZ_QOKX01000006.1, read as the reverse complement.
GCTTGGCTCGACATTTTCTAGCAAACGTTCAATATGGGTAAAGTTGGCCTCAGGTGAAAGCCACTGGATATCTGTTTGAACAAGGGTAACGGTTAAAGTTGACATAAGCGTTTTGCAGCCTCTTCTAATGTCTGATTTTCCTTAGCAAAGCACAATCGAATGACCTTGTCTTCAGGTGCTTGTTGGTAAAAAACGCTGAGTGGCACTGCCGCAACCCCAACCTCTTCCACCAGATAGTGACAAAAGGCAACATCATCAAGATCAGAAATTTCACTGTAATCCAAAAGCAAAAAATAAGTCCCTTCACTTGGTAATAGCGTAAATCGGCTTGACGCTAACGCCTTAACCAGTACATCGCGTTTTTGTTGATAAAACCCACTCAGCTCATCAACGTGCTCAGGGTGTTCAGCAAGCATATCAGCCAATGCAAGTTGTGCCGGAGTGAAACTTGAGAACGTTACATACTGATGGATTTTTCTAAACTCAACAGTCATTTGCTTTGGCGCCACACAGTAACCCATTTTCCAGCCTGTACTATGAAAGGTTTTACCAAAGCTAGAGATCACAAACGCACGCTCAAACAATGCAGGATCAGTTAATGCGCTCAGATGGGGCAAACCATCAAAGGTAATATGCTCGTATACTTCATCACTGATCAATAACAAGTCATGCTGATTTAGCAGCTGTTTTAGTTGCTCTAAATCTGACGGCTTCAGCGTTTTAGCCGACGGGTTATGCGGTGTATTGATGATAATAGCACGGGTATTTGGGTTGATACTCTCTGCGACTTGTTGCCAATCAATTTGGTAATGTGGCGCGGTCAATGCAATATGTACGGCTTTTCCGCCAGCAAGTTCAATTGCAGGCTCATAGGAGTCATAAGCCGGATCGAATACAATAACTTCGTCCCCTTCAGATACTATTGCCTGAATTGCCACGAAGAGTGCTTCCGTTGCACCGGAGGTCACCGTGATCTGTTCTTGTCCTGAAACACTCACCTGATAACGACGCTCAATTAATGCCGCAACTTGTGCTTGCAAGCTCGGTATGCCGGCAGAAGGCGAATACTGATTTTGACCTTCGCCAACATAGTGACTCAATTGTGACTTTAGGTAATCAGGCGCATCAAACTCCGGAAAGCCTTGCGATAAGTTGATCGCACCATGCTCGTTCGCTAATGCCGTCATTTGGCTAAAGATACTAATTCCAACCTGAGGTAACTTACTTTTCACTGCAACACTCTCTTTCTTATGGTGCTAATCGTGAGTGGATGCTATCATTGCTCAAAATAGATGTATAGCCGTCCAAACGCATTTAATTTATAGGTGTTAACTATGCACACACAAGCCGCAAAACTCGCGCTTATCGACGCAGGAGCTTGGGTTGCTCAGCAAGGCTGGGTTCCCGCGACTGGTGGTAATTTCTCTATCAAAACAGACTCTGGCTTTGTTGTCACGGCCAGCGGCTTTGATAAAGGTAAATTAACACCAGAACAATTTCTGGAATTAGACGCCACAGGCACCATCATTGCCGGTAGTGGCAAGCCTTCAGCCGAAACCGCATTGCACCTAAAATTATATGATTTATGTGCGGGTGCACAGTGTGTATTACACACGCATTCCGTAGCTGCGACTGTGTTATCACGGCTTATTCAAGGCGATCAATTTCAGATCCGTGGTTATGAAATGCAAAAGTCACTGTCTGGCATTCAATCTCATGAAGAAACCCTATCCATTGCTATTTTTGATAACGATCAGGATATAAAGAGACTAGCACAGCGGGTGGCGCAATCTCATCAAACTACACCAGTTGTACACGGTGTATTGATCCGAGGTCACGGGTTATACGCCGTGGGCCGCACAGTGCAAGAAACTCGTCGTCATATTGAGGGCTTAGAGTTTTTATTTGCCTGCGAATTAGAACGCATTAAATTGGAGGGGCGCCAATGATCAAAGCCATTTTAACAGATATTGAAGGGACAATTACCCGTATCTCATTTGTTAAAGAGATACTATTCCCGTATGCCGCTGCGCATTTACCGCAATTTATTCGCGACCATCAGCATGACACCGCCGTTGTCGAGCAAATTAGTGCCGTCAGAGCAGAATTGGATAATGCCAACGCTGATATTGATACCGTGATTGCCGCGCTACTTGAGTGGATCGCCGCAGATAAAAAAATCACGCCATTAAAACAGCTACAGGGTCTCGTTTGGCAGTTTGGCTATACAAACGGCGATTTTACCGGACATTTGTATGAAGATGCCTACCAATTTTTAACACAACAAAAAGCGAATGGCCGCGACCTCTACGTGTATTCGTCGGGTTCAGTGAAAGCGCAGCAGCTACTGTTTGCGCACTCAGACTATGGTGATATTCGCCCGCTATTTAGTGACTACTTTGATACTAAAGTGGGTGCCAAGCAGGAAATTTCGGCGTATCAGCATATTATTGCAACCCTACCGTATGAAGCGGAGCAAATCCTCTTTTTAAGCGATATCGTTGCCGAGCTAGACGCGGCAAAGGCCGCTGGCATGCAAACATTACAACTGTTTAGAGATGCACAAGCAACATCACCTGAACATCCAGTTATATCAAGCTTTGACCATTTTGATGAAGGGGCATTTTCATGAGTCAACTGACTATCTACCAGGTACAGAATCCAAGCCAAGCTTTACAACAAGAGCAAGACGCAAACATCATCGCATCTTTGCTCGCAGAGCAAGGCGTACGCTTTGAACAATGGCAGACTAGCACCGATATCACAGCTGAAATGTCACAAGACGACATTATTAATGCCTACCTGAGCGATATTGAAAGATTAAAGGCGCAAGGCGGCTATCAAACTGTCGACGTGATTTCACTTGCAAAGGGCAACCCTAGTGCCTCGGAGTTGCGACAAAAGTTTCTTTTTGAGCATACTCATAGCGAAGATGAAGTGCGTTTTTTTGTTAAAGGACAGGGGTTATTTTGCCTGCATTTAAACGACAAAGTTTATCAAGTTTTATGTCAGCAAGGCGACTTAATCTCAGTACCAGAAAATACGCCTCATTGGTTCGATATGGGTAGCGATCCAGAATTTACTGCCATTCGCCTGTTCAATAATCAAGAGGGCTGGGTTGCGAAAAGCACGGACTCTGACATTGCAAAGCAGTTTCCCTTACTTGATTAATCCAAGTCTGAATACTCACAGTATTAACGAAGCACTGTGAGTACTTGCTTACTCATGCTAGGCTCACAACCTTCAACAAAATACACACCAAATTCCATCATCAGATTTTACCTCATGACTCATTTCAATATTTGTATTACAAGAGCAAGTAAACCAACATGGCACTGACATAATAGGTAAACTCTTGGAGAGGCCTGACTTTCAATCTACGTTTCCGTTGATATGAACGTTTTCACTTATCAAAACTAAGTCCTTAAAATGCGCATACTCTCCCTAAAACGCGTTAACTTTTTGTACCTAACTGCAAGAAAGCCTCCTTATCAACTAATCGGCTCGACATTTGATTAAAATACAAAATTATTTAATTTCTTTGAGCGCGCTGATGATTAAGTTTATTGATGTTTGCTGCTGATACTGTTTCAAAAGTAAATACATCACCGTTATCGCTGTATACCCAAATAACACAGATTTATACATGTATGGAAAGTAGTTTAAAAATACAGAGAGAGCAAGATACAAGAAAACAAACCCCGTGACTTCAATTTTTTTCTTCCGTTCAACCTTATTTGCTTGTTCTAATTGCTTAATAATTTCATCTAATTCTATTGATTTCGATTCTTGTTTTTCCATAATAATACCTTTTAAAGTTTGATTCGCTTATTGTTTTCTTGGTTTAGGTTAAATAAGACGACACTATAGTTTAAAGCTCGGAAAGGCCGAAGTAATTTCTTTGTATAGTATCGGGTTGCTATTTTGATACGCAGCAACCCTTTGTTTGTGACTTGATTCAATAGGGGCTCCCGCGTAGAGCAGCTGAGAGATATAGAAAAAGCTGTCATTCAAACTCATATTATTCCCAGCAGCTAACTCCATGGCACTTGCCCCATTTTCAACCTGCTCTAGTGCAAAGTCTAAGGCATCTAGCCCATAGGGATCTGGCTTGACTGAAACCTTATGTCTCAGCAAATATGTCATGATTTTTGGAGTGCGTAATAAAACGGCATAGAGCAACGCATTGCGACCTAGTGGGTCAACAAAATGTAAATCCAAGTCATATTTAACGAGCGCCTTAATTAGTGGAAGGTTGTGCGTTCGCACTAAATTTAATATTGTTTGGGGACCTAGCCGTGCCCCTTTTTCAAGTAATCTAGTTATTTCATCGATACTGGCATTTGTCGAAATGGCCATGGTCAATAAAGCGTTTAGCATTTCTTGCTGCTCTATTTGCGCATTTTGTTCAGTCATATGATCTGCAGCTTGCTGCCAATTACCTTTTTGTGCCAGCGTAAAGGCTTCTGTGATCGCCTCTTGTAACTTGGCTTGCTTTGCCTTTTCTTCATCGCTTAACTGCGCTTGTTGTTCGGTGTGTCTCGCCAGCAAAGCTTTTAATTGTTCATAACGATAATTGTCTACTGCCATTTTGTTCAGCAAATCAGGTTCTTGCCCCAAAACACGGACTATCATGCTTGGATCAGTATTCTGTTCAGTGACTGTAGTAACCAAACTCTCAGCTGACTGTTTTATCTCTTTAACATTAACGGCCTGTAACTGCTCATTATTTAGCTGTTCATATGCGTGCTCACGATTAAATACTAGCTGTATTTTTGCTCGCCCGACAGAGTGAAAGCAGGGATGGGCTTTAGACAACTTTTCAGGAGCTACTATGTCTGATAAAACGGCGCGATATAATTTATCGACACCCGATTCAATCTCATCTTGCCATTCTGACGGTATTGCATTTTCTACGTGTTGAAGCTGGGTCTTATATTGCGCGAGAGTACCATCAGAGAGCCAGTGAAGAAGCCTCTTACTACTAAGTTCGTTCGAAGGGCGCACCCCATTTGCTAGTAATAAAAGAATGATAGACTCTACTTCATCAGCTTTGTCTGTAGGTGCTGGTGAGAGTAAATCGAGGGCATTATTCGAAAATGGGTCAGCAATTGCTGGACTTCCTTCTTTAAGCCAAAATGCAGTTAATTCAGAGTTAATTGCAGCAATAGCAACATTTGTTAGTGATGTATAATGCTCTAACTCATCGTCATACCAAACTTCACTGGGTGTTAGTCCGCTTGCATCGAGTAACTGGGCCATAAGGGTTGGAGCGATACCTAGCTGCGTGGCTGTAACCAAGTCTTGATATGTCACCAAAATACCGTTTGAGGTAAGCTCTGAAATAACGTTGGAATTGTCACCTTGAAGTTGCGTCAATATGAGACTCACAGGTGTGTCGTAGACAGAAACACGCTTGCTGGCTTGTATTTGATTTTGCTGATAGGCGGTTATTAACCCTTTGATGTCTTGACTTCTAAGGTAGGCCCAGAACATATCAGCCTGTCGCTGAGATAAAATACCATTAGCGTAGTGAGGGATTGCATCTACCGATTGGTAATACTTCGATTCAGGCCTTAGCATTCGACCTCTAAGTATACCTAGGCCCGCAGCTTTTGAAATATAATCTAGCTGATTTTCGCCTAATCCCTGATGCTGCATAGAAGAAAACATATATTGAATACGCTGCTCAGCTAGAGCTTGCCAGCTTACCATATCATCAATATCACTTGCATAGTCATTACACATCACACTGAGCGTTTCTTCTGGCTGAGTTGCAACACTTCCCGAGCTTGTATGCTGATATTGTCCAATGTTATTTGACTGCAACGGCTCACGAGTTATTACATTTTCCTCGATGTTGTCAAAGGCGAGGTATGTCCAATAAAGGCAGAGCAGTACTAACAATGTAGCGCTTGCAATTAAAAGTGACTTTTTACTCAATATTTTGCTCCTTGCATTAATATATATCGTCAGCACTGGTACGATGTATAGGCGCAAAATGTGCTCCTATACATCACCCCAAGCGCCAGCGCTATTACTAGAGTTACCCCCCTTCCCACGGATATAGTGTCCGCATTGGATATGGCTTATGGCTTATGACCTATCACGTCAATTCTTTCTACGGCAGTGACATTTTGGGTAGCTACGAGCACTATAAAGCTCAATACAAGCGTTTTTATTTTCACCTTATTTACTTGTTACGGTTTGTATGTATTTGACTAACTTTTTATAGGCGTTATAAGCATCAAACTTGACACACCAATACCTATAATAATTGAGTGGGTCTTCAACAATAGAGAGATGCCATCACAAAAATACACTTATAAAGAAGAAAGTAAAACTTCCAAAAAAAAACAAAATAACAATTATTTTCAACACCTTATTACAAAAAATCATGAGCAAATAACAAATTGGTAAGAACTTGATTATCGGGTTTAGAAATTAAAATTTTTATAAAGAAATTCAAAGCATGGAGTTAAATATAACAACCCACTGAATTAACAAACACTTTAACGACTTAGACTTTCACATTACTGAATAAGACATAAATAAAAAATTTTTAATAGAACTTATTAGGCTGCCACTTACCGCTATATCAATAAAAATTATCAAAGTAAGTTATTTATCCCGACTTTAAGGCCAACTTGATTAATTAAGTACCCTATTATGAGGTGATAAAACATTGTCGATAACACGGCTACCGCGTCCTGTTGCCTCCAAGGTATCTACATCCATATAAGCAAGGCAAAATTTTTCTACTTAGTTGTTCTCAATCAGAAGTTTTTAACATAGTTAGCGTCAGGTTTGCTCCTTCAGATTGAGCAAGTATTAAGACAAATTGGTATAACTCACAAATGCAACACTCTAACCAAAATAAAGCAACCAGCATCGTTTTTTAAATATAACGGTAACTGCTTAAGACCTATACACTTTACGGTCGATAGTTTACCCATTACATCGTGAACTCGATATCTATCTCACTTGCGCATAAAATACTCACAACCTTCAACAAAATACACGCCTATATGGTTATCACGATAAGCGTGATTATATTTACCAAAAAAATCTGCTTGAAACTTAAATCCAGCGTTATCCAACTCAATCAAAAGTTTATCCACCACATCCCAAGACATTGTCAGCGGTGAAAAAAGCAGAGTATTAGTGTGCATGCCGGTAGGAATTTCAGCCTCAGAGGACGATATAATTAAGCTATCTGTCGCATCAATAAACAATTGTTCAAACACCTGAGGGGGGCAACTTGCAACTATATGGATGTAGGTTTTTTGCGAGTGAATAGAGTGGCAGCTGCATAAGGCCAGTACAACCACACCGATAATGAACCATCCCTTCATTAGCTACTTTACCTTACTTCAAATTCTCTATAGTAAAGCAGCTTATCCCTAAAGCTGAAACGAAGGTTTTGTGACCATGCAATAATGGGAAACTATTAATTTCTAATGATATAAGCAATAACAGCTGAATATTATTTTGAAATCTTTGATAATATCGAAATTTGTATATCCGCCTTTTTGATTACTAACTTGGTATTTTCATGGTTCTTGAAGCAACACAATCAAAGTATATTGATATAGGATGTTGGCAACTTAATACGGCAACACAAACCATCAACAACAAACACGAGCGCAAAGAACTTGAGCCTCTGCTGTTTAAAACACTTATGTATCTCATTGGTAACCAAGAGCGGATCATTACGCGGCAGGAACTGGCTGAACATGTTTGGCAACTTAACTTTGTCGACGACAATACAATTAACCGAGTCATTTTCGAGTTAAGAAAGCAGTTGGCTTGTGATCTGCAACCTCAACCAACGATCAAAACCCACTATCGCAAAGGCTACAGTTTCACGATACCGGCACCTGAACCGATTGAGCTATCTAGTAAGACATCTGACACCACAGGAAACAGCGAAGCAAGCAAGTCTTACCGAGTGCGAATACTCTGTGGCACCTTAATTGCGCTCGCCGCTTTGATCACCGTGCTATATTTCGTCACAAAGCAAACTCTCCAGATAAAAAGTGCACCTCAGCCACAGCCATCCGCTGAGATTTTCCATAATCAAATACTATCTTGGTATCGAGGTCATCATGGCAAACTGTACAACTCACCGGATCAACGTTACCTAGCCTATAATTTTAAAGCTGATACCAATGAAGTTGGGGCGTTAGGGGAGGTGAGGCTCATGGATCTTACTACCCAACATGAAAGAGCACTTAGCCTGCCGAATGGCAGCAACATTTTAGGTTGGTCGGCTGACAGTACATGGGTTTATTATTTATACCGATCTGAAGGGGAAAACCCTATCTGCGAATACCGCCGCCACCAGTTATCTCCAAAAACAGGCGCTCATGACCAGTTACTCTTTCGCTGTTCTGGCGGCCTAATTAACGCACTGTTTGATTTTGGAAAAGACCATCTGATATACAGTCGACGAGGCTATTTAGACGTACCAAACCTAGGTGCTATTTATAGCTATAATATGGAAAAACAACAAGAAACTAGGATCACAACACCGAATAACCATGGTTTTGGGGATCAGCTTTTAGCAATTATCCCTGAGTCACACCAGCTAATTTTTACTCGTAATATCGGTGATAAAGTCGAGCTACTGGTGACCACTTCAACAGGGCAAAAGACCTTAAAATTGGCAGAGTTCCCGCATTTGCTATGGGCTGCGAACTGGAATACTAAACAAAAAAGTGTGCTGTGGTTTGATCACAACACCAGTGAAATCAAACGCTATTCCATGCAAAGCTTAACGGAGCTGCCTGCCGTAAAAGTTGCGGTCGAGCCCACCTCGTACATTTTGCCAATGTCAGAAAACCAATTGCTCATGACGACCTACGGCTACGACCATGACAGCTATGTCATCGATCTTAATACGGGTAAATCAACCCTCTTTGCCAAACCGAATATTTACGAAGTAATTATGGCTTACCTTGGGGATAATGAATTTGCCTACAATGATTCCATTTTCAAAGATCTGGAATCTTACGGGTCATGCATATAGACTCAAGCCATCGATATTCACCCATAGCGGCATTAAGTTCGGGCTACTCCATTATCGACTCAGATCCAAGCAATCAGCAAATTCTCGTCAAACATGTCGCCAACAAACAAACTGAAGTGAGAGATTGGAAGTCTCTTGATGTGCTAATAACTCTGTCCGATAACGAACAGAATGGTGGTACTCGGCTTGGCGGAAATAAGGTTGCTCAACTGCGGGCTCACAAGGTAACTGATGACAAAATTATTGAGGTTACTTTTCTGAATGGCAAAAATAACAAAATCATTACGGTTGATGACATCGTGAGTATTGATTGGTACGACGACCATCACCTAGTAACCTTATCAAGTAACCGGAATATTTCGTTACTGAATATAGAAACGGCTCAAGTGACCCCTTTGATATCCGGATCCGAGCTTGCAAACCGCACCAATGAAGTAAAAGTAAGACCAACGATCACCGCCTCCAATGGTGCAATCTACCTCTATAATCGGCAATACGTATATAAGCTTGACGCAAATCAACAAATAACAACCATCTTAGATATCAAAGCCAGCGTGAATGCCGAATCTAGCATTTACTACCTTGATGCTCATGCTGACAAGTTACTGATTTCTTACCTCACGAGATACCACAATGAGATAAAGTTATATCACCGCTAAGCAGGTAAAGCTTACCGACCGATAGGCTTATAACGAAAAATGGCGAGCTCTATAAGCTCGCCATGGTTGGGATCCTTTCTATTACACTAACCTACTGAATAGTCAGTTGCTTTACAGTGAAGCCTTTACCCTCAAGCTGCTTGCTTAGCGTGTTGGTGTCACCAACTACAACATAAGTCATCTCGGCTGGAGTAAAGTACTTGCTCGCCAGCTGATTAAGCTCTTTTTTGCCAACTGTTTCAATTGTTTTAGCTCGGACATCAACAATATCAGCATCAACATTATGAGTATGCATCATCGCAAAGAAGTTTAATTTTGCCGCTGGTGTTTCGTATTTCAGCGCATCTCTTTGCGCGATCGAATTTCTTGTGAATTGAATTTCTTCATCAGTTAATCCGTGCTCACTAATCTTGCTAAGCTCTTGTTGGATTTCTGTCAGCGCATCAGCAACGTTTGCTGCATTAATGCCTGAAGCGAGGACAAACTGACCGGCATCACCATATCCAGAGAAGTGTCCTCCGATACCATATGTATATCCTTTGTTTTCACGCAGGTTTTGATTCACTCGACTGTTAAAGCTGCCGGAGAAGGCAAAGTTCATGATTTGACTTTTAAAGTGCTCCGCAGCTAAATCTTCCGCAGCGGCATGGCGAGCAACACGGATCTGGACCTGAGGTGCATTCTCTTTATGTACCAAATACACGATATTACTATCGAGGGGAGCAAATTTAGGAAGCGCCATGTCCAGCTCACCTTTTCCTTGCCACTGTGATAGCGCACTAGTTAATGCCGACATCAATTTCGACTGTGCAACATCGGATACAATTGATAATTTACTACCTTGTGGACGTATCTGCTGCGCATAAAATGATTTAACATCTGCAAGTTCAATAGTCGCAAGCTCTGCTTGAGACGGCAACCAAGGTTTACTGTAGTTTCCTTCTTGATACATCACCTGAGATAATGCGCTATCTGCCAGAAATTTTGCGCTATCGCGTTCAGATTTACTATATTCTGAAACCATGCTTTTAACTCGCGCGAAGTCCGACTCCGAAAACTTTGGTTGTAACAACTTTTCTGACAAGATATCTAGTGTCGCGGTTAAGTTCTTACTTAATGTGGATAGCTTAATCTCAATATATTCAGACTTCGCTTCGAATGCGATCTCAGCACCTAATTTTGCCAATTGCTGTGCCAGCTCTGACGGCGTACTCTGTGTTGTAGCTTGACCCAACATTTCCACCGTTAAAAGTGCGACCCCTGCATTATTTTCAGGGTCATATAAACGACCAGCTGGGATCTGAAGTAGCAATGTTGTGGTTGGCGTTTCGGTATCAAACGCTCCTAATACGTCTATGCCATTATCAGTTTTAACTTGCCATAAGTCTGGCAATGTAATTGCTTTTGCAACACCTGCCTGCGGTTTAATGCTGCGGTCAAAACTATCAGTAATCGAGGGAAGTTGTACTTCGTCTCGTACTTCCTCAGTTGCTTTAGGCTCATAAAACTTCGGCGTATAGTTGTCTTGCTGCGCGATAAGTTCTGGCTTTCCTTTTGGTACAATACTCAATACAACATTCGCCTTATTAGCAACATATTGCTCAAATACACGTTTTATATCTCCAACTTTCAAAGCTTTAACATTTTTAAGCTGTTGAGTTAGGAAACCTGGATTCTCATGGAAAGTCTCAAATTTAGCCAGCATAGAAACTTTACCCTCCACGCTCTGCAGCGCTCTCACAATCTCTGCTTCTCTTTTAGTGATAAAAAGATCAACATCTTCTTGGGTAATTTTATTTTGAATATAATCTGCAACTAACTCATCAATGCGCTTATCTAAGCTAGTCAGTGTCTCACCACTCACCGGATGAGGAAGTGCACCAAAAGCCATTTGACAAGATAGTTCAAAGCATTGATGCCATGCAAATGCCGCTACCGCTTTTTGTGTATCAACCAATTCGCGATATAACACTGAGCTTTCACCTTGCCCTGCAAAATAACCAATCGCATCTAACGCAGCTTCGTCTTTATGCCCCATATAAACCGTTGAGTACACTTTTCTAAGCATCGGTAGTGATACATTATCTTCATAAGAAACGTAACGAGACTCAACTAATGTACCGGGTTGCTTTGCAGCATCTGAAACAGTCTCCCCTTTTGGAATAGAGCCAAAGTACTTCTGTACAAGTGGTAAAACCTCATCTGGAGTTACAGCACCACCAATAGTCAACGTCGCATTATTAGGCCCATACCAACGTTTAAAAAAAGCTTTCAAATCATTTGAATTCGCACGATTTAAATCAGACATATAGCCAATCGGCATCCATGAATAGGGGTGACCATAGTCATATAGCGCTTGGTGCAGCTTTTCTAAAGCTTGCCCATAAGGGACGTTGTCGTATCGCATCATGCGCTCATTTTTTACCGCGGCGCGTTGTATCTCAAACTTTTCTTGAGTAATACCTTGAGCAAAGAATCCCATACGGTCCGCTTCTAACCAAAGCATCTTCTCCAGTTGATTTACTGGCACTGTTTGGAAGTAATTTGTTCTGTCTGTACTGGTTGTTGCATTTAACTTACCACCTGCTTCCGTCACTATTTTAAAGTGCTCTTCGTCAGCTACATGCTTTGACCCTTGGAACATCATATGCTCAAATAAATGTGCAAATCCTGATTTGCCCATTTCTTCACGTGCAGATCCAACATGGTAAGTTACATCTACATGAACTAATGGGTCTGAATGATCTTCATGAAGAATAACTGTCAAACCGTTATCGAGTTCAAACTTTTGATAAGCGATCCCAATATCACCGCCCTCAATGTTTTTTTGTTCCATTAATGTTGCACCAGCGTACTTTGACGCATCAGAAGATTGAAATTGACTACAACCGTTCAATGTTGCGGCCATGATGACTGCGATTGCAACTTTGTTTAAAAGCATAAAAAATCCTTACATTTATTTTATAATTTGGCGTTTATCTCGTATGGAACAAAGCTAGAAGCGTTCAGCGTTCCCCGTTGTTGGCGACAAGATTACAAGCCAAAGAAATTTAAGTCGCTTATCGAGTCATCATGAATTTATTTATTTTTATTAGCTATAAAATCAAATAGTTATAAATATAATGAAATTATTTTTAGCCTTTGGAACAACAAATAGTGAAGTGTTAGATAACGATAACAATGCGAATATGTCGTTTTATACCTACAGCATTAAGCCTATAAGCCATTTCGGAGTACGGAAATAGCTCGCGAATTCAGATAATAAATCCATCAATCATGATTAAAGGGTGAGAAAGCATCAATTGCTTGTTGGTGGTACTCTGTAATCGCCAGAAGATAAGAGCAGATACCAAGTTAAGGCTTGTTTACGCAATGAGTTTTATAGGGTGATAGAAACAAGCTAAAAGTGAGTCATAGTACAATAGTATTCGATGTCATTATTTGACTGAAATCGCCCACTCAACAGTGCATAAACGAAAACGACTTGCAGCTAAATGCACCAATCCCCCATTGCGTTTGTTGAGTTAGGATTAGAAAAAGGTGGAGCCCTGAATAGATAACGGGCACTCAATACGAGGCCCAGAAAATGTTCAGGGTTTAGACAACAAGCGGTTATATTCGATGAATTAGGCAAAAGCAGCCTAATTTTGCGAGCGATGCACTTCAAACTTGAATTCGCGACTGTCATCTTGTGAATACTTTCAATCATTTCAAAAGTAAACTCACCTTAATCGGCCTAGTCGAAAAATGCGTAACACTTACCATTTTATGAATCATAATCAATAAATTACCTTGCTTCTTCCTTATTTTTATCAAAGTGTCCGACTGTTTGCTTATTTACCGTTCTATATCCGAAAAAACATAACAAGCCAACTAGCAACCAAGTAATACCAATGGATAAGACAATGTTGCTTGTTTTGTCAGGATAGCGAAAATACAATTGAATAGGTAAAACGCCTCGGATAATGCATACAAACGCAATTAGATAAATACAAAACCTCGATAAAGGAAGTTTGCGCAATAGCCCTGCACCAGATAATGCATACAACCCAAGCACCATGAATATCGCAGACACTAGAGTTGTTCCGATTGGGGCTAGTAGAGTCCCTTTCATTGCAGACTCGATAATCTCGGGGGGAGCCATCTGTGATGAATAACACTGAGGTCCAAAGTAAATACAAGAAAGGTGCGCTAGTGCCGTGCTGAAGAAAATAGTAGCTCCTATAGCCAATAAGATAACACCTTTTTTAGCACTCATAATATTTCACCCTTTCTTATTAATAAAATTTAAAATAATCAATATAAAAATTAAAAAACATCAACTTATATACACTTTACTTTTCCAACCTACTTCCAGAAGGATAAAAAACATAAAAGTAAATACCTACCCCACCTACACAATATGCTATAAACACTACAATTAATGGAAACAAATTATCACCATTATTGTAGTTCGGCATCATAAAAAATAGAAAAGTAGCAATTGAAAGTGCAAACAAAAAATAAAAGGTAATTTTAGATTTTCCTTTATCTTCCACACTCTTTCTTTTAGAACTACCTTTAATCATGTATAACCCCTATTACCGTTGAATCAACATTGTAAGACGATGTTTATCTTTAGTTGTCCAGCCGTTATTGATACCATTTCAGGCCTCTCCGCTCGTTGAACACACTCTGAGTTCAAGCCCAGGCACCTTTAAACTACACTGTCAATTATGGTTTGTGTATTGATTACCTTAAACTGAATGATCTAACACCTTTTTAGGGTCTTGTTATCATATAGTCATGAACACCAAGTGCAGAACACGGTCAGCTTCTCCAAATAATCACACTAGCATATATTCCTACGACGTCTTTTCCCATTTGATTAAGTTTCGATTTCATAGCTTACTTTGCTGTAATACTTTCGCGCTTAGTTTTTTAACTCTCGCAATATTTCTTTTTTCTATGTTTATAAATTCTTGGTCATCTCCCTCTATAGACAACTCCAACGCTTTTCTATATGCAAGCTTAGCCAAGTCATACTCTCCTCCTTTTTCATATGCTTCACCCAAACTATCAAATCCATTTATCGAATTAGGAAAATAGCCAACAACAAACTTTAACAGCTCAATAGCTTCTCCTACTTCATCACTATTTAAACGATCGTAAGCTAATGATATTAAGATAGATTCATCTAAATCATCAGCTTTAGACGTTGAACTCGAAATAGCTGACAATCCTCCTTTCATCCAATTCCCATATATATGAAATGATTTCCTACTCAAAACAGAATCAGGGTAGTAGTGATTTGAAAGGTTCAAAAGTAGATTCGCCATACTGTAATCTTTTGTTCTAGACATACAGAATGAAGCCATTCCTAGGAGAGAGTTTTCTCTTGGTATAATAGGGTAGCCTATTCTTTTTGATAAATTTTCATAATGCAATATAACATCTTCAAAAGAACGACCAGAAATAAATTCCTCAGTAAGAGAAAGTCCATTGTATAACCAACTCAAACCCTGAATCATCCCACTCAAACTAGTTGTATTGTGATCAGAATATTTCAAAATTTCAGCTCCCCAATACAAATTACCTGAGACATTACTTTTGAATATATTAACGACGTGGTTAAATTCTTTTGTAATTAGAGAGTGCTCTAGCCCTCCTAAAGAGAAATAGATTGCTCCCTCATTAACTCTTGAATTAGTGAAGTACAGCTTTAACTTCTTACTAAATTGCTTAGCATGGTGAAATGCAGGACTAATTGCAATGTGTCCATTGTAGCCAGTAGGGTTTTGCAAAAACAAGTATGATACAAATAGGCCAGCCATTGAGTGCCCAGCTATAAACTTGGTATTGTTTATCCTGAACTTTTCACTTATAAATTGCGTGACTTCATCTCTTATAAATTTTTCGTGCTTTTTTGCTAATTCGGAAATGGTATATGACTCTGAGTTTAGAAAAGGAAGGTTCTCATTAAAGTAATTATCCTTACTAGGCAGACCAACCACAATCATTTCATGAATTTGATTTTTTGATGCAAGGAAGCTTGCAATCTCTGTCGCCAATATATGGTTTTTCTCTGCATTTAAAACATATAAGACAGGGTACTTCCTTTTTTTATCCAACGCGTAACTTTTAGGCAAACTAACTAGTATTACTCTATTTTCGTTATGTGAAGCTGAGTAGTAATTAAACTTTTCACTTACCACTTCGTAATTTGAAAATCCCTCATTTGATACAGCAACATTACAAGATAGAATTAACAAAATTATAAAAACAACAATACGTTTCATTTAAAAACCTTACACAATTATCTCTTGAGAACCAACCCGAAACCACAAAGATTAAAATTAACACACCATCAACTAAAAATATAAAAACAAAGTTAAAATCACACTTTACCTTTATACGACCTTAAATAAAATCCAACTAGTATCAAAATCATTAAACCAGGGCAAAAATACTGTTTTAATAAGATTTTCTGATAAAGCTTTTTTGCCTGCTTGTTATTAACCTCAATAGATAAGGCTTTTTGTAGGTTTTCTTTTGCACCTTCTTTATTACCTCTTTCAATCTGTATTTTGGCCAGGTTTACATAAGGTATTGGCGAGTTAGGGTTCATCTTAATGGCTTTTTCAACCCAGCTTTCCGCGATTAATAAATCATCATATTTAGCAGCTGTTGCTGCTTGTATAAAAAACAACTTAGGTGTTTTAATGTCAATTAGCTCACCAACATCATTTACTTCAATTTCTAGTGGCTCATGGAGATCAGAAATAATAAATCGGTTATTATTCAAGTAACTAAGTTCAAATTTTCCCGTTCCCCAATCAACAAATAAAGTCTCATTTTTGAAGTTGATGCTAACTAAAAGCCCATTATCTAAAGCAATGCTTGCATTATTAAATCGATATAGTTCAGGGATCTGTTTTTTATCAGCCTCTTGTTGTGTTTCAGTAATCAAACTCGGTTTCGAATGCTGTTGACCCTTCGAAATAGAAATAATGCCGCTGAGCATTTTATGAATTGACTTGGCAGAAACCGTGTGTTCCAAATATGTATCAGTACGTAAAACCACCACCATATCTAGAGAAGGGTAAACAGCTAAAGTATGCCCTCCATTCCCTCTGGCACTAAAACTACCATCTTCTTCAACCCACCACATAAGGCCGAAATAAGGAGGGTATTTATCACCCATATTCGTGTTGCTTATAGCGCTAGTGCTTTTAACAACCCACTCATGAGGAATCAACTGTTTGCCATTCCAAACCCCACCTCTAGCATATAATAAACCAAACCTAGCTAAGTCGCGGGATGACATCCTAATCTGAAAAGCTGAATGTTCAGACTCAGCCTTTACATAATATCCGTCTGTAACTCGGTAATCTTGCATCTGTAAAGGGGCTGCCAATTGAGTTGCAATTGACCCAAGAATTTCCTCTCCAGTAATTTTCGAAAACAGAGTACCTGCAACATTAAAATCCCAATTGTTATACCACCAATACTTGCTTGGCTTATAACTACCTCTAGCTGGCTTGTTTAATCTCATTTCATTATTTTCGGCGGCTGCAGGAAGGTAGACTCCAGACCGAGACGATATAACATCAAAAACCTTTGCTGATAGTTCTTGATCAGTCAGCAATGAGTTATCATTACAGTTTAGATCTGCAAGGCTTGCTTGAAAGTTGATAGAACTAGAGTGAATCCCATATAGTGCACTCAATAAGCTCTTTCTAATCGAATGTATAGGAAACCTTCGGTCATTCTCCCCCCAATCTATAGCAATGGCGCCATCTTTAACTACTAAAAGCGCTGAGAAGGACTTCTTATTGTAAAACTTTTTAATTTTATCTAATCGCTCTAAAGTAAAGCCAGCCTGTTCTGGAGATTTGTAATGAAGCCAAGTAACATCTGGGTATATTTCAGCAGCAAACAAATAACTTGAAACAAAAAAGCTAATAAAAACAAAACCAAAAAAATTAAATATTTTAGTTTCAAACATTGCACAAGCCACCATTAAAACCCCAAATAAAAAACATTTTTATTATAAAAACTTGCACATACCAAAACCTAACTGACTACCATCCCTTTCTAAATATCCATATTTTTTGTAGAATGTTTCTTTACCATTTGCGGAAAAAAGTCCTACTGTAGCTCCAGCGTTTGCATTTTCTGATAAATACATCTCAATTTTTTCCATTAACAAATTTCCAACTCCCATACTTTGATATTTAGGGTCGACAATTACGTCTTGAATGTAATAAAACATAGCTCCATCACCAATCACTCTTCCCATTCCTATAAGCTTTGAATCTAATCTTGCAACGACATGAAACAAGGTGTTTGCCAATGCTTTTGAAGCTGTCTTTGTATCTTGTTTTTCCCAACCTACGATACATCGTAAATCAATAAACTCCTTTACTTTTGGCGCGTTATGTTGAATTCTCACATCTAAAATCGATCTTTCTTTCATAAAAATATAATCGCTCACTTAATTTTATAAAACCAAACACAAAAGCAGAATTTTAAATTCATGACGAGCCACCTACTTCACTTAAAAAGGACTAACACATTTAAAAATCAACTTATCTCAACACCACACTAAAAATAAAAATTATAAATTCAACAAAGTTAGTTCTATAAACTACTTCCTTTCCCTAAAACAAATTCTTCCCATAACAATTTCTGACTTTTAGTAGCTAAGCTATCTCTGAGCAGTTTCCTACCATTATATTTCAGCCCCATTAATTTCGCGGCGTCATAAAATGGAATAACATTAGGAACTGTTACATAATCCTTAAACTCTAAGGCTATTGATTCTCCATATAATTTACTTACTGATTTATATAGCTCATTCAAATTCATCTCTTTTCCACCTCTTGGATAGTTTTGTAGTAAATATCTCCACAGCTCATCTAAATTTCGTCTCCCTTCACTTTTGGCTCGGATTTTGAAATCAAGAGTAAGAGCTGCAATCATGCCCCCCCAATAAACAGTGGTAGATTTATCAGACTTATCAGCACCAGCACTAATCAGAGTTAACTTTCCATCGGCTTCAGCTTCATATTCTTTCATTCTATATAAAATACCATCTAAAAATTCAGACTCATTTTTTATACCTATTCTTAATAGTGCAAGTTGAGAAGCATACTCAGCTCCAAACCCCTCATTAAACCATTCATATAATGCGGACTTATCACCTTTATCATCAACTTCTAACTGATTGAATGCGAAACCGTGAAACAGCTCATGAGCAACTAGCCGTGAAATACCCAAGGGGATTTTGCTACTTTTATCTAAAAGTTTTTTGTCAGCTGGACCTACCGATATTGATATTGCTTTGCCCATGACCTCCCCTCCTCCATCATTACGATCTGAAACTATAAGAACCATTCTAGATTTTAAAGGTGATTGATATTGAGCTCCGTAATATTGAAAAAATTGGTCAACTTTCTGATTTATATCGTCAACCATTTTACGAGTATATTCACCTGAAAAAGCCGTTCTTAGTTGTACATTTCCTACTTTAAAAGAACCTTGAGTATGCTCACCCGCAAAGAATGCTGAGTTTTGCAGATCACCCGTCCCCTCCACGTAGAATTCAGTTGTACTATCATTAACACTTTCCCAAGGAGTAGTAATGGCCCAAGAATTGGGGGTTTCAAATTTTATATTTACTTTTTTACTTGGCTTCCCTGCAATAAATAGAGCACGTCCAGCCCACATTACACCATCTTCTGTTGCATAAGCAGCTCCATTATCACCAAATTTTATCTTAGGAATTACTGTGTCGTGTCCTAAAACGACATCATATGACAAAGTAATCTTTCCATTTTCGTATCCAATTAGTTCCCATTTACTATTTTCAACCTCAGAAATCTGAATAGTTTCTCCATCTGAATTTAATACTGTGAGGTTTCTTACAAATCCTCCCCAGCCATTTTTCAAACCATGAACATTTTGCTCATTCATGGAAATAACATGACCATGTGGGAAAAGAACTGCTTTAACTTTCGCTATTCTGGGGTTGTTCTTAGTGATAAAAACAGTGTAATGATCAGCTAATGCTGGAGGTGAAAAAAGCAAGGTGTAAAAAGCAAAGGAAAGTGTAACGGCTATAGTTTTGAACATATAAAACCTACAAAATAGTGTTTATCTTACGACTAGCATTGAAGCAGCCTTCAATTAGCATTGGAGACGGCTGGTGCACTTGGTAGTCAAATCGAATTTACAACACTATCCGTTTTTTAATTAGTTCTGTCTTCCCAAATCATGATTTGGGACTAAATAGGACCGGTTAACTCACTGTTTTTGTGAACTTCGGTATTTACTAGGAGTCATTCCTACCGTAGATTTGAATGTACTATAGAAAACAGATTTTGAGTTAAAACCTGAATCAAAAGCTATTTCTAAGATACTTTTGTGAGATTCTTGTGGCAGAACAATTTGTTTCTTAACTTCATTGACTCTCATGTTGTTAATGAATTCACAAAAGTTATAACCTGTGGCAAAATTTATAGACCAAGAAACGTCTTTCAACTTAAAACCTGTTTCATTCGCAACTTCTATTAGTGATAACCTTGGCTTTTTATAAAGCTCTTTTTCTAATACTACTTTTGTAATATCTTCACATAATTGTTGTGCTAATTTTAAGTTAGATTGTTGTTCACATTCTAAAACTTTCACCTTCAAGTCTTCATAGGGAACCATATCATCAAATAGCTCAGGTTGATGAGCAGTTTTAACTACTAGAAAACACATCAAAAGCAGCGCCACCAATACATCAATAAAATACCAACCAGCCTTTATCTCAATGGCGTTAAATGGCTGCAAATTTAACCTTAAAAGATCTACTAGAGCAAAGATAAAGAAAACATAAATTATCTTGTTAACCCAATCTAACTTTAATGACAGTGCGTCAGAGCGGACGGCCATTGATATGGAGTGATATCGCTTTATTAGCTTTAAAGAAGCAATTAAGTAGGTAATTTGACTAAATGTAGCAATCAAAATAATAAGCTGGACATGTTGCGTGAAGGGTAATGCTAAAATTGCAGGTGCCACATGCAGAAACTTTAATTTAGAAGCTATAGGCTTTTCATTAATTATCCATCTAACTAAAAAGTAGACTATTGGCCCTTTAATTAGTGTAAAAATGGGAGTTACTATATACCCATCTTGACCTCGTGTTTCTTCATATAAATTAAATATCATTAAGATAGAATAATATATGAAAAGAAATAAGACGCCTCGATATCTATCCATTTTCCAGACTAAAATCACTCCTAACACCGAAACCACTGTAAAAACTATTTGCAAGATGTTTACTGGCTGCAACTGAACGGTTTGTGAAAACATCGATTCCCTTATTAATTTATATAATCGGTAGTGCCTATTGCGCTCTATTACAAGAAAATTAATCTGCATCGTGAGCATTTGAAGCTGTCATAATGAATGGCTAAGCTTTGGATAAAGCATAACCGATTATGTGTGATTTCACCTAGCATGTGGCGTGATTTTAAACTGTTCTTGAATTTAAAAAGCTTTGCTCAGTTCGAATAAGATAAGTATTGAAGGTGTTAGTTGAGAAATATGATAGCCAGCATCAATTGCTGGCTATTATTGTACTTTATTACTATAACTGCATGGGCTTTTCTAAGAATGCCAGCACTTTCTTAAAGTATTTCAGACGATGTTCCGGTTTATAGAAACCATGCCCTTCATCTTCAAGTAAGTAATACTGATAAGGCTTATCAGCCTTTTTCAGTGCATCAATTAAAGATTCCGCTTGTTCAATTGGCGCTCTTTGGTCCTCACCACCATGTACGATAAGGACTGGAACCTTAAGCTTCTCGACATTATAGCTTGGAGAAAATTCCTTTAACTGCTTTTCATCGGTGCCAAGTACACGTTCTAAATATGCGACCCCTGAACTACGCTGAGCAATATCACCTTCTTCAAACATCAGTGGTAAATCATATACGCCAACCACACCTACAGCACATTGGAATAAGTCTGGTTCTAATATTGCGCTTTGCAATGCCGAATAACCACCGAAGCTCGCTCCCATAATACAAATCCGATTTTTATCAGCGATACCTTTAGAGATTAAGTCACGGGTTCCATCAATGATGTCATATTGAATTTCTTTGCCCCACTTTCTATAGCCAAGCTCTTCAAATGCATCTCCATAACCACCTGACCCTCGAAAGTTAATTTGTAATACAGCCATACCTCTGCTCGCGAGCATTTGCACTTCAGGGTCAAACTGCCAATAATCTCTTGGTCCGTGAGGTCCACCATGCGGCATAACAATCAAAGGAAGGTTTTTCTTTTCTTTACCTTGTGGTGTGGTGAGGTACCCGTGAATAGTAATTCCATCACGTCCTTTAAAACTGATGGCTTCCATCGTTGACATACTATTAGGATCAATCCAACTACGGTTTGCGACTAATAACCCAAGTTGATTTTTCTTGCTATCAAATAGATAGTAATTTCCAGGATTAATATCACTACCAGCAAAAACGATAACTCTGCTGCCATCTCGAGTACCACTTACTATGCGGATCTGATTCCCCGGTATTGAAGCTATAAGCGACTTTAGTCGTTGGCTCCATATTGAATCTTGATCTACGAACGCATACGTCGGATAATCCGGATCGAGCTCAATTGCGAAAGGAGTTTGATTAACCGGATCACGCCATATTTTAGATGGATCAACTAATTTGTCTTGGAAAAAATGCTTGAGCTTGCCAGTTTCCAGTGTCAGTTGATAAACCCCTCGCGGCTCTCCTGCTTTTGCAGCGGATAGATACGCCAATTTACCCGATTCATCAAAACCATGTAGCCAATAGTCATCAAGATCTTGTGCTAGTGTTAACTCTTTCCAGTCACTATCTTTTGTATTTTTTATAAATACAGATGTGTTACCATTATCATCAGTCGAAGCAACAGCTCTCACCTCCCCTTGATGATCTGTCAAAAAACGCCCCATCCTACGCGGAGATATAGAGACTTTTCGTCTAACACCTGAATGGACGTTGACTTCGTATACCACAGTTACTGGCTCCTTAGAGCCTGACCACGGATAAGTCACGATCAGCATTTTATCTTCATCATTGACCAAAGGGTCAAGGATGTAGGAAGTGCCATACAGAGGTGTCGCTTTTTTCAGTCGTGATCCGGTTTGAATTTCACCTTGATATCCAACTAAGTATCTCCCTCGGCTACCGTCAACATTTACACCAAATAATTCGCCATGATACTCAGGGTGATCTCGCCACCCTCGGATATACTCTTTCTCAAGTACTACACGGTTGTCGTTAACCCACTCATAACGACCAACTTGGGCATTACCGTTGAATCTCACGGCATGAATAACCTTAAATCCATCAAGCTCTAGAAAACCCAAGATACTTTTTCCTTCAGCTTTAGTGATAAAGCCTAGGTATTCACCGTTTGGTGATATTTTTACACTTGAAAACTCACTACCTTTGCTAAACGCCTCCAACGGTATGTCTTGCTGAGCAAACACAGCTGTCGCCATCAAGGAAAGAATTAAAATAAGTAACTTTTTCATCCTGTTATAACTTCTCCATTATTATTAAAAATAGTCATCACTTTAATGGGTACATTGTAACAAGAGTTTAGTCACTTAGGTAGTTGTATAATTTACAAATGTTTAACTTTGTAAAAATTCTCCCTTGGCAACATCCTCAGCCGTAAATAACCCCGTATCCAACACCCATCCGGTGATCAAACTCGCTGGTGTAACATCGAATGCAGGGTTATATACCTCAGCATTGTTGGGTGCCCATTGGCAATCACCAAAGCTGCCACTGACACCAGTTACTTCGCTTTTGGCACGTTGTTCAATTGGAATGGCTGCGCCATTTGGACAGCTGCTATCTAATGTTGTGATCGGAGCAACCACATAAAAAGGAATATTATGGAAATGGGCTAACACTGCTAGATTATAAGTGCCGACTTTATTCGCAAAATCACCGTTTGCCGCAATCCTATCTGCCCCCACAAAGATTTTATCGACTTTACCCGCCGCCAGTAAACTCGCAGCCATATTGTCACAGATTAGCGTGTATGGGATTTGCCATGCATCTAGTTCAAACGCGGTGAGCCTACCACCTTGTAACAGTGGCCTAGTTTCATCAACCCAAACATGAATGTCACCATGTTGTTTTGCAGCATGATGAATTACGCCAAGTGCGGTGCCTACACCTGCCGTTGCCAGTGCGCCAGTATTGCAGTGGGTAAGAATATTGTCTCCCGCATTCACAAGCTCTGCACCTATGCTTGCCATACGGTCGCATAGCGCAGTGTCTTCTTCAAATAACTGTTCAGCGGTTGTGATCACTTGTTGTTGCCAATCATTCGCCCGTAACGCTTCACGCAATCTCGCCATGCAGTACATTAAATTCACCGCTGTGGGGCGTGTTGCTTCAAGTTCATCTATCGAACGGGCAATTGTGTCTTTACCTTCTCCCTGTTCGACAAGATAACCAATTAACAAACTTGCCGCTAAACCAATAAGCGGAGCGCCGCGAACCTTAAGTGTCAGAATTAGCTCACTCATCGTCGCAACGTCGCGGCATTCATGCCACACCTGTTGATGTGGCAGTAAGTATTGATCCAATACCTGTACCACGCCCGATTCGAATTTAAGACTACGTGCAATTAAGGTTTTCATGACATCCCGCTCTTTCAAAGTGTACTAATGATATTTTACATCAAGATCTAAAGAAGTATAGACATCTAAACATTTAAAAATATAGAATGCTAATAGCAAATATCCACAAGGTGCAGAAACATGTCGAGCTACATTGCATTTGATGCAGAAAAAGTTATTGATTACATTACTAATTTAGGAAGTTTCTTTGATAAAGATGCAACCTTATCTTGTTATGAGTTTGGTGATGGCAATCTGAATTTGGTTTTCCGCGTGCAAGATACGCAAGAAAATAGCATCATCGTCAAGCAAGCTTTGCCTTACGCTCGATGTGTGGGTGAGAGCTGGCCACTGACGTTAGACAGAGCCAGAATTGAAGCTAGTGTGTTACAACGCCATGGTGAGATCTGCCCAGATACCACAGCAAAAGTGCTGCACCACAATACAGAGCTTGCGGTAACTGTGTTGGAAGATCTTGGTCATCTACGCATTTTGCGCGGTGAATTAAACCAAGCGAACACCTTTGCAAGACTCAGCAAAGACGTCGCAAATTACCTAGCAAAAACCAGCTTTTATCACTCAAGTTTTTACTTAACACCGAGTGAAAAGAAAGCCCTAGTCACCGAGTTTACTAATCCTGAGCTGTGCGCAATCACTGAAGATTTGTTCTTCGACGACCCATACCGCGATGCTGAAAGAAACAACTTTCCAGCCGCATTGCAATCGTCTGTGGAAATGCTAAGAAACAATAAGACGTTATTAGTTGAAGTGGCAAAGCTCAAAGCCCAGTTTCTCAATGCACCAGAAGCCTTGCTCCACGGTGATATCCATACTGGTAGTATTTTCGTCGATGCCAAGCACACTAAGCTAATCGATCCAGAGTTTGGCTTTTTTGGCCCCATTGGCTTTGATTTAGGCTCATTTATCGGCAATTTATTGCTCAACTACTGTGCCCAACATGCTCGCATTAACGCTCTGCCAAAACGTCGAAATATGCAAGTGTATTTACTCGATAGTATCGCCACCACCCTATCTAACTTCTATGTAACTTGGCTTGAACTGGCAAAAACACAAACACGCGACCTGTCATTGCAAGCAGATGGCTACGCGGAATACTTCCTCACTAAGGTATTGCAAGACGCGGTTGGTTATTGTGGGTGTGAATTGATCCGCCGCACCATTGGTCTCGCACATGTTGCGGACATAGATGCGATTGAAGATGAAGATGCACGCTTAGCGGCACAACAGCGAGCGCTGCACTTAGGTGAACAGCTCATCATTAATGCCAATAAATGCCGAACGACTGATGATGTGTATCAGCTAATTATTAGTTTTGTAAACTAAACTAGCTTAGGCTAATAAAATAAAAAAGCCCAACGTCTTTACTTTGGGCTTTTTTATTAAATGGATAATCTCGATTACTTACGTGCTTGATTCATCGTGGTTTCAATATATTTGTCGATTTGGTCTTCAAGCACAAACAATGGTACAGAACCATGTCGTAAGATTTGATGGTGGAACTCACGGATATCAAACTGATCGCCCAGTGCTTTTTCTGCTTTGCGACGTAGCCGCTTAATGGTTAGTTCACCAATTTTGTATGACAGCGCTTGAGCCGGCCAAGAGATATAACGATCAGTCTCCGTTTTAACATTATGTAAGGACAATGCAGTGTTGTCTTTCATAAAGTTCATCGCTCGCTCGCGGCTCCAACCAAACATATGCATGCCAGTGTCTACAACCAAACGAGCCGCTCGCCACATCTCGTAGGTTAAGCGACCAAAATCACTGTAAGGATCTTGATAAAACCCGGCTTCGATACCCAAAAACTCAGAATATAGCCCCCATCCCTCACCAAAAGCAGAAATATATTCGTTACGACGATATTCCGGTAGATAATCAAGCTCGGCATTCAAGGAGATCTGCAAATGGTGACCAGGCACGGCCTCATGTAGAGTCAATGCTTCTAATACATACAACGGGCGCTTATCCAGAGCGTAGGTATTTACCCAATAATAGCCAGCATCAGTATCGCTACGTGCACCAGAGTAACGCCCGGTTGTATATTTAGGTGCAATGCTCGCAGGCACTGGAGCGACACCGTATGGCTTTCTTGGTAATGTATGGAATAGCTTAGGTAGCTGGGCATCCATCTTCTTTGCTATATATGCAGCTTCTTTAAGCAGCGCTTCGGGGGTTTTAGCATAAAACTGTGGATCGGTTCTTAAGAACTGCACAAAGTCGGCAAAAGACCCCTTAAAGCCCACTTTTTTAATGATTTTTTCCATTTCTGCACGGATCCGAGCCACTTCTTTAAGACCAAGCTCGTGGATCTCTTTTGGCGTCATATTCGTGGTGGTGTAGTATTTAGCACGATTCGCATAAAACGCTTCACCATTTGGTGTCGAAGAAATTCCAATTTCAGTTCTAGCCGCAGGACGATACTCATTGACAAAGAAATTAAGGTAATTTTGATATGCAGCGATCACATCACCTTGAATAATCTTTTTGGCACGCTGTTGCAGCGCTTTAAATTCAGCATCAGGTAAACCCGCTTGGTTTTGTGTAAACGGGCCATAAAACTCAGATTTTGTCACATCATCAACGATATAGGCTTCGATAGAACTTTCATAACCTTCAAGCACAGCTTTCGGCTGAGTCAGACCAATCGCCATACCTTCTTTCATCCAGTCGATATTTTGCTTGAAATAACGAGGAACTTGCTGCAAACGTGCTAAATATAGCTCGTAACCAGCACGTTTTTTAAAATCATGACTCGAGATCATAAAAGACAGACCGGAATGAAAACCATATTCTGAGGTGAGCGGCATATAGTGACTATGAAAACGATATTCATCGACGCTATTCTGCACTTGTGCACGCAAAATAGTGAGATTGATTTGATTTTCCTCACTTAGCGCTGAAGTGTCGATATTGTCGAGCTGAGCCAAGAACTGTAGACGCTGCTGATTTGTGGTCGCCAACTTTTCTGCACTGAGGTTTGGTAGCAGAAACTCTACTTTTGTATCACTGCGACCATAGGCATTGTTATCACTTCTAAATTTCATAACGCTGCCAGCTATTTGAGTAAACTCAGCGTTATTGTCACTTCCGGTAATAGCACAACCTGATAAGGCGACGGTTAAATAAACGGCGACGCTTGAACGTTTAGTCCACAGCTTTAATTTTGGTGATAACACGCTGACTTCCTCGATACGTTGTTGTTACTCAGTTCGCGGTAAAATAGCCAAAAAATAATGATTATCCATCGCTCTGAGCTTTGTTATGGTGAAATGAACTTTCTGCTAGTCAAAGTAGGAGAGTCCCGTAACAGATGCAACTTAATTCGACAGAATCACGAATATCTCAGATCGAATACAATTTACTCAACCTAGTAAAAATTGATGAGAAAATCAGCAATTCAACAAAAAAATGTAAATTTTCTATTTCAAAGACAAATTTTTTACTTTTAAATTCGGACGATACAGATTAATGTAGGTCTAGTGCAATTAGGACAAGAGTTACACCGATGGAGTTGGTGGTAGTTCATTAACGTTTGATAATTAATTGTTGTGGTAAATGAAATGATGCTCCATGATCCCATGGCTGTTGCCCAAGAAAAAATGACACAGGTGTGCCTGTTTTTAGAGCAACATCATTTGCCGCCCACGCCTTTAAATTATCAGGTTGCTTATACCCATATTAGCGCCACGAACAAAGATCTCGACTGTGCCATCAACAAAGCCATCAAAGCGCACACAAAAATAGACTGTGTATTCATTGAACAACTCTACTATCAGTTTCTAGATCAAGGACAAAAAACACAATCTGAATTGCTTGAAGGTGTTGATTCTTTGGTGACTGAATTACACGAAAATGCAGAAACCTCACAAAAGCAGGTTATTCGCTTTGCCCAACAAGTCAGTCAATGTGTGCATAATTTAGATGAACACAACATTCAAAAGAGTAAGCGCGCACTATCAACACTCACCAAACAAACTGAGCTATTGCTAAAACAGCACAAACAATTTAAACAAGCGTTAATAAAATCGCGTTTAGATTATGAACGTAATCAAAAGTTACTACTCGACTTGCGTAAACAACACTTATTAGACCCACAAACGGGTCTTTATAAGCGTCACTATCTTCATCAAAAAGTGTCCCTATGGCAATCACAGCAAAAATCTGTCTGTGCGCTTTCTATTCAAGTTGATAACCTTGACGAGTTTTCAACGCGGTTTGGTGATGTTGTGGGTGAAGTTGTGCTTAATCGTATCGCCAATAATATCAAACGTTATGTCGTTGAAAGCGGCTTACCTGGTCGCACAGGTAAAAAAGAATTCACGGTTATCCTTGCCGATGTAGATTTAGATACCGCGAGTGTTATCGCGGAAAAAGTGCGTAAAGGTGTTGAGCGATTAAAGTTTGTCAGCGCGAAAGGGAAAATTCCATTACCCAATGTGTCTCTGGCCCTTGGGATAGCCCAACTTGCACCAGAGCAAGACTTTAATATGTTGGCAAAACGCGCAGGTTACGCTGCACAGAAAGCACATTCTCTCGGCCAACACTGTTATATTAGTCACTGATCCGCAATATCCTCTTTTGTTTGCATTTTCAACAATACAACACGGATAAGAAATTGCACCTACGGCTACCAATCAAGTACACTAGCAAGCATAGTTGCAGAGTAATGATGGAACCCACATGAAAGAGTCACAAGACAATACTACCCACTTTGGATACAAAACAGTCGAGACCGACAAAAAAGCCTCTATGGTTGCAGACGTATTTCATTCTGTAGCTGCAAAATACGACATCATGAATGATCTGATGTCATTCGGTATCCATCGTTTGTGGAAGCGTCAAACTATTGCCTGCTCAGGTGTACGCGCTGGTCACAAAGTACTTGATCTTGCTGGCGGTACGGGTGATTTAACCGCAAGATTTAGCGAATTAGTTGGTGATAAAGGACAAGTTGTTTTAGGTGATATTAACGACTCAATGCTTAAAGTAGGCCGCGAAAAATTACGCGATTCGGGACTTGTTGGCAATATTGAATACGTTCAAATGAACGCAGAAATGCTACCATTTGCCGATAATACTTTTGATGTCATCACTATTGCCTTTGGTTTACGTAACGTAACTGATAAAGATAAAGCATTGCGCTCAATGTACAGAGTACTAAAGCCAGGTGGACGCTTACTGGTACTTGAATTTTCAAAGACAGATAATGAAGCGCTGGCAAAGTTGTATGATATGTATTCATTTACACTACTCCCAGCCATGGGCAAATTAGTTGCAAATGACAGTGAGTCTTATCGCTACCTTGCAGAGTCTATTCGCATGCACCCAGATCAAGAAACGCTAAAATCCATGATGGATGAAGCCGGTTTTGAACAAACTGACTACCAAAACATGACCGGAGGCATCGTCGCCCTTCATCGCGGCTTTAAATTCTAGGAGTTGCTGTGTTAGCTTCATTACTTGGCGCCGTACTTGAGACGGCTTTAAACAAAGGTCTTAAACTCTCACCTGAGCTAAAGCATGTGCTAAGTAAAGGCCAACACAAAGTGCTCAGTGTTGATATTCGAGATCAAAATACTTGTTTAGCTATTACTTACACAGGCATTAACATTCACGTTCTATGCCCTTTTGATGGCGAAGCCGATTGTTCTATTAGTGCCGATTTACCAACCTTGCTTGAGCTCAAAGATCCAAGCCAACTTACTGCGCTTATCCGTCAAGATAAGCTCGATCTTGAAGGGGATTTGGCACTAGCACAACTATATAGTAGTGCGTTGGCAACACTTGATATTGATTGGGCGGAGCACCTCGCCAAATATGTCGGTGATGCACCCGCACAAGTTGCCGTAGATACCTTTCATAAGTTAGCGCATCGCGCAAAGCAAGATGGACAGGTAGCCAAAGCAACACTAACTGGGTTATTTCAAGATGAGTTGAAGGTTGCGCCTCACCCGCTCGAGTTTCAACAGTTTAAGCAGCAAGTGAGAACCCTAAACAATCAAGTCGAAAGCTTAAATCAACGCCTCAGCGCATTACTTCAGCAGAACAAAGGAAATTAGGTTGTCTTTACTTCGCTTGCATCAGATCACCAAAACATTTTTAACCTATGGTTTAGACGAAATCGTCCCTGCGCATAAGCAGCCTTGGTACGGTAAACTCGCTCGAGCAAGTTTGTTTTGGCTGCGCAACAAACATAAAGACAAACCAGTAGGCACACGCCTACGTCTGGCACTACAAACTTTGGGGCCGGTGTGGATCAAGTTCGGCCAGATGCTTTCGACCCGTCGAGATTTACTGCCACCAGACATTGCCGAAGAACTTGCATTTTTGCAGGATCAAGTTCAACCATTTGACCCCGCGATGGCACAAAAGCTCATTGAACAAGCGCTAGAAATCGACGATATTCATGAATACTTTGCTGAATTTGAATCAAACCCGCTGGCTTCAGCCTCAATAGCGCAAGTGCATGCTGCCAAGCTACAACACAAAGAAGATCTGAAGGATGTCGTGATCAAAGTTATTCGTCCCGATATCGAAAAACAAATCCATGCCGATCTCTCTTTAATGGAGCGTTTCGCTAAAATCGTTGTCAATTTACTCAGCGAAGGAAAACGTCTGCGCCCAGTGGAAGTTGTTAGGGAATACAAAAAAACCTTACTCGACGAGCTAGACTTGATGCGAGAAGGCGCGAACGCAATTCAACTCAGACGCAACTTTGAAGACTCAGATTCACTGTATATCCCTGAGGTATATAGTGATTATTCACGTAAAAACGTGCTGGTGATGGAACGCATCTACGGTATTCCGGTTTCAGACACCGAAGCCTTGTTAGCGCAAGGCACCAATATGAAATTGCTGGCCGAGCGCGGCGTGGAAGTCTTTTTCACACAGGTCTTCCGTGACAGTTTTTTCCATGCAGATATGCATCCTGGCAATATTTTTGTCGCTCGTGAAAATCCTCATAACCCTAAGTACATTGGCATAGATTGCGGCATAGTCGGCACCTTAAACCGTGAAGATAAAAGGTATTTGGCCGAAAACTTTATCGCCTTTTTTAATCGTGATTATCGTCAGGTGGCACAGCTTCATGTGGACTCTGGCTGGGTTCCTGCAGATACCTGCGTAGAAGAGTTTGAGTTTGCCATTCGCACCGTATGCGAACCTATTTTTAACAAGCCGCTTGCAGAAATCTCTTTTGGCCATGTGCTAGTGAATTTGTTTAACACGGCGAGGCGCTTCAACATGGAAGTGCAACCACAATTAGTATTATTGCAAAAAACCCTGCTGTATGTAGAAGGTCTAGGGCGTCAGCTTTATCCGCAGTTAGATCTGTGGAAAACAGCAAAACCATTTTTAGAGCATTGGGTACAAGAGCAAGTAGGCCCTTTCGCGGTGGCGAAAAAGCTATATGCAAACTTACCATTTTGGGCTGAAAAAATGCCTGAACTGCCAGATTTGATTTATCAAAATCTCAAGCGCCGCCCACCTCCACCTGTCACACAAAAAGCAGATACTGCTACAAAGCCGCTGTTGTTAGGCTTAGCAGCGAGTAGTTTTGCAATAATATCGGGATTGAGCTTTATTTTTGACAAACCTGTCGCAAGTAGCCTACTTGCGATTATTGCCGTGCTAGTATTTATTGGCGCATGGCGTAAAACAGGGTGATTTTTTGCTCGCTAGGCGTATAATCATTATTCATAAGCAGTAAGTATCAATGGAGTTATTATGGGATTCGGTGGGATCAGTATTTGGCAATTACTTATTATTTTAGCCATCATTGTTTTGTTATTTGGAACTAAAAAACTACGCGGTATTGGTAGTGATTTAGGCGGTGCAGTTAAAGGCTTTAAAAAGGCGGTATCGGATGAGCAAACTGCGACCGACTCTGAGCCAGAAAAGTTAAAAAATACAACAACTGAGCAAGCACAACCTGTATCAGAGAAAGAAAAAGATAAGGTGTAATTCAACATGGGTATGTGGGAGTTAGTGGTCGTTCTTATCGTCGGTCTAATTGTACTTGGCCCTGAACGTCTTCCCGTTGCAATCCGCACCGTAGCGAGATGGATAAAAACGGTAAAGTCTGTCGCTAATTCAGTCAAAGCTGAAGTAAGTGAAGAGTTACGCGTTCACGAGCTACATAATAATTTAAAGAAAGCGGAACAACAGGGAATGCAAGATTTGGCCCCCGAACTCAAGCAATCCGTTCAAGAATTACAGGAAGCGGCTGAATCAGTCAGACATTCTTATAAATCAACCGAAAATAATAAAAATAAAGACTAATCAATCTACCAGTTAGATAGTTAGAATGGGTTCAAGTTTTGGATATTTAGACATCCAAGCAGTACCTTTTCTCTTATCCAATTGACATTATATTCGTACGAGTCAAGTTACATGACAGAATCAGCCCAGAGTGGATTTATAGCTCACCTTGTTGAGTTAAGAAACCGCTTAATGAGAGCGTTAATGAGCGTTTTCGTTATCTTTGTTTCCTTGGTGTATTTCGCCAATGATATCTATGCGTTTGTTGCGGCGCCGCTAGTAAATAGCTTGCCTAGCAATACAACAATGATCGCAACAGATGTTACAGCACCGTTTTTTGCCCCCTTTAAACTAACATTATTCGTGTCGTTATTCGCTGCAGTGCCATTTATTTTACATCAAGTGTGGGGCTTCATCGCACCAGGCTTATATAAGCATGAAAAGCGGATGCTTATACCGATATTACTTTCTAGTGTACTACTATTTTATGGCGGGATTGCCTTTTGCTACTTTGTTGTCATGCCTATCATTCTCGGTTTTTTTACCAGTGTGGGACCGGAGATGATGACATTATCACCAGATATTAGCAGTTATCTTGGCTTTATCCTGAAGCTATTTTTTGCTTTTGGCATCGCCTTTGAAATTCCCGTTGCCATCATGCTTATATGTTGGAGTGGTATGACAACCCCTGCGAGTTTAAAAGAGAAACGGCCTTATGTTGTCGTTGGTGCTTTTGTCATCGCAATGTTTTTAACCCCCCCTGATGTTCTATCTCAAACTTTATTGGCACTACCTATGCTACTCTTGTTTGAGTTGGGGCTCATTCTAGCCAGATTTTATAGCACTAAACCACAACAACAGGAGTCAGAAGAATGAAAAAAACCATGATACTGTTTGCAGTTGGCTTTACCTCTCTTTGCGCTGCAAAGCCGATCAATACACAGGCTCTACAAGCTTGTACCCTGATTGAGAATGATTTTAAGCGGCTCATGTGCTATGACAATGTGATTGCAAATAAACCAATCACTGAAGCGCAGTCTGGCAAAGCAATCACAAGTAAAAATAAGGTAAGTGAAGCGCGAAGCGTAGAAAAAATAGAGTCGAAAGAAGATGGTTTTGGCTTAGAGCATAAAGTTAAAGCAGCAAGCGAAGAAATCGAAGAAATTACGGCTAAACTAGTTAAAACCTCTACCCAAGGCCGTAATAAAATGGTCTTCACTCTAGACAATGGCCAAGTATGGCGACAAGTTTCATCAGAGACCTTTTTTGCCAACGAGGGCGACACATTAATTATTGAGCGTGCTTCTTTCGGCTCATTTTTGATGAAAAAAGCGGGTTCAAACCGCACAACGCGAGTTAAACGAGTTAACTAATGGACAAGATGATCGATGCTGGTGTAAACCTCACCAGCTCGCAATTTTCATCCGACTTGGCCGAGGTAATTACTAGAGCCAAAGAAGCAGGCATAGAATCTATGCTAGCAATTGGCTGCGATTTAACAAGCAGCGAGCAAAGTATTTCACTCGCTGAGCAATACCAACTTTATTGTACAGCAGGTGTCCACCCACACGATGCCAAAGATGCACCTGACACGCTCTACGATGACCTCCTCACTCTTTTAAAAAGTAGCAACAAGGCTATTGCTGTTGGTGAATGTGGCTTGGACTTTAATCGCGACTTTTCACCAAGGCCAATACAACAAAACGTGTGCTTGACGCAACTGCAGCTAGCAGAAGCTATTAACTACCCAGTGTATCTACATGAAAGAGATGCGCACGATGCGCTATTTGCGCTACTGCAAGAAGTTAAAGTTCAAGGAGTACTACACTGTTTTACTGGTGACCGTACCGCACTGCGCCATTACTTAGATTACGGACTAATGATTGGCATCACAGGCTGGGTTTGCGATGAACGTAGAGGCACAACGCTGCAAGAGCTCATTCAATACATACCTCTTGACCGTTTACTTTTGGAAACAGACGCGCCGTACCTACTACCAAGAACAATTAACCCAAAACCTAAATCTCGCCGCAATGAACCAATGTACTTATCCTATGTAGCTGAGCAAATTGCACGCTTAAAACAATGTCCCATTTCAGAAGTTATATCCACAACCACTACCAATTTTAAACAATTGTTTGTGAGGTAAAACCAATAATGCGCATTGTGTTATCTTTACTTTTATTGTTATTCAGCTCCGCCGCATTTTCTACTGTGACTATTTCTGAGTCATTTAAGGTAGAGCACCAAATAAAGTTAAGTTATACACTGAGTGAAGACGCCTCTTTAGCTAAATTACTTGCAGCCCCAGCCGAATGGCATGAAAGCATTCAAGTTCCAAAAGGCCTCCGGCCTGTTGAGAAATTTTTATGGTTAAAGATTACAATACACAACGCGAATAACGCTCTCACACCGGTGTTAGTCAGTATAAACAATAACCTCATTGATGCGGTGACTGCTTATCATGTTAAACCAAACCATCCTATATTTACTCTTGATATGGGTGATGCGCTACCACTGATAAGACGACCACTTAAATATGAGTCGTTAGTCATTCCACTTGAGCTACAGCCACAAACGCAAAGCCATTTATATTTGCAAATCAATGATGATGGTGTGTTCAATGCACCTATTGCTATCTGGGAGCCTAACGAATACCTTCAATTTAAGAGTAAATTTAATCTTATTTTTGGGATTTTAGCAGGCTTTGTATTAGCACTCGCTTTAACTAATGCCACACTTTATTTTGTTACCAAAAGAAGTTACTTTCTATGCGCAACTTTATTCATCGCTATAATCTGGCTATTTAACGCTCATATTTATGGCTTTGGCTACCGCTACTTGTATTCTACTTGGCAGTGGTTCCAGCAGTATGGCCAAGGTGTCATGACTTTGCTGCTCAGTATACTACTGTTGCCTACTGCTAGTTATTGCGCAGAAAGAAGGTTACTCGCTCACCCTCTGCTTACACGTAAAAGAATCATTGCGGTCATAGTGAGTTTGTTCGTAATAACCGCTTTTCTGCCAGTTTCTCAGTCACTTTTATTAGCTCAAAGTATCAGTTTTATTATCGCACTAATACTTATCTACATACTTACCCGATTTAGCAATAAAAACCGCAATATCTTAATTGCGATTGCACTTTGCCACTTTATTGTGATCAGCTACCCATTTACAGTTGAACTCGGTGTTCAGTCTGGAAGCTTTTTAAATCACTTGGGGTACTTTGGTATTTTTGCGATAGAAGCGACTTTACTCAGCTATTTACTAGTACGCCTTTACATTTTTCAAAGAGACGAAAAGCTGGTTAAGCAACAACAACGATTGGCGCATACCCAAGCTGAAGATGCCTTATTAAAAGAGAAGCTCAAACTCCAAGAACAAGCACAATATGATTTAGAATCCAATATTGAGGAACGCACTTTTGAGCTACAAGTCACGTTACGAGAACTCGAAGATAAAAATCGAGAACTAGAACGGATGAACATGGAAGACCCACTCACTAAAGTGAAAAATCGTCGTTACTTCGATAAGCGCTTACAAATGGAAGTACGACGCTCAAGACGGGAACAGACAGTACTGAGCCTCGTCATTTTTGATATCGATCACTTCAAAAAAATTAACGATAAATATGGCCACTTGGCTGGTGATCAGGCTATTTGCGAATTTGCCAATTTAATTAAGTCACACTTACGGCGACCGCATGACGAAGTGTTCCGTTATGGCGGTGAAGAGTTCATTTTACTTCTCCCAAATACAGCTGAAGATGGCGCACGTGAAGTAGCTGAGCGATTAAGAATCGCAACCCAAGAGCTCAATATCAAACTTGGGGAAAACACATTAAATATGACCACTAGCGCTGGTATATACAGCGCTGTGGTTTGCGATCCGCATAACCCACAACTTTATACGGACAATGCAGACAAAGCCTTGTATCAAGCAAAACAACAAGGCCGTAATCGCGTTGTTACTTTCAAACCTAACCAGGAGAACTAACGTGGCTCAATCAGGACTCGATCTTTTCCCCCTTACTCGTATGCGTAGAATGCGCCGCGATGATTTTTCAAGACGTCTAATGAGCGAAAGTACGCTAACGGTTAACGATTTAATCTATCCAGTGTTCGTGCTTGATGGTGAGTCTAAACGTGAAGCGATCCCATCTATGCCAGGTATTGAGCGCTTATCTATTGATCTATTAGTTGAGGAAGCCAAACTATTAGTAGAGCTAGGTATTCCTGCTATCGCCTTGTTCCCGGTAACGCCAGCAGAGCAAAAAACATTGCTCGCTGAAGAGGCATACAATCCAGAAGGAATTGCACAAAAAGCCATTCGTGCAATCAAAGCAGCATGTCCCGAGCTCGGTGTGATCACTGACGTTGCACTAGACCCATTCACAGTGCACGGCCAAGACGGTATCTTGGATGAACACGGTTATGTCATGAATGAAGAAACCGTAGAAGTACTGGTCAAGCAAGCGCTTTCTCATGCAGAAGCCGGTGCCGACGTTGTTGCACCATCGGATATGATGGATGGCCGAATTGGCGCTGTACGTGAAGCACTTGAAGAGTGTGGCTTTATCCATACTCGTATTATGGCCTACTCTGCCAAGTACGCTTCAAGCTACTATGGCCCTTTCCGTGACGCAATTGGCTCTGCGGGCAACCTTAAAGGTGCAGACAAAAAAACCTACCAAATGGATCCTGCTAATTCTGACGAAGCATTACGTGAAGTGGCTTTGGATTTACAAGAAGGTGCCGATATGGTGATGGTAAAACCTGGCATGCCATATCTAGATGTCGTCAGACGCGTTAAAGATGAGTTTGGGGTGCCAACATTCGCTTATCAAGTCAGTGGTGAATATGCGATGCATAAGGCTGCAATTGACAATGGTTGGTTGGCTGAAAAACCTGTCGTACTAGAATCTTTACTCGCCTTTAAGCGTGCTGGTGCAGATGGTATTTTGACTTACTTTGCAAAGCAAGCTGCTATTTGGCTTAACGAGAAGTAAGCGTCATTATTTGGAGCAGGTGAAATTTTCACCTGCACAGCTTCAACTTACCTAATCAAGCTTTCTGCTTTTAAAAGCTCATCACTATTCATTTTCCAACTAAAGAAGCGAATGACACGACCGTCATCAAGATACACTTCTGGGATACTTAAAACACCTAAGGAGCGTAACCTAATCGCCTGAATATGTTCCGCATGGATATAATGAGTCTTACCAAAAAAGTTATAGCTAACTCCCGCTTTATCTATATGAAGAAAACGCTTTCCAGTTAATGATAGTGCCAATGTTGTTAGAGTAAACAACAGTAAAATTAATGTAACTATTTGCAACAATGATGAGGGAATAGCCAAGATAGAAAACAGCTCATTACCAAGCCAGATCAACGACAAAGTAAACACGTAGAAAAGCCAGTTTATTTCCAACTCTAGGGTTCTCATTGAGTATCTCCTTTATTTACCCAACCACAATCAAATTTGAGCCCTCGACGCAATAACGTGACCCAATTTATTGAAGAAAAGCTAATGATAAAGTGCCAATGTTCCTAAAGCAAGAACTTTAAAATTAATAAAACATGAAATAATCGTGACGACTTTTAGACAGGATATTAACGCAGTAAATCATTGAGTTTAAAAATAAAAAAGGCCGCCAAAGGCGACCTTTTTATGCAAAATAAGTAATTAATTACTTAGCTGCTTTTTTCTCTTTCTCAGCTGCGATTACCGCGTCAGCAACGTTTGCTGGACATGGTGCATAGTGTGAGAATTCCATTGAGAACTGACCACGACCAGACGTGATAGTACGTAGGTGACCGATGTATCCGAACATTTCAGATAGTGGTACTTCACCCTTGATACGAACGCCCATTGCGCCAGCTTCTTGGTCTTTGATCATACCGCGACGACGGTTAAGGTCACCGATTACGTCACCTACGTTGTCTTCTGGCGTGAACACGTCAACTTTCATGATTGGCTCAAGAAGTTGTGCACCCGCTTTAGGGATAGACTGACGGAATGCGCCTTTAGCAGCGATTTCGAACGCGATTGCTGACGAGTCAACTGCGTGGAAACCACCGTCGAATAGCTCAACTTCAACGTCTAGTACTGGGAAGCCTGCTAGTACACCTTCGTCCATCATTGACTTGAAGCCTTTCTCAACTGCTGGCCAGAATTCCTTAGGAACGTTACCACCAACAACTGTAGACTTGAACGTAAAGCCAGAACCAACTTCACCAGGCTTGATACGGTAGTCAATCTTACCGAACTGACCAGAACCACCAGACTGTTTCTTATGCGTGTAGCTATCTTCAACTTCTTGTGTGATAGTTTCACGGTAAGCAACCTGAGGCTGACCAACGATTAGGTCTACACCGTATGTACGCTTAAGGATGTCTACCTTAATGTCTAGGTGAAGCTCACCCATACCTTTAAGGATAGTTTCACCTGAATCTTCATCAGTCTCAACTTGGAATGAAGGATCTTCTGCAACCATCTTACCGATCGCGATACCCATCTTCTCGTTACCACCTTTATCTTTAGGTGCAACAGCGATTGAGATTACTGGATCAGGGAAGATCATCGCTTCAAGTGTACACTCGTGCTTAGGATCACATAGCGTGTGACCTGTTTGAACGTTCTTCATACCAACAACAGCGATGATGTCACCCGCTTGTGCTTCAGTAAGTTCAGTACGCTCGTCCGCTTGCATCTCAACCATACGGCCGATACGCTCTGTTTTACCAGTTGCAGAGTTAAGGATAGTGTCACCTTTCTTCATGCGACCAGCGTAGATACGGATGAACGTAAGCGCACCGAAACGGTCGTCCATGATTTTGAACGCAAGCGCTTTAAGTGGTGCATCAGCGTCAACAGTTGCTACTTCACCAGTAGGCTCACCTGTTTCTGGATCAGTTAGCGGCTGAGGATCAACTTCTGTAGGAGAAGGTAGGTAATCTACAACAGCGTCAAGTACAAGTTGCATACCTTTGTTTTTGAACGCTGAACCACAGAAAGTTGGGAAGAACGCTAGATCACGAGTACCTTTACGGATACACGCTTTGATTTGCTCGATAGAAGGTACTTCACCTTCCATGTACGCTTCCATTAGGTCGTCGTCTTGCTCAACAGCAGACTCAACTAGCATCTCATGGTATTCTTCAACTTTGTCTACCATGTCAGCTGGAACGTCTTGTACTTCGTAGTTTTCAGGAAGACCTGTGTCATCCCAAACGTATGCTTTCTTCTCAAGTACGTCTACAACACCACAGAACTGGTCTTCGATACCGATTGGAAGCGTCATCACTAGTGGGTTAGCACCAAGTACTTTCTCAACCTGACCAACTACGCGGTAGAAGTCTGCACCCATACGGTCTAGTTTGTTTACGAAGATTACACGTGCAACTTCTGATTCGTTCGCATAACGCCAGTTAGTTTCTGATTGTGGCTCAACACCACCAGAACCACAGAATACACCGATACCACCGTCAAGTACTTTAAGTGAACGGTATACTTCTACTGTGAAGTCAACGTGTCCAGGAGTATCGATAACGTTTAAACGGTGGCCTTTCCACTCACAAGTTACCGCCGCTGATTGGATTGTAATACCACGCTCAGCTTCCTGCTCCATGAAGTCAGTAGTAGACTCACCGTCGTGTACTTCACCAGTTTTGTGGATTTTACCAGTAAGCTTTAGAATACGCTCAGTGGTGGTAGTTTTACCCGCATCAACGTGCGCGAAAATACCAATGTTTCTGTATTTCGATAAATCTGCCATTGTTTTACTCTATTTAAAGTAGAAAAATTATTCGGCGGGAGTATATCACCTCTTGTAGCGAACATCATCCTTGAAGTCGTCTAAAATGCAATCAATTCGCGAAAAAGTTTCTAATGCGAAACTTTGTGACCTATTTTTACCGTATCGCTTACTGCTAGGCCGCTGTATTTAAGAAAATTCCGTTGTATTTTGTCAATTTCAGGGCGGTGAGCTTGGGTTTTTGTTTAAAATATCTGCTTTCCGAACAAGTTGGCATGCTGGACTTGGAAGGCATCATCTAGCAAAGAAAAATGCGCTATTTTACCCACTTCAATGCTACCAAGTTCATTGTCCATATTTAAATAAGTCGCGGGTACTAAACTTGCCATATTGATGGCTTCTAGAAGCGGAATATTGGCCAATTCTGCTAAATTCTTCACTGCTTTTTCAAGTGTTAGTGTACTGCCGGCCAAACTGCCGCTGTGAGTTTTCGCCACGCCATCCTTGACCACAACTGGCATTTCACCCAATTGATATTCACCATCTTTAAGGCCACCAGCATTAATACAATCACTGATCAAGGCCACCTTATGCTGACCTTTTAGGCGGTAGATCAACTGTAAAATCGCAGGGTGCAAATGAATACCGTCGGCAATCACTTCCACCAAGGCTTGGCTATCAAGTAACAACGCACCTGCACAGCCCGGTTCACGGTGATGAATGCCACGCATGCCGTTAAACACGTGGACCCCGCCGCAGGCACCATGTGCCAAAGCGGCATTGGTTTGCGCAAAATCCGCATCACAATGACCTAGCATCACTCGCACCCCATGTTTACTTAGGTACTGTGTCATCTTTACGCCATTAGCCTTTTCTGGTGCAAGCGCCACTGCTTTAAGCGCACCATCAGCCGCGCTAATCATTTCATCAATTAAGGCTTCGTCTAACGGCTTAAAGAAAGCTTCGTTATGGGCACCTTTGTGTTTTTCACTAAAAAATAAGCCCTCACTGTATCCGCCCAACACCTGAGCGCCCGGCATCTTTTGCTTATAGGCGGCTCCAATAACCTTCATCGCTGCAATAGTTTGTGGCCATGTAGTCGTCACCGTGGTTGCCAAAAAGCCAGTGACGCCATGTTTGAGCAACGAAGTGCTAATAGTTTCTATACTGGAGAGTTTGCCATCAATAACATCACAGCCCTCGCGGCCATGAATATGTAAATCAATTAACCCAGGCCACATATCTAAATTAGAATAACATTCGGTATTATCAGGCGCTTCCGCCGCTGGAATAATCGCGTGAAAACGCTCACCTTTTATTACCGCAACGTGCGCTTCAAGGACGCTGGTAGGGGTATAGATACGATGGGGCCGAATATAACGAAGCTGTTCAAGCATGCACTTTGCTCCCTAATAGGGCCGCGCCTAATGCACCACTTGCATCACCATGCTTGGCTCTAACAATATCTGGCACTGACACCGCTGAAAATACATGAGGTTCGATGGCTTTTGGGAGCGCCTCTACAAGTTCATCGATAAGCGACATGCCACCGCCAAGCACGATAACTTCAGGGTCATATGCTTTGATTAAATTTGCAAACGCCGAGCCCAACAGATCCATATAGCAATTAAACGCATGGATTGCTTCACTTTCTCCAGCCCGCATCGCTGTGATAACTTGTTCTGAGGAACGCTTCCGCGTAGTGAAATGTTGATACAAACCGGCAAGCCCTGGTCCTGCGACATAGCGCTCTAAACACCCTTGCAACCCACAGCCACACGCTAAAATAGGCAGGTGATATTTTTGCTGTAACACCGCAGAAAGCGGATGGTGGCCATATTCACCGGCGATCCCTTGGGCACTTTTATACAACGCACCATCAATGCAAAACCCGCCTCCAGCACCGGTGCCTATTATTGCCCCAAAGACCTTTTGATATTGCTTACCGGCTCCAAGACTGGCCTCTGATAACGCAAAGCAACGGCAGTCATTTTCGACCGCGATGGGCCGTTCCAGTTTTGCAACGAGATCAGCCTTAACTTCTTTACCATTGGCGCAAGGGACATTTGCTGATAGCACGCGCTGCTGCGCATTTACTATCCCCGGCATACCAATACCAACCTGTCCTTTACAACCATATTTGTCATCGGCTTGCTGCACCAAAGTGACGATTTGCGCCAAAAACGCCTCATAACTGTGCTTTGGTGTCGCCACACGCCAAGACTCTATGCGTTGTAGCTTTTCATCAAACACCGCAATTTCAATTTTGCTCCCGCCAACATCCACTCCATAAATCATACTTCACTCCCAAATGGATGAATGACTACGCCCTGCACGACTCTATTCACTTCCCCCGACGGGCAAGGATTGTCCGGTGAAATACCGAGATTCAGCGCTTTATAGAAACTTAACTGCTGTGCAAACAACATATACAGTAACCCTTGCCACACATCTTCTAGTGGTGGCACTTTAGGACAAAGTGAATGCACCGTCATGGCTGTACCGTCACGCTGCAATTCAGCAACTAAATCCTGATCGTACAAGCTGGTATAACCATCACTTGAGATAAAACATACCACGACAGTTTTGCTATTGATAAGTGATTTTGGACCATGACGGAACCCAAGCGGTGACTCGCTCACGCTCATTACTTGGCCTGCCGATAACTCAAGCATTTTTAACGCAGCTTCCTTTGCAAATCCCAACAAACAGCCAGAGCCTAGGTACACCAAACGCTCAAATGGTTGTTGTGCAAATGCACGGATATTTTGCTGCTCTGCCGCAGCTAACATGCTTTGCGCTGCATTGATCAATTTATCCACGGAGCCGTCATCCACTGCAAAAAGTTGTAGCGCTGCAACCATCATTGACGAATAGCTACTCGTCATTGCAAAACTTTGGTCAAGCGTAGGTTCCGGTAGCAATATACTTGTTGCATTGCTTGTCTGCAGCGCTGCTTGATGCAACTTTCCATCACGGTTGCAGGTGATAAAAAGGTGCTGGCTGTTACTAACCAGCTGTGTTACCAACTCTACGGCCGCCACACTTTCTGGACTGTTGCCAGAGCGAGCAAAAGATACTAATAAACAAGGTTTATCCGTCGCTAGGTATTGTCGTGGTGCAGCAACTAAATCAGTTGTGCTCACTGCCCGCACACTTTGGCGCATGTGTGCATTAAGATGAGTGGCGATAGCGTCACCGATATAAGCGGATGTACCCGCCCCCGTCAAAATAACCTGAGTATCAGGGTCATCTAGAAGAGGAGCTAACTCCACCAAAAGCTTAGGCTTTATGCTCGCGACTAATTGAGCGGTTTCTTGCCACATCTGTGGCTGCTGGGTGATCTCTTTTGCTGTCCAATAGGCATTTCGTGTTTTTAATTGCGCAATTTCGTGTCCTAGCAAAGTGTTCATGACGCTTTCTCCATGGCAAAACACGCATTTGAATAGCGAGCCACAACACGTTGAATTTTGGCAATCACTAACGCTTTGGCATCCCTTGCTATTTCACCACGGCGTACTTGTTGATATAGCTCTGGAAAATATTGGCTGATAAGCGGCAATGATAAGGTCTGCTGCGCTAGGTTTTCGAGCATAGTTGCTAACGCCTTTTGCACCGCATCTTGATGCCAGTAATAGCGAATACGGTCGCTAAAGCTAAATTGACGCAAGAAACGGAGTTGCTGTGATTCGCCGTGATAAAAACGCTGCCAACTCGTAGGCTCTGCCAGCATGACCTCGTCCACCACCTCAACAAACTGACTATGAACATAGGGTAGTAATTGCTTTTCAATATGGTGAAGCGCGAATAATCCTTCGCGCAGCGCAAAGGTCAATTCAGGCCCGACTTTCAAAATGGCAAAGTGGTCAGCAACCAACGACTGATAAGCGCCTGCAGTTTGATAATCTGTCGAATGCGCTTCGAAAGCGATACGGTCAACGGTACGAATAAAATCTTTTAATGCACTCGCTTCATTCGATTTGTAGTCAAAAACTTGGGTGTTATCAAACTCAACACCCGGCTGCACCACCATTGCAACCACGCGTTGCCAAGCATCCGCTAATCCTTTATTTGCAAAGAGTTCACGATGGCAAGCTAGGGTTTCTTGCGCAGCAACTTGGCTGGTCGGTTGTAGACTGTCAATCTGTTCATCAGCGCCACCAGGAGGGGGAACTTCAGTACCAATCACATAAACAATATCACTACGACCAAACGTCGCAATCGCGGCTGCTTCCGCTGTTTGACACAACAAGGCAGCGCGATTAGCTACAATATCATCGCTTAACACGTCAGGGTCGTCAGCACAGGGCATGCTGGCATCTAAGTGAATTTTCTTAAAACCAGCCTTCACGTATTCAGCGACTAAGTCACACGCTTTGGCCATTGCGGCTTGGCTATTTTCACTCGTCCAACAGACTGGTCCCAAATGATCACCGCCAAAAATCAGTAACTGCTTATCAAAACCAAGTTCGTCGGCCATCTCTTCGACTTTGGCAATAAAATCCGCGGGACGCATCCCGGTGTAACCGCCAAATTGATTAACCTGATTGGCCGTGG
This sequence comes from Pseudoalteromonas sp. JC28, assembly GCF_013319255.1. Taxonomy (NCBI): domain Bacteria; kingdom Pseudomonadati; phylum Pseudomonadota; class Gammaproteobacteria; order Alteromonadales; family Pseudoalteromonadaceae; genus Pseudoalteromonas; species Pseudoalteromonas sp. JC28. Next base: position 253,330 of record NZ_QOKX01000006.1, on the reverse strand, counting down.
CTTCAATTAATAGCAGCGTATTTTCCTGCTTGGCATATCTTATCGACGCTTCTAGCACCCAAGGGTGAGCTGAGCAAATGGCATAAATGCCTGAGTTTTTCCCTGATTTATTGGCTTCGATTAGGGCTTGAAAACGCCGCATATGATCACCTCTTAAGACGTTATTAAATGTACCTCAATTCCGGCGGCAACCAATTGCTGATGAACATCAGCTGGAATACCACTGTCCGTAACCAAAACGTCAATTTCTTCGCAGGCGATAATGCGATGCACACCTTTACGATCGAATTTACTGGAGTCCGTCACCACTATGACTTGCTTTGCAACCTTACACATCTCGCGGTTAAGCGCAGCTTCCGGTTCAAAGTGTGTTGTTACACCAACATCAACAGAGAACCCATCAACACCGAGCACCAGACGGTCAAAGTGATATTGCTTTAGCTGATCTTCTGCATGGCTGCCATAAAACGACAGTGACTTTTTACGCAGTGAACCACCGGTCATCAACACTTCAACGCCATCAGCTGCAACGAGCGCTTGCGCCACGTTAAGCCCATTGGTCATCACCACTAGCTGTTGATGCTCGGTAAGTTGCTTCGCAACCTCTTCAGTGGTGGTACCTGAATCCAGAATTATAGACTCATCATTGCCTATAAGGCCCGCCACCAACTTTGCAAGCTCGACTTTCACTTGGTGATGATGATCGTGCTTTTCCGTTATGGTGAGCTCTTTGGTTAACCTAGAACTCGCAACGGCACCACCATGAGAGCGAACCAACAAACCTTTTTCATGCAGGGCATTGAGATCATTTCTGATCGTCACGGTTGATACACCAAATTGTTCTGCCAGCTCAGATACTTCTACTCGTTCCGTTTGACCAACGAGTTGAACGATTTCGTGGCGTCTTTCGATGGTGTTCAGCATGACACCTCCTTTCGTTTTGGTTGAATTTAGTCTACACAGCTTTCATTTGCTTTCAATTCATTTTTTTAACTTTAAACAAAAATAAACATAAATAAATGTTTTATAAGGATTTAAAGTTAAATTAGAAACGCATTGAAAACAAAGCGAAAGAATATGAAAGATATTTTTCTTGCGTTCAAAATAAAACTGCCGTAATAATAACCAAAAAATAACATTTCGTTTTTAACAAAAAAAGAGTGAACAACTAAGAGGTTATTATGGGTGATCTAAACCGCCGGCGATTTCTTCAATCAATGGCTGCTATCGCAGCAACAAGCGCAGTGGTTGGCTGCGCGAGTAACAATAATAAGACGCCGCTTACACCAAAGCCACAAGGAAATTCAGTTCAAGGTCTAGTCGTACCGAAACTGGATGTCGTGCGAGTGGGCTTTATTGGTGTAGGTCAACGTGGTGTTGGCGCGGTAAAGCACTTTTGCCATCTTGACGGTGTCGAGATCAAAGCCATCTGCGATACGCACCAAGCAGTCGTCGATAGAGCCGTTAAAATTGTTGTCGACAAGGGTTTACCAAAACCTGCGACTTACGGCAAGAGTGATATGGACTATCGCCGCATGTTGGCGCGCGATGACATTGATATTGTGATCATCTCTACGCCTTGGAAATGGCATACGCCTATGGCGGTAGACACAATGGAAAGTGGCAAACACGCTTTGGTCGAAGTGCCAGCAGCAGTAACCATAGAAGAAGCGTGGCAATTGGTAAATACCGCAGAGCGCACGCAAAAGAACTGCATGATGCTGGAAAACGTTTGCTATGGTCGCGACGAGCTGATGGTATTAAACATGGTTCGCCAAGGGCTATTCGGTGAGTTACTGCACGGTGAAGCAGCTTATATCCATGAACTTCGTTGGCAAATGAAAGAAATTGAGCATAAAACTGGCTCATGGCGCACACATTGGCATACCAAACGTAACGGTAACCTCTACCCAACCCATGGTCTAGGCCCGGTTTCTCAATATATGAATATCAACCGTGGCGATCGCTTCGACTATATCTCCTCCATGAGTTCACCAGCGCTTGGTCGTGCAGCCTATGCTAAACGTGAATTTCCAGCAAATCATGAACGAAACCAACTTAGCTATATTGCTGGAGATATGAACACCAGCATCATTAAAACCATCAAAGGTCGTTCGATTATGGTACAGCACGATACCACTACCCCACGCCCTTACTCCCGCCATAATTTAATTCAAGGTACTAACGGCGTATTTGCAGGATTCCCCAACCGCATCGCGCTTGAAAACGGCGGGAGTAAGAGCTTTCACGAGTGGGATTACGACATGAATGATTGGTACGGTAAATATGACCATCCACTTTGGCAAAAAATGGGAGCTGAAGCAGAGCGCAATGGCGGCCATGGTGGCATGGATTTCTTAATGTTCTGGCGCATTATTTACTGCCTTCGTAATGGCGAGCCGCTAGATCAGGATGTTTACGACGCAGCTGCTTGGTCAGCGGTCTTCCCTCTTTCAATGGACTCAGTTGCAGACAGAAGTAATAGCAAGGACTTCCCGGATTTCACCAGGGGCACATGGCGCACTGCAGCACCACTAGGCATTGTCACATAACTAACCAGAGGTTAAATACGCTATCTATAGCAAGTACTAACAATGCCTGAATAAGCGCCCATAAAGCGGGCGCAATAATAACAACACTCAACAGGACAACAAGATGAAACACACTCTAAAACTGTGTGCTGTGGGATTGGCCGTGAGCTGTGCCCTGTCCCAATACGCGCACGCACAGGAAACAGAACAAAACAGCGGATCTGACGAGCAAGATAAAGCCAAGCAACAAGTCGAGAAAATTGAAGTACGTGGCGTACGTTCCAGTATCAAAGAGTCACTCTTTCTCAAGAAAAACGCTGTCGGCGTAATGGATGCCATCGTTGCCGAAGACATTGGCAAGTTCCCAGATCAAAACCTAGCTGAAGCGCTACAACGAATGACAGGTATCGCCATTACCCGTAACGCAGGTGAAGGACAAAACGTCACAGTGCGGGGCCTTGGCGGGGACTTTAACGTTACCACCATCAATGGTCGTAGAATGGCATCTGAACACACAAGCCGTGACTTTAACTTCGATTTAATTGCGCCTGAAATGGTTCAAGCATTAGAAGTATACAAGTCACCACAAGCACAAACACAAGAAGGGGGGATTGGTTCGGTCATCAATATAAAAACCCGCCGACCGTTAGATATGGATGGCTTTACCCTCGCCGGAAGTGCCAAAGCCATTTACGAAGAACGTACCGGAGATACCAACCCTCAAGCCTCCTTTCTAATCAGTGATACCTTTTTTGACAATACCTTTGGCGCCCTATTTACCGCTGTTTATTCCGAGCGAACACAACGCGAAGACTCCTATGAAGGACAAGGGTTTTACGATCCAGAAGAAAATACTGACGTGCGAGTCCCTGTTGACAGTAACCGAAATGGCGAGCTAGATGAGGGCGAGAAAGTACACCCATCAATGATCCCAGGATATGTACGCTACTCGAACTGGCAAGATAAACGTGAGCGCATTGGTGCAAGCCTCGCCTTACAATGGCGTCCAACGAATGATATTGATGTCACCTTTGATAGCTTATACTCAAGCTACAAAACCGACGGTGAAAAATATCAAATCTCTTTCGTCACCTATGATGAACCTTGGACACCGGGGATCCCAGCGGTAGGTGAATTAAAATTTAATGAAGATGGCAACGTCAACTACATTGAGTTAGTCGACGGCGCGATGGCTGAGCTACTAAATGTCTCTGAGCCTCGCAATACCGACACTTGGCAGGCCGGTCTTAACTTCAAGTGGTATGCTACCAGCGATCTAACGCTTGAATTTGACGTGTCTAAGTCGCGTGCCGAGCGGATCAATGATGGCGACAACCGCTACATCGTGGCACGTGGCTTTGTGGATACTATCACTATAGATCAAACAGGCGACAACCTCCTGCCAGATGTGACCATGTCACCAGCACTTAATGCCGATCAACCCTTTGGAGCTCACTACAGCTACAACTATGGCACGGAAGTGATAAGCGATGTTGAAGAGTTAAGGCTTGAAGGGACATTTATTCCTGAATGGGAGTTTGTCAAAGACATCAAGTTTGGTTTTCATTACGGAAAGCAAACTAAAGGCAGAGACGTAAGTAAATCAGATGATCCGTCAATGTTTAGTAATGGTGGGGCTTATTTTAAAAACTCAGATTACGACAGCTTTGATAACTCAAGTGTGGAAAAGCTCGGTGGTCTTAACTTATTTAGACTACCCGCAGATGTACTTGTACCCGCCAACTTTGATAACTTCCTAGATGGTGAGCCGGGCATGCACCCTGCGCCGTGGGCAAGCTTTGACTACGACAAACTCTATGCATTTTATCAATCCATCAATGCCCAAGCCGCAGATGAAAAAATTAGAGCCACCAAGAGCCCTAAAGATTCCTACGAGCTTTCTGAGTCAACGTTTGCACTTTATTTAGAGACCAACCTAGTCGGCGAGCTGTCGGAAATGCCTTACAACCTAAACCTAGGCGTAAGAGCAATCAAAACCGAGATCACCTCTGATGGCTACGTTTTTGATTACCCAAGTCTGGTATACAACGTAGAAGAAGACGAAGATGGCGATATTATCTATCGTATAGAAGGGGATATTGCCGATTATTACTCCGATTCTTACGTAGAAGATGACTACACTGATGTACTGCCTAGCATGAACTTTAAGTTAGAAATAACAGACTCACTGTTATTTAGAACCAGCGCGGCTAAAGTTATCACCAGACCTAGCATCGATTTTCTAACCCCATATAGCTCAATTAATTTCAGTAAGTTTGAGCTTAATCTTGCCAACCCTGGGATCAAACCACTTAGAGCAGACCAACTTGATTTGGGACTAGAGTGGTACTTCTCTGATTATGGTGCGCTCACCTTTGCAACCTATTACAAAGACATTAAATCTGTTATCGCTCAGGGGCGTGTCGGTACGATAAAAGTGGGTAAATTCATAAAAGACGGCGTTGAAGTTGACGGTCCGGAATTTACCCAAGTATCTCCACGTTCGGAAGCGGGGGCAGAGATCAAAGGTTTCGAAATTGCTTATCAACAGTCGTTTGAGGAATTGCTACCGGCACCTTTTGATGGTCTAGGTATGCAAATCAACTATACATTTACGGATAGTAAATACGACGACCCCGAAAAAGATGAGCTACCGTTCGCTGGAATGTCTGAGCATTCTTACAATGCGGTTATCTATTATGAAAAGGATGACTACCAAGCGCGTATCGCTTACAACTGGCGAGATGATTATCTGAAGTATCCAGATGCATGGGGCGGCCCGGAATGGGCAGCGGATTATGGTCAGTTTGATTTCAGTGCCAGCTATAATCTTACTGCAAAGACACGGATTGACCTCAACGTGACCAACCTCACCAATGAGCGTCAATGGTCATATATTAAAACCCAAGAGCAAGTGAGCCACTTGAGCCGTTACGGCCGCAGTATCAGTTTAGGCATTAACACTTCTTTCTAATCAACATGGGGCAACGCGCCCCATTCAAGGAACTTAAGATGAAGAATACAATAATGACACCGATACTGCTGTGTGCCTCGCTATTTGCCTCAGCACAAGAAGCTTATATTAGCAGTTACGGTAATGCTTGGGTCAACAACGATATTGACGCCAGCAGGCAATATATAACTCAAGCCGGAATTGCCCCATGGCAGGATAAGCACCTTAGATTTAATCACTATTTTTATGCCAATAACGTTGGCACCTATACCCTCTATTTACACCTTGAGAAACCAAGTGCACCAAGTACATTGCTGGTAACGCATAACAATAAACAAGTGACGCTTAACCTCGATAGACAAAGCCCAACTAAGGTTAAAGTCGGTGACTTTGCTGTGACACAAGTTGGTTATCAAACGGTCCAAATAGCCGGTGACACATTAGCCAAAGGGCGAAACAGTACCTTCCCCGCCATTACCGGGCTCAGTCTCGATGGCGAGGCCATGACCCCTGCACCTAACTATGTCAAAGAAGACTTTTACTGGGGTCGTCGCGGCCCTTCAGTACACCTTTCCTATACCGTACCTGACAAAAAGGACTATAACTGGTTTTACAACGAAGTAACGGTGCCATCTGGCTATGATCCACAAGGTTCGTATTTTATGGCGAATGGTTTTGGCGAAGGGTACTTTGGTATTCAGGTAAACTCACCCAGCGAGCGCCGCGTGCTGTTTTCGGTTTGGAGCCCATATCAAACGGATGATCCGAGCACGATTCCTGACAATCTTAAAATCAAATTACTCGCTAAAGGCGACGGCGTTTACGTCGGTGAATTTGGCAATGAAGGTTCTGGAGGACAAAGCTATTTACGTTATAACTGGCAGCCAGATACGACATATCGCTTTTTAGTCAATATCGAGCCCAGTACGACTTATGAAGGCCATACTGAATATCGCGGCTATTTTTATGCGCCGGAAACCGGCCAATGGAAGCTAATCGCAGCCTTTAGCCGCCCAGAAACCAACACCTATGTTGCAAGACCGCATAGCTTTTTGGAAAACTTTTTACCCGAAGCTGGACAGTTTGAGCGTAAGGCATTTTATAATCGCCAGTTTTTGCGTGACACCCAAGGTAACTGGGTTGAGTTAAATCAAGCTAAATTCACTTATGACGCCACCGCCAGAAAAGGGTCGCGTTTGGATTATCAAGGTGGTGAGGAGCAAAACCGTTTTTACTTACGTAACACCGGTTTCTTCACGGGACCCACACCTTATCTCAGCGAATTCACTCGCCCTAGCAGCAATGATGCGCCAGTGATCCCATGGCAGTCACTACAGGCACACCCTTAATTTAGATGATAGCTTCTCTCTGGTCGGCCAATGCTACCGTAGCTTTGGTCGGCTTTTACTTCTTCTATACTAACCAAAAACTCTAAATAGCGCCGAGCGGTTGAGCGGCTCACCCCCACCAATTCTCCCATTTGGGTTGCTGTAAACACCTGCTTGGGCTGACTTTGAAATGCCGTACGAATTTTTTCCAAAGTAAGTGGGTCAACGCCTTTAGGTAGTCTAGCTGTACTTTGTATGCTCGCCTGTTCACTACCAAATAAGGTGTCGACCATAGATTGCGTCACTTCATTGGCACCATCCAAACACTGCTGACGCGCCTCAAAGCGAGCGAGTGCGAGGTCGAGCCGTTCCAAGATCAGCGGTTTAACTAAAAAATCACAGACTCCCAGACGGATCGCTTTTTCTAGCGTCGCCACTTCTTTTGCTGCGGTGATCAGCATCACTTCGCTTTTACAGCCTTGCTCGCGTAGCATCTTTAAAAACTCAAGACCGTTACCATCGGGTAGATAAATATCCAATAAAATTAAGTCGGCTTGTATCGCACTCAACAGTACCGTCGCGGTAGAAACATTGTCGCTACTGGCCACCACCCGATATTGCCCTTGCCTTGCGCTACTTGGTGTTGCTGGTGTCACTAGGTATTGCGCTAATAATTGTGCCACAGCTACTTCATCTTCGATGATCACCACAGAATAAGTCATTGTTATTGCTCTTTTACTTGCTTGGGAATAAAGACCGTGATCCTTGCACCAAGTAATTCAGACTCCCCAACCTCTAAGGTTCCGTGGCAGGAATCAAGATTTGTTTTTACGAGATATAAGCCAACACCATGTTGGTCGCCGGACTTAGTACTAAACTGCGGCGTAAACGCCTCTTCGACGTTACCAATCAGTCCAGTGCCGCTATCTTCAACATCAAAGATAATATCCTGAACCGTTTCATCCACTGTTACGACCACTTTGGCAGGCCGCAACTGTGCCGTCGTTCTTGCCGCTTCGATGGCATTATCGATGAGATTACCTAATATTGAAACTATTCGTTCCAACATCTCTTTTTGATGGATAGCGCACAGCGCACTGTCGGAACTCACCTCGAGTGCCACATTATGCTCTCGTGCTTTATGGTATTTACCGAGTAATAAGCCTGCGATCACTGGCTCTTGTATATAGGTGAGGAGGTTTTCAATTTGCGCTTGTGAGCCTTGGCTTTCTTGACCTATCAGCTCAATCGCTTTGTCATATTGCGCCATTTGGATAAGCGCGCCAATGGTATTTAACTTGTTTGAATAGTCATGCGTTTGCACTCTCAATAGCTCTGCAAAAGCCTGTACTTTAGTGAGCTGCTTTGACACATATTCTAGTTCATCGGAGGGTCGCATACTCAGTAAAATACCTTCGTGTTGACCTTGCACTTGCAGCGCAAACCGCGATAACACCAAACGCTTGTCAGCAACAAATAGCTCAAAACCAACTAAAGGGCGATTGGGATTATGCAACAGGAAGTCGCTATGCTCTGGCAACAGATCGCTCAGGTGCAAACCTTGCTTACTCAAGCCGCGAGGCTTTTCGAGAATTTCGCACGCACGTTGATTCAAACGGCGCACGCTGCCATCAGGGTCGAGCGCGATAATCCCCGTCCGTACGGTATTCAGTATCGCCTCTTGCTCTGCAAATAAGCGCCCGATTTCATCTGGTTGCAGGCCAAAAATGGCTTGGCGGACACGTCGACCAATCCAAATTGCGGCAATGACACTGAGCAGTAACACCGCTGCTGCTCCAACAAAAACGGCAATGCTGCGCTGCAACACCAACGACTCGACGGATTGCACTAAAAAGCCTACCGAGACTAAACCAATCACCTCACCAGCGGGAGAATACACAGGCACTTTTCCCCGAATAGACTCACCTAAACTTCCCTGTGCCGTTGAGATATAACTCTCTCCAGACAGTGCGGCTTGGCTATCCCCTCCGACCATAGTGCGACCAATTTTTTGCTCATCTGGGTGGGCGATACGTCGCGTTTCGGTGTCACCAATGACGATAAAATCTGCGCCAGTTGCCTGGCGCAGCAGCTCAACATTAGTATTGAGGCGTTGGATCTGTGAGCTATCCCTATCTGCTATGAGTGCCGTCATAACATCTTCACGAACCGCCACCGCCTTAGCCAAAGCCAAGGCTTTTTCTCCCACTTCCTGGTGTAAGCTTTGCGTAATAACCTGATACACCAGCGCGGTAAATAAGCATGCTTGGATCACACACAAGCCCACAACCCAAGTGATCAGTCGCGTTTCTAAGCGTTTTGGTCTGCGTGCTAATTTTTGTGATTGCGACACACCTATTTCCTCACTGCAGGGTTACTGCGCAACTTTTCGTTGCTGGAAGTACTCTTTTAATGGGATCAACAACACTAACATGGCAAGCGCAAATATGCCTAAAGTTAGTGGCCTCTCCCAAATAAAGCTAATAGAGCTATCCGAAATCATCATGGCGCGGCGGTAATTGCGTTCGATCATATCGCCGAGAATAAACCCAAGGAGCAAAGGTGCCATCGGGAAACTCAATAATCTCAGCACCACCGCCACCAAGGCAAAACCTACCATCATAAACAAATCAAAGGTATTAAATGACACCAGATACACGCCAATCAAGCTAAAGAATAAAATCATCACCGTGAGAACTGAGCGTGGCAGAGTCAAAGCCTTTGCAAAATAAGGGATCAGTGGCAAATTTAAAATCAGCAGCACAATGTTGCCAAAATACATGCTTACAATTACCGACCAAAACACCGTAGGATTGTCCTGCATTAACGTAGGACCCGGCTGAATACCATAGGCAATCAGCGCCCCTAACATAATCGCAGTGGTGCCAGACCCCGGGATCCCAAGCGTTAACAAGGGTACAAACGACCCAGTACAAGCAGCATTGTTTGCCGACTCAGGTGCCGCTAAGCCGCGGATTTCACCACGCCCAAAACGCTCACGAATGGCTTTTGGTGCCAAATTTCGCTCTGTCGCATAAGCCATAAAACTCGCAATCGTTGCGCCAGCCCCCGGCAATACGCCAATGATAAATCCTAAAATCGAAGAGCGCCCCACAACTGGCGCCATTTCTTTCACTTCAGCGCCAGATAATTTTGTTGAGCCAATAACGGGGGTGTCATCATCATTCGAACCTTGATTAGCTTTTTCTGGACGGATCACGTTGATCAACGCCTCAGACAATGCAAAGGTTGCCATTGCGACCAACAAAAAGCTTACGCCGTCTAGCAAGTCTGCCTGACCAAAGGTAAAACGCTCAGTTCCAGATGAAGGGTCTATTCCCACCGTCGACAACATCAAGCCAAATACAGTCATCATCATGGCTTTTAAAAATTGCCCTTTTGCAGAAAAAGCAGCAATCGCAGTCAAGCCCAAAAACATCAACATCACATAGTCTGGAGACTGAAAGCTTAAGCTCACTTTTGCAAGTAGTGGTGCGGCTATCATGAGCATCAACGCACCAATCGTTCCCCCAGTAAATGAAGCATAAGCGGCAATAGCCAAAGCCTTACCCGCATGTCCTTGTTTTGCCATTGGATAGCCGTCAAATGACGATGCCACAGTACCAGCTACACCGGGAGCGTTAATCAAAATAGAGGAAGTCGAGCCACCAAAAATAGCGCCGTAATATACGCCCGCCATTAAGATCATACCGGAGTCGGCACCGATGTTGTAAGTGATAGGGATCATCAACGCAATCGCCGTGATTGGCCCTAAGCCGGGCAACATGCCGATAAACGTACCGACAAAGCAGCCAACAATTACGTACAGTAAGTTTTGCCACATAAAGGCCGTGGACAGGCCAACTAAAATACCGTCTAACATGGCTTAACTCCAAAACTCACCAGGAACCAAATAGATCCCCAGTAGCTGCGTCATAATGGCCCAAAACACGATAACCACAGGCACTGACGCCAATAACAAAATTTGCTTACGTCGCTCACCCATAATTAAAAAGCCACAGCCTAAAAACAAAATGGTCGAAACAATAAACCCGAGTTCTTCAAGCACACTGCTGTAGATAAGCATCAATACAATCAGTGCTGCACATTGGGCTATGGTTGCCTTGGAGGTAGTCTCTGCTTTTTCACGTGTATCAGGTGCAGGGACGCCTTTAAACAGTGTTGCGGCAATCGACAAAAGACAAACAACAATGCCAATCAGCGCGTATACCTTAGGCAAAGTTGCTGAGTTTACCGCCTCGTACTCTTCAAAAGGCATAATCGGGATCTGCCAAGCAGATACCGCATAGAGTGAAAACAGAATTAAAAACAGCACTGGGCCTAACAATTCTCGGTTTAACATAGTGAATTACCCACTTTTAGGTGATGCAGTAACCTCACTGCAACCACCCATTTAATTTAATCAGCGTCTAACGAAACCCAATTCTTCCATCACCACTTTCAGCTGTGCTTCTTGTGCCTCTAGCGCCTCAATAAACTCGTGCTGTGGCTTAAATAGATTCAACCAACCGTTGCGTGCACGCACCGCTTCCCACTCTTTGCTTTGCACCAGTTTTTGTAATCTCACGGTATATTCGTCGAGTTTTGCTTGAGGGAGATCCGGAGCCGCAAAAAAACCACGCCAGTTAACAAATTCCATGTCATAGCCTAAAGACTTCAGGGTTGGGATCTCTGGATAGTCCGCGATAGGCTCTGGCGCAGTAACAGCAAGAATGCGCGCCTGACCACTTTTTGCCATGTCAAGCGCTTCACTTAATCCGGTCGAGAGCATCTTCACCTCGCCAGACAATAAACCGGCCTTGGCTTTGCCACCGGCATCGTAAGGAATGTAACGCAGCTTGCGGCCGTCAACGCCAGCCGCTTTTACTGCTTGTGCTGCAACGAGATGATCCATACTGCCGCGAGCAGAACCACCCGCAACGGTCACAGAGCCCGGGTTTACTTCTAGACGAGCAATCACCTCCTTCCAGCTCTTAAAAGGCGAATCATCACGCACCACGAATGCACCATAATCGGCAATTACGCTGGCAACGGGCGTTAAATCACGATAACTGTAAGGGATCTTACCCGACAATGCGCGCAGCACGATTGGCGTTGAATTAACCATCAACATATCGCCTTTTTTATTGCCCGATTCAATCAAATAAGCAATAGCACGGCCGCCACCGCCGCCTGACATATTCTGAAACGACGCATTGGACTCAAGCCCTGATTTCACTAACGCCTCGCCCACAGCTCGAGCCGTGGTATCCCAGCCACCACCTGGACCACCGGGAATTAAAAAGTGGGTATCCGCTAATACCTGAGTAGACATCATCGCCACGCCAGCCATTGCTAACTTGAGATGCTTTAATGCAAACTTCATAACCTGCTCCCGTTAAAATAGATACTGCAAGCGTGCAGCAAAGCCAAATCCTGAATCTTCGTCACCAACCAACGCGGTACTTCCAGCGCCTGAAACATCCGCATAGACAAGGTTAGCCATGAACTTTAAGCTGCTGGAATGGTAATAGGTACCGCCCAGTGTGTAGGCGTCGACTTGCGTGCCTTGGTTGGCGTTTTCAGCATCCATGCTGGAAATACGTGCAACCAACTCCCACGCATTTTTTACCCCTTTAGGCTGCTTAAATACCGCAGAGCTTGCGGAATATTGTTTGTGTTCACCGGTCAGGAAATAGCTCAAAGACAAGTGATAACCCGAAATATCTCCCCCATCTAATGCAGAAGTAGGGTCGAGGGTATCTAAGTTGCGTGTGGCATATTCGGCCTCAAGCATAAAGGCATTATGTTGATAAGCGAGTTCTAACCCGGCTTGTGACATGCTATCAAGGGCAACGACATCACCGCCTGCAGCATAATCCACGAGGCGCACTTTGGCTTCGCGTACTTCACCGCGAGCAAGGCGATTACCCAGCGTAGCACCGCCCATATCACGGTACGAACCCCAACCACCTAAATGCAGGGTTTTACCGGGAGTGTGTTGCGACCAAGTCAAACGCCCCGAATAGGCAAGTGCCAGACGGTCATCTTGGTCACGCCCAGATGCACCAAAGGCGTCGTTTTTATATACCCCTAACGCATAGCGAAAACCGGAATCTTTAAAATATTGATAAGCTGATGCGCCCCATCGAAAGTAAGGAGAAAACGTATCAGCGATAGAGCTGCGCTCTATGGTATTGATGTGTTTGCTGCTGGTGAGCGCATTCAGGGTGATATCTTCTCTTAATTTACCAAACTGAAAGCGCGGGCCGTTGTTCCAGCCGGTATAACGCACTCTTACAGTGACTATCTCGGCATCGCCTTCAGCAAAATCGAGTAGTAACTTGTGTTCCCAGTCGCCTTGCTCACTCTCTACATAGGTGCGGATCCGGCGCGGAAAAAAGTCGCTGGCGGCATTACCCTCATTATCGGCGCTGTATGCACCACTAAAATGGTTAAAATCGAGTTGTACACGCCCACCAAACTCAAGGTTCAGTGATTTATTGGACTGTAATTCCTTTAATTGCGCTTCTAGCTTTGCAACCTTGCTGGCTAGTGCTTCATCTTGTTGTGCCAAAACGGGGCAAGCAGTTACTGCAATTAATGACATTGCTGCAACTGGCTTCATTATTGTTGTTCTCATTGCTCTGTACTCATTTGTCTTAAACGTATTGTGACTAGCGACTACAACCTGCTATCAAGTACGAGCTTATTGTTAACCCTCAATTAACCATAGATTGCGGAAATAAGTTGATTAAGTTGAGTAAAACGCGTTTTGTGCATAAAAATCATGAGCAATATGCACAAAACCCAAAGTAGTGTGGAAATAAATAACGAGTGAAGCGAAAGTATGACTACTGCGTTAATCAAAATATCTAAGATGTGGATGATGAATTAACCTAGCTTTTCTCTGAAGCTCTGGAAACGGTGAGCCTACAAAGCTCAATATAGAATAATACTTTGCCCCCTAGAATAAGCAGAAATAAGACACACAACACACCAAAAACCATCACATTAATAAAACAATACACTCAATAAATTTAAATTTGGTGTAATTCCAATCACTTAGATCTAAATAAGAACTATTTTCAAAAAGAACGTTGACAGCCCTTCAAATCTAATTGATAATCACTATCAACAAGGCGAGAGTGACGGCTCAACTTGTTATCACAATAGTTTCTTGACCCGAAACAAGGCTGGTATCCACAACTACCAAGGACGTTAGCAGGCACTTGCATTGCTCCTCGTATTTAGACGCTAACTCCACTTTTTACTTGCTACATTGCTCATATCGGTGACGGTAGATATGAAATCAAAAAGCCCTGCTCAGGGCTTTTTTTATGCCCAAAATTTATTTTCACTTCGGTATTTCCTAGAAAAACAGCCACACTAATATTAATGAGAATTATTTTCAAAAAAGTATTGACTCATTGTTAAATCTAACTGATAATCACTATCAACAAGACGGCAACGTGTTGTTTCGCCAACTCAGTTAGTAAGGTTGATAGTTGTAAAGCCCTGTCTACCTGATGTACTCACTACCTTGAGATTGGCATTAGTACTCTAGTTTGTTTCTCGACCCTGAAACACGGCTGGCCAACGTTAATGGCTTGAATGAACTTAACTCAGTCGCCCCTAAACCTGACTAAGTTTATTCTCACAATTTACTTGCTACATTGCTCATATCGGTGACGGTAGATATGAACGTAAAAAGCCCTGCTCAGGGCTTTTTTTATGCCTAAAATTTATACCAATTGAATTAATTCTCTAATCAATTTGAAGGGTGAAATAGCATATTAGCTTCGTTAAAAATTTCTCATTTAGAACAACTAAATAGCAAAATTTTTGCCTTGCTACTAAAGCTATTTCCCTGCTTCAAGATAGATCATTTACTTAATACAACTGGTATTATATCTATTTTCAGCACTTACCGAAAAACAGCCGTACAAATATTAATGAGAATTATTTTCAAAAAGGTATTGACCTAACGGCTAATCTAATTGATAATCAATATCAACAAGAGAACATGCTCTTGCTGATTCGACCCTGAATCGTGTTGTCGGTGATGTGCTACAACGCCCCTTGATGTGTATCACTGGCAACCACTTTTTACTTGCTACATTGCTCATATCGGTGACGGTAGATATGAATCAAAAGGCCCTGCTCAGGGCTTTTTTTATGCCTACATTTTCTATCAGCGTTTGTTCAGCTGTAATGTCGTGTAATCGTTTTCTTTTACTAGAATCCGTATCATTCTATTTTTCCAAAAATAACAATAATATGAACGCTCGACGCTACCGTTATAACATGTTGTTAAGTCTGCTGCTGCTGGTAGGGTTTATTTTCACCAGCTGGATAAGTATCGAGCATGCTAAACAATCGTTGTATAAAGGGGTGAGCGATGATGCTCTGCCACTCACCAGCCATCTGATTGATTTAGATATACAAAAACGGCTTCAAGCTCCAATTATTGTTTCTCAGCAAATGGCAAATAACGTCTTTATTAAACGCTGGCTAACGTCTTCACAGCAAGACCCTGCGCTTATTTTCACCTACTTAGAAGATACTCGAGCTTTACATCACGCAAAAACAAGCTTTTTAGTGGATGACAAGAGCCTCATTTATTACCACTTTGATGGTAACACCCAGCAGTTAGACATTCGCGCCAAACAAAACGATTGGTACCGAGAAAGCTTGCACAGCGATGCTGACTATGCGCTCAATGTTGATATAGACCCAAGAGATAACAACGAAGCCATTGTTTACGTCAATCATAAAATAAGGCAAAACAACGATGTAATTGGCGTTGTTGGGGTTGGCATCTTATTGGCTGATTTACATAATTTAATCGAACAATACGAAGCCAGCTACGCACGCAAACTGTACTTTATTGACCACAAAGGCAGGCTATTATTTTTTAACGATCAGACCCTATCTGGCACCAGTATTCATGATCGTTTTCCAACCCAAGCAACGGCGCTGCTCAATCAATCCGAATATCAATTTCGGTTGGAAACTGACGACCATGCCGAGTTTGTCCATTCGCGCTATTTGGACTCTATAGGCTGGTATTTAATTGTTGAGCAAACAATAGATAAATCCAGTGGAATAAGCGACATACTCACAACCAATTTATGGGTAGGGAGCCTCGTCACCTTATTAATATTGGCCGTAGCGCAGTTGACGTTTAACCATTATCAAAAACGCTTAGAAAAAATGGCAAAGTACGACAAACTCACCGATACCTTTAATCGTCAAGCCTTCGAGCCACAGCTTCAGCACCATTTAGCGAAAGCGCGTACCCAATCAACCCCAGTAGTGATGCTGATGATGGACATTGACCACTTCAAACAAGTGAACGACCAACATGGCCATGTGGTAGGCGACAGAGTGCTGCAATGCTTCTCGAACGTATGTAAACGCCAGATAGAAAACAACGGTTTGTTGTGCCGCTGGGGAGGTGAAGAATTTATGGTATTGCTACCCAAAGCGACGTTAGAACAAGGAATTGCGATTGCTGAGAAGATCCATGTTGCTCTAGAGCAGGCGGAATGTGAGGTCAAAGTGACAGTCAGTATTGGCGTTGCACAATACCATATTGATGAATCAGAAGATGGTTTTATAAAGCGCGCCGATGCCGCGCTCTATCGTGCCAAACAAGGCCGGAATCAAACCAAATTCGCCGCTTAGCGGCGATTCTTACGCGCTCTTGCGCGGCGCTGACGTTTTTCGTCTTCACGCGCGGCCTTTTTAGCCTCAGCTTGTGCTCGTAACTCAGCAACCATTTCTTCTTCCGACTCTCGCATTTCCGGCGTTTCCATCGTGATCTGTCCGATAACAGCATCGCGCAGTTCGTTGATTAAAATCTCCGACATCTTATGCGTATCGACCTGATTGCCGCCCTTTACACAACCACGCTTGCGGCCAGCCATCTCGATAAATGTCCAATCACAGTCCGGTAATTCGTCGAGCTTGTAACGTGCTTTTAAAAGCTCTGGATATGCACCTAGCAGATATTCAGCGGTGTAACTCGCCACTTCTTCATAATTGATAGCCGTATCGCGAATAGCACCCGTTGCCGCCAAACGATAGCCCGAGTTTTCGTTCTCAACCTTTGGCCACAACATACCCGGCGTATCGTAAAGCATAATGCCGTCTTCAAGCTTAATACGCTGTTGCGCTTTAGTTACCGCTGGTTCATTACCTGTTTTTGCAACAATTCTGCCAGCAAGTGTATTGATAAGTGTCGATTTACCCACATTTGGAATACCCATGATCATGGCTTTTAGCTGCTTATCTTGACCCACTTTATGAGGTGCAAGCTTTTTGCAAAGCGCATTAATACGCTGTACTTCATTCGCCTTATCATGACCAAACGCCAGCGCTTTTACACCGCTCTCACGTTCAAAATACTCCATCCACTGCTTGGTCAGTTCAGGATCGGCAAGGTCCGCTTTGTTCATGATTTTGATAACAGGCTTGTCACCACGTAACTGCCCTACCATCGGGTTTTCGCTACTGTATGGAATACGAGCATCCAGCACTTCAATAATGACATCCATCTGCGGCATGATCTCTTTGATCTCATTGCGCGCTTTATTCATATGCCCTGGGAACCACTGTATTGCCATTATAACCACCTGTATTAATTAACTTTAAAAGCTCATATGTTGAACACCTTGCCAAGCTCACACCTACCATAGCGCCATTCGTACGAAGCAAGAGATAAGTAAAGGATACAACATAGGGTACTAAACGCTTTTAATACAGCAGCAGTACCTCATCACTAAGTTGGTTATTCTACTATAAATTGACAGGATTGGGTTAATGGCTTTGTTAGTACGACGATTCAAAGCCGCCTCATCCATATTCACCCAATCATTTTGCTAACGTATGTTCCCCATTAGGGCTGCCCTTCAGCCCTCTGATTTTTTCTAATACATCGGGTGAGTATACAGCTCATAATCAGTGCTGGGACTGTAATTAAAATGACATAAGGTGTTACCAAGATAAGAACTGCCAAGTTTGATTCCGAAAAGTATATAATCCAAACATACATACTAAAAATCAGCATAATACTGCCGTACAAGTAGTTTCTTACTATTTCACGAATCAACCTTATACCTTTAAAACTCAACATCAATTTGGAAAAAGCAAGTGGAGTTGACTTTGCGACTAGGTCCACCATTAATAAGTACAAAAAAGATGACAATGAAAAGTACGTACCATTATAGGCTAAATTGACAAATTCTAAAAGTGGCAAGCTAACGAAAAGAAATAGAAAAGTTAATATATTGTTATGGTTAAATTTATCATTCATAAATTTATTTCTTTTTGAATCCTAACAACATAACTATAATTATTTTTAACGTAGTTCTTAATTTTTTCATACTTTTTATTCTGCATCGACTTTACCGAGTACCACTCCAAAATATTGATACCAAACTCAGACTTTGGAGCACCGAAAACGGTTACAGCCTTTTTAAATTCCTCTACATCAGTCTCACCTTGTAAATAATAGAAACTAAAATTCTTACCATAAAGATATAAACCACTTAGGGAATCTAATTTATTTTTTGACAAGCGAGAGATAAGCCATTTATTTTCTGACAAATAACCAGCAACTCTAGTTATGTTAAACAATTGTTTTTGCTCTTTCCAAGACCCATTTCTATGTAGAAAATAGAACTCATTAACACTTATCCCATTCCTTGAATAGTATGCATGCTCTTGATCATTAACATAACCATACAACTCTTCAGAAGGGACTCTCTTAAAATCATCTAAGAATACTGACGGCTTATCATCTATATTATCTATTGAAAAAAGATAACTTACATAATCTTGATAAATAGGCTGACCTTGAAATAACTTTAACGAACCATCTAAGTCAAGACCTTTTATTTTTTCTTTAAGCTCACCAAACCCTACTGCACCTATAAACTTTGCCTTTGTAAAGTCTACATCTTGATACCTACACCTATTATAAAAGTTATAATGTTTATAATTATCAAAAGCTAACTTTATCTTTTTCAATCTATCTTTTCGTTGCAATTCCTTTCTATTAAAAACCTCGCCATAAACGCGCAAATCTATAAAATCAGAAATCACCAACCTTTCACTTATACTATAGCCATCCAAGTTAATCATATCCCCTCGCAAGGAATTTGAACTGGCATCAACATTTAATTCATCTTGCAACTTTTTTATTAATTCAAACCTCTTCTTCGACAACAAGTAATTGGTCAAAGAAAAACTTCTCCCTGAAATGTATATTAACAACTCATGTTTATTACCATCATAGTGTTTTTTCAATAAATCTATAAATGCTTCATCACCTTTATTCTCCAGCAAGATAGTAAGAGATGATTTTGAAACTCGATAACCTAAAGCAGCCAAGCTTTCTACATAATCATCACCAACATCATAAATCAAGGCTAATTCTAGAGTATTAAAGTCCCACCCAGTTACAATATTGTGGTGACTAGCTTCCCCTGATATTACCTTTACCACAGCATCAACAACTAAAGATTTTGTGATCTCAACTTCATCTGACTCAATATCAATATCGTTGAACCAATCCCTTTCGTAATAAACATAGGGCCTCTCAACATTTCCACCAAACCCATCAAAATAAAAGTAATTACAATTAGAAGAAAAGGAGAATGGTGAAAAAAATAAACCTATTAAAAAAATATTTTTTGATAAGTGATTCATTTTCTCGTTCCTAGATAGCCCCAAAAATAGGGCCGTGAGTTAGCTTTTAAAATATTTGTGAATTATAGGTTTGCAAATTTGTAAATTATCGTGCCATTCATAACATGCAGATTCTTCTTGGACCGAGTTATAATAGGACTTCCCAAAACCCTTTACTCCTCTAGCAAAAAGCGTCGCTGTTTTATTACATCTATAATTAAACTCTATATCTTTTTTGCCCTTCGCAGACTTTTCCCATTTTACTTTACATGTCGCAGCCATATCTGCGTGAAATTGATCGTCACAATTCTTTTGTCCTGAACCAAGAGTAGAGTAACACTTATCATGGCCGTTGCAGCTATCTCTAAAAACTCCATCCCAGCTATTAAGTATATCAATAGAACCTATTTCTGAGCTACAACCGTCGACTGATATTGTTGGTTTTAACAATGGATCACAAGAGTCTGGTTTTTGATCTGCATAATTACCACAGAGCCATATAACCTCAGCATCAAATGCTCTTGCTTCTTTTTCTCTTTGCTCAGAGCTAGAGTTATCGTACCCATAACGATCACCCAAAGTTTCAAATGTACGACTTAAATTACTAACAGAATGCCGAAATCGGCTCTTCGGAATAGCAACGCCATTTACTTGTATCCTCTCAATAGCATACGCACTTTTAAAACCGGCTGATAGCGAGTTACTATTTGATAGTTCGTAAGCATCGATATCAACATTTAATAAAACAGCCCCCCATCAGACTAAAGATCAAACTCTTTTTTATATTCATTTCATTCCTTTTATTAACTTTTCATGTAACTTATTGTGGTAATTGAAAATATGCTTTGAAATTATAACGTTACCGACTCTTCCAAATATTGGTAAGACTTCAACAACACCTTTTTTCTTAAGGTTAATATAAAAATCATCTTTTACTCCCTCTACACTTTCTATAAAAACCCCTTTATCAACCAGAACATTAAATAATTTATAAAACCTTTCTTCATCCGTCACCCTATAATCTCGCACCACATTAAAAACCAAGGATTCCTTTTCATTGTTAAAGTAATTGGTCAACTCCTTTCCCATTTCTAATAGTGTTCTTAACTCTGGAGAGTTAGCAAAACTCTCATAGGATGAAAGAGATTTAAAACATAGTTCGTTGTACATTTCTTCAGTTTTCTTTGAAAGATGAAGTCTAGGACAATATAAGCTATACTTTTCTTCGACTAAGCTTAGAAATAAAGAGCGAGCGGTCCTTCCATTCGCGTCAATAAATGGGTGTATAGCTACAATTCTAAAATATAAAAAAAGGTTACAAGTTAAATTATTTCCAACTCTTTCCTTGTTAAATATTTTTAGCGTATCGTTAATTAAACTTTTAATTTCACTGGGTGCAGGTGGTATATAAATTTTATCATTTTCACTCCTACCAACCCATGACTTATGAGTCCTATAGCCTGGAAGCTCTAAACTGAGGCTTTTATTAATTAAATGAATATCACTTTCCTCAAGTTCCCTTCCCCTCAAACCAAAATCAATAGTTTTATAGAACTTCCCTCTCAATCTCAATATATTTTCAATTTTTATTTTTTAATGAATAACTATAATAATCATGTAAAACCAACTCCATTGGTAGTATATTTTTTAATTGTCTAACACAGAAACTCGAAGATACATATCTGTAAATAAAGTTCTTATAATTATGATCGTTCTTGCGTAGACCTAGTTGCATTAAATACCACCATTTTGTAATTACTTTACTGCTAAAGGACTCAATACAGGTACATCATCATACTTTTAACACATATCAATTATAATTTATTTTTTGAGTTATTACTCAAATAACACTTGGATCTAGCTTTGCTCCATCCCCACCCCAAACAATTAACATTTAATTAACTTTATAATGTAATTAGAACAGAATACTGATGGATTGATAGGAAAAGACTTATAGTAGGGATACCAACGCCACAATTAAGTAATAATCCACTCAAAAGTTGAGTGGATTATTCAAACTCAAGAACTCACAACGTAAACTTAGACAGTAGCGCTTCTTGTTCATGGGCGTTTTTAGCGAGTTCTTCGCTGGCGCTGTATTGTTTGTCAGAAAAGCTGCCGACTTCGACACTAATATCGTTGATATGTATTGTATTTTTATTGATTTCTTCAATCACCACACTTTGCTCTTCTATGGCTGTTGCGATTTGAATATTGCGATCCATAAGCTCTTTTACTGCCTCTGAGATTTCTTCTAGCATATGTGTCGCTTGCTCGGTTTGTGACACACATTGCTGGGTTTTATCTCGGCTACTTCCCATAGGTTGCTGAACTTGAATGGACGAGGCTTGGATCTGGTCGATCATGGATTTAATTTCGGTGGTGGATTCCTGTGTTTTTGATGCTAGAGAGCGCACTTCATCGGCCACAACCGCAAAACCACGACCTTGCTCTCCGGCACGTGCGGCTTCAATTGCAGCGTTAAGTACCAGTAGATTGGTTTGTTCAGCAATGAAAACCGCTGGCTGGAACGACAAATTTAGGGCACAGGTGTTCTTTGGTTTATAAGTAATCAAAGTATGCTCCGCCCCTAGCGTTTATGTAACGATTGATTTAATCAGATAAACCGCTTTCCTGAGTTAGGTAATGAGAAAATTCCTTAAGTAGAGAATGAGCACTTTTTTCATAAGTACTTTGAAGCGCATCACTAAACTCAATTCCTGTTAATAATAACTGTATTAATTCGTTAAATTGTTTAGGGCTTAGGTCATAGATGAAATGCACAAATAACCCACCAACCCTGTACGACACCCGGTTAACCACCCCATTTTTTGTTACAGCATCACTTGCATCCTGTGATAAAAACCAATAATTCAACTCTCCCGACAAATAGGTATTTACCTCATTTTCATTCATTAGCTCGAAAATCTCTTTGCCTTTAGTATAATCTTGCCCTCCATTTGCAACAAACTCAGCGATCCCTTCTCTAAACCATAAAGGTACTTTTTCGATATGGGCCTTATCCCCAAGATGGGTGTAAAAAAGGTAGTGTGTTAACTCATGATTAAGTAACCTCCCAATCGAACTGCTATGAAATGCATTTGGCGATAAAAATAATTTACCCCAATATACTGCACCAACAACATTTTTGGATAAAAATACATATTCATTGAAAGAGTCTTGACTAGCACACACATAAACCGAGATTGGCTTTTTAAATTTAGCCTTGAGCACATGCTCTACTGCATACTGACTCTCACTCAAAACTCTACTTACACGAAATGCATTGTTTTCTGCTGAAGCTTCGTATCTGATACGTCTATCAATCTGGAGAGTTAAAAAATGATCCGTAGACTTATATTTAGCCCATATAGCTTTGATTAACACAGGCTGCATGAGCGTAATCAGGATGATGAAAATAGCACTTATCGATAGCAGAACAATAATATACTTCTTAAAGTTTTTTCCGTTAGATCTCATCACCTTTCAACTTAGCCTATTTAATTCAACGAGGAAATTTCTTTTACTTTGAGCAAAACATTGGTTCTCTATGCTACAGGAAACAATAAAAGAGTACGAATACCAACTGGCGGCAATACAAAAACTGCTAGGGGTTAGATAACTTATAGCCACACTTGCCAGAAGACTTAACGGCATACATTGCTTTATCAGCCTTCTCAATTAATGATTCGATGCAATTTCCCTGAGTGGGGAAAAAGCTAATACCGATACTCCCCCCAACTTTATACACCTGATGTTCAACTTCAATTTCTTGCGTGATACTGATGAGTAACTTTCTAGCGATAATCTCCGCTTGTTCTTTTGAGTCTAGCTGCGTTGCGATTACAATAAATTCATCACCTCCAATTCGAGCACATATGTCGGTACTTCGTGTACTGGCAATTAGTCTTGTTGCTATGCATCTGAGTACTTCATCACCAACCTTATGACCACTACTATCATTAATGGGCTTAAAGTTATCCAAATCAATGTAAAATACCGCGGTTAATTGATGTGGGCGATTGGCAAAAATGTTCGCCTGATTAAAAAAGTTAGTCAGATAACGCTTATTCTTAAGCCCAGTAAGTGCATCATGATAAGCAAGTTTCAGTGCATGCTTTTCAGCCTTGAGCAAGCGGCGTTGGAAAGTAATAAGTACTGATGCCAATAAAGCTAAATAGAGTACCAAGTTCACCATAGTACCTAGAATAAAACCATAGATTCTCCAGTCAGGGAAATAATAGATTATTGGGTAAGAAACCAACCAATGTATGGAGAGAATAAGGGCTGCAAGGGAGATAAACCGATACACACAGGTAAAATATGGCTTTTTCTTTCCAAAAAAAAGTATAAATATATAAAATAAAAAAGAAAAGTTAACCATTGCACAGAGGATCTTAAAGTACCAAGGAGATAAGTTTAAGATTGAAATTATAAACAGCGTACCAAGCACATAACTAAATAATTGAATAACTCTTCTTTTTACGCAATTCAATTTAAAGAATCGGCATACTCCAACTAATAGGATTGGCTTCTCAAAAAGGTTAAGTACAAGATAAAGGTTACTACTTAGCTCTGTTGAAATAACAAGTTCGCCTAGCAAAATACAAATTCGTGAAGCAATTGCAAACAAGATAGCGCTCGACCAAAACCCAGCTCCGGAAGGTGTTCTAGGCACGGTTCTGGTAGCAAGTAACAATACCAACAAAAATGAATATAGCGTCAACCCAACCGTATGCACCAAATGAAACATAACGACACCTACCTCTAGCTTCATTGATTAATCACCGCAGCAGTATTGAAATTGAAGCTGCTACCAAAATAGTAGGCCAAAGGTCTACACTCTATTTTTCTCTTTGATAAAAACAATAAGTCCTTTTATTTAAAAGTTTAGAATAAACAATGAATGAAGCAGGAACGAATAAGGACTAATTAACATCGAAAAAAGTCAACATCAATGTCCTAGAGTTCCCTTTACCATTAATATTGTGCTAACTATTAATATATCATCATAAGCTAAGTGGTCGTTATGAGTTGTGAATCTACTCTGATTAATCTTCATATTTTAGTTGTCGGTGGCTTTGTACCATATGATTTAGCCGTGACTTACCAAATGTTTTTTTTTGCAACAAAAGAACGCGAACAACCACGCTATAATATCCAATTTGTAGGTAACCAAGGGCAAGTTCAAAGCGATAGTTTTATCATTGAGAATGTACAACCTTTATCAGCTATCGGCGCTAATGACACATTAATTGTTCCAAGCTTATATACACCGACTGCCTATGATGATGAAAACGTTCTCCGTGCAATTCGCACCGCATATCAACAAGGTTCTCGCATCGTTTCTATCGGTAATGGCTCAGTACTTTTAGCAAAATCAGGTGTCTTAGATGGAAAACGGGCTACCTCGCATTGGGATGTTTTTTCAGAGTTTGAGCAACACCACACGGCGGTCGATATATTGCGTGACGTATTATACGTTGACGAGGGACAAGTTATCACATCGGCCGGCCTTTCTGCCGGACAAGACCTGTGTCTACACATCATTAAATGTGATTTTGGAGCAGCGCTTGCGAACAAAGTTGCGGAACGTTTTGTAATGCCTCTTGAGCGCAGTTTTTCACACCCTCAATTATATCGACCTGTATATAATGTCTTAAATGACATTCAGCGGGTACAATTATGGCTCTCACACAACTATCATAAACCGCTTACGCTCGCTGAAATAGCTGAGCACGCCTGTATGACAAGCCGAGCACTGACTAGAAACTTCAATAAATACGTTGGCCAATCACCCATGATGTGGCTTCGAGAATTGCGAGTGCAGCGGGCGCAAATCTTACTCGAAACAACCACTTTTAACATCAATGTGATATCTGAACTGAGTGGCTTTGGTACTGTTGTGAACTTTCGCATTGCATTCAAGCGTTATGCTGGCTGCTCGCCAACAGAATGGCGCTGTCGCTATAACAACAGCCATGTGTTGTGACCCGTTATATTTCAAGCTCACAACGTAAACTTAGACAGTAGCGCTTCTTGTTCATGGGCGTTTTTAGCGAGTTCTTCGCTGGCGCTGTATTGTTTGTCGGAAAAGCTGCCGACTTCGACACTAATATCGTTGATATGTATTGTATTTTTATTGATTTCTTCAATCACCACACTTTGCTCTTCTATGGCTGTTGCGATTTGAATATTGCGATCCATAAGCTCTTTTACTGCCTCTGAGATTTCTTCTAGCATATGTGTCGCTTGCTCGGTTTGTGACACACATTGCTGGGTTTTATCTCGGCTACTTCCCATAGATTGCTGAACTTGAATGGATGAGGCTTGGATCTGGTCGATCATGGATTTAATTTCAGTGGTAGATTCCTGTGTTTTTGATGCTAGAGAGCGCACTTCATCGGCCACAACCGCAAAACCTCGGCCCTGCTCTCCTGCACGTGCGGCTTCAATTGCAGCATTAAGTGCCAGTAGATTGGTTTGTTCTGCAATACCATTAATGACCGAAAGAATATTCTCAATATTTTGGCTATATTCTGCAAGTTGCGTACTCAACTCGTACGATGCAGTAATATCGTCAGCCAAAGCATTAATTTGGCTTCGCGCTTTAAAGAATATTTCTTGCCCTTCGGAGGTCTTTTCATTTACAGAGGTGATAGAGCTTGCGGCTTGCTGCGCGTTACCTGCGATTTCGGTCGAGGTAGTACTCATTTCATTCATCGCGGTAGCGAGGTTTTCAATTAGGCTAACTTGTTGATCAAGTTTCTGTGAAGAATGCGTCGACAGCTCTTTGGCGGCATCACTGCTTATCACCACGTCGTCTGCACGTTCTTTTACATTACTTACTAACCCATGCAAAAAGCCCAAGAACAAATTAAATTGTCGCGCTACCGTGCCGCACTCATCTTCGTTAACAATTTTTAAGCGCTGAGTTAAGTCACCGCCCCCACTTGCCATGCCGGTGATTGCAGATTCCAAATCCCGTAATGGTTGGAGTAAGTGAATTGCTAACGTCCGTACGCAGAATACTCCAATAGCCACGGCTAAAATAGCAATGATCAGGGAGTTTATTGTAATTTCAGTCAGTGTTTTGTAGGCTTTTGATTTATCGATTAATACCGCCAAATACCAGTCCGTACCAAAGGTGTTATCAAGCGAATGTAAGTAAAACAACCTTTTGCCTTCTTTGGTATCCACTTCTTGCAACTTATCTACGCTATCTAAGCGTAAAGCTGGATATACCTGTTGCAATTTTTTGCCGTTAAATTCGGCATGTTGATGAGAAATTACATTACCAGACTTGTCGACCAAAAAGGCATAGCCCGTGTTATCAAAGTTAACCTGATTGACACTATTAGCGATGGTTTTTAGGCTTAAATCTCCCCCAATTACCCCTTTAAAATTACCGTTCACTACAATGGGAGATACCACCGACAGCAATAATTCACCTGTCGCCGCGTCCGTATATGGACTGGTATAAACGGTTTTATTTTGGTTTTTACCAAGCTGATACCAAGCTCGCTCTCTAAAATCGACGCCTGGAGGATTTTTGCGAGCGGGGTTGTTCGACCTGAGCCCTTCCTCATTAGCCAAAGTACCAAAAGCCAGCAGAAACTCCTTTTTAAACACTGGTGTATTCAGTGCTTGTTGAAAGTTATCATCGCTAAAGTTTTGCTCTAACTGACTTTTTATCACATTAATTTGCGTTGCTTTACCAGCCAGCCAATTCTCTATGCTCACAGCCAGCAATTGCGTGCTATCTGTTACATAGGCATGGGTTTTGGTTTTCACCGAATCGCTAACAAACCAGTAAGTAGAAAGCGTCGTCGTCGTGATGATCAATAAGATCACTATGGCAGAAGTCACAGAGAACTTAGTGCGGATCTTCATATTCAACAGCCTGAATAAAAAGTGCTCGAATATCAAAAGTGTTGTCTATAATTCGATTATTGGCAACTGAGCGATGTAAAAACCATGAATTTTACTTTGAGCAACTCAACCGCACTGATTGGCCTAGCCTGTTTACTGACTTCTTCAGCAACTTTGGCAACCGATCGACCTGTCACCATGGCCGACATTGAAAATCTTGAGCGGCAATTAGCTGAGCTTAAAGCTCGGTTTATGACGCAAAATAGCGAACTAAAGGCCGCAGCTCCAATGGCAAAATCAACACCACAGAGTGACCCGGTAAAACCACCTAGCGAGCCCTCAACCACGCTCAAAACCTATGCCACAATACGCCCGACATTTGGCGTAATCAATCAAGATGACGCAAGTAACTGGGATGTTCGTGACGCCTTATCCCACGCAGGGATTAAAGTAACTCATGAATTTATGCCGGGCTGGCAGGCCGAACTTCATGGTGAATGGGGCATCGATCTCGCCAATGAAGGAAATTTTGGCAAGTCACGCCGTGCTTATACTGCGCTAGGTACACCGTATGGTCGATTTGGCATTGGCAAACAAAGGCCTGCACAGTATCTGTTTATTGCCGAATACGTTGATATTTTTAATCACGCCAGCAGCCCATTTGCTTACGATCCAGAGAGTATTTTTTTCGTTGATAATTTAGTCACTTACCGCTACGAATTGGGGCCAATGACGTTTATCGCCGCAGGCCAATTTAATGGTGATAAGGGCGATAATCAAACGGATTTATTCAACACTGGGTTAAGTTACGATAACGCAGGTTTACACGCAGCGATTACTTATCAACAAAACGATGTGTACGATAACGAGCAACATATTGGCGAAAACCAACTTTGGTCTGGTGCGCTGGCTTACCAATTTACCTCCCGCTTTTACGCTGCTATGGCATATCAGGACAAAGACTATCAACGCGTGGAAGCTCTTGATTCTCGACAAGGCCACACCTTTGATCTTTCGTTGGCCTATCAACTCGCAAAACACTATAAACTCAAAACCGGATATTTTGATTTTGATGACGGTTACGGCAGTCATGATCCGCTTAATCAAAGCTTCGATGGCTACAATGTTACACTTGAGTGGCTACCAACACCGCCCCTCAGAGTGCACTTGGAGTATTTGAACAAGTCCTTCGACAACCAAATCGATATGGACTCCATCTCCATTGGCTTTAGGTACGATTACACGCAAGAGTGGCAATTTGATTAGTTAGAATAATAATTTCTAATTTGGATTGATTTATACATCAAGTATTCAAGTGGGGGTGGTACACTCGCGCAAGGCTTAGAAGTATTCAAGTTTAAAGAGGCGGTATGAACCACGCTCCTATTTCACTCAATATTACCGCGAGCGCCAAAATCGAGAGCATTGTGGTGCTACACGGCTTGTACATGTCTGGTTTTGTGATGCGGCCGCTTAGCGCTCGCTTAGGTAAATCGGGCTACCGTATTCTCAATTTAAGCTATAACACATTAACGCCAGATATTGATGAGATCTGCGCCGCTATTGATACTTTTGTTGGCGACTGTCCCGCCGCCCTCGTTTGCCACTCCATGGGGGGCTTAGTTGCAAGAGCATATTTAGAACGAGGTTCTGCCGCGAGCAAGCAAGTAAAAAAAGTGGTGACCTTGGGGACACCACATAAAGGTAGTGCCATTGCCAAGCATATGCACGACAAAGGACTGGAGCTACTGTTAAAAAACAGTGTGGAGTTTTTATTATCTAACAATCAAGATTGGCCTTTCGACGCCAAGCTTTACAGTATTGCCGGTGACTTACCCATTGGACTAATGCCACTGCTACAAAAAGGTAGCCAGTCAGATGGCACTGTGCTGTTAGAAGAAACCAAGCTCAGTGGCATGGCCGAGCACAAAGTATTTCATCTCAGCCATACCAGCTTAATATATTCCCGTGCGGTAATGGACTATATCTGCGAGCTGTTAGGGAGGCCTTAGTGCTCTGCGCTTGCAGCTACTTTGTAAGCAATCACTGCGATCAAGCCAACTAATAACGGTACTGGCGCTGCAATATAGCCAAAGGTATCTGAGTTTGCGATGCTTGCGCCAGCTAAGTGACCTACGAGCCCAACAACAAAAGCCACTAAAGCGATAACAACGACGACGAGTTCCATTTTATGTTCTGATTTTGTTTTGCCTTTCATACTCATTTCCTCAAGTAGTAGACACCGCGTTTTTTGTGTCTTGATGAAATGATTATGCGCTTATGATGCGGCGATATTTTGACCTAAATCAAGTTTAAAACCGCCAAAATACGAACGAGATTAAACACTTGTCTTAGATCAAAAACTACGCGCTCTGGTAAGGCTTTGGGAAAAGTTGGCAAGCTTTATTCCCGCCAAGTATTCATGTCACCTTGTTATTGTTGAGCGCTTTTTGGGGTTTCATCTTGTTTTTTACCACGCTCATCCCAACGTCATATTGTATTAATATTTAATATGTTTTTATTTTATTAATTGATTTTTCCGATTAAACACTTTGATTTTAATCATTGGGCAATCACCTAAGGTTGCGCCATACTGACTGTGAATCAACAAGGAGCATCGCATGACAAACATTAATTCTATCGGTTTAGACAAAGCAAAGAGCCAAGCGCTAGTAACGTCACTTAATACGCTACTAAGCAGCTACCAAATTCAATATATGAATGCCCGTGGTTTTCACTGGAATATCAAAGGTCGTGAGTTTTTTGAACTACACCTAAAATTTGAAGAAATTTATACGCTATTACTTGAGAAAGTCGATGAAATCGCAGAGCGTATTTTGACAATTGAAGGCAACCCATTGCATGCGTTTTCTGATTATTTGGAAACCAGCAAAATTCAAGAAGCAAAAGGGATCAGCAATGGTACGCAAGCACTAGAAACCCTGCTTGATGGCTACACAACGCTTATTTCTATGCAGCGTGAGATTCTAGCGCAGGCGGGCGAAGCCGAAGATGAAGGGACAGCTGCGCTAATGAGCGACTACATCAAAGAGCAAGAGAAGCTGGTGTGGATGCTTAAAGCATATTTAAACTAAGATTAAGGCTAGGGTGTACAAGTCGAGCTAAAAGCTACGACCTACAAGCGAGCCAGCTCCTACCTTGATTCTCCTCTGGTAGGAGCGAGTTTACCTCGCGATCTTTTATCTCGCTGTTGTCGAGTTAGAGCTAGGGTGTACAAGTCGAGCTAAAGCTACGACTTACAAGCAGAGCCAGCTCCTACCTAGGTTTTCCTCTGGTAGGAGCGAGTTTACCTCGCGATCTTTTATCTCGCTGTTGTCGAGTTAGAACTACGACCTACCATTCAATAAGCTGATAAAGAATGCCATTTCTAGCGCTCTTTCATGTAAGCTTTTAAATCGGCCTGAGGCACCACCGTGACCCGCTTCCAAGTCGGTTTTAAAGATCAGCACATTATCATCCGTTTTATATTCTCTAAGCTTAGCAACCCACTTCATTGGCTCCCAATACTGCACTTGCGAGTCGTGCAGACCTGTGGTGACTAGAATATTTGGATAGGCTTTGGCTTCAATATTGTCATACGGCGAATACGCTAAAATATTCTGGTAGTCCGCTTCATTATTCGGATTACCCCATTCATCATACTCGTTTGTGGTCAATGGGATTGACTCATCCAACATGGTAGTTAACACATCCAAGAAAGGCACATGGCAGCCTAACCCTAAATACAGCTCTGGAGCTTGGTTTGCAATTGCACCCATTAACAGGCCGCCTGCACTTCCGCCTGATGCAAACACTTTGTCTTTATGGCCGTAGCCCTGCTCAACCAAGGCCTTGGTAACATCAATAAAGTCGTTAAAGGTATTTTGCTTATGCGCTTTTTTGCCTTGCTCATACCATTCACGACCAAGCATCTCAGAACCTCGAATATGCGCAATCGCGTATACAAACCCTCTATCTAACAGGCTTAGAATTTGACTAGAGAAGTTAGGGTCGATAGTAATACCATAAGAACCATAGCCATACTGCAATAGTGGATTGCTACCGTCTTGATTAAACTTATCTTTTCGATACACCAAAGACACAGGGACTTTAACACCATCTCTTGCGGTTATATGCAAACGTTCAGAGTGATAATATTCAGGTTTAAAATCACCTAACACTTGCTGTTGCTTTTTCAGCGTCTTCTTACCAGTGGTTAAATCACAATCGTACACTGAGCTGGGAGTTGTCATACTCGAGTAGTGGATACGAATATTACTTGAACTTGGCTCAGGGTTATTTCCTACCGTAGCAAAATAACAAGCATCATCAAATCCAAGGTGATAGCTCTGCCCTTGATAATCATGGACAACAAAACGGATCTGCCCTTGTTCACGCTCAGTCAGCACAAAGTGACTATGGAACAGCTCCAAACCTTCTAATAGTACATGGTCGCGATGGGCAACCAACTCTTCCCATTGCTCGACATCACCAACGGTTGCCGCTGTTGCACGCATTAAACGGAAGTTTTTAGCGTTCTTATTACTCAGGATGTAAAAGAACTCTCCCATTTTTTCAAGACCATATTCATGGCCAATTTCTCTTGGAATAAGAGTGCTAAACTCACCGCAAGGATCGTTTGCATCCAGTATTAACTGATCGCTCGTTTCCGTTGCTGCGAGATAGATATAAATAGCGCTTTCGTCACGACTTTTACCCAATCCCATATAAAATTGGCGATCTTGCTCTTCAAACACCAAAATATCATCGCTTTGTGGCGTTCCCAACACATGGCGATACACTTGGAAGCCGAGCAACGTTTGTTCGTCTTTTTTGACATAAAATACGGTTTTATTGTCGTTCGCCCAAATTACCTGACCTTCCGTGTTATACAGCACGTCTTGTAGTAGCGTATTGGTGTTTAAATCAAGAAACTTGATGGTATAAATTCGACGCCCGTCGGTATCTTCACTATAGGCAAGCAGTTGCTCGTCTGGGCTTACAGTAATATCACCGATGTCATAAAACTCGTTGCCAGCGGCTAACTGATTAATGTCTAACAGCAGTTTTTTATCCGACAAATCTTCTTGTGATGCACGATAATACTTAGCATATTCCTCATCACCACTCACTTCACTCACATACCAATAGTTGCCATCTTTTGCGGGCACTGAGCTATCGTCTTTTACGATACGACCTTTCATTTCTTCAAACAGCTGGGTTTGCAGTGCTTGGTGAGGCGCCATTTGCGCTTCACAGTAATCATTCTCTGCTTTGAGGTGTGCCAACACATCAGCATTTTTACGCTCGTCATCACGCATCCAGTAGTAGTTGTCGATACGCTCATGATTATGGTGCAGCAAGGATTTCGGCTGCTTTTTGGCTAGCGGTTTAGTTTTTTCCATCACCAAGTTGTCATCCTAAATTCGTTATTTTTCGCCAGTGTATCATGATTCAAGAGCCATACCAGCGCGCAAAGAAAAAGGCCGAGCATCACTGCGCGGCCTTTATATTATTGAGTGGAAACGAGAGTTTCTAAGCTTCTGCTTTCTCTAGTTGGTTATCGTCAGATTTAGGCTTGCGTCTGATCTTCGCTTTTAAGCGTGAACCCGCACCCTGCACATCCGTTAAGATGATATATAAGGCCGGCACTAACACCAGCGTGATAAGCGTTGCGAATAGCACTGCAAAACCAAGAGATACCGCCATCGGAATAACAAACCTTGCTTGTAGACTCGTTTCAAAGATGATTGGCATGACACCGGCAAACGTCGTGATAGAGGTTAGCGTGATTGCCCTAAAGCGCGCACAACCCGCTTCAATAACCGCCTCTTTAAGCTTAACGCCCTCGGCACGTGCTTGGTTGATATAGTCCGTCATTACCAAGGAGTCGTTGATCACAACCCCTGCAGCGGCTACTAGTCCAAACATAGACATAGTACTCATATCTAAGCCAAACACTAAGTGACCCCATAGCGCGCCCACTAAGCTAAACGGAATTACCGACATCACGATAAGCGGTTGTGCGTAACTCTTCAGCGGTACAGCCAATAGGATATAAACCATCAACATACCAGCGGCAAAGAATAAGATCTGCTCACTGGTTTGCGCTTGACGCTCTTCCACACTACCACCTAGCTTAGTTTTGACGCCTGGGAACTGTTTTAGTAGCTCTGGTAAGATATTTTCTTCGATATTCTTAACCACGGCATCTGGCTCAATCAGCTCTTCATCGATGCTACCGTATACATATACCGTTCTAAAGCCATCTTCACGACGAATATAATTGATACCCGGCTTCTCGGTAAACTCTACGACATCGCCTAGCATCACTTCTTTACCTTTTGGCGTTGTGATGATAGTACGCTTAAGTGAAGCCAAAGCTTTACGATCTAGTTCAGGATAACGCACCATCACTTTGATCTCTTCGCCATCACGAATAACACGCTGTGCTTCGCCACCGTAGAAGCTATTGCCAACCTGAATCGCAACATCAGCAAGTTGCAAGCCAAGCTCATAAGCCACTGGCTTAAGCGCGATCTGCATTTCTTTACTCGCAGGGTCAATACTTGAGCTGATATCAAATAGTCCAGGTTGCTGCTGCAACATTGAAATAAGCTGCCTACCCGCCGCGTTGAGGGTCTCGATGTCAGAACCTAGCAAGCGATAGCCAAATTCGCCCTCACCACCACTTTGATCCCCAACACTGTCATACACGATGATTGATTTCACTGCGGTGATCTCTGGCATTGCCTCGCGCCAACGGCGTGCAAGTTCAAAAGCCGTAAATGGTCTTAACTCTTCGTCAACTAACGTCGATAACACTGAGCCCTTAGCGCGGCTTTGGTTCCAAGAATATACATCCTTAACCATACCTTGACCGAACTCTTGGGCAATCTCTTTATCGACATTGCGCACCATTAACTCAATAGACTGCATTGCCGCAATGGTTTGCTCGTCCGAGACATTGTCGTTCATGGTAATTTCGATCTTTGGATAATCCTCTGGCACTTTCGGGAATGGAATAAAACGCACTAAATTCGAAGTCACTAAGCTAAAGCTAAATACCAGCATCGCCACAAAAGTTAATAATACGGTCCAGCGCCAATCAACACAGCGCTGAATAAAGCGTCTGTATGGTCCGTTTACAAATGCGAAGAACTTCTTGTTAAATGCAGCACGACGACTGTTTGGACGCAGTGGTTTAATCTTAGTATGAGCAATGTGCGCTGGCAAAATCCATTTGGATTCAATCAAACTGAATACCAAGCACAGAATAATAACGCCCGAGATTGACTTAAAGAACGCACTTTCAGGACCAGATGAGAACAACATAGGTGCAAACACAGCAATGGTTGTTAATACGCCGAAGGTTGCTGGTGTTGCAACACGCTTAGCACCAATCACCACATTCTTAACGCTGTGGCCTTTGCGTTCAATTTCGGAGTAGGCGGACTCCCCTATGACAATGGCGTCATCCACCACGATCCCAAGTACCATAATAAAGGCAAATAGCGATACGATATTAATACTGATCCCAAGAGCTGGCATAAATAGGAATGCACCAAGGAAACACACCGGCAAGCCAATCATTACCCAGAGCGCTAATTTGAAGCGTAGGAAAATAGTCAGCATAATTGCGACGAGTAACGCACCCTGTAACATATTGCTCTTCATCATCTCGAGTCGAGCGTTCAGGTAGTACGTCATATCAACGATTGGTTCTAATCTTAAGCCTGCGGGTAACTTAGCATTTTTCTCTTCGATATATTTATGTACCGCTTTCGCGATTGGGATCATATTTTGGTCTTTGGTCGCTTTAACCGACAGAAATACCGCATTTTCACCATTCAAACGGAAGTAATATTCACCTTCAGTTAGCCCGTCTTTAATTTCTGCGATGTCTTGAAGATAAATTTTGGCGCCGTTATCACCGACCTTAACAGGGATGTTTCTAAACTCATTACCGCGGTACATTTGGTTTTCAACACGCACTGCAATGATGCCTGATTCAGTTCTGATTTGACCTGCTGAAATGTTGGTTGAATAACGTCTAATTGCGCTACTTACATCACTAATCGTTAGGTTGTAACGGCGCAGAGCATCTGGATCAACTTCAATACCAATCTCATAGTTTGGGGTTGAACGGTCAACCAATGAAATCGTTGGAATTTCGAGTAATTCATCTTCGATCTCTTTGGCGATTGGCTTGAGTGCATTCAACGGTAGATTACCAGCCAGTGCGACGTTCACCACGTCTTGACGAAATTCTATAAGCTGAACCTGCACAGGCTCCATGGATGCTGGGAAAGTCGCGATACTATTCACACGCGAGCGAATTTTATCTTCTACTTCCGTTAAGTCTTCATCTTTATAGATTTCAAGTTGCGCACTACCGCTGCCTCTAGCGGCACGGTAAACCCCTTTTTTGATTTCTGTAACGTCTTTTAATGCTTCTTCAATTTTGATCAAAATCCCCTCTTCAATTTCTTGAGGAGACGCGCCAGGATACACAGCTGACACCGTCACATAATTGATTTCAAAGTTTGGAAACATTTGTCTTTGGATAGTCATATAACTGATAAAACCCATTATCAGTATGAAGACCATCAACAAGTTCGCCGCTACCGTATTATTCGCAAAATAAGCGATAATACCGCGCTGCGATGTTTTTTCTATATCACTCATGGTCGCTCCTTGCTGTTACAGCTTTTCCGGCTGACTACTAGGCTTTGATGAGGAGTCCGTGCCAGCAACTTTAACTTCCATGCCTTTTTGTGGATATTCAGGTGGTGTCATGACCACTTTATCGCGACTTGTGATGCCATCGCCGATTAAGAAGAACTCACCCTCTTCACGAATAACTTGCACTTTACGTGGCTCAAGCTGGTTATCTTGATTAAGTAACCAAACCGACTGATTATTCACGATATCTTGTGGTAGACGATAGATTTGTTTTAACGTTTTACCCGCAAAGCTAACTTGTACATACGTGCCGTATTTTATCGCTGGCTGGCGCGTTGTGAGACCATACGGGTCATTGATACGTACCACCAGGTTGTTCATACGCGTTTGTTGGTCAACAGTACCTAAATCTCTATCAATCTCAGCTTCACGAGTGAAGGCATTCACACCACGCTGATAAACCGTAGCGGCAAGCCCTGACACTCGCTCAGGTAAGAACACAGAATCAAAACCCGCGATAGGAATAATCACTTCCGCCGTTTCGATGTTATTGACAGTACCAACTGAACTACCCATAGAAACGAACTGGCCAAGACCAACGTCTTTTTTCACCACTAGTGCGTTATAAGGCGCGATAACTTCGCAGTTTTCTAGGTCTCGCTTTGCACGCTGCAGTGCAGCTTTTGCCGATTTTACAGAGGCTTTGGCACTCATGACCTGCGGTTTACGTAAAAATAGGTCGGTATGCTTTTTATTTGGAAATCTTCTCGCTTCATCAGCAGCTACATCAGCTTGTGCTTGCTCTTCGATAAGCTGCGCCTGAGCTCTGGCAAGTTCTGCTTCTGCTTGTAGTAACGCGGCTTCGTAGTTATCTTGCTCAATACGCAGTAACACTTCGCCTTTTTGTACCACACCGCCTTCAACAAAGTTAGGGTGCCAGTATTCAACTTCGCCCGATACTTGAATAGAAAGTTGTGTACTTTCTAGCGGTTTTACTTCGCCATAGCTTTGGATCACAACTTGGTGATCTTGCGCAGCGAGTGTTTCAACTTCAACAACAGGACGAGAATCGACTTCTTGCTTCTCAGGTTCACTCTTAGCAACGGCATTGACGAACATAAATCCGACAACACCCACTATAAGCACGGTAAAGGGTAGAATCCATTTTAAAGTTTTAGCTTGCATGACAGTACCTATTGATAATTTCCTGACCGTATAGTACCAAGTTTAGCGCGTTCTCGGATGTGACATTTGTAAGAATCTGTTACACCTTTAGAACAACTTTTTATAACTATCGAAAAACAGCAAAAATTATAAAGTTATTTCAAACAATTAAGTACCAAAACCATTGATTTGAAAAGACCTTTTTAAGTACGATTTTTGTGATTTATATAACAGTTTTTTCGGCTTTTTGTCACATTTTTCACCCTAGATCTGCTTAGTGACATGATGAAGCTCAAGCACTAGAACTATACTGCCTACCAATACGATAGCGAACAACAGATAGATCCCAAGCAGTGGACTCAAAATACCAAACGTACTCGCCACGACTAAAGACAAGAAAACTGCAATAACAACTGCGACTAACACGAGAGAAGCCCGACTCCAACACTGCTCAATAAGAACATCACGTACCTTAGCACCGACTAAACGCTTGATATAGAAGACTGGCGTACTCAATATGGCGAGGTAGCCGAGCAAACCATACATACCTGCCACTACCTGTATTAACATCATCAGTGCGATCACCAGCCCAGCTAAAAAGCTCAGCATGGCTGTTTTATTGAGTTGCTGCATCCGCGATTTGATATCGACGAGCTTTAAAATAGATTGGCTTGGGTTTTGTTGTTTGTACAAGGCGGTAACCGTATGCAAGTCTAATTTCTCTCCTGCTTTGGCTCGCACCAGAATATTTCCACTAATAAAATTAAAAGGTAGATAAGCTAAGGCTTGTGCTTGAGACGTATGGCTAAAGGTATTTTCGACAATACCCACAAGGGTAATGGGGCGCTGATTTCTGTCGTAGATGGTCATGCCGATATCTGCTGCTGTTACGCCAAGGCGCTGTGCTAAAAGCTGATTGAGCACCACTTTTTTCCCTGAACTATTGATAGCTAGGTCATCCTCAGAGAATCCGCCACCAGCAATAAACCTTAGGCCTGAGGTGATAAAGTAATTTGGCCCGCTGAGCTGTAAATAAGCGACGACTGAGTCGCTGCCATCATCAACTAAGCTTAGCGGCTCCAGAAATACAAATTCGTGGGGTAATACGCCAGCCAGAGCAGCACTCTCGACGCTTGGGTGCTGTCTAAGCGCCGACAAGTTTATCATCGCTTGATTATATCTTGCTTGAATAGCATCTGAGCTGCGGTCGTAGTTACTTTGCTGTAACTCAACAAAATAAAGGTTATTTGAGTTAAAACCACTTGAGGTATTTAGCTGCCCGCCAAAGTAGCTCAATAGCCAAAACGCAAAGCTCATTGTGACTATGCCCACACCGATTTGCAATCCGAGTAAGGCTTGACTCATTGACTTAGGCAATTGTTTGACCTGCCCCTTCCCTGAGCCACTTAGTTGACTACGAATATCCTTAAATGACACCTGAGACATTGCCAGTTTTACAAACACCAGTGCACAGAGTTGAGCAAAAGCACCTACCAATAAAAAGCTCCACCAAGGTAGTT
Organism: Pseudoalteromonas sp. JC28; assembly: GCF_013319255.1. NCBI lineage: Bacteria > Pseudomonadati > Pseudomonadota > Gammaproteobacteria > Alteromonadales > Pseudoalteromonadaceae > Pseudoalteromonas > Pseudoalteromonas sp. JC28. The sequence goes on along the minus strand of NZ_QOKX01000006.1, from coordinate 214,581 downwards.
TGAGCCAAACTGCATGGGCTAGGGTCTCCTTCGACCAAAACTGCATTAGCCAAACGCCAGCATTCGCTATCCCTATCGCAAGCGATGACGCAAACAAAAAAATCAAGGCAATATAACGCCACTGTTCGAGTTGTAGATTGCCGCGCTTAGCACCGAGTACAATCGCCAGTGCCAGCTGGTTTTGTTTGGCTTTAAAGTCTAGCAAGTAAAGCGAAAATGCATTCACTAAGGTGATGACAAGCAGCCCAACGCCTGCAAATGCTAACCATTGCGTCGTTGTTCTTAGCTGCCCTTTTAATTTATCAGCAAGTGGTGACAACGAAAATCTGAGCGTCGCACGACCAGATATCCCTTGTTCTAATTGAGCTTGCTCAAATGCAGTTTGAAACTGCGCCTGCAAAAGCGTTAATTGCAGCTGCGCATTTTCGTGTTTTATGCGACCCACAAGAAATAAGTCGCTTCTTACCGCCAAGTGGTCCATACCCGTAATACGGTCACCCATCATAAGTGTGAATGGCAAAAATACCTCACTCATCCGGTTAGATTGATATAACTGCGGTTCAGACTCATCGCACGCGACCACTCCCACCACGATATAACGACGATCATCTAGCTGAATGCTCTGCTCTATAATATTTTCATCAGGAAAATATTGCTGCACAAAGCACTCTGTCACAACGACTTCGTTAGGTGCTGTACCAAGCTCATTACTTTGGGAAAACCACCTCCCTTCTTTTAAAGCAATATTAAAGAGCGAAAAGAAATCATCACCGACGTAAGTTGTCTCAATCCTTGGCTCAACCACTGAACCACGTAGTAAGCTGTGGCTATACAATACTGCGGAGGCTTTATCAAACAATTGCTTGTCTTGAGCAAGCTGCCACGCAACGGGCGTAGAGATAGCATTTTCCATGATCGTCTTGTCATGTTCATCTAACATATTCCCTTGCAGCCAAACGAGTTTATCGCTTTGCGGATAAGGTAGCGACTGATAAGCTTGCCATGATAAGCCAATACTCATCATCATAGCGGCGAAAGCGCCGCTCAATAACACGACTAACATCAGACTTAGCCTAAGCCTATACCTCAATCGCCTCAATAGCTTATGCCATAATGTCATGCTTATCCCTTCACTAATTCAGATGGGTTGATTAATGCGTTGAGTGGCCTGCGCAGTATTTGCTGTAGTGAAAAGTACAAACACGAACTCGACACCAACACTATCCCCACAGCCGCAATCGAAAACTCTGCCACATTAAATGTTTGCTGAAAGTATGGCGACAATAATAAACACCCTGTTAGGGAGATCATTAACGCTATACTTATGTGCTTAAAGTGGGTAGTAAGATCCTCTCGAGTGAGATCGCTATGCTTAGCACCCAGCACCATTTTCGTGCCGTAATAAGAAAGCTTAAGTGATTGGCTATAACGAAAGACACCAAATAGGCCAATAATCACGAGCAACAACGCCAACGCGAAGATAAACAGTGCTCCATAGGTAACCAAGGTATCAGTCAACAGGTATTGCTCACGCTGCGCAGTAAGTGATTTAAAACTAAAGATTTTCAATGCTGGATGAACTTGCATCAGCAGCGCTGCAAAATGGGATTTAGTGACAGGCTGCTGAGTCTTAATTAACACCGTATTACTTCCTTGTACTGCCCGATACACATGGGGCAGTGCAGGTTCGCCTGGCACGGCTAAATCAGCAACGACACCAATAATTTCAAATGCCGCATCTTCGTCGGTAATGTTAAAGCTCAGACGCTTGCCTAGCGCTTTTTCCTCTCCACCTAGCTGCTCAGCAAAGGTTTTATTGATAATTAACTGCTGCTCACCGCGGCGCACCGCTTCACTATCGAAAAACTGACCTTGTAGTAACGGCAAAGAAAAAAACTCAAGATAACCACTATCCACAACTCGGCCAACCGGATGCACGCGTTCGAGCGTCTCGACTTCTTGCAATGACCAAGTGCCAACGCCTTGTCCGATGGGTGAACGGCTTCGACTCACCGCGATTACTTCTGCGGTATTCGCAAGGACTTCACTGGCTTGACGCATTACCTCTGTGTATTCATCTCTTGGCATGGTATCAGGGGCATAAAACGTCACTTCGTATTTATTCTTGAGATCTACCGTATAAGCATTTTTTAGATGAGATATGGCAGCAACGCCGACATTGAAGCAGAAGAAGAGCAAGATAATAGAAATACTTAACTGACTCACCGCCATGAACCGTTGCACTCGCGCACTCACAACAACGGCATTCCCCTTACCGCTTTGTTTTAGCATGTGCGTTAAGTGACGAAAGCGTATTGCAGACATTCCTGCGAACAACAATAACCAGCTCGTCAATAAAGCGACCAATCCCAGTGCAAGTATACTTTGCCAGGTTAACGCTATCAGCTGCGCTTGCGGCAACAGTCCCACGAGTTCTTGCTGTAGCCACTGGCAGATAACATAAGATGCGCCAATTGCAACCACGAGTGATACTGAGCAAAGTGCTAGCAACGGTAACCACTGCATCAGCGCAATATCTCTTATTTTTGCTCCCACCACCGCTTGAATTGCCAGCGTGCGCTGGATCTGACTGAGTCTTGCAAGGTATAAGTTACTGATATTTAATAGCGCAATACCAAGTAAACCAAGCGATACCACAAACATTCCAAATAACAATAAGGGAGACTTACCGAGCATAATTGATTTCAACGACACCGCGCGAATGCCAATATACCACTTCGCAAAATACTCACTGTCGCTCACTGTGTTGCGCCAAAGTGTGTTCATTTCGTTCGATAGCGAGAGGCTGACTTGTTCATGCTCCACCCCTGTAGCCAACTTACCCACCATCAAGTTAAGCGCATATCGGTTCCACCAGTAAGGTTTAGCTTCCTCTGAAGTTAGGTTGTATTGCCAAGGTAGCCAGACCGCAGTGTTGTGTGTCAGCTTTTTTAAGTTAGGTTCATAAAACTGCTCTGCAGCCACCCCGACAATCGTAAACTCTCGCCCATCCAGTCGCAGCGTTTTATTTAAAATATCAGGATCACCATTGAAGTGACTTTGCCAAGCTTGATAGCTCAGCACAGCGACAGGGCTGCTCTCATCTACAGATTCAGTAATAACCCGCCCCATCGCAAGCGGCATATCAAAAATACTAAACCACTCTGGCGAGACATAAGCTGATTCAACTTGTGGCGCATCGGCATCCGAAGTAAGCAATTGCTCAGCATAATGCACCATCGCCAGCTGCTCCATTGCGGCAGGTTTATACTCGTATAAATGCATCAATGATGGGTAATTAAAGGCTTCGCTGCTCTCGTTACCATTTTCATCAAACATCGGGTATTCAAGCTTCACAATACGTTCTGAATCCGGGTATGGTAGAGGTGAGAAATACAGGCTATGTAACATCCCCATTGCGACCAGCATCACAACGAATACACAGCTCAGCGTAGTCACCACACTAACATGATAAATATTTGCACGGCCTAAGTTGAACACTTGCATGGTGCCCTCTCTATGCTCGTTGACTAACAGGTTGAGCAGAAGCGACGGTGCCTAACAGCTCACCATCGAACAATTTCACCTGCCTTGGAGCCATATCGGCATAACGTGGATCGTGCGTCACCATACAAACTGTAGTGCCTTGCTGATGCAATTCAGCGATTAATTGCATCACCTGATCGCCACTTTTCGAATCTAAGTTACCCGTCGGTTCGTCCACCAGTAGAATGCTTGGTTCGGTCACCAAAGCACGAGCAATCGCGACACGCTGCTGCTGCCCGCCTGATAACTGATTTGGCTTATGTTGAACGCGATGCGACAGCCCAACCTTTTGTAAACAAGACTCGACTCGGAGCTTTACTTCAGCCTTACTCAACTTCTCAGGACGATACTTTAGGGGTAAAGCGACGTTATCGAATACCGAAATTTCATCAATGAGATTAAAAGCCTGAAAGACAAACCCAATATGCTCATTGCGAAGCTCAGCGGCCTGATCAAGCGTCAGAGTTGTCACATCATGAGCACCAATCGTATAGCTACCACTTGTTGCTTGGTCAATTAAACCGATGATGGATAGCAAAGTAGATTTACCGCATCCTGATGGGCCAGAGATCGAAATAAAATCGCCTTTTGCAATTTCCAGTGAAATATTTCTCAGTGCGTGTGTTTGTAGTTCTTCGGTTTCGAACACTTTATTGATATTTTTAAGCACTATCATTTTGATATTCCTACTTTAATAAGATTGTCTCATCTAGACTGGCAAGATAGGCTAGATCAGAAATGATTAATCGTTTCCCGGCTTCAACGCCAGAATCTATAACAATATATTTCCCCGTTGAAGCACCAAAGGTGATTTCTAGCGGCTTTGCGGTGTCATCACTAGTCAGTGCAAATAAGGTCTGCGTTTGATTGTCTTTGGCATTGGCAGGGCGCTGAACATAGGTGGCATTGGCAAGATGCTTAATGGCGATGCTGGCAGAGATACTCAGCTGCGCTCGCGCCTGCTTCGGTAAGGTATTTGGTAAACTCACCTCTACTTCCACGCTATTGTTTGTCACCACGGGGTCAACTCGGAGCACTTTGCCTTTTACTTTGTTGGCCTGCATGTTCACCATCACGTCTTGCCCAGTTTCAACCCAGCGCACTTGGGATTGTGGCACAGACAATACCGCCATCAACGACTGGTTAGAGCCAATCAATGCTAATTCGTCACCAACATTGACTCGTTGCCCAAGCGCCAGAGGCATGCGCTCAATGATCCCTGAAGTGCTGGCTTTAATCTCCAGTTGTTGTTGTTTTTCTAGTAAGTTATTGAGTTCTTGTTCACGAATATTGATTTCCTCGTTAGCAAGAATAAGCGCCGAGCCATGTAGTGCTTGCAACTGTTTAGCTTGCTGTTCTAGCATGCTAATTTCATGCTGCAAGGTACTCAAACTGGTTTCAGTTTGGGCAAAGTTCAGCGCGGAAATAATGCCTTGTAGTGCAAGGTTTTGCTCCGCGCGGTGGCGCAATACTAAGGTTTTAAGCGCGCCTTGTTTTTGCATCAGCTGTGTTTGTTCGTTTAACAGCTCCCTTTGTTGAGTGAGTAGCAGCTGCTCTTTTATTGCCCGCGACTGGCGCAGAGCTTGTTTGGCTTGTTGAACCTGTAACGCCAGATCTGGGCTCACAAGCTCGGCGATCGCTTCACCTTTGTGCACAATTGCGCCCGCTTTATGGTGGATAGTTTTAACGATAGCCGAACTTTGCGCGTTTAATAAAAACTGCTCAGCACTACGTAATTCCCCAAAGCTATCTACCGACAAGGTAAGCGGACCTTGTTTCACCTCCGCTACCAGTATTTCAGCGCGTATCACACTAGAATGAGACGCCCACTGTTGCCACAGTAAATAAACAATTATCACCACCATTAAACAGACAGCAACGATGTAATGTTTGGTTTTTTTTGGTTTTGCCGGTTTGACTAGATCCATGTTCCCTCCTCACTGACTGTCGACTGTTAGCGAGAACCATGCCAAATAAAAATAAACAAATATTTCAATAAGTTAAATTAATTCCAGATATCAAAACCGGCTGATATTTCGAAATCGAACACAGCTTTTCGGAATTGGAAAAACATCTAAACTTTGTTTGCCAATATGTCGTTTATCTTTTGTTACATTCATTTTACCTTGAGTTTCTGACAGGCTCTGATGTTTTGGGTACACTCAGATTTTTACAATTTCGAGTCAACATTATGAAGAAAACGGCATTAAGCATTGCCCTCGCGCTCACCTTCGCAAGCGCCCCAAGCTTTGCAAAAAAAGACAAAAAAGAAGAAGAAAAAACAATCGCTTCACTAGTCGAAAATAAAACCAGTATTGATGGCCTGTTTCCGCTTTATCAGGATAAAGAAAGCGGAGAATACCTAATGCAACTCAATGAGACGCAACTTGATACTCCATTCTTATACTTCGCGCATACTGTTGATGGCGTTACCGATGTCGGCCATTTTCGAGGTAACTACCGAGAAACGAAACTGATTGAGTTTAGAAAACACTTTAACCGCATTGATATTATCAGCAAAACGCCGCGTTTTATCTTTGATGAAAACTCAGCTATTGCGAACGCGAGCGATGCCAACATCAGTGAAGCCGTACTCGCCAGTATCGAAATTGAAAAAGCTGAAGACGGTAAAATTTTATTCAAAGCAAATAAGCTATTTTTAAGTGAGTCACTACATAAAGTATCTCCTTGGAAACGTGCAGATGACAAGAACGCAAGCAAGCGCTTTGCCCTTGGCAAATTAGACGAGAAGAAATCTCGAATCGTTAAGCACCGTCCATATAGCAACAACTTAGATATCGTTGTTGATTATATCTTTAGTAACCCAGACCCAAAAGTTGCAGGTTCAAATGCAGTGACAGACTCACGTTTTGTCTCGCTAAAAGTACAACATAGTTTTGTCGCACTGCCAGACAATGACTACCAACCTCGCTACGATGATGCACGTGTCGGTTACTTCACCAATCAGTTTGACGTGCAAACATCACCAGATTGGGCGCCGTATAAAGACGTTATTAAGCGTTGGAACTTAGTGAAGAAAGATCCAAGCGCGGCGCTTTCTGAACCTGTTGAACCTATCGTGTGGTGGATTGAAAACACCACACCAGTCGAATGGCGTGACACGGTTCGTGATGGTGTACTAGGATGGAATAGTGCGTTTGAGAAAATAGGCTTTAAGAATGCCATGGTTGTAAAAGTACAACCTGACGATGCCACTTGGGATGCGGGTGATATCAACTACAATGTACTGCGCTGGACTTCTTCACCTCGCCCACCGTTTGGCGGCTATGGTCCAGCAACTGCCAACCCGCTTACTGGCCAAATTCTTGGTTCCGACATCATGCTAGAGTATGTATTTATGCGTAACCGCTGGATGTATGACTCACTCTACTCTCAAGGTCAAATGAGCCATGATGCTGAAGCATCAAGCGATACACTACACTGTTCGCTTGGACATGAAATGCAGGGCCAATTGATGACGGCAAGCCTTGCAACAGGTGCTGACATCGAACGCAAAGAAATGCTACGACAGGGCTTAGTACAGTTGGTTCTTCATGAAGTAGGACACACCTTAGGCCTAAACCACAACATGAAGTCTTCTATTTTGTGGGGTCCTAAAGAAGTACACGACAAGTCAAAAACACAAGGTATCGTAACCGGCTCTGTGATGGACTACGCGCCAGCTAACATTGCCCCTCTAGGCGTTGACCAAGGTGATATCTTCCAAACCAAACCAGGTCCGTACGATGATTGGGCGATAGAATTTGGTTACAGCACAGCACTTAACGATGACACCCAAGAGCAACAGCGCCTTGAAAAGATCTTATCTCGTTCTGGCGAACATGGCTTAGCTTTTGGCAACGATGCCGACGATATGCGTGCGCCGGGGCGTCATATTGATCCTCGCGTGATGATTGGCGACTTATCATCCGATCCGGTGACATACGGGGTTGACCGCATGACTCTGGTCAACCATTTATTCACCGAACTAAAAGACAAAGCGCGTGTTGAAGGTCAGTCTAACCAACAGTTATTAACCTCTGCGAATATGCTGTTTGGTCAATACCGTGCTCAAGCAACTGTGATTTCACGCCAAATTGGCGGTGTATACGTTGAGCGCAGTGTAGTAGGCACAGAAGGTGAAACAAAACCATTTACACCAGTACCACTTGCGCGCCAAAAAGCGGCTATGACCGCGCTTAAGAAAATGGTTTTCGCACCGACCGTGCTTGAAAATATGCAGCCTCTTTACAACTACATGCAAGCGCAGCGCCGTGGCTTTAACCATTATGGTAAGAACGAAGATCCTAAAGTCCATAAGATGGTACTTGGCATGCAAAAGTCGGTACTAGACCAAGTACTACACGCGAATGTATTACAACGTATCAGCGACTCTACGTACTATGGTAACGAATACAGCCTAAACGAGGTGATGAACGACCTGACTGCCGCTATTTTCGTTGCTGATAAGAATGCAACTACCTTAAGCCAGAACCTACAAATTGAGTACGTTTCTCGCTTAATTAATGTTGCAGGATTGAGCAAAGCGAGCAAATACGACAATTTGGCAAAAGCCGCTGCACTATTCCAACTGCAGAGTATTTTGGATAAGAGCACAGCTTGGGGTGCCGATCAGGCAACTAAGGCACATAAAGCGTATATTGATCGTATGATCACAAAAGCGTTAGAAGCGTAATTCGAAAATTTTTGTATTACGCGAGTGAAATGAGCGAAAACGTTAAGGGCTAGCAATTTGCTAGCCCTTGTTTTGTCTGTTTATATCACTAAGCTAAAGCGGGTTTAGAGCGATAGTACTGAATACAGCCTAATTGTGCGGCATTAGTCAGTAAAATCATCACAAACATCAACACGTGAGCTACGCTAACATGACCTAAGCTCAGTTCAGCAGCCAAGCCAATTCCTCCGGCTAAAAACTGCAGTGAGAAATACCTAGCGCTTAAGTTAGACACATCACCGCTTTTAATTGTTTTATAGGTCTGCGGCATAACGCGAATTGAGCTCATCACTAGCCCTAAGTAAGTTAACGCATTTAGCAACGCTGCAGCTTCAATGTCCTTTGCCAATAAAAGCCCAAATGGCAACGTCGACAAAGCAAGCAAGAGTGCTAATTGATTACACTGTTTCGAGCTTGCGTTGTAGCGAATAAAATAATATAAAATAAGTGCACTTAAAGAACCTGTAACAACAAAAGGCAACACCATAAAAAAACGTTCAAAGAAAACGTTGTAGGCAATAAAGTAAGAGCTTTGTGCAACACCAAAACTCATCATTAACAGTGAGACACCTGATACACTGCGATTTTTACGGATCTTCCTAATCAAAGGAACAAAGCTTAAAACCAAAACGAAAGAAGAAACGATCGGTAAATATTCGCTCAATGCCAACTCCAAATGTCTAAATTGTTGCTAAGTTAAAGTGCTGTAAAACCTTTAAAAACACTTTGTAAAATTATGATTTTTAAGGTTTTTATTTTTGAAGGCGCGCATTTTAAGAACTAAACATAAAAATACAACATAACCTATAGAATCTATTTCCCACCCCTTGGCAAGGCTCAAATACAACCGTATAAAAATAAGTACACTTTAGAAGGCTTAGAAGTGCGGCGGCATGAAAACATCTAACTATCAGCCGGCATGGAATTAATAAAGTAAAACTTATGTTAAAATAATATATATAAAACTTTACAAAACGAATTATTGTTTCTATTTTGGTGTGTGGATGTTCAAAAAACATACCACCAACTGGTCGTGCTCTACAGTGCACCCAAGGCTTGGTTCGGTATTGAACGACGCCCAACTTTTTATCTCAAGTTGGATAACCACACACTCAAAAGGAATAACAATGAAACGACACATTCTTGTCACAGCATTAGGTTTAGCATCAGGTATCGCGATGGCACAAGCGCCACTAACGGAAGCTCAGATGATGGAATATACCAGCAAAGCTAGCAAAGCAATGATTGGTAAAAAGTACGATCTAAACCTTCCACTTATTACTCAAAACAGTGCTACAAGCACTTCAACGTCTACACAAACTATTGTGCAAACAGTTTCACACCCAGATGCAAGCTACATCAAACTACACTTTAAAAACCTCACCCTTGCAAACGGTGGTAAACTCGTTGTTCGCTCGGAGGATAGTGGCGAGCGCTATGAATACACCCAAGCAAACCTCCGCGCAGCAACGGTTGATCCAAGCCTCGGCGATGACGGCGTTAAACAGTTTTCTGCTATGTCAGTCTCTGCTGATAAAGTCATCATTGAATATACTCCAGGCCAAGGTAATGCAGGCAAAACACCCGAAGTCGATTTTTACTATCATGGTACTGAAGGGCAAGCAACTGTTGAGGGCTTGACCGATGTGACGCCCATGTCAACTTGTGGCGCAATGGAACGCAAAGACGTGCAGTGCTGGGCGCAATCGCACCCGGTGGAATTCGAGCGTTCGCGTCCAGTCGCCAGACTGCTCATGAACGGCAGTGGTTTATGTACGGGTTGGCGTGTTGGTGCAGATAACCGTATGTTTACCAATAATCACTGTGTGGGATCAGCATCAGAGCTGGCGAATACTGAGGTATGGTTTAACTATCAAAGTACGAGCTGTAACGGCAGCCAGCGCGAAACTGTGGTTAAGGTCACAGGTAAAGACTTCCTTAAAACAGATTACACACTAGATTATACGCTGTTTACCATCAATGATTTCGCTAAGGCCCAGCCGTTTGGTTATTTTGGCTTAGACGTGCGTAATCCATCGCAAGGCGAACGTATTTACATTCCTCAACATGGTTCAGGTAATCCTAAAGAGCTGTCGATTGAGTCTGATCAAGACACCAATGGACTGTGCTCTGTTAACCAAGCAACGGCGAATGGTCGAGGTACCGGTACAGATATAGGCTATTACTGCGACACTATTGGCGGCTCGTCAGGTTCGCCTGTACTTGCAGCCTCAACCAATAATGTTGTTGCGCTACACCACTTAGGTGGCTGTACCAATAAAGGCGCTAAAATCAGCTTAATTTGGCCTCAGGTTTCTAGTCACTTTGGTGGCCAAATTCCTGTTGGCGATAACGGCACTACCGATCCATTGCCCGTTGCATTATTTACTTACAGCTGTAATGACCTAAGCTGCAGCTTCGATGGTTCAGGCTCTAGTTCACCAAATGGTTCTATTACACAGCACAGCTGGCAGTTTGGTGATGGCGCATCCGCTTCAGGCGCGCAAACGTCATATAGCTTCACAAACTCTGGCAGCTATACCGTAGAACTCACCGTGACAGATAGTAATGGTGACACTGCGTCAACAACACAACAAGTCACCGTGACGCTGCCAGGTGAAGAGCAAAAGCTTATCAAGGGAGTAGCCAAAACAGGGCTTGCTGGTGCTAGCGGCAGTGAAACCTTCTTCTATTACGATGCCCCTGCAGGCACGAATACAGTTACATTCAATACAAGTGGTGGCACTGGTGATGCTGATATGTACGTACTTAAAGGTGCAGAACCAACAACCAGCAATTGGACTTGTCGCCCTTACCGTTATGGTAACAGCGAATCTTGTACCCTAAATGAAGGTGCAGGTCGTTATTGGGTGATGATCCGCGGGTATAATGCTTACTCCGGCTTGCAGATTATAGCGAACCATAATTAATCTCAGCACTTTATAACACATCAAACAATGTGCGGGGCTAGCCTCGCACATTGTTTGATAGCAGTCCGCAACGATTACCTACAACTCATACCAAACACTAAACCAAACACGGTTTTCATTGGTCATATTACGCCCCTCTATACGACCAACTCCAGCACTAAACTGTAGATCGGTTAATCCGGCAGGAGCAAAATCAGCGGCCTTATCTAATATCACTCGAGACAAAGGTAAGCGCATCTTAATACCGTAATTTTGCCCAATCACTTCTCCATCTAACTGATGCTGCTTATAAAATAACTTAGGTTTGCCCTGCTGCCATGAAGTTGCAAATTCATAGCCTAAATAGCGGCTTCCCGTTGCAAATAGATGCGGCAACATAGGTTCGCTGACAGCGTGTAAACTGTTACTAATACTAGTGCTGGTAAGCGCTCCACCGCCCACAGATAGAGGCAATTCGCTGCTGTAGCGGCTATCGACCGATGCATAGAATGGAATTTGCCATGCTTTAGCAAACAAGCTCAGCTGATAATCAAAACCATCTAATTCACCTAGCCACTGAGCTGCAGAGACTTGCAGTGCTACACCATGCTGCTGCGTATCCCACATTGCACGACCGTTAAAGCCGTAACGCCCGCCGCTCCATGCTTTTTCACCATGTTGCACACGAATAACGCCCAATTCGGGAGCGAGGAAATTCAATGCTTCACCAAAACGATAGCTAGATGACAAGGCAAATTGCTTAAAGCTGCTTTTATTCTGGGTCTTTACTTGTGGCGAGCGAGACTGCTTATCCGCTTCTAGCTCTTGATATCCAGCATCAAACGTCGTTTTCCAGTTTTCATGACGATATTCAAGTTGGGCAAATGCGCCCATCAACGCACCATTATTGATGCTTTTCTCGGCTCCAAGCTGCCAAGCAAGTTGGCGCAGCACATCCTGCCCTTTTAATGCCACGCCCAAACTATCAAAAGAGGCGCTATTTAATGCGCCTGATAAGGCGACAGAATAAGACTGTTCGAACACAGAATAATCAGAACTGGGCAGCGCGGTTTGATCTATCTTAGCCGCAGGTAATTGATGGGGATGCTGCTCTTTTTGTTCCGCCTCATTCACTTGCTCCAACACGCTTACGGTGCGCCAAGCCGGAGACACTATTTTGTTAACCTTGACCCCCTCAGGGGTCGCATAGCTCACCAGTAACTGCTGTGAATGGGTAATAATTTGCTCAAGCGGTTTAGCACTCACAGGTAAGGTTTCAAGTATTTTACTCGCCACATCATAACGCATCACCGCTAAGTGGCCTGCGACTCCGGAAATAAAGTACAACTTGTCATCATCATGAGACCAAGTTAATCCCGAAAGGTATTGATGTGACTTGGGTAAATAAACAATTTTAGTTGTATCATGGCTAAGATCTTTAACAACAAGTTGCCAGCGTTTGTTAGGAGTAACATGCACATAGGCTAATGTCGTCTTTTTATTAGAGAGCACAGGAAAGTCATGGACATCCCCAAGCTTGCTTGTGGTGATTGGCGTTTGCTTGCCTGAGTCCAGCTCTATGGTCACCAGCTGTGAGTAACCTAAACGGGACACCTCCGCAATTACGGTGTTGGCATCAACAATACTAAAGCGACGAATACCCGCACCTTCGGTTAGTTGCTTCGGCTTTCCAGTACCAACTTTCCAGACAAACAAATCATTGATAAAGGTATCGTCTGCAGCTGGCGTTTTTGCAACGAAATAAATATGGCTGTCATTCAGCCACTGGGGGTAATAGATACCAGCAAAATTGTGAGCATCAAGCTGCGCAAGTCGCTTTTTTGGAAAGACTTCAGGTGCAATATCCACAATATCTTTAGGATCGGCATTTAATATCGCTTCGTTGCGCTTATTAAATTGCTCAATGGCTTCTACATTTTCTTTGTTTTCGTAGATATTGAGTGTGACTTGGCGTTTACGATTTTGCTCTACCACCAAAAACTGACTGCCATCTGGAGAGAATGCAATATCTCGAGCAGCATATGCGAACCGCTGCCAAAGTTCACTCTGTGTCGGAACCAAGGCCAGCTCCTGCTGCATGGCCTGATAGCTATATTCAACAATAAAGCGACGATATAACTGACTGGCTGGCGCTCCAAAAGCACCACTAAATGCGGTTTCAAAACTGCGAGATTCCACCGCCTGCACTCTTGTCCACACGGCATCTAACGTCTGTGCGCCATAATTATCCTCAAGCCATGCTAGAAAACGTACGCCTACTAAGTATGCCATGGAGTTGGAAAGGTAAGACTTGTCGCCATTATCTAAAGCGCTATAGGTCGGTAATGCGCCTTGCTGCGCGTAATAGCGCACAATGCTCTCACTGTAATTATCGTATAAACGTCCTCGTCCCGTTAATCTAGACTCCAGCAAGGTCGCATAGCCTTCGCTGACCCAACGCGGTAATACCGCATCGAGCAAGTCGGTAATATCGTGCCAATCTCTGAGATGTTGTCGCCATTGATTACGGCTAGGTTGTGATAGGTGAACGAGATGAATATATTCGTGCAAAATGAGCAACTGCTGCCAACTGGTGTTATTTGCGATGACGGAATCAGCTTGAGGCGGCGTTGCTTGCAGTGCCATCATTGGTTTATCTGTGCTGGGTAATGCAAAGCCATTGGCCGTATTTTCTGGATCGTAAATAATCACATCAGCACGTTCACTCAAGGCTCTACCTTGTTGTGCCAGCACTTTATCTCGAACCACTTCCAGCTCATTTGCTGCAGAATACGCCCATTGCTGAAGCGCTTGAGGATAATGCACATTGAAGTTTTCGGTTTTGATGGTTTGCCACTTAGCCTGTAAACCAAAGCTCGTAAAAGCAACAAAAATTATCAGTAGCGCTCGCATTACCTTTCCTAAATAAATCCAGTTGCGCTAGCTTAACAAGAGATGTAAAGAAAAAGTGTGCTTTTTAGTAACAATTTCTTGCGCACGTTTCACCTTAAAATGTCTATTTTGAGGCAAGCAAGATCTGCGTTGCTCTAAATGCGCGTAATTTTTCAGTGCTTTTGTGGCTGTGCAAGGGTGATAAACAAGCTAAGTACCCCTAGAGACACTGCAAACACAAAAAATACTACGGTTGAACTCAACCCCGCCTGCCACTTTGCCGCGGCGATTAAACCCGCGCTCAATAACACCGCCAACTTTGCCTTGGTGTGCGCGTGTGGTTTGAATGATTTGGAGTAGCTATACGCCATAAAGATAAAGCAGCTGGCCAACAGATAAGTGACTAACATGGTAGCTCCTTGCCAAGGTTTTGAAGGAACTTTAATTATATGCTAATGATAATTATTATCAATAAGGCAAAGTGATTTTTATTAATCCTCCTGAGTCTGTGTTGTGACAACTCAGTTGTCCATCGTGTAACTCTACAATGGTGCGGCTAAAGGTTAAACCTATTCCCTGCCCGCCTTCTTTGGTGGAATAGAAAGGAGTAAGCATGTTATCTAGGTTGGCAAAGCCCGGGCCATTGTCTTGCACATCAATCACCGCTTGTTGCTGCTGATAATAAGCATGTAGTGTCAACTTGGCACTTTCACCACTGGCCTCAATGGCATTTTTAACTAAGTTAATCAGCACTTGCTCAATTAAGGCTTTATCGAGATTGAGCGTATTCACGGTGCAATTTACTTGGATGTCGGTATCCTCAAATAACGCAGCAACAGAAGACAGTAACAGCATGATAGAGACTGACTCCCGATCTAGCCTTGGGGTTTGCGTAACTTTGGCGTATTGGCTCACAAATTGTTGTAAATGCTGGCAACGCTGACCTATTACACTTAGCGCATGCTGCTCTTTTTTGTCCTTTGCTCTTGCTAATAAGGTTTGCGCTAGGGAGCTTACGGGCGTCAAACTGTTGTGGATCTCATGACTTATTACTCGGATTAAATGTTGCCAAGCAGCCAGCTCCTTTTTACGTAATGCCTTAGTAATATCGAGTGCGACAAGTAAAGAAAACTGCTTACCCTCTTGAAAGAATTCACTACTTTGTAGTTGCCACCGAGATTGCTGCGCTGTATCTGCAAAATGCCAGTGATTATCTTGTTGCACCAGCCCAAACTGAGCCGCGCTTATTCCCTTACACTCTAACCAAGGGCGATGATAAAGCGACTCAAATGCACCATTGGCATAGGCAAGTTTGAGTTTTTCGTCAAACATCATAATAGGCGTATTAAGGCTGTCTATTAGCTGATAAATGATAAACTGCTGACTATGATAGCGGCGCTTTTGACTGTGTAGCTGTGCACTTAAGGCCAGTAAGCGCTGTTCAAATTCGGCTACCACGCCCGCTGTATAATGTGGCTTAATAGTTTGCGTAAGATCACTTTGTGCAATCGCTTCTAGCTGCCAATTAGCACGCATGGCAATACGCTTAAGGTGAGACAGCAGTATTTTTTGTAACCCGCCCAACAGCCCCAACACACTCACCGATACGGCAGCTACCCACGTTATCTCTAGCTGTAATTGCAGAAGCAGCAAAGTCAGTAAAACCGTACAGCTAATGGTTAACAGCGTACAGTAGGCCCCAAGCCGCCACTCAGCGCTAGCCAGATGTTTTAAGGCCATATTTTTCCAAACGCCGATAAAGAGAAGAAGCCGTGAGTCCAAGTATTTTAGCGGCTTCTGCGACATTGCCTTGAGCGCGTTGCATCGCTTGCTCCACCATTTCTTGCTCCACTTGTTGCAAAGTCTTGCTTGGCATATCACTGATCACTTTAGGTGCGGCGGTAAAGCGTAGTTGGCAATCACTGAGCTCAATCTGCAAGCCTTCCGCCATTAACACGGCTCGCTCCATGACGTGACTTAACTCACGCACATTGCCGGGCCAATTGTGTTCAATCAACACAGCTTTAACCGCAGGGCTAAGTTCACGAATTGGCTCACCATACTGCGCACAGAATTTAGCAACAAAATACTCAGCCAACGGCACGATATCGCCAAACCGCTCGGCGAGCCTCGGCACTTCAATCACAATTGTATTGATGCGATATAACAAGTCTTCTCGGAACTCACCGGCTTTCACTAAGTCGTCAAGATTGGTGTTGGTTGCGCAAATAAGTCGACAATCCGCTTGTTGCGTCTGACTGCTACCCACAACTTCATAACTGCCATTTTCCAGCACCCGCAGTAATTTTGCTTGTAAAGGAAGTGGAATAGTCGCAACTTCATCCAAAAATAATGTGCCCTGCTTTGCCATTGCAAAACGACCAACACGATGCTGCTTTGCATCTGTAAACGCCCCTTTGCTATGACCAAACATCTCACTTTCGAATAATGATTCTGGCACCGCGCCCATATTCACCTCAACCCAAGGTCCTGCTGAACGATTAGATTGTTGGTGTAACCACTGAGCTAAATGACTTTTCCCCGCGCCACTTGGACCGGTAAGCAGCACCCGAGCGTCGGTTTTTGCTACTTTGGCAAGCTGCTTATATAAAGATTGCATCGCCTGAGAGCGCCATTGAAACGCGCCGCGCTCGCTGTGTTTTGCTACGATATTCGCTTGCTTTAATGATATTTTGAGTTGTTGCTGCACGGCTTGCAGCAGCTGCTGATTGTCCCATGGCTTTTCGATGAAGTCGCTCGCACCAAGCTGCATTGCAGACACCGCTAACGCGACATTTCCCCAACCGGTAATACAGATCACTGGCACATTAAGAATGGAGTCACGTAGCCAGCGCAAAAAGTCCAGCCCTTCATTACCTGAAGTGGTATCTCGGGAGAAGTTCATATCGAGCAAGGCTAATGACACTTGCTTAGCGGTGAGCAGTGGCTTGGCAAGCTCTAAGGTTGCCGCCTCAATTACATTGAAACCTTGATCTTCTAAAAAGAATACGGCGCTGAGGCGTACTTCGGCGTTATCGTCGATAACCAGTATTGTGGGCTTTTCCATAGGGGGAATTTTTATTGTTATAGGGTTTCAGCGGAGCATAGTGTGCTCCGCGAATATAAAATTATAACCAACGGATGATTGTACTTAAGGTATGGCTTTCACCTGGTGCAAGTTGCACGGCATCGTCCATTACGTTACAAGCTTCTAAGCACAACATCTTGTGGTATTCGTCATCATTAAAGTTGCTTAAACGCTGTGACTTTTCAATCCATGGGTTCCAAAGCACACAAGAAGTTGAGTTTTCACGTTTTACTTCAATAATGCCCGCAGGCGTGTTGATGGTTTGCACCGGGCTTGCTTGGGTGTACACCATATCGGTTTCGCGGGCAAAGCTAACTACTTCGGTTTGCTCAAATGGACCTTCACCAAATTCGATATATTTCGCGCCTTGTAACCCGTCTACCGTGGTATTACCGACTTCTGGCGTTGGGAAATACGTATGTAAGGCTTGCGTTAACGTAAATGGCGCATCACCAGTATTGATATTGGTCAGTCGCACTTCAAGCTTGTCTGATAACACAAACTCGACCTCTAATTGTGACGTGTGTGGCCAGTATTGCGCTTCAACTAAGGTCATCGGTAGTGTGAGTTTAACGGTAATTTCATCGCTTTTTTCTTCAACGCTGTGCGCACGCCAAAGTAGCTTGCGAGCAACCCCATGAATTGGCCAATCCGCTTTGCTATGTACGCCAAACCAAGGCCAACAGATTGGAATACCACCGCGTACTGGTTTACCTTCAAGGTAATCTTCCGCCTCAGAAACCCAAATTAAATTGCCTTTTCCTGCTGGTGTAAACTCGGTAAGTTGCGCGCCCTGTAAAAAGATCTTCGCTTGGCAAAATGCACTGTCGACCCAAATATACTCTAGTCCGGACTCAGTGCGCTCGATTGAAACTGAAGGTGATAATTCCATGGTGATTCCTACGTCAACTCAATGATATGCCTACCTTACCACTTAAATACTACGAGTAAACTGTTATCCATCCAATTTGAAAGTTATTCAATTATACCAATGCGGTAGCACCGTGAGAGCGTTGCTCTCACGATTTATGGAACTTGAGGATTGGGCTAAAGCTATACTTTAAATTTGCCCACCAGCTCTGTGAGTGTGCTCGACAATGAATGTAATCTCACGCCATTTTGATTGGTATTCACAGCGATATCACTCACGCTATCCGCAGCATTTTTAATTTCCACCACGTTGCGATTAATGTCTTCAGCAACATGTTGCTGCTCTTCAGCTGCGGTGGCGATTTGCGTGTTAAGGTCGCTAATATTGACAATCGCTTGGGTAATTTCACTAAATTGTTGTTGCGCTGAGTTTGTCAGTTCAACCGTTTGCTCCGTACGCGTTAGGCTGCGCTTCATTTCTCCCGACACCATTTCCGTCATTTTTCTAAGCTTATCAAGCTGAGAGGCAATTTCTTCCGTCGATTCAGAGGTACGCTGCGACAACGCGCGTACTTCATCGGCCACAACGGCAAAGCCACGGCCATGTTCACCTGCGCGTGCCGCCTCTATTGCCGCATTTAACGCTAAAAGATTGGTTTGTTCTGCTATGCCTCGGATCACGCTGAGTATCGACATAATATTTTCGCTTTCGGTGTCGAGCTGCATGATATCTGCGGTTGCCTTATTGATCACTTCAGATAATGTTGTGACGCTCTCGACAGACTCTGTTATCACCCTTTGGCCCAACTCAGATGCTTGCTGAGTTTGTCCTGCAAGCTCAGCCGCATTGGCGCAGCTTGCCGCCACTTCATTTGCGGTTGCCGCCATCTCATTAATAGCAGTAGCAGCCATTTCAAGCGCTTGCTGTTGTTGACTGGTAGCGCCGGTGAGCTGATCAGACTGCGAAGCGGTTTGTCGTGAGGTTTCATTAACTTGCTGCGCACACTCGTTGATTTGCGTCACCAACTCAGCA
Source organism: Pseudoalteromonas sp. JC28 (assembly GCF_013319255.1). Taxonomy (NCBI): domain Bacteria; kingdom Pseudomonadati; phylum Pseudomonadota; class Gammaproteobacteria; order Alteromonadales; family Pseudoalteromonadaceae; genus Pseudoalteromonas; species Pseudoalteromonas sp. JC28. The sequence goes on along the minus strand of NZ_QOKX01000006.1, from coordinate 195,508 downwards.
ATGAGATTTAAAAACAAATTAAAACTCGTCGCCAGTTTGCCCGTTTCATCCTGAGCTTTAATGTCTAAACGCTGCGTTAAATCACCACCGCCTTGCGAAATTTCAGTTAAACCGTCACTCACTTCTACAATGGGCGCTGAAATCAACTTAGAAATATAACTTGCTAGCAACAAAAATACGGTGATCAGGACAGCACTTAGAATCAATATCGTCAGCGTCATCGCATTGGCTGCAGCCATTACCTCACTTTTTTCAACTAAACCAATAAACTTCCAGCCTAATTTGGGTGCTGTATAGATGTTGGCAAAGTAGTCTTGCCCGTTAATTTCGAGCTCAAATAGCCCATCTTTATTTTGAGCCAATTCACGATAGCGGCCGTTCGCAATGTCTGCCAGCTTTTTAAATCTATGTTCGGAGAACTTGGCATCGACCAACACATTTCCAGTGTCTTCCACTAGCATTAAATAGCCGGTCTCGCCCAATTTGATATTGCGGATGATTTTGGTCAACCCTTGCAGTGACACATCCATACCTTGAACACCCACGGTTTGACCATTGGCAGTAACCGCTTTTACCGTCGACACAATCACCATATCATCCGGCGCCCAATAATAGGCGCTAGTGCGGATCGTCTCACCATTTCCCGATTGCCCTGTTTGATACCAAGGACGCTGTCTAGGATCGTAGTTTGCATTCACTTCACCTAGAGGCCATTGAATATAACCACCTTGCTGATTCCCCATGTAGATATAGGCAATGCCGGGGTGCGTGTTACCAAAGTGCTCAAATAACGAATATGCTGCTTGCTCTGTTTTACTTCCTACTTTGGAATTAAGTCGAGTGGTGCTGGTTGAATCCATATAAGTTTTCACGTCTTGCTGCGCGCTCAAGACTTGTGCATGGGTTGCCAAATAGTCTACGTTTTTTGCAATTTCATCAAAAAACATCTGTATGCCATTCTCAACCTGTAGCGCCTCTCGATCACTGAGCTCCGAGAAGGTCTCTATTCCCTGCTGCCTAGTTTGACTGATAATAAGCCCCGCGATGATTAACAAAGGAAGCGCGATTGCCGTTGCGAAAGACAGCTTTAATTTTTGCGATATATTCATGAATAAACACCGTTTCACAGATAGTAAAAATATAGTGAGGGATAGGCTATTGGGCAAGAATGACATACAAATGTGATCACTTGTTCGTCTTATATTCATCTTAGGTATGGTTAAATGTTGGGTAACTTTGAGGTCGGATAGGCCACAGTGTTACTATGGATAATTCAATCAAGGGCCATAAAATTTATTTGCTTTCTGCAATGATAGCTTTGGTGGTCTACAATTTGTAAGAGGTTTTGCGCTCAACCATTTAACAACGGGACAACTATGTTAAAACTTTCAACCATCTCACTCGGATTAGGTCTAGCACTTTGCTCTAATTCAGTGCTTGCCGAAAACTCAGAAATTGACGCGTTAAAGCGCCAATTGGCTGAACTTCAGAAGAAACTCACGCAGCTAGAACAAAAAGAGCAGGCGCGAGCACAACAGGAAAAAATCGCAAAGGCTGAAAAAGCCGAAGCAAAAGCTGAAACTAAAACTCAAGTTGCAGCAGCTGAAACAAAACCGGCCATCAAAGTCGGCGGCGCGATCAGAACAAACTACAGCCATACGTCTTATGACGATGACAACAAGAACCGTGGCGGCGATTTTGACTTCGATATTTTCAGATTGAACTTCTCTGGCAATGTCGGAGGCTTTGGCTTAAATGCTGAAATCCGCTTTTTCGACTATATGACTGCGGTAAAATACGCTTACCTAGACTATGACTTTGCCGACCATTGGCAAGCTCAGGTTGGTATGACTAAAGTACCTTTTGGTAACTCACCTTACAATTCACACAACTGGTTCTTTAACACTACCTATTATATTGGTCTTGAAGACGACCACGACATGGGGGTGGTATTTAAACGTAAAGTGGCGGACAACTGGCAGCTTGATCTTGGTTTTTTCAAAAATGATGAGCTAGGTGGTGTGGACGGTTACGTGGATGACCGCAGCGATCGCTACTCTTATGACGTGGTAGGTTTCCGTAAAGCGGGCGATGGCGTTTATGACGACCCAACGCAACCAATCGGCGAATACAACACCTTTGTTGGTCGTTACGCGTATCATATTGAACACAACGGTGGCACAACTGAAATTGGCGTCTCTGGTCTTGCCGGAGGCCTTCACGACGGTAATGACCGAGCAGGTGATTACAATGCGTGGGCACTACATTTAAATAGCAACATTGGCCCTTGGAACTTACAGTTACAACACGGTGAATACCATTACGATATTGATGATGTAAACCGTATGGCAGTAGGTGCTTATGCATTTTATGATTCCATCGCAGCAGAAGCCACCATGTCGAACTTTAATGTAGCGTACAACCTGCCAGTTGAGTTCGGTCCAATTACCGATCTGCAATTTTATAACGACTTCGGTATTATTTACGACAAATCCGATAACACTGAAGACACCTGGATGAATGTCACAGGTGTGTCACTCGCTGCGGGTGCATTCTTCACCTATGTTGATTTAGTTCACGCGAAAAACCAGCCGTTTATTGGTGGTTCAATCGCAGGCGATAGTGACGAAAGCGAGCGTCGCTTCAACATTAACTTCGGTTATTACTTTTAATCTAAGGGATTAATCTTAGGTATTAAATCAAAAAGGCGATGCGCTTGTTGGCGCATCGCCTTTTTATTACCTTACTTTCTGAAATACCAATAAGATCAGCCTTTACTCTGTGGTTGCCCTCCAACCAAGGCGCTCCGCTTCAGCGGCGGCAAATTGAGGTAAGTCTGCGGCGATAAATTGTTTGTGCAGTATTTGCACACCAAGCAAGTGATTGATCACGGCATCTAGTTGCACTTTGAGTGAATCATCTGCGTCTGGCGATTCATGTAACTCAAATAGCGCATTTACCGCTTCAAAATCTAATAAACCAGCGGCTTCTACAGCTTGTCTAGATAAGTATTTATCGGCCAGCACGCGCATTGCCGCCCATTTTTTCTTATCCGAGTGCGCCGGTGGTGCCATAAAAGCAAACTTTTCTCGTTCATACAGCACTTCTGGCAGCAGTCCTTTCATCGCTTCACGTAACACGTACTTTTCTTTACGATCTTTAATGCGATATTGCGGGGGAATGGTAAAGGCAAACTCAGCGAGGTGATGATCCAAAAAGGCAGGCCTTGCCTCCATCGAATTGGCCATGTCGACCCTATCTCCACCCCAAGTTAATATTTGCCCCTCAAGCATGGTTTTAATCCACACATACTGGGCTTTGTCGAGTGGATGGCGGGACTCTAACATAGCATCATCTAAAGTCTCGGCAATCGCTTTGCCTGCATCATAACCCGTGAGTATTTCTCTGTGTTCGGCGGCAACGAGTTGATGGGCAAAGTGACTGCATGACAGCCAAGGCTGCAAACAACTTGGTGTGAAACCAACCACCTCATCTAATGCTGCACTATCGTATTGCTCACGGGAAAGCATAGCCCCCTTAAACAACTTATTGCTGTCTTCCAGCATGGTTTGCCACTGGGCTTTTTCGGTGTCATCAAGTTCATCTAAACCATATAAAAACAGGTCTTTTCTAAATGCTGGATAACCCGCAAAAAGCTCATCGGAGCCTTCTCCGGTCATCACAACTTTATAATTAGACTCGTTAACTTGCTGGCTCATCAGGTATTTCGCAACACCAAGCGTGTTATAAATAGTTCGTTCGGTATGCCATAAGGTTCGCTCGAAATGGCCATATAGCTCGTCACCGCTTAACGACATAATATGATGATCGGCCTTGGTGGCTTGCGCCATTTGCTTTGCAATCGGCGTTTCGTCGTACTCAGCACTATCAAAGCCTATGGTAAAGGCCTTAATTGGTGCTTGTGCCGCAGCTGAAGACAAACCCAAAATAGCGCACGAGTCTATGCCGCCACTTAAGTAACAACCTACCGGGACGTCTGCGGTGAGTCTCAACTGCACCGCTTCTAGGAGCTGTTTGCGCACGCCATCAATGTAATATTCTTCATCTTTGCTGTTCAAATACGATTGCGCCGTTGGAAAGTTAACATCCCAATAAGGTCTATCTTCAATGCTAAAACCTTGTTCGCTTCTGGTGATACTAACAACATGTCCAGGTTTGATTTGATGTACATTCGCAAATGCCGTGCTGCCGGGCACCATGACTTGGATCAGTTGATGAAATAGGCCTTCACTTGAGAATCGGCGCTTAACTTTAGGGTTGGCAAACAGCACCTTCAGTTCTGAGCCAAACACAATTTCGTCTTCTGTTTGGGTGTAGTACAAAGGTTTAATACCAAAGCGGTCTCTCACTAAGTGTAGTGTATCGGTTTGTTGGTCATACAACGCAAACGCAAACTCACCGCGCAGATGCGTCAGCATCTCATCGAGACCAAGCTGCTGATATAAGTGCATGGCAATTTCTGAGTCGCTTTTACTTTGGAACCTTGCCCCTTTTGCTACCAGCTCAGCTCGGATCCGCGCGTAATCGTAAAACTCACCGTTGTGAGCCAACATTAGACGCTTGTCAGAACTAATAAAGGGCTGCCGCCCTCGCTGCTCGTCGAGGTCGATTATCGACAGTCTGGCGTGACTAAATCCCACGCCAGCCATTTGTTTATAGCCAAAACCGTCGGGACCACGATGATGTTGAATGGCTGCCATGTTTACTAATAATTGATTATCTACTTGTGTTTGCGCTTGCGTTGAAAAAATACCAGCAATTCCGCACATAATATCTCCCTAAATCACATCCATCACAGTACTGGCGCGCTGCACCATACAGGTCAATAAGGCTTGGCGTAAAAAGACGGCACCACGTGCCTGACTAAAATACCAATTGTGTGGCGTGGCATCTAAACTGGTGCACAGCTCTTCACCTCGAGCCAGAGGATGAAGCACTATCGCATCGGGCTTAAAGGGGGAATCTGCGCTCAATTTAAACGACTTTCCATAGGTTTCGAAGCTTTCACCAACCCATGCAATGGAGTTGATATACACCACATCAAGCTCAGGTAAAACGGCGTTCAAGTCATGGCCGATAGACACTTTGACCCCCGCTTCCTCTAGCTGGGCTAATTGGTCGCTCGACACCGCTTCCTCGACACTCTCGTCGTAGAGCAGGAATATTTCGTCCACAATGCGCGGAAAATGTGTAAACATTTTCAGCAGGCTACGCACCGTACGCATTTGGCTCGGCACGCCAATCACGCCAATTTTTATAGGGCTAAAGGCTTCGCTGTCAGGGAGTAATAACGACGGCCGCCATTTGAAGATAGTGTATAGATCAGACATCGCTTGTGTTGGGTGCTCATCAATGCCATTACCAGCGTTGATAATTGGGATCCGTAGGCTGTGGATCATCTCTTCAATAGACTCCACAGAGGTGTCACGTAAAACGACACAATCGCCATAATTATTGAACATCTCGGCGACATCTTGCAGCGACTCCCCTTTCGCAATGCCCGTTGAGGAGCGATCAGTGATCGACATAATATCGCCCCCCAAGCGGTGCCATGCACTTTCAAACGACAGACGGGTGCGAGTGCTGGGTTCATAAAACGCACTGATCAAAATTTTGCCACTAAGCGGCGAGCTGAACCTTGCAGGGTTACTTTCATATTTCGCGGCGAGGCGGAATAACTGGATCAGCACGTCTCGGTCAAGGTGGTCGACACTGATAATGTGCTTATTCTCCAAACAATGCAGCCTGTCCCCGTCTTCTTGTATCGCTCTGAGTAATGCTTTGGGATGTGCATCCCCGTAAACATCCGGCTGCGCTCGATTAAACTCTACTTGCTGCGCACTTACCATAACTGCCTCTTTTTAAAATCAATAAGGAACATAACGACAAGGACAACAGGACATAAACAACTGAGCACTATGGCCAGCCAAATTAAACTAGAAAATGCGCCCAAGGAGATCATACATCCTCCACTTTGCTTTGTGTGCCCAACGCTTGCCAATGGAATGATTGCTGACTAAAACGCCAAGCAATCACACAAATTAATAACGACACCGCACAAGAAACTAATGCAGCGACATAAAAGCCAATATAAAAATACCCAATCAAGCCAGATAGCGTGCCAAGCAACATAGCCCAGCCAGCGCTATTTCCCGTCATTCGCGCAAAGTACAAACCAAATACGATAGGCCAAATGGTGCTGGCGACGAAGGCACCAGCGAAGTTCAACAAGGCACCCAGCGTGGCGATTTTTGGTAAACACAAAAGCCAAGTTACTACACCTAAGATGACAATAATCCACTTAGCACTTTTTAAGCGTTCGCTATCGCTCGCCTTTGGTTTGATGTATTGCAGGTAAATATCTTGATTGATGAGATCTGACGTTGCGGCGAGCAAAGAGTCCAAACTCGATGCTAGCGCTGAGAACACCACAATGAACAGAATGATCGAGCCGGTATAGCCGAGCACTTGGCTTGCAACCAAGGGTCCCACCATATCGGCGCTAGCGGGATACAAACCTAAACTCGGCGCTGCCAGCGCAATAAACCCAGTTACGATGGGGATCGGTAGCCACAGTAGTCCTGCGATAAAATACGCCTTTTTGCCCACCCCACCTTTAAATGCAAACGCCCTTGACCACCATACGTTGCTGTGAAAAATTTCTCCTAAACCAAAAAAGATATTGTTGAATAAAAACATCACAGCGGCAGGAAAAAGCAGGTCGAGTAGCTTGGGGTGGTCGCTACTGAGTTTTTGGTGAATTGGTTCAAGCCCAACATTCATCGCCACGACAATGGCAATTCCGACGACACCTGCCAAAATAATAATGGCCTGTAGAAAGTCCGTGGCGATCACCGCTTTTAGACCGCCAAAGAGCGTGTAGACCACACACATCAGCAGAATAATCGACATACCAAGGTGATAATCTAAGCCACTTAGGGTGTGTAGCAAAATACCACCGGCCATGCCTAGACTAACGAGCCAGCTCATGGCATACACGAAAGAGATCAGCAAAAAGACCCACCAAGAGAAACGCCCAAACCGCAACCGCATGAAGTCGCCACTGGTGTAGCCGTGGGGTAGTAAAGTTTTGATGCGTTGGCTTAGCGGCGCAAATAGCAACAATCCGAATGCGGCACAGGCGTAGCCTATCATGCCCCAAATACCAAACTGATAAGTGAGCTGTGGCGCAACTAAAGTGGTATTACTGGTGACCCAAGTTGCCATCGCAGTGGCACAAGCAAAGGCCAACCCAACATTTCTACCGGCCAGCGCAAATTCATTATGTGACTGCACGCGCCTGCCAATCCACCAGCCAAAAAATACCCATAGCAAAGCAAACGCTAGGGCAAGACCGAGCGCCAATGAAGCATTTATCATACGCTTTCCTTATCGTGCGTTTGCTTATTACCCACCATAATCATCCCTACAAGTAGCACAAATAAGCACAAGCCCAGTACAAACAGCGCAAGCGCCAGCGTTAACTGATGATGTTTGACTGAAAATGAGACCGACGTTTGTGCCGAGTTAGCAGAGGGACTACCTAAGGTTGCGAGATAATCACCATCAGCCAAGCCACTAATGGTTACCGCTTGTTGAGTCGGCTGAAGCGAAAGGGAGAGGGAGTAAGGTTCCGAAAGATGTTGAATGGATAGCTGTGTTGGTTGTTGTAGAGGCGGACCTGTACGCTCAATGTGTAGCGTAATAAACCCAGCAGTCACGACCTCATCGCTCACCCTCAGCGAGGCAGCAAGCCCATTAAAGCTCGCAGCAAGTAAGACCAAGGTTACTACTCGGGCGATCCACATCCTCATAATCCCTAACTGCGGTTATCCAAGTCCGAATTCGCCGCAAGTTTTGCTATCCACACTATTCTAGTAGTAACAAAGACTAGCCCAAGGATCAAATTTGTCTAGTAAAGCCTCACCCAATTTCACCCCAGCCTTACATTTATTCTTTTGTTTTTATTGCTCTTTTTTGAACACATTGCAGCAGTAAATTACTCCCAGCTTCAACATCATGCCAATGACTCCATTCGTCTGGCGCATGGCTAACGCCGTTGAGTGATGGAATAAATATCAGCCCCGTGGGACACACTTCTGAAAAAAACTGGCTATCGTGACCAGCACCACTTGGCATGATTTGATAATTCAATGACAAGGCCTCTGCCTGTTGACTAATAAATTCCACTATCTCAGGTGTGCATTTCATTGGAGACAACCAACTCACCTGCTCGTATTCAAACATTAAATGGTGTTTTCGAGCGATGGCTGAAAGCGCTTTACGACAGGCAATTTCAAGGTTCTCCATCACGGTTTCGTCCATATCACGCGCGACGATGGTGAAATCCACCTCTCCAGCAATCGTATGTGCAAAACCCGGCTTTAATTCTGCCTTACCGACGGTGATCCTCGTGGTATCTGTGCCGTCCTCTGCAATAATGCGGTCTAACTGGTAGGCAAAGTCAGCCAACCCCATAAAGGCGTCGCTGCGCATCTCCATGGGGGCTGTGCCTGCGTGGTCGGCCTTTCCAATTAATTTAACCATCCATTTAAATACTCCCGAAATCCCTTCCACCACACCAATTTGAATGCCTTTTTGATCAAGCACGGGCCCTTGCTCTATATGTAATTCAAAAAAACTATTTATTTGCTCAGGTTCTAGCCTCGCATTCAGTGCATCCATAGGGTCTAACCCTTGCGCGCGCATGGCATCACTAAGCATACAGCCATCCGCATCATGACTTGTGAGTAATTGGTGAGGCGTTAACTTCCCGGTGAGCGCTTGTGCCCCAATCATGCCGCCAAAGCGCCCTTCTTCTTCACTGGTACCGATGACCCAAATCGGCCTATCCAATTGCACATTGTGCTCTTTTAAAATACGAATACACTCAAACCCCGCAATGACGCCCAAAGTTCCATCAAACATGCCACCTGCTGGTACACTGTCGAGATGAGAGCCGATGATCACTGCGGGTTTCGCTGCGATATCCGGACTGGTCATTTCAATAATCACATTGCCAGCGCCATCCATACGACTCACAAATCCTTCGCTTTGTGCGCATTCCATCAGCCATTTACGCGCTGCAAAATCCTCATTGCTAAAACCTTGGCGATAAATTCCCTTATCTTCATGGTTATAGCCGAACTCCGCGAGCGCAAATAAGGTAGACTTTAGACGTTCTAAATTTACTTGCATACTTTGCTCCTCAACGTTTCAGTCGCACCACTTCCCTGTACTTAACCTGAGATCAGATTCGCTATTTCAAACACTGACGTCCGACTGATAATCTCTTTGCTTTAGCTTAGTTGAAAATTCGCGAATTTCAGCCGCTGTGATATGCTTTTAATAATTGGCTTCTGGTTAACAATGTTGGCTCAGGTCACCGTGATGCGCTGCCAGTTCAGCACTCCCGAAATATGAGGATGCCTATGCGTAAGAAAATCCCCCTATTCAATCGTTGTTTTTGGCTGCATGTTGCTGGCATCGTATTTGTTGGTCTCGGCTTTATCGGCATGGCACTGCCTGTTATGCCTACCACCATCTTTTTTATTCTTGCCCTTGCTTGCTTTACCCGCTCTTCTCCTAAGTTAGAAAACTGGCTGCTTACCCACCCCAAATTTGGCCCGAGTCTGCTTGCATGGCGACAACATCAGGTGATCCCCATAAAAGGCAAGATTGGCGCGGCAGTTGGCATGAGTGTTGGCTTACTGGCACTGAGCTTTAGTGGCGCACCTGTTTGGGTGGTGTGGTCTGTCGCTATAACCGAAGCCGGAGTGCTCAGCTATATTCTAACGCGTCCGTCCATAATTCCTGTAAGCACAAAGTAGTCCCACTTATAACAAACAAAATAAAAACAACAAAAATACATATATAACCCACTATTTACATTAAGTCCCTTTTTAGGGTATACAGTTTGTTCTTGTAAAAGAAACAATAAAAACTGAGATACCATGAAAATAAAAATAACTTATCTAGCTACTTTGCTAGGCATACTTCATGGCACTGCTAGTGCCCAACAAGAATACCCATTATTTCCAGGTGATCCCCTTGTCAACCAACAATGGCATTTGAAAAATACAGGGCAAAATGCTTTTTCTGAGCGGGGTGGTGTTGCAGGAGAAGATCTAAACCTTAGCCTTACTCATGCGCTTGGTATTATGGGAACAGGCGTAACCACCGCAGTCATCGACGGTGGTGTTGAGCTTACTCACCCTGATCTTATAAACAATGTAAAACCAGGCTCATGGGATTTCCTTACGAATTCTGCTGATTTAAAACCAGCCAACAGCGGCGATGGTCACGGTACAGGTGTCGCAGGTATCATTGCTGCCAGTGCATTTAATGGCATTGGCGGTCGTGGTGTCGCACCTAGAGCCGGGCTCGTTGGCTTTAACTATCTTAAAAACGGAAGTATGGAAAATTGGTTACAGTCTCACGGCATGTATTCTGATGGTTTCAACAAAGCTTCTTTTGATTTTCCTAGAGTATTTAACCAAAGCTATGGCCGAACCCTTTCATCACCGCAAACATTTAACTACGACTTCTCTCCATGGCTACAGACCTATGAAGATGCTCAAGAAGAGATCACGACTACAAGTCACAGCGGCCGCGGTGCAATTTTCGTAAAATCTGCAGGTAATGGTTACCAAGCTCAAAGCTTTAATGCCAGTGGTTTAGGGCCTGGGTATCTATGGTTTGCAAATCGTAACCATGGCTTACCAATGCAAGATGTTAACTTAGAGCGTATTGATACCAGCTATTGGAATTTGGTTGTGTCTGCTTATAATGCTGACGGTAAACGCTCGTCATACTCTACGGTTGGTTCAAGCGTCTTTGTCAGTGCGCCTGGCGGTGAGTACGGCTCAACCACTCCCGCTATAATCTCTACGGACATCAGTGGCTGTGACTGGGGAAGCAACCCGACCAATCTGCGTAACACCTTACATGGAAGCCATCCACTGGATCCTAATTGTGATTATAATGCAACGATGAATGGCACTTCTTCCGCTGCACCAAACACGACAGGGGCAATTGCACTTATCATGTCAGCAAACCCGGCATTAACTTGGCGCGATGTGAGACATATCTTAGCCTCTACAGCGCGTAAAATTGATGCGGACAATCCTGGCGTTACATTGACCTTTAATAATGCGGCTGGAGAAGCACAACAATATGATGCGATCCCCACATGGCAGCGCAATGCTGCAGGTTATAACTACCATGGCTTCTACGGCTTTGGTGCAATTGATGTTGATGCTGCAGTAAATATGGCTCGTTTCTATAATGAAGATAGAGGTAATTTCACTATCACACCTTGGCAGCAAGTTAATGCTAATGTCACCATTCCTGACGGTAGCCTTGCTGGCGCAGAAAGTTCGGTACAAATTGACAACGATGTCACCGTAGAAGCCGTACAGATCCGTGTAACCGGTGAGCATACCAGTACCCGTGACGTTGCAATTGAGCTTATTTCTCCATCAGGTACTCGCAGCGTATTAATGACGCCAAGAACAGGAACTATTTCTGGACGCAACGGCTTTAATGATATGCAAATGCTATCGCATCACTTCTATGGCGAACCTGCGCAAGGCCAATGGACCATTCGGTTAATTGATACACAAAGTGAGGACGAAGCCTTTATCTTTGATCCAGTAAGTGGCGCACCGGACATTCGTGCTGTACACAGAAATAATGCGCAAGATGGCCAGCTTACCTCTTGGCAAATTCGTTTTATTGGTCATAACTAAGGAGAACCATTATGAAAGCACTCTTTTTATCAGTCATACTACTTAGTGGCCAAGCTCTTGCGACCGACAATGTGTTGATAGAATTAACTGAGGCGCCACACGGTGCTGAAATAAACATCAACAATCAATCATTTGTTTCACTTGAAGAAAACAACACCACACTGGTTAAAGGGTTGAAACTACAATCACCAGTAACTGGGGAGGTGTATACCGTAACCGGTGAGATTATCGTTGAACACCTTACGATGATTAACGCCAATACTTTCGCTAGCGACAATAATCTAATTTTAAGCTACGCTCGTGGTAACCGAGCTATCTATCGCCACGCTGACGCACACACTGACCTCACAACTTTGAATGCATATTTACGTGTACAAGCAGGAGTATTGAGCACTCAGATAGGCTTACAGCTTGACGGATTAGAAAGCGAGTAATACCTAGTAGAGAGGCTAAATGCCTCTCTACTAATTAGCTAAACGCTTTAAAAGCATCATCCAGTGGAGTATGTGCGATATGATTCACGTAGTTACTCATAACCTTTTGACTTAGCGCTAAGATAATTTCCAGCAGATTTTGTTTGCTATAACCTGCGGCAAAAAACGCTTTCGTTTGTGCATCACTCAATTTGCCACGCTCGCGCAGCATTTCAAGTGTTGTGGCACGCAGCACTTCTAGTTTCTCATCGCCCAGCGGTGCTTGCTCACGCAGTGCTTTGACCAATTCATCACTTACTTTCATTGATTTTGCGATAGCAGAATGAGCCGGTACACAGTAGTGACATTCATGTTCTACATTAATCGCTTGCCACACCACAGTTTTTTCATCGTTATTGAACGAGCTATTTAAAAAAGCCTCATGTAACACTTGATAACCATGCAGATGCTCTGGTGATTCCGCCATTACACCATGAAGGTTCGGAATACGTCCAAATGCTTGCTGGGACTTCTCAAGTAATGGTTTACCTTTTTGCGGTGCAGATTCTACGGTATGGATTGTAAAGTCAGTCATCAGTTGCTCCTCTTGATGCATTTTGTATTGGTATAACCTGAGCTCTAACTAACCTCAGGTTAACTACTCATTGGGTGCTAGACTAACCTTACTTGAATGATCATTCAAATAACTATTCGCTATAGTAAACACCATAACTGTCTAAATTAATATGAAATTTAATTAGCTACTGACTGGTCGAGCGTCAAGCCAGCAGCGTTGGGATCAAAAGTAAATTTTGTTCTCAGCGTAGTCGATAATGAGCTTATCATCGCTAAAGTTACTTAAACCAAGTAGGATAAACGGCTCGTCTTTATATCCAAGCACCTCAAACACAGGCATATCCGATAAGTGACTTTCGGTATTGATGATTTCCTTGTCACCTAAGCTAAAACGCAGTGATTCTATGGCCACCTTTTTAGTCGCTTGGTCGTTTAACCCTCGGCTGATGTCTTTTTCGCCCAGCGTTAATGTTAGTTTATTGGCCAGGTGTGAGTTGATGTAGTTGGTTGGAGCGCCGGTATCAAGCACGGCGTCTACCTCTTCGCCATTAAAACTTGCTGTCAGCTTGATGAAATTGTTATCTATTTTAAAACTTTCACTCTCCAAGCCTTGTGTCACGCTACTTGGGCAAACCCCTTGATACAAACTCAGCTCATTATTATTAAAATCAAACACATTACAATATTGCGACATATATCCATGCCCCAAAATTCCTGGCAAGACGCCTTCCACATCTAAGCGGGTCATATCTTTAAATACATATGGAAGCGACTCTGCTGCTAAGTGGCCGACGCTGGTGTGGTCTATCGTTGCCAATACTAGCTCTGAGCTACCACTTGCGCCTTGTACGTCCATTTTGCTTAGCTTATCTTCTGGCAAGGCAAGTGCTGCTTTCAGATTAACCGGTAAAATACCAACATTCGCAGCACTATCTAAAATCATAGGATGGGTAACCGTATGGTTAATCGTTGCCATCACATAGGCATGACCTTTCTCGGTGTACTTCATCGGTAAAGTGAGTGATTGTGGCGCGGTAGACGCGGTGATCCCACAACCAACGGTGGTACATGCCAATGCTGATAAAATAATTGCTCTCATATTTTTGCTCTCAAACTGTTGATGTCGTTGTTGAGCTAACTATGCCGAGCAATTGTCAAGCAATTATCAAGTTAGTCGAGAAAACCGAAGTGAAAAGCTTGCGCCTTGATTTTCAGTACTGGTCGCGGTCAATGTCGCGCCCATCAACTCGGCAAGTTGACGGCAAATTGGTAAGCCGAGCCCCAAACTGGATGTATCGTGGCGCGACCCCTGCGCACGATAAAAGCGCTCAAACACCTGTTCGAGTTGATTAGGCGACATACCTTGGCCGCAGTCAGCAACCGTAATCACCAGTTCATTATCTTGATAACTGAGCTTTAACGTCACAACGCCACCATCAGCACCATATTTAAAGGCATTATCTAATAAGTTCACCACTATCTGTCTGACTCTTCCGGCATCAAGCGTCACGGTCACACCTTCTTGAATATCTGCGTCCAATTTCACGCCTCGCGCTTCGGCCTGTGCTTGGTAACGCACTAAGGTCGATGTTAACAGCTCAGAGAGATTTACTCGTGTTGATGACAAGGTCAGCTGCTTTGACTCGGTTAATGACAACAAACACAGGTCGTCGATAATACGGTTAACGTTGTGAAGATCTTGGGTTATCACCGCTAACTGAGCCTTATCCATTGGCACTATACCGTCTTCCATCGCCTCCAAGCGCGAACGAATGCCGTTAAGTGGTGTTCTAAGTTCATGAGATAAGTCGGAATTCATTTGTTTATACTGCTGATGCAAACCTTGTAGCCAAGCCGCAAGATTATTAAAACTATTGATGATTTCACCTACTTCATCATGGCGTTTTAGCGCTAAGCGGGTGTCTAACTCGCCCGACTCTATCGCCTTGAAGCTACGTTTGAGCTGTTTAAGTGGCGACAAAAAGTACCACGACCCCAACCAAGCAAGTAATGCAGCAATAATCGATAAGATGACCAAAGTAAGCATAAAATCATCCAACATCGCTTGCTGCAGCGCTTCCTTTTCAAACGACCTATCTAGCAATACCTCAGGCAACCAAAACAACTCACCCTGTAGTGATAACACATATTGCGCCTCATTAAATTGCACCACAAACGCCGCAACACCGGGATGATGAATTGAAAATTGATGACCGGATTTGACCTGCTCATAGTCTATGGTGAGATCGGGGTTGAGGATCTTTACATCCGCTGTTGAGTTAGCATCTCGCCAAATAAATAGCTGCTCAGGAAAGGTTGATGCTAAAAACGTTAACGTCGCTTCTGGGCTCGCAAAGGTTTTACCAGTCAATGCTTCTTCCACTAAGTCATCATCAAGCAATGAATGACCAAACGTTACCGCACTTTGCTTATTAAATGCTAAAAAAGTGCGCTCGGCTGAGTTTTTAGATAGTTGATAAAAGCTTCCGAGTAGCGCAAAGGTACAAAGCGCCACGAGTAAGGTAAATTTGGTTTTTAGCTTCATGAAGACACCTTACGCGCGATAAATTGATAGCCTTGCCCGTAACGAGTGGCGATAAATTTAGGCTCAGCCTTACTGTCACCTAGTTTTTTACGCAAGTTAGCCAAATGAGTATCGACTGCCCGATCCGTAATAGGCGCATCACTTCCCCATACTTGTTCAATTAATTGCGCGCGGCTAAATACTTGTTGCGGCTGCTTGGCCATGGTCAGTAATAACTCGAACTCCACAGCCGTTAACGCTGGTGTTTGTTGTGTTACCGTTACGGATTTGCTCTCAAGATTGATACTTAAGCCATCAAACAACAAAGCGGCACTCTGCTGACCACGATAGCTACGTTTACATAGTGCCTTTGCTCGTGAGATCACTTCTCGTGGGCTATAAGGCTTACATACATAATCATCCGCACCAAGCTCAAACCCCTCAAGACGGTCGGTTTCAGACACTTTGGCGGTCACCATAATGGTAGGAATGTTGCGTGCAACGGCTTCTTTAAGTAACTCACGGCCATCACCTCCGGGTAGCATGACATCTAAAATAGCGAGTTGAAATGTTAGGTTTTGTAGGGCTCGGTGGGCATCTGGGGCGTTATCGAAATGGACAACCTGCATATCCGCTTGTGCCAGATATAAACGTAATATCTCAGCACTACTTGGGTCATCTTCTACATATAAAACAGTATATTGGTCAGACATTGTTGAGATTAATTTAACGAGTTAATGCTGAGATTCTTAAAGCCGCTTTATAACCACAGCACCTCCGCATGACGAGGGATATTTGTAGCCACGTTGCAGGGTGATCTTTCAGCTAATAATTTAAGTGACTTTACTATGCCACAGCCTTACTCGTTAAGGAACGTCATACTTACCTCTACTGATACCGCTTTTAACTATCGCATAATAAAACAACATCCGCTTCCATCCCTTCCAGCTACTATAACCATTTAAAATAAAAGGACTTTTACATTACTTACAAACTCAAAATAGCAACCTTTGCAACTCAAAATTAATAGTGTCATAAAGACACAAACTCATCACAACACAAATTTTGATCAAGCGACAAGATAGAGTCACAGAGACAATATACTCCACTTATTAACATTGAAACCTTTGTTTTGCTTTAACCTAAACAATCGTTTATTGTGTCCAAAAGACATTAACTAAAAAATCAATGAGCTCAGAACACAATTTATCCCAGTTTCACCCGCCTCTTTTTTCAGTAGACAGTGTGTTATTTACAATTTGGCAAGGTAGCTTAAAAGTCCTCCTCACCAAACGCGCCCATGCGCCGTTCAAAGGCCGCTGGGGATTACCTGGAGGGTTTGTTGATGTTGAGCTGGATGACAACACGGATATGAGCGCGCTGCGTAAGATCAAAGAGAAAACCAGTGTTGCCCCACAATACCTTGAACAACTTCAGGCGTTTTCTGGGATCAACCGTGATCCGCGAGGCTTTAGTGTCACCTTGGTTTATTACGCCTTGATTTCACCTCAGCAAGTGGCAACCCAAATTGACTCGGTAGATGATGTGAGATGGGTGGATCTTAGCGAGATCCCAGATCTTGCTGTGGCTTTTGATCATAAGCATATTATTGAAAAGGCCAAGGCAAGGCTGCAGCAAAAGGCGTTATATTCCATGATCCCGGTTTATTGTTTGCCAGATCAATTTACCATTGGACAACTCAAAACCGCCATCGAAGCCATTATCGCCAAACCCATTCAGCGCAAGAGCTTGGTAAGACGAATTGAAGCCTCAAACATGTTTGAAGCACTGGATGAAAAGGTCAAGTCAGGCGGACGGTTAGCACAGCTCTATAAGCTAAAGCCTGATGTCGATATCGTGCATTTTGAGCGCAATCTGAGCTTAGGATAAAATGCGATTGTGCGGTGTTTATTACAGAGCTATCACTGCCCCTTGCAGATAATCAAGCTCCTGACACCGCATTTGCAGTAACTCAATAAAGTCTCTGGTGTAAGTCGGTGGAGTTCGTTGATTTGGCCAAAGTGCGTAGATGCTGCGAATAAATTGGTAGTCACCGATATAGCTAAATGCGGTTTGCGATTGCGCTGCCAACGCTGCAATTTCTGTCATCGGCAATACGCCAGCACCGTTAGCCGAGCCTACCAATTTACGCACTAAGGTAATATCACCCACATAAGAGACGTGACTAAACTGCGCCAACAGTGCTCGCCACGCATCGGTTGCGGGCAGTTGCGATGCTTTAAAGGGCAAAAACAGGGTTTGTGTAGTCGCAATTTCCTTGGCGACCACCACCCTTACCGCGATTTGCCCCAGCCGTTTTTGATAGACGCTTGAATCATCCAGCTCCCCGACTCGCACGGTTAAATCAAACCGCTTTTGGCTGAGTAAGGCCACACTATTGGCAGGCTCCACATGCAATTGGATCTCTGGATACTGGGCCTGAAACGATTGCAGCGCATTATACAAAGGACCAATCATTAGGTTTTGCGGGCATAACAGGTGGAAAGTGGACGCTTCTAGTGTTGATAGCGCCTCACTTTGCGCTTGCAAGGCGAGCAAAGACTCCGCCATTTTATCCACCACCGCCTGACCATGATTCGTTAATGTAAGTCCTCTGGCGCTGCGCAGTAAGAGCGGATAACCAAGTTTGTCTTCCAGCGCTAACATCCGCTTAGATAAGGTCGGCGCGCCTATGCCAAGGTCTTCTGCCGCCTTGGCAAAACTTCCTCGGCGGCTTACCTCAACAAAGAGTCGTAAGTCATCTAGCATAGTTATCTCCGCAATCTTAGCTTTCCATTTTTGCCATTCTGATCGGCTGGCAATTCCCTACAATCATATCAACAGCCAGAGGAGGAAACATGCAAAAACTCATTTTTACATTACTGCTGTCATTGTGCCTGTCGTTTATGGTGTCTGGATGGGTTACGTACATCAATTTGGGATTAGTGGCAGACTTTACCACGCGATGGGCGCATGCCTTTGCCAATGCTTGGCCGGCCTCGTTCATCGCCGCCTATGTTTTATCAGCCCCAGTTACCGCCGTTACTAAACGCATTATGGAGAAATATCATGGCCAACAGCCACAATAACGTCAACTTTATCGCCCATATCACGCCTAAAACCGAGCACTATCAAGATTGTATTAACGCAATCCAAGAGATCTTGCCAGCCACTCGAGCAGAGGTCGGATGTTTACGCTTTGAACTTTATGAAAGTGAAGACCGCACCCAGCTTACCTTAGTCGAACGCTTTGTCGACCATGCCGCGTTCGATTTTCATCACCAGCAAGCCTACACCAAACGGGTATTTACACTGTATCAAGGATGGCTGGCAAAAGCGGTGGATATAATCGCCATCAAACCGCTTTAATTTGCGCTTTTAAGAAGTTAAGCGCTTCTTCACAAGCAATGATAGAAGCGTTTTAAAGCGCTACGTTAGCGAGGCACTTTGCAGCACAGTGGAGTTATTGAAAAAGCCGTTGCGTTATCGAACAAGTTCGGATGTAATTGCTGAACAAATATACACCACCACAGTCACTAAGGAACGTAAATGGCTACTGGAAGTCAGGGAATAAAATCACACTTTTTGCACACATCTACTATTTCCTTGTTAGCCGTGACCCTGTGGCTTTGTAACACACTCAGCACCAACCTAAACTACGGCTACCTGATGATATTTTTTGCAACTTTCCCTATTGCCTACTTCCTAAAATTAGACCATTTTCTAGCCACCTTTTTATCATGGTTATTGATTCTCTTAGCGGATAAATTCCTCAGTATCCATATGCTGCTGCCGCAAAAAGCTTATGATGGATTAATATTTATAGTCTTAAACGCATTAATATTGAGCGCACCTGTGCTCATTCTAAAAGTATCTATGTGTGTATTTCCGCGCCTCCGCCCTATATTCCACAAACAAAATCCTAAAAACCACCACACAAAATAATTGTATTTGGCGTATCGAGAGTGAAGTATAGCTATGTCTGACAGTGGGTCTACCGTCATTTCTTTAAGGTATATAAGTTTTATATAAAAGCGCTTAAAATTTATACATACAACCTTAATACTCTCATTGATATTGGTAAAAGTGGTATGAGGGAGTATGACCAACAACACTAGTGCAGTTGCTCCTTGGCTAGGCTATACAACACAAGAATATAAACTGGTGCAACGATTGTTAAATGCAAAGAAAGGGAACGTTTTAGGCTTCGAAATTTTGGATGATGTTCAGGAGCAGTCCGACAAAAGAACTGTTCTTGAGCAAGATAAAATTAGCATAGCTCGTAGGATAGCGCTCTGCCACTATTCACACTTCTATATTGGCTACTTGTCAGCTATCAAAATTAGCTGACAAGTAAAGCTAATCTCACTGAACGGTGGCTAAAACGCCCCCTTTTGCCAAAGCACTTGCCCTTGTTCGCCAATCACCTGTATCCGATGCGCTTCTGTCACCGATGGCCACTCCAACCTTTTCAGCTGCTGGGCTATCACTTCATCTGGGACGACTCGTGCTCTTGCTCGGTTATTTTGCCGAAGTTGTACTTCACCTTGTTGAAATACAACTAACGTCACGAGCGCACCGTAGTCACACCCTAAATCGCAAAGTATCTTACGAAAATCTTTTCGCAGGTTTGTTGCATCCCACACAACATTTTCCTTTGCTGCTAATGCTTTTTTCAGCTTTTGCTTGGCGGCTTGTAGAACCTGACCACGGTTTTTTTGACTCGTGGAACGACCATTAATCTCGCCTCTTAGTTCATCCAAAGAGACCAGTGTAAATCCTTGAAGATGCTTTGCTATCCAACTGGATTTACCGCTCCCACTAGCTCCACACATGATATAAAAATGACCATAGTGCTTTGCCTGTTGGTAAAATTTGATAGGAGCTTCTTCAGGAACTGTGATTTCGCCAAAAGCCATTTGCCTAACTGTATAAGCAGCAATGAAGCACTGTTCTTCAACAGTTGGGTATCGCGATATATTAGCAAGTAGTGATTCAGCCGGATCTGCAATCGACCAAAGCTTATATTCTTGAGCAAACATTTTAAACAAGCTCAGCAGTTCAATTTGCATATCCTGATCTGGGCAGATACGACCTCGCATATCTGCAACTTCGAGCCAGTAGAGCATCTCGAGATCAGCATTTAGCGCTAAATTAAGATATTCACTGAAGCCTTTGTTTTTAACTACCAATAATTTGGGCATTTGATGAAAACCGACTAATGCCAAAATCGTTTGAATAGTCTGCATTGGCAACGGTAAGTCAACGAGTCTACTTGCTAGGTAACTCATCCCGATCGCCTCATGCCGCGGTGCAACAATCCGCCGTTGACCATCAATCTCCTTCGCTCTGGTCACGACAGGCTTGGCAATATCATGCAACAGCGCAGAGAGTATCAGCACCTGCCTTCGCTCCCCCTTTATATGAGAGGCAGAACTCTGCAGCAATGCATAAAGTGCTTCCAATACCATATTGGTATGAATGGCAACATTACCTTCCTCATGCCAAATAGTATCTTGTGGTGTTGCTTCAAGTTCGTGCAACAGGGGAAAGGTTTCCCCCAACATGGTTAAGCACTCTGTAAAATCAGGCTGATGTTGCTCTGCAAGCAAAGGCAACCAATCCGCTACTTTTTTCTTCGCTAACATACAGTGTTACTCCTCCATGAGTTTGTTTGGTGTAATAACGCTATGCATCCAATGCTTATCCGACACAATATGATCTGAGCGCACCCATTTGGCAACACAATTAGCAAACTCATCATAATGGAAGGCATCAGCCACTCTGACCACATAGCCTTCTTGTAAGTTTGTATCTACAACAATACTTTTGATGGTTTTTTCGCACCATGCCCCACGATAGAGCACCTTTGGATTATGCAGACCAAGCTCATTAAAAATAGCTTGGCTATCATCCCAACTTAAACACTCGTTACTCGCGTTCCACACAGAAAAAGCGAGGAAGTAGCTAGGCAACTTCTGATAATGAATGGCGTGCTTTGCATACAAGTTTTCACCACAGATACGCCATCCTTTTGGAATCTTTAGACCTATTTGAGCCTGTAGTGCTTTTACCCAAGAGCGAGATGGATGATAACGACTGTCGAGTGATCGTGCATGCATATAATCAGCATACAAAGTGGTATTTTCACCATCCATTTTCTCGGTCACGACTACTTGTTTGTTTTTAAAGTGCTCCGTGTTGGCACACCTTACGTCATCACTTGTGATCCCTTTTGACCACACCAAGTGCGGAGTTCGAGGATATTTAATTCTCATCTTAGTTGCTCCATTTTTAAAATTAAAAAGCCAAGTTGGTACTTGGCCGCAAAATCAGCAATTAATCGCAACAAAACGACTTATTGTGTTCTCAATTGCTTGTTCCCGATGGAATTACATTGCTCTATCCTCTTCCCTACAATCTTATTAACACCCCAAATGGGCTGGGTTAAACCACTAAAATACTCGCGACACTGTCTTGTAATAGCGTCACTAGCTCGTCATCCATAAATTGATATTCGTCAGGAATATCCAATACTTGAACATTTTTATAGCGCAATAGATTGGCGTATTGTGCACGCAGCCGCGATTTATGTTTTTCTTCCATGACTAAAATAGTATCGGCCCACTCAATATCACTCGCATTTACGCTGCGACGTGCTCTTGGGCTTGTGCCTGCCGATCTCACGCTAATACCCGGATGATTTTTCCAGATACGCTCAGCGGTTGGACTGCGCCATTGGTTGCGACTACAGATGAATAACACATTAGTTGTCATGCAGAGCTCCTATATTAAACGGCACCCTTGGGCTGAACTGGTTTCCTTTAAAAGTATTTTTAGGATTACCGCGTTGTAGCGCCTGATGTTGCTGCCACCTTGCTTTATCACGAGCCATTTCCTCAGCATCTGCCTGCGCGGCCAATTTCTGTAGCAATAACGCCTTTGCAACGCGCTTATTGGCGTGCTGACTACGCTCACTCTCCACTCGCACACTCAATCCTGATGCTATATGCGTCGCTCGTACCGCTGAGTCTGTGGTATTAACATGCTGCCCACCAGCTCCTGACGCGCGACAAGTTTGATAGCGAATATCGGATGCCATTGTGACTTCATCTATCTCGGCCATGCTTCCGCTAAAGAACCAATTTTTCCGTTTATGTTTGGCACGAAATGGGCTCTGGCACACCCACAACTGCGGGCCATGCCAATACTCGGCAAGCGCTTTTGCGTCACTCGAAAGCTGTAGCAATACGGATTTCATGCAGCCTTTGTGTTCATGCATTTCTTGCGCTAACACAGTACATTCTGCGCCTATTGCTTTAGCTTGTTTATCGACTAAGTTGAGCGCCAATGCAACGGCTTTCCCGCACTCTGCTGGGCCTTGACCGGCTGAAAGTTGCAACAAGATCATGACGAACAACTCCCGTTGGTTTTAAATGTCAGCACCGGACGCAATATGGCGATCACTTCTATCAATCCAGCGTCAACCAAATCACTGACAATGGTTTCACACTTTTTATAAGCCTGCGGCGCTTCATCGTACAGCAACTCCTTATTGCCACAGATCACACGACTCCCCAATGCTGTGCGATAAAGGTCTTCGCGTTTATATTTGTGACTCAAGCGGCTTTGGCAGTCACCTCGCTTCCACTTTCGACCAGCACCATGAGCCAAAGAATATAAACTGGCAGTTAACGCAGGCGCATTGTTTACAGGTTGAACCAAATAGCTATAGTCTCCTCGTGAGCCGGGGATCACGACAGCACCTTTGTCACTTGGGGTCGCACCTTTACGGTGCAGCCAACCTGCGCGGCCATCAATAACTTTTGGACACACGAGGTTGTGATTAACATCTAGCGTACATTCGCCATCGCTACGAATGGCTGCGAGAAATCTTTTTGCAATCAAAAAGCGGTTTAACTCAGCCCAGCGCACCGCTTCATCATGGCGTGCCAAATAGCGTGCGCTTTCACTCTCCGAGCCCGCATCAGCCACTAAGCCATCATGATTAAAACGCGCAATATGGTCGACTAAAATGGCTTGCCCAAGCCCACGCGAGCCGGAGTGAACCAGCAGCTGTAAATACTTTTTATCAAGGCCAAGCGCAGTAAACGCGGCTTCATTGTAAACACGTTCCACCGCTTGAAACTCGGCGAAATGATTACCGCCGCCAATCGTACCCAGTGCACTTTCAAATAATCCAGCTGAAATATCACGATGTGTCATTTCAGCTTGAATCGCCTCTTGCCAACTGGCATCGAGCGGTTGCTCGATATCTTCTAGCCGTTTAGCAAACTTATCCAAATTAACTTTGGCAACCTTTGTGGTGGTCTGCCACAGCGCCATACCACAGCCAATATCGTTTCCGACTAACGCGGGATACAGCCGGTCTAGGCTAAAAAATGCCGCGCCGATTGGATAACCACGCCCCGGGTGCAAGTCAGGCATACCAGCAACGCGATGCATACTGGCTAGTTCAGCGGTTTTTGTAAGTTGTTGGATCGCAGCGCCTTCAATCCAAGTGTCTTGAGATGCAAATAGACACACGCGATCAGAAATTTGTTGGACGGATCTGCCCATAGTTACCAATACCTTTCAATGAGGTTTAAAAATAATTGTGTATTGGCAGGTCTAGAATGGCTTAGTTATAGCAATCAAATGTTAGGTTACATAGGCAACATAGAATCGCTAAATACAGCTTTCGCAAGCTAGGAAATATTTATTCGCGCTCGCGAATTACAGAGAAAGACCTGCAAAGGATAAAGTTGTTTGTGTCATGTTTTTTCTCCTCTACAGTGAATGAATGGTTAGAATCGCGGCAAGTGTAAACAGTTTGGGAACACAATGCAACCTTGGATTGCCTGTGCGCTGAATGATAAGAATTGCAACTTGTGATATTAACCTAAACAATGCAAGGATAGCAGCTAGATATTCAGCAACAAGCGCTTAATCACTTACTCCTGCGACTATTATCGATTAAGGAAAACAAATATGACGCAATTCTATTTTGGAGATTGGTACAACGAGGACACTCCAACTCGCCTCGACACCTTAAAACAAGCTTTATCTCAACAAGATAAGGCAAAGGTAGAAACCTTATCGGAAGCCCTGTTTGAAAGTTATTTGGATGTCACCGCAGCACTCACGAAAGCACAAGTCATTCAGTATGCCGACTTGATGGGTGATGAGTTAAGTGCGGTAGAGCTCGATATTTGTATGGGAGAATTAGTTGATCATCACCACCCAGGTGATATCGAAACGGCCTGTCTTCATTGCCTCGAACTTGGCATTGATTTTCCATTCGCCGACTACTTTTTGATGGAAATGACGGCGAATCGCTCAGAGTTCGACATTGAGTTTTTTGAGCGCACCGTAGCCCCTTCTTTTGTGGAGCTGCGCAAAGCAGGCAAAGTGTCTGTCACAGACTACTTTGCACTGATGTGCGAAATTATTTGTCGCCTTGATAAGTGTGAATATGGCGCGAATTGTTTAGAAAAGTTACTTAAAGACCCAGAACTCGATTTAAGTCAGCTAACCGAAAACGACTATACTGCGTGTTTAGATACCTGCCACTACGGCTACTTTCTCAAACCTGAACTGTTTCGCTTATTTGTGAAGAAAGCGAATGGTCGTCAAGTAACTGAATCCACAACAGAATGGCAAGAATCGGGGGAGTATTTTCTTATCACCTATCAATTTAAGTCCATTTTCGGTGAAGCCAATGCATATTGTGGCGGTTGGGAAGAATATAAAGACAGTTTTACCGATGCCTTTATCGAACTAAAGCGCAGTAACTTAGTTACTCAAGTAGAACAACAAGTTATCGATTGCTTAGAAAGAGATGGTCACCATGATCTTGCCCAAGCTTTTATCACTGCGTAGTCAAGCTAGCTAAATAGAAGTACTTAAAGCAATGGAAGGTGCGCACACTTTCCATTGCGAAATAGCAAAGCTTAGAAGCTTAGCATTTTTTTAACATGACAAACTTGAAGTAATACATTTTTTTGCACCTCAAATTGTACTCTGTCGCCTTCAGAGATTGTCGCTGCGATGTTCGTTACTCTTTCAAGAATAGTAGGATCGCTGTAGCTTACAGTGCCATTCATTACGCAGCGGAACTTACGTCCATTAGAGTCTTGAGCATTTACAGTTAAATGGTTTTCGCTCACATTCATAGAGAAAGTGCCTGCTTGGCTGTGGTTTAACACAACATCAGCAGTTTGGATGATCACACTACCATAATCTACTTCTGTGATTTTTACTTCAGCAGCAGAAGCCGACCCTGCAGAGACACCTAACGCTAAAACGGTTGCACCAAAAACTTTGTTCAATACTTTCATTGTATATTATTCCTTTATACATTTATTAAGTTCATTTATTAGAAAAGCCCTTGAAATCTAAGGCATTGCAAACCTAACACATAACAAATTTAAATAAAACAAAACAAGTTTAAATATTTTTTAACACGTCGCGTAGTTAGTTTAAGATTCAATTTGAACAAGCACACGCAGACACCATTACCACATTAATAGCCTAGGACGCAGTATTCCTCGTTGCCGTGCGCGATACACTAGTTTTAGTGTCGAGAAATACGTAAACACCAACAGCTACCTTATTTTAGAAGCGCTTTTTATACGAATAATGAACAATTTAGTACAATGCTAAGTCGAAACTGTCATAACCATGGTGAGCAGATAACTGTGGATGTCAGTGCTGCTCCTCTGTTGATACTCAGTGAATATGTTACCAAATACAGACAAAGACTGGCTGATATTAGTTGGTTTATGCGGGTACTCAACGAGGATATTGCCCGTAGAGCAAATAAAGAGGATGAGTGTACAGGCCGGTTCTGGGAAGGACGATTTAAATCTCAGCCCTTGTTGGACGAAGCAGCATTAACCGCTTGTATGGCATACGTTGACTTAAACCCTATTCGAGCTAAATTAGCCCCAACACTTGAAACCTCTGACTTTACCAGTATCAAAAAGCGTATCGACCATGCAAGGCAAGGGAAACAACCAAAAAGCCTATTACGGTTTGCAGGAAGCCCCCGAAAACATATGCCAAAAGGGCTGCCTTTTGAACTCAAGTTTTATATAGAATTAGTTGAGCTTACCGGTCAATGTATTCGCACCGACAAAAGCGGTGCCATCTTTGAGTCTCAACCTATTCTGTCTCGACTAAACATCGAACCTGATAACTGGATGAAGCTCACTACACAATTTTCTCGGGTTTTCCACGGCGCGGTGGNAGGGAAACAACCAAAAAGCCTATTACGGTTTGCAGGAAGCCCCCGAAAACATATGCCAAAAGGGCTGCCTTTTGAACTCAAGTTTTATATAGAATTAGTTGAGCTTACCGGTCAATGTATTCGCACCGACAAAAGCGGTGCCATCTTTGAGTCTCAACCTATTCTGTCTCGACTAAACATCGAACCTGATAACTGGATGAAGCTCACTACACAATTTTCTCGGGTTTTCCACGGCGCGGTGGGTCGAGAACAAGTACTCACAGCTTATTGTGGAACCCTTAAAAAACGACGGCGCACAAATCTAGCAAATTGTGCACGTTTGCTGGCTTAACCAAATAACGCCTTTAGCGATACCCCCTCAAGCTGTGCAAATTACAGCGCCCTTGTCGTGCGTGATACACTAGTTTTAGTGTCGAAAAATAAGCAAACACCAACAACTACCTTATTTTAGAAGCGCTTTTGATACGAATAATGAACAACCTTGTACAAAGCTAAGTCGAAACTGCCATAACCATGGTAAGCAAATAGTAGTGGCTGTCAGTATTGTTTGCTGGACAGAAATCATTTTCGTTTTTCGGTTAAGCCAATGCAAATCGTATTAGGTTGTGTATGGATAGTGCAGCTTTGATGACAAATAATTATGGGTGTCTTTATAACCCCCTTTAAAGAGGATTCATCAAGAATTTGTCTCGATGGTGCGGTGGAAAATATGGCCCTATTCAGGCGCTTTGTAATGAATATGCTCAAGCAGTGTGAATGCGGCTTACCGAGTCAACGCAGCAAATTGAAAACAGCTGGCTGGAACGACAAATTTAGGGCACAGGTGTTCTTTGGCTTATAAGTAATCAAAGTATGCTCCGCCCCTGACATAGAAGCCACCCCACCGATTTCATCGATCTCTGTAAACAAACAAAATGTTGTTTATAAAGATCATGCTGATTTCAGAAAAGTAAGCCTTAGCAATGCTGTTGAAGCAAAACAGTTTGTAGCTTGGTTGCTTACCATGTAACTCGTAAATAAGCATACTCGTTGAACAGTTACGTGTCCTATAGATATTAGTCAAAAGACGCCAAACGCGCCTTTGTTTGTAAACATAAGATAATTAAGTAAACTCACTTTTTAGTTTTAAGTTTTTTATCAGTTGAATATCAACCCAATATTGTTTTCCTTCATAAACACGTTTGCCGCTTCCATTCACATGCCAATCACCTCGATTAAAGAAAAAATATTTTCCATCAGGTGATAATTGAGGGGAGCTTTCCTGTTTTTCTGTATTAATTGCTGTCCCCATATTTATAACCTTCGACCAAGTACCATCTTGCTCTTTAAAACTAATATAGAGATCAGATTGGCCAAAACCCTCTGCTCGTTGCACACTCCAAATCAAATATGACTCATCAGGCGCTATCATAGAACCAGCAATATACTCTCCTTGATTCATATCGTCTCTTAGCTTTATGGGCTCTTCATACTGCCCGTTGATAAGTCGAGAGTAATACAAAGCGCCAACAACACCTCGCTTTTTATATCCGGTAAAGTAATAAGTGCCACTTGCAGAAACCGATCGTCCATGAGCCATATGTTCTATGAACGCGCCTGGGCTTTTAGGCTCAGACCAACCACCCCCTTCGCGCTCTCGATACATTTTACCGATAAACATTTTGTTACCATCATAAGAAAACTGCGGCCAATGTAGATCTGTTTCTGACGCCTTTCCCCACTGATT
This sequence comes from Pseudoalteromonas sp. JC28, assembly GCF_013319255.1. NCBI lineage: Bacteria > Pseudomonadati > Pseudomonadota > Gammaproteobacteria > Alteromonadales > Pseudoalteromonadaceae > Pseudoalteromonas > Pseudoalteromonas sp. JC28. Next base: position 167,247 of record NZ_QOKX01000006.1, on the reverse strand, counting down.
ATTTTCTTTATGGATAACAAAGAAACCTCGCTTTTTGTCTTCGCCTATCGCTTTGGTGAAGTAAAAAGACTGCATATCTGGCGTGAATGTACCGCTTTCAAACTCCCCGTTTGGTGAAACTATTTTAGGCTCAAAGATCTTCGGCACTAAACCCGGTGGCAGCTCACCAAAATACATACTTTCTTTTACATTGGTTTTATCTTCAGCATGATTCATAGAGCAACCGCTGAGATTTAAAAATAATAGGGTGAGTAAAGCTAAATTCGACTTCATGGTTTGTCCTTAATGGTGATTTAAGAACCACTGACATTAGCAGTTCAAATACAAGAAACCTGACGTCTTGATGAATTGTGCCTGATTGTTACTCATACTGTCTTTTTAAGTGCGTAGTACCACAAACTTACGATTTAAATAAATAGAAAAATATCTAGTAAGAAATTGTATTTAATAAATAAGTTTTCTGCTTTGGCTTTTAGAATGCAAACTTCAGAAACCCATAAGGGGAAATGAGTTATGAGATTTTTAAGACGGATTAATTTGAACCGTTATAAAAAAGGCGCTGAATGCGCCTTTAGTATCTTGATTTTGAGGGCATATAAGCCTGTAGAAGTTGAACAAGTAAACCAAAGATAAACCAAAGACACCCACCAAGTAAACCAAAGACACCCACCACTAATTTGTGCCTTTTTTAAAAGTCGTCTACGCTCTAATTCTGCACTCAAAGGATTGAGGAAAACAAAGGATGGCTACTGCCCGTAAAAATCAAATCAGCTTAACCGACACCAAATACTACCACTGTATCTCCCGTTGCGTGAGGCGCGCGTTTTTATGCGGTGAAGATAAATTGACCGGAAAGTCCTATGAACATCGCCGTGATTGGGTTGAAGAAAAGCTCCTGATATTGGCAGCTGTTTTCTGTATCGACGTCTGTGCTTATGCGGTGATGAGTAACCACACTCACCTTGTTCTGCACGTTGATGATAAAAAGGCCAAGCGCTTATCAGATAAAGCCGTTGTAATACGCTGGCACAAGCTGTTTAAAGGTAATTGGGTAACTTGGAAGTTTATCGAGGAAGAGCCTCTAAGCGAGTCGGAGCAGTTGATACTCAGTGAATATACTTCCAAATACAGACAAAGACTGGCTGATATTAGTTGGTTTATGCGGGTACTCAACGAGGATATTGCCCGTAGAGCAAATAAAGAGGATGAGTGTACAGGCCGGTTCTGGGAAGGACGATTTAAATCTCAGCCCTTGTTGGATGAAGCAGCATTAACCGCTTGTATGGCATACGTTGACTTAAACCCTATTCGAGCTAAATTAGCCCCAACACCTGAAACCTCTGACTTTACCAGTATCAAAAAGCGTATCGACCATACAAGGCAAGGGAAACAACCAAAAAGCCTATTACGGTTTGCAGGAAGCCCCCGAAAACATATGCCAAAAGGGCTGCCTTTTGAACTCAAGTTTTATATAGAATTAGTTGAGCTTACCGGTCAATGTATTCGCACCGACAAAAGCGGTGCCATCTTTGAGTCTCAACCTATTCTGTCTCGACTAAACATCGAACCTGATAACTGGATGAAGCTCACTACACAATTTTCTCGGGTTTTCCACGGCGCGGTGGNAGGGAAACAACCAAAAAGCCTATTACGGTTTGCAGGAAGCCCCCGAAAACATATGCCAAAAGGGCTGCCTTTTGAACTCAAGTTTTATATAGAATTAGTTGAGCTTACCGGTCAATGTATTCGCACCGACAAAAGCGGTGCCATCTTTGAGTCTCAACCTATTCTGTCTCGACTAAACATCGAACCTGATAACTGGATGAAGCTCACTACACAATTTTCTCGGGTTTTCCACGGCGCGGTGGGTCGAGAGCAAGTACTCACAGCTTATTGTGGAACCCTTAAAAAACGACGGCGCACAAATCTAGCAAATTGTGAACGCTTGCTAGCTTAACCAAATAACGCCTTTAGCGATAACCCCTCAAGCTGTGCAAATTACAGCGCCCTTGTCGTGCGTGATACACTAGTTTTAGTGTCGAAAAATGAGCAAACACCAACAGCTACCTTATTTTAGAAGCGCTTTTGATACGAATAATGAACAACCTTGCACAATGCTAAGTCGAAACTACCATAACCATGGTAAGCAAATAATCGTGGGTGTCAGTGCTGCTGCCCCGTATAATTCTAAGTCGAAACTGCCATAACCATCGTGAGTAAATAATCGTGGGTGTCAGTGCTGCTGCTCCACTTCATCTGGGGCTTGCTCATACCATTCAAGAACGAGTGGAATAAGCGCTCTTACCTGTAGGTTTGGATGATCTTTAATGGCTTTTTGTACTAATGGCACCAATAACTCTGATTCACACCCCATGCCTAGCAAAAGGTTATAAAGCCTCATGGCCTCTGAGTCGCTCGCAAAAGGGAATGTGTCTGACTTAGCAGCGGTAACTTCGGAGATCTGCTGACTGAGTTCCAACAACCGCTTATCAATCTCTTTGTATTTTAAGTCTGAATACTTGGCAATGCTCTTAGCTTTACCAGACTTGAGCGCTTCAATCATTGGATGGATCGGCTGTAATTCGGATTCATATACCTTCATAAATAGTCTTGAAGATAGCCGTTCAACGCCAGTAATAATGGCGCGTAGTTGTGCAAGCACAAATAACTTAACCACAATATCTAATACACCTTGTGATAGCTCAAACCAAGTATTGCGGATCTCTTCGGTGAGCGGTTCATCGCGGTGAATAAGCCACTGATACTGCCAAAGCTTGTCGGTCAACAATCGCCACTCTGTGGGTTTTGGTTTACCCGTTGCTGTATCGATTCTATTTTTGTGCTGTGGCAGGGGTTCCCACACCATAGAGCCAATGCCAGTACTGCGCCTTGCTGATTGTAACTCTAGCTCGAATATGGGTCTTGCTTTGGGGGTACCAACTAAAATCACCGGCACGCCAATAATATTCACCAAAGCCACAAAAAACTCGAGCATGCGTTCTTGCCCTTCTTTTTGTTTGCGGCCTAAACGCTGTATTTCATCAATTACTAATACACCAATGGCATATTGGTTGGCGACTTGTCCCATAAATGACAGTAGTACCTCAGTACTATAACGCTTGCGCCCATACCTTTCAGTAAGGTCCGTGTGCAGATGTTTATCGACCTCCTGAAAGAAATTTAAGCAGAGGCTTTTTAACGACCCATCCACTGGGCACTCTATACGTAAATAAGTGAGCTGGTATGTATTATATTTTTCGTGATAAATCGTTTGTGGGTAGGTGGCCAATATTCGCAGCACACTGGAGCTTTTACCACATCTAGAGCAACCAATAAGTGACAAGCAACGTGCCGTAGAGGGCGCTTCGGCAAAACGAAAACTGCTAATGTCGCCCGTCATCAAGCGTTCGTAGCCATTTTGTAGATGCTGTTGGAGCTGGCCAGTTGCAATATTTCTGGCAACATAGCCTCCGCGTATCATCAACGCTATTTTTTCCTCAAGCGCTACATGCATCGACAAAGGTTGAAAGAAGTCATCAAGCAAACCACATAACTCGTGAGCACGCTGCCTCGCGTCTAAATAACCCGCCGCAGGGTTGTATTTTACTTTACCCTCCAGCTTAGTTTTCAGCTCTTCTATTTTGCTCACTCTCGGTAGCGCTTCAATAAACGGGTTGCCTTTGTAACGCTCTATCTCAGACTCCAGATACACCGCGCGGAAGATGTTAGAGGGTAAAATCATACGTCGTCATCCTCCTTAAACAACTGATCTGAAAAGTCTGGAAAGTCCAAATCGTCATCTGGCTCGGAGAGATAATGTACTTGCGCTGATTTACTCGTGTCGATGTCCACTGGTTTATAGGCGCGTTCTTTACGTTCTTTGGCTTTTTCTTCTGCTCGGTTGTCTCGAATATTGCGAATACGCTCCGCATCCGACAAACCAATGTGTTTTGGCGCGGCCTTTTCTGCCTGCTTAACCACCTCTATCACTTGCCGCTCCAAGGCTCGCTTTTGCTCATCGGCTACTAGTTTTGCATCAGCATGAGTCTGTTTTAACTCATCATTTTGCTGCCATACATCCCAAAAACTCGCACCTGAAAACTGTCTTGAGCGTGTTGCCAACTGACACACAAAATAGTCATTGCTGTTAGGACCGAGATAAATGTAGATGTAGTCTGCCGTTGCTAAATCATAGGCAACTTCCACACTTTTAGGGCGTTTCACTTCCTTACCCCGATGCATCCAGCCCGACTTTAAAAGCTCAGCGCTGGTGTAATACACGCCAAATATACAGGCCCCCGAATCAGATATCGTTGCCCGAGTTCTTGGCATCAATGCCACACGAAGATGCTCAGCAGCTGGCTTTTTCAACCGACCAGTGCGATTCTGCAAGCCCCAATTCCATATCGCCAGAGGGTTATTTGGTAAGTCCGTTGGCATATCAGGGGCTTTATCATAGTCTTCAATCACGTGATATTGATTGTGATAAAGTACAGAAGCTAAGATGATTCGAGTAAACTCTTGGATCGTAAGCTTGGCATCTAAGCGGTAATCTCTATCACCTTGCTTTTTAATTTTGGTGCCAGTGACCACACCAGGTGCAAACGGTTTGAATGCTTGTTGAAAGGTGAGAAACGCTCGTTCGACAACCCCTTTTGCCTCGCTTCTATATGGTGGCGTATTTTCAACGCGAACACCAAAGCCCTTTTCAAGACACTCAATTTGATGGCCCATTAACTCACCTCTGTCAGCCAACAATGCTGAAGGTAAGCCAATACACGGCCACTGCTGTGGGGTTACGTCAAAACCAAATTGACGGCAGTAGTCTGATTTGTCCGTCGTGGCCATATGTATTGCCTGAATAGCAGCGGCATATGAAGGGTTTTCAAAACCAATATAAAACCCAGCCACCATGCGACTAAATACATCAATAACCATGTAAATCACTGGGCGACCGACGATATTGCTTCTTTGAGAATCAGACACTAAATAGATATCTGCGATTGTAGCGTCAATTTCATACCGCATACCTGGGCCCAAAACATCTGCGGCAGCGGTACCAGTTAGCGGTCGTATATCTTTTTTCCGCTTTATCTCACCCGCTTGTGCTTCAATTTTGTCTACTTGGCGATACTCACGTTTGTAGAAATGCTCCATTTGCCTGAGTGTTGGCAATTCTTCTTCGGGTAAATCAGGAAAGTACTGCTCATAAATATCTTTGAGTCTGTTGTGCGCATATCTAAATGATTTACCTTTGTCAGTTAATATGTGTCGTTCAATCGCTATGCGAAAAAGTTTCTCTGCGAAATCATCAATTAAAGCACCAGTGCCTGGCATGTATTTGCGCGGTCGCCCTAACTTTGTTGTAGCTCGACGCTTTTGGCCCTTGGCACCTGAGTTTTTATAATCGGGTAATAATGCGTTGGGGATCTGACCACGTTGCCAGTATCTACGGGCAAAACGATAAATAGACTGTTTGGTTTTGCCTGTCTCAGTCATTATTTGGTTAACCACTTTGCCACGCGCTTTCGGTTCGTAGCAGTTCTCAAGTTCTACCAATGGCTTGATTACGGCGTAGTTTTCATCACGTTTTAACTGAGCAGTAGAACCTGCTTCTGGAATAACAGTAGCGATATCGCTATAAGGGTCGGCTGCACGTTTGAGCACTTCATCTTGAAAACCCTGTTCTAACTCAGTTATTTCAACAAGTTCAGGAAAGGCTTTGTCATCGTGCACTTTTATCCAAAGCACGTAATAATCAAATACCATTAAAATGCGATACAAGGTTTGTTCGTATTGCAATACTTCATTGATTTGAAACACGAAACACCTCCTGAATTTGCTCAACGTTACCTAGTTTAAGATGACCAACTTGTAGCTTTTGAACTGGCGTAAAAATATCAAAGGTAAAGTAACGGTCAGCCAGCAAAGCTCTTATCTCAAACAACGACTCTCCTAAGTCTAGCCCATAGGCGGTATCTATCTCTTTGCAGGCGTTTATGAGGGTTTTGGTTGGGTGCTTTACAAAGTAATCAGCATAGAATCTGGCTTGCTCAATGGCTGAGTCTGGTGCTTCTTCATGCTCACCTTGTAGTGGGTAAATCCATTCAACATTCGCTTTAACGACTTTTGGGATCTCTTGCTCAGTGACTATTTGCCAAGGGATCTGCTTTTCATGCCAAAAGCGTTTCTCCAACTCAAGTATTTCTATCTTTCTCTGTTCTTCAAAAGCGCTGACATACTTGGCTTGTAACGCAAAATAGGGGAGATCTCGCGAGGTTGTTTCAACAAGAAAGTCACTTGATAAGTATTGGTCAATACCTCGAACATTTGGATGTTTGATGCCAGCAGATTCAGCTAGCTCTAGAGTTATCTCACGCTCAAGCGGAAACTGCTCTTTGACTTGAAGCACATCTTCCCGCCACTCGAGCAAATAGAACATGTATAGTTCAAGATCGGATAATAAATGGTGTGTTCGTTTGGACTTATAACCAAAGACTCGGTGTACACGGCCATCGGATGGCGCATCATAAACCGTTAACCACGGCTTGTAATCCTGATACTCGCCAGTACCGCGTCCCTCTTTAATCCACTTACGATATTGCGCCTCAGTATGGCCAATCTTCCTAGACATAATATACCGCTATAACTGATTGAAATTTCAGCATAGCTAGAGTGAAAGTGTGATGCAAATTAATTTATACATGCACTTGAAAGCAACCTCATTTGTACATAAAAAATCACAAATACATTGTCAGGATAGAATATTTATTTCTTTTACTCTCAATATTGTAGTACTTTTTATTCTTGATTTACGTGCCTTGATTTTAGAGCTTAACCGACAAAAAAGGTACATACAGCAGTAATCCAACAAGGAGGTAAACCACCAACTTACTGAAATTCACTCTCTGGTGAATGTGTTGGCAACTCGCTATACAAACATCAGGAAAAACCTATGATAGAGATCTATTTGGTGCTTCAACTGGCGGTCACTATTGAGCCAGCTCTGACACTTAAAGTCCTAACTACATTGGTTGGGCTAGTAGGCAAAGGAGCTTTCGCCTACTACTGGATTAATCGTATTAAAAAGAAGCTTAATACTTAATCTAAGAGGCTAAAGGACCTCTATAAAAAATCTGCACAGCGGAGCCTAACCGCATAAACTGGCATAAAAAATAAAATTAAAATGTAGAAGCGTCTTTATCCTCACTAAGAGTTTTGGCGCTCAAACATAACTTAATATAGTATGAAACTTTATTGTTTGGGATGATACTTTATTGTATGGGGTGAAACTTTATTGTTCACCTACACAAAAGGCGCTTGCGCGCCTTTTCTTATTCTACCGTTACACTCTTTGCCAGATTTCTCGGTTGGTCAACATCGGTGCCTTTGATTACGGCTACATAATATGAAAGTAGCTGTAGTGGGATGGTGTAAACCACTGGGGCGATGATGTTTTCTACGTGGTTGACGTTCATTACTCGCATGGTGTCGTCTGAGGCAAAGTTTGAGTCTTTGTCCGCAAATACATAGATGATACCGCCGCGTGCGCGTACTTCTTCAACGTTTGATTTGAGCTTTTCAAGCAGCTCGTTGTTTGGTGCAACGACGATGATAGGCATATCTGCGTCGATAAGCGCTAGTGGGCCGTGTTTTAGCTCGCCTGCCGCATAGGCTTCGGCGTGGATGTAGGAGATCTCTTTAAGCTTAAGTGCACCTTCCATTGCGATTGGGTATTGTGAACCACGACCTAAGAACAATGAGTGATGTTTGTCGGCGAATTCTTCTGCCAGTAACTCAATGCCGTCAGCCATGCTTAGGGTTTCTTCAAGCTTGGTTGGCAGGGTTTTAATGGCGTTGACGATTGCACTTTGGTCACGGCCTTTTTCCTGCGCGATCGATGCCGTTAGCATCAATAAGCCAACTAATTGGGTCGTAAAGGCTTTTGTTGATGCCACACCGATTTCTGCGCCTGCTTTGGTCATAAAGGCAAGATCTGACTCACGTACTAGCGATGAGCCTGGTACGTTACAGATGGTCATCGACGCCATATAGCCTTGCTCTTTGGCAAGACGCAGTGCCGCGAGCGTGTCTGCGGTTTCGCCCGATTGTGAAATGGTTACCAGTAGGCTGTTTTCGTGAACGAATGAGTCGCGGTAGCGAAACTCTGAGGCGATTTCAACGTTACAGCTTACGCCTGCAAATTGCTCCAGCCAGTAGCGTGCCACCATGCCTGAGTGGTAAGACGTACCACATGCGATGATCTGTACGTGTTTTACATCTTTAAAGATTTCATTGGCTTTGTCGCCAAATGCGTCGATGCTAACGCGATCGTTGTCTAAACGGCCTTCAAGTGTGTTACGTACGGCCATTGGCTGCTCGTAGATTTCTTTTAGCATGTAGTGGCGGTATTCGCCTTTGCCCGACACATCTTGCGTGATGTTAGACTCAACCACTTCGCGCTCTACAGGATTGCCGTTAATGTCGAAGATTTCTACCGTTTCGCGAGTAATGCGTGCTACATCGCCTTCTTCTAGGAAGATAAAGCTGCGAGTTACTGGTAATAGCGCGAGTTGATCAGAGGCAATAAAGTTTTCACCAAGGCCAAGACCGATCACCAGTGGGCTGCCGGAGCGTGCCACAATGATTTCATCTTGATTGGCTTTATCAAATAATACCGTACCGTATGCACCTTCGAGCTGTTTTACCGCTGCTTGCACGGCAGCGAGTAATGTAGTGTGTTGCTGTCTGAGTTGATGGATCAGGTGCACCATCACTTCGGTGTCGGTGTCAGATAAAAACTCGTAACCGTCTTCTTTTAATGCCGCGCGCAAACCTTCGTGGTTTTCAATAATGCCGTTGTGTACCAGCGCAATTTCGCTGTTAGAAATATGCGGGTGCGCGTTAGCTTCTGTTACGCCGCCGTGTGTTGCCCAGCGCGTGTGCGCGATACCGGTAGTACCTTTTACTTCGGCATTTTCAAGGGCTGACTCTAGGTTCACCACTTTACCTACGGCTTTCACGCTGTTGAGTGCGCCGCCTTCGCAAAGTGCGACACCCGCAGAGTCATAACCACGGTATTCAAGGCGTTTTAGGCCTTCGATAAGAATTTTGTTTACTGGACGCTCAGCAACAGCGCCTACGATTCCACACATAATCTCTCCATTATTTGCACGTTGTGTGTAGTTCAGCACAGACAAGTTGTATGCCACGCGCTTCGATCGCTTGGCGGAGGTCATCGGCCAAGTTGTTGTCGGTGATCAAAGTGGTGATCTGTGCCCAAGGTATTTCTAAATTTGGAATTTTACGGCCAATCTTGTCGGATTCGACCATCACAATCACTTCACGGGCTGACTTTGCCATCACACGGCTCAGCCCAATTAATTCGTTGAATGTGGTTGTGCCGCGCTCTACATCAATGCCATCGGCACCAATAAAAAGCTGATCAAAGTCATAGGATTGTAGTACTTGCTCTGCTACTTGCCCTTGAAAGGATTCTGAGTGCGGATCCCATGTCCCGCCGGTCATCAATAAGGTTGGCTCATTCTCCAGTGATAACAATCGATTAGCGATATTCATCGCATTGGTCATCACGACTAAGCCGCGCTTTTGTGCAAGCTCCGGAATTAGGGTTTCAGTGGTTCTGCCGCTATCGATAATGATGCGATTGTGATCTTTAATCAGCTCGGCGGCCGCTTTGGCAATGGCCGTTTTACGTACCGAGTCTTGCTCGTCTTTACCTGATGCGGTGATCTCCTTAGGAAGAGCTATCGCACCGCCATAGCGGCGTAGTAACAGGCCGCTTTTTTCTAGTGCCGTTAAATCCTTACGAATCGTAACTTCTGACGTTTCAAACTCAGCGGCGAGTGATTCTACGCTTACTTCACCGTATTCATTCACCCATGAAAGAATGGTATGTCTGCGCTGTTGAGTGTTTCGTTTAGTCATCAAATAAGTTTCGTTTCGAAATTTAAGGCGATTATAGTCGAAACTTCAAAACCTAAACAAGTTAAATTTTGCACTGAACAAATTTTAACTGGAAATATTATGAACATCAGGATACATTTCCGGATTGAGGTACTTAAAAGGATAATTAAATGAACAAAAACTTAATAACATCAATGCTTTGTTGTTCACTATTACTAGCAGGATGCGGCAGTTCAGGCGGTGACACTACACCAGTCAATCAAGATAGCGGCAAAAATGGAAATAATGGCAACACGGATTCAAATAACGGCAGCACAGATTCAAATAACAGCAACACAGACTCAAATAACGATAATACAGATTCTGGAACGGATACCACGACTAAGCCAGTCGCTAAAATTCAGGCAAGTGCCTTTGGGGAGACTGGCAACGTCATTCAGCTTAGCACTACGGGAAGTACGATCCCTGAAAATGCCGAAATAACATGGCAGTGGCAAGCCAAACCCCAAGGCAGTAACGCTCAGTTTTCTAACCCCAACGCTAAGCAAACGCACTTTACCGCTGACGTTGCAGGTAGTTACATTGTAGGGCTAACAATCAAGTCAGGTAGTAACGAATCGACAACACAGTTTGAGATCCGTATAAAAGAAAAAACTACACCAAGTGTGAACACACCTCCTGTCGCCGACTTCACACTCACCAAACAGGCAATTGCCATCAACGAGCATCTACAGTTAGATGCGAGCAACAGCTCAGACTCAGACGGCGATAATCTCAGTTATAAATGGCAAGTTACTGCACCTGCTAATGTTGATGAATACACATTGGTAAGCCCTAACAATAACCTTGCCTCTTTCGCCTCTAAATTTGCGGGTGAATACACCATTACTTTAACCGTTTATGATGGTAAATCGTCACATAGCAAATCAGAAAAAGTCATCGTTATAGATAACCAGCCAGCTCTTAAAGCGGTTATTTCAGCGCCTTCAGAGGTTACATTAAGCTCAATGACTTTTGTTGAGCTGAAAAGCGATGGTAGTCAGTATCAAGGCGCTGTAACACCGCTTTGGAGTTTTGACAGCAAACCGAGCGGCAGCCAAGCCGCAATGGCAACACCAAATGGATTTCTCACCTCGCTTCAATTAGATAAGGCAGGGCAATATAAAATCCGCTTTAGCCTTAAAGACAGACAGGGTCGTTTAAGTGAGGCAACCCATACCTTAACGGCCAAATTAGGCGAAGCAAACAAACCGCTTGTATTCGTCGACGTGCCAGAGTCAACCAAAATCAATGAAGCCATCAAGCTTAGTGCCAAGCGAAGTAAAGATACAAGTGTCAGACCACTCTCCTTTAGTTGGACGTTTGAGCCATTTGAAGCCGATTTGACCTATTCCGTTACGAATGAAGATACCGATACGGTGATTTTTACGCCTCACGGAGAGGGAAGTTACCGTTATTTTGTGGAGGTAAGTAACGGTGAGCTAAGCCAAACCGCCAATGGCATGATAAAGGTTCACCCTGAAAACTATGGGCCCACAGCGTCTATGAGTCCACAAATGTCTACAGCTACGGAAGGGGAAACCAAAGCCTTTGTGGTATCCGCAGAAGATAAAGACGGCGATCCGCTCACTTATCGCTGGTCACTTGAAACGAAGCCTGAGAATAGCACTGCAGTGGTCAATAATGCTGATAATCGCGCGTCTATTACCTTCGATGAAGCTGGTAACTATGTGCTGAAATGCATCGTGTCTGATGGCAAGGTTGAACTAGTCGTCGCGGCATTCATCAAAGTAAGTGCTGCTCAAAATAGTGCTCCAGTAATTACGGCGCTGGACTATCAAGGAGTACTGAAAACAGATGCAGCGCTTTGGATAACTCCAACGGTTATGGATAGCGACAGCAATGCAGGCAATTTGACCTATTTTTGGAAGGTGGTTGCTCCATCAGGCGAAGTGATTGACAGTACCACAGCTCATGACTCGAACCTACAATTCACTCCTCTAGCATCAGGCGACTATCAGGTAAGTTTAAGTGTTGTAGATGAAAAGTCCGCTTCCGTTGCAACTAAAACGATAACACTTTCAGTAGAATAAGAGATCTCTACTCGTTGACTTTTAAGGCTTAAGCGCTCACTTGTGGGCGCTTAAGCCTTTTTGTTTAAACGGTTATGTCGGATGGAGCTAAGTGACGGATCTCCATATTGCTGATATGCGTTCCCGAAGAGTCCTCTGGACCAATTTCATCATAGGCGGACTCAACTCTGAGGTAGGCTTGAGTTGCGCCGAGTTCCGCCAGCTTTGTCTCGGCCTCTCGCAGCGAGTTAAACGGCGTTAGTTTACCTTCGGCATGCATTAAGATATGCAAGTTCCCATCACTATCTTGACCACCCGCAAGATAGTGATTTGAATCCGCGTAGCTAAGCACGATGGCATGGAGTTCTTTATTAGTGATTTTTTCTTTGAGTGTGGCAGCAAGCATAATGCTCTCCTCGTTTAACCGATTAATAATTAAACGACCCTTGTGCGTGTTTGGTTCACCTTGATAGTCATGAATGTTTTGTCGCAAACCTATTGTCGTGATAAATCACGACCTACCATCCATCACGTAGGTCGAGGTGTACCTCGATAGATTTAATCGAAGGACTTATCTTTAAAACTTATCTCTCAATTGCAAGGCATGCACATGAGCTGGAATAACCTGAGAAAAGGCAGGATATCAATCCCGTACGCAGAATACTTCATTACGTTTAACTGCCATAAACGCACGCTCTATTTTACGGATTATCAGCTGGCACGATTGTTTTGCCAATCTATCTCACATAATCAACAAAAGTTTGAGTGCCGCTGGCAAACATGGGTGTTAATGCCAGATCACTTTCATGGCTTACTGACGCTTGGAAATACGCAACTTGGTAAGGTTGTTGGAGAATTAAAAGGCAGAACAGCTTACCTGCTAAACACAGAATTTGGCAAAGCGCGTATTACTATCATCAGCTCAGATCCACAGAAGATAGGCATACCATTGCCCAGCATATTGCTGTAAACCCACTAAGAACCAAGCTAGTAAGCCGCATTGGTGATTACCTTTATTGGAACTCACACTTTCTGTGATTGGCTGGTTAAAGGGTCTCTTCCCAACTCAGTTAACACGCTTAGATACACCGACAAGTTACCTTCCGCCATCACCTCAATGGCAAATTCACTGCACATTTTAGCGCGACCTTTACGGCCCATTTGCTCTCGTAAAATCGGGTCCTTCAATAAGCGATTAAGATCTTGAGTAAACTGAGCTTGATTACCAATCGGAGCAAGTAATCCGGTTTCATTGTGCGCAACCGCTTCGGGAATGCCACCAGCAGCAAAGCCCACAACAGGCACGCCAGATGCGCTACTTTGTAATAACGCGACACCTAGCCCTTCCATCGATGCTGGATGTGCAACTATATCAACCGCCGGTAAAATACGCGCTACGTCTTGTCGAAATCCCACCAGTTGGACAATTTTTTGCAGCCCCAGCTCATCTATACGCGCTTGATACTGTTGCAGCTTTGGCCCTCGGCCAAACAGTAATACACGTAAATTAGGATGCTCAGCAATGAGTTGTTTGGCTGCACGCATGATCACATCCTGCCCTTTGCGCTCTATCAGTTGCGCAAAATTAGCCACAACCAAGGCATTTTGTGGTAGTTCAAACTCATCAAGCAGCCATTGCCGCTCCGCACTATTTGGTGCAAAGCGCTCGGTATCGACGGCACTGTGGACTAACTTTACTTGCTCAGAGGCAACACCTTGTGAGAGTAATACTTGGCGGATCCCCTCTGAGATAGCGATAACTTTATCGTAGGCTGGGTATTTTAATTTTGACCACCAGCGTGGCTCGGTATTGTCGACTCGTCTCGATAAAATAACAGGAACATTAAGCGACTTCGCGGCAAGTAATCCCCAAGTATCAACCCCTCGACGGCTGTGAATATGAACACAATCAGGCCGATGATGGGCAATAGTCTTTCGTAAACGCAGCCATTGCATGACATCGAGATCGCCTGCTATTTTCACAGGCTCCACAACAACTTGCTTATCAACGGCTGCAATCATTTCACTATTAGGCGGGCAAACCAGTACGTTCTCAATGCCCTTTTGCTGTAACGCTTGGGTTAAATACACCACTTGTTGTGCGCCGCCATATAAGTGACGACCCGCTTCAATATGCAGAACTTTCATAGCACTTCTCCCAGTGCGCTCGACACTCTTTGTGGCGTGAGCCCCACCATACAATCAAAACGAGCCTCACAGGTTGGCCGGCGTTTGCATGGTGAGCAAGCAAGTTTATCGCTCAACACGCGACCATTTGGATTGAAGGTGTTTTCATACGGTAAGGTTGAACCAAACAATGCAATAACCGGGGTATGATGCGCCATCGCCATGTGAGTCAGTCCAGTATCAACGCCAATCACACCTTTTGCCCCCCGAATGATCTCGCTGCACTCAAGCAATGTCGTTTTCCCAGTTAGATTAATGATCCCTGGCATCTGTTTTTCTAAGCGCTCGCTATGAGCGATATCACTTGGTCCACCCAATATAATAATATGCGCACAAATAGACTGATTTACTTGTTTATACAACTCACGCCAATGCCCATCTACCCAGTGTTTCTGTGCTCTCGTTGTAAACGGACAAAACACCACATAAGGTTGACCTTGCGTATGCTCCAATAGCAGTGCTTTTGTGTGTTGCTGTGTCTCTTTCGAGGCAATGAGCGAGTATTGAAATGCCGTTTCTGGCGCACCAAAAAATTTCGCTGCAGCTCTGTATTCCGAGCTGATATCAGCAGACCAAGGCGAGGTCACTACCTTATTCATAAGCCACTGACTGCCCTCGCGACTATTGATCCCAACCTTATATTGAGCGCCGCTAAGCCAAGCTAGCACGCCACTTTTAAGGAGTCCTTGGGCCTCGAGCACTAAGTCAAATTGTCGACTAGCCAACTGCTTTTTAAAGCTATTAACTAGCTTAAGTAGCGCTATGATCCCTTTTGCTTTTCGCACTTTTTGCCACTCATTGCGAGGCCACAGGATCACCTCATCTAGCAATGGATTTTGTTGTAGCAAGGTCGCGCCAGCAGGCTCTGCTAACCAGCTCAGTTTTGCTTCTGGGTAACGTGCCTTTAGTGCAGAAATAAGACCTGACGCCATCACGATGTCACCAATGGCACTGAGTCGGACAATAAGGATATTGTTGTATTGCATTGTTATCTGATCACCATTGGATGTAATCGGGTACTATGGACTGGCCGTTGCGCTTGTTTTAACTGATATAAAACTTGCAATGTGGTTTTGTGTAGTGCGCCATTATGCTTTGCGATAGCAGCTTGCCCAGCCTGTATTTGTTGTACTGTTGCAGCACTATTTTGCCAAAAGCCGATGACTTCTTTAGCTATTTGCTGTGGTTCGTTACCCTCAACAAGTGCACCGGCTTGACTCAGCGGCGCACATATATCTTCACAATTTCGTCGACTACTTCCCATTACGACGGCAGCCCCTTGGACAATGGCTTCGGCAGGATTATGACCACCGAGCTTAACTAACGAGCCACCGATAAAGGCAACGTGGGCATCACGATAAAACGCAAATAGTTTGCCCATCGTATCGAGCAGATACACTTGCGTATTTGCCGTTAGTGTTGGCGCGTGCGAGTAACGCTGACAGCTCAGCCCGCTTGCTTGCAGCTGCTGCCATACCTCATCAAATCTTTCAGGATGACGCGGTGCGATAATTAGCTGAGCTGCTGGATTTTGCTGTAACAACTGTTTGTGCGCTGCGACCACCGCTATTTCTTCAGTGTCATGCGTGCTCCCCGCAATCCATGTCAACTGAGAGGGTTTTTGCGTTGGGTCGGCATGTTTAAGCTCTGGCCAATCGTACTTGATATTACCGCACATCATCAGTTTTTCTGGTGGTACACCCAACTCGCGAAAAGCTTGATAACTTAGCTCACTTTGCGGCAGAATTTTATGCACCTTTGACACCATAAAGGTAAAAAGACCTAACATGTTGGCATAACGATTTTTTGATCTGTCGGTCATGCGGGCATTTACCAGCATCACTCGACTGCCTTGGTTGCGCGACTGGCGAATAAGGTTCGGCCACCACTCCATCTCAACCGACATGGTCAATACCGGATTAAAATGCGTCAAGAACGCACCAACTGTCAATTGAAAGTCCAGTGGCAAATAAGTGTGAATGACTTGCTCCCCCCAGTTGCGCTCAATATAGTTGGAACCCGCAACCGTGGTACAAGTAAAAACAATGGGTAAATGAGGATGCTGTTTACGCAGCTCAGGAATAAGTTTAGCAATGGCGGCGCATTCGCCAACGGAGACGCCATGTAAATGAATACAGGCGGGTAAACGTTTACAATCGTAGACACCTAAGCGTTGTAAAAAGTGCCTTTTATAACCCGGTTTACGTAGCCATTTTTTTAATAAGATCAGCGCAATCAAAGGTAAACACAACAACAGGATACTGTTATAAACACCAATCCAAAGTGAATTAGCTGATCTTCTACGAAGACGAGAGGTTGTCTTAACCTTAGCCATAGCTACACCTTGTTATTCAAGCCTGAATTAACCCCAGTGTAACTATGGTTTTTGACACTAAATTGACAGCAACTGCATCCTGCTGTTATTCACAAACTAAGCCCTATTCATATCGCAAGATCAGCGACGGACGCGTACTCGCGGCTTTAAAGGCAAGGGTCGCCACAGTCAACCAAGTGATACCGGCAACCACCAAGGCTGCTGCGCCATAAACCCACATTGCTTGCTCAATGCGGTCATTAAAGTTTGCAAGCCAATCACCAACGAGCCAATAAGTTACCGGATAAGCAATGGCGATACTGACTCCCACCAAAATCAGGAACTCTTTTGCTAAGATATTCACAATGCTTAGCCGTGATGCCCCCAAGACTTTGCGTACAGCTACTTCTTTTTGACGGCGAACCGTTGCAAAGGATGCCAATCCAAAAGTGCCTAAACAGGTTAAGAATACAGCTAGCGCGGTGAAGATAAGTACTACCTTAGAGATACGCTCATCACCACTAAGTACCGCCCTATAACTATCTGAAAGTAGGTTGATCTCTGGTTCATACACGTTTGCGGTTTTTGCCAACACACTAATCAAGTCTTGTCGAATCTGTGCTAAATACTGCGAGTTAATCGTTAAGATTACTTCAGATGTTGGATTAAAATAAGTAAACCCCAATAAAAACATAATATTAGAACTCGCTTCTTGTGCATTCCCCACTTTGACGTCAGCGACGACGCCAACCACTCGCATCTCTACGTTACGGCCAGTATCTTTGATAGTTTTGCCAATAATATCTGCAACATTACTGTAGCCAGCTTGCTTGGCGACTGACTCGGTAATAATGGTGCCTATTGTGGTTACGCCGTTAACTCGATTTGACCAATCACCGGCAAACTCTCGGCTAAAGTCTCGACCTGCAAGTAGCGTTAACCCTAATCCTTTGACTACCTCGTAGCTTGTACCAATAACTGGCGTTAAGGATTGCGACTGTTCACCATTTGGCCACGTTGGTACTAGGGTGTTATTAATCGAGCGAGTCAGCTGCGTATCTATCACACTGATATGTTCAACGCCCTCAATCGCCGCGAACTGTTTAACTAATGACGTTGGCGCTTTTGTAAAAGCCGCTTTAACGGGCACTTCTGAGACCACCAAACGCTGTGTGGTTTCGTAACCAAGCGGTAAATTTTGCAAATGTGCCAACTGGTACTGTAGCGTTATCGAAGCAATAATTAACCCAACCGCAAGTGCTGCTTGTACAGTTAAAAGACTTTTGCGCACCCAAATCGCGGTACTCCCACGCTGTAAATCTCCGCTTAGTACGCGTTTAGCACTAAAAGATGAGATAAAAAATGCAGGATAGAGACCCGCCAACAAACCCACGATGACGGCAACCGCGACTACTACGACACTAAACATAGATGCATAATCAATACTTAATTCACGGCCAACTAGATTGTTGAAACTTGGCAATAGTAGCTCGACCAAAACACAGGCTATTGTCATTGCAAGCAATGACACGAGTACAGACTCAGATAAAAACTGTGCAACTAATTGCGACTTGCTGGCACCAAGTGCCTTGCGTACACCCACTTCTTTTGCACGTTTGGTCGACTGTGCAACCGTCATATTAATAAAGTTAAAGCCAGCGATAAGGATCAGCAGCACGCTTAAACCAACACAGATCATCACCACTTGTTTCGCACCACCCACTTTCATTTCAAACGGCGACTTTGCAGTAAAGTGAAGCTCCGTTAAGGGGTGTAATTGCAGCGATAAGCGACCCTTAAAATCACCGAAATAATATTTCTCAGTCAGTATGCTTTCCAAAGCAATAACATCTGTTTGCGGCGCCAATCTTAAATAAACATAACTAGAAGTTATATCCGTATTGACTGGATCATGCTCTACAGACACTAGGTTTTTAAAGCCAAAATGCGTGTTTTCAGGTAAATCTGTAAATACTGCACCTACCGTATATTGGCCGTTTTTATGCTGTAGAGTCTCGCCAACCACGTTTGTGCGACCAAAAATACGCTGAGCTTCTGAACTACTCAATGCAATGCTATTCGGTACACTCATGGCGCGACTTAGACTACCTGCCACCGTTTCCATATCGATAAAATTCTCGATATTTGCAGTTGCGCCATAAAGGTCATTCAGTTTAAAACCTTGATTTTTTACTGTCACATCTACTTCAGCTTCGCGAGTAAACTCCACCATCGTCAGCGCAAAAACCTCTTCAACTTGGCTATATTCAAGTGCTCGAGTGCCATTGATGTAATTAAAAATAGGAACGACCCCAAGCCCTAATTGCGAATAGTCTTGTGCAATTCGATACACACGCTCAGCATGAGGTTGCTGGCTATCGTAAGATAGTTCATTTTTTGCAAACAGTGCGACCAAAATTGCTGCGGCTAAGCCCACACTAAGCCCAAGTACATTTAAAATAAAATGCTGTTTTTGCTGCTTAAAAGCACGCAATGCCGTTATTAGATAATTCACTATCATCGTTATGCCACCTCTGATTTTTGTGGTTGCACCACCGTGTTGGCTTTGTCTAACATCACTTGGCCATCGAGAAGGCGTACAAGTCTATCCGCGTATGACCCCTCTTTTTCTGAGTGCGTTACCATGATCACGGTTGTGCCTTCGCGGTTTAGCTCGCGTAACATCGCCATGACTTCTTCGCCGTTTTTGGAGTCCAAGTTACCCGTTGGCTCATCCGCTAAGATAAGTTTAGGGTTAATAACCAGCGCTCTTGCAACCGCCACACGCTGCTGCTGACCACCAGAAAGTTGCTGCGGTAGGTGATCAGCACGGTGGTCGATGGCAACGCGTTTTAAAATCTGCTCTACACGCTGCTTACGTTCACTTTTTGAGATATTTTGGTATTGCAGCGGTAGCTCGACATTTTCAAACACAGTCAGCTCATCAATCAGGTTAAAACTTTGAAATACAAAACCAATTGACGCTTTACGTAGTTGTGAGAGCTGCTTTTCGCTATAGCCCGCGATGTCAGTGCCCGCAAACTCAAACTGCCCAGATGACGGTGAATCCAACATCCCAAGAATGGACAATAAAGTCGACTTACCACACCCAGACGGGCCCATGATGGCGACAAACTCACCTTCATTAACAGTTAGGTTAATATCGTTTAGCGCAGTCGTTTCAACGTCTTGAGTACAAAATACACGGTTTAGGTTAGTTAGTTTTATCATTGTTATATCCTTAGAAATTGAGTTGTTGCGCTTTGTCGAAGTTGCTATAGCTTGAGGTGATCACTTGCTCACCTTGTGATAAGCCATCTAACACTTCGTAATAATCTTGATTCTTTTTACCTAAGCGAATGTCACGACGCTCGGCGGTTTTGCCATCACTTGCCAACACGTATACCCAGTTACCGCCAGAGCTAGTAAAGAAGGCACCGCGTTTTAGCAATAAGGCATTTTCTTTGTTACCGCCAAGCATCAGTTCTACATCTATGCTTTGGCCGCGTTTAATGTCGCTTTGGCCGCTTGGTAATGCCACTTCAACCTGAAATTGTGATTGCGTTACACGGCTATCAATTTTGCTCACCTTGGCACTGACTAAGCCACTGTCTAACATCACATTCACTGCCATATCCGGTTGTACTTGATTTAAATAAAACTCATCAAGGCGGACAACCAACTTGTATTCATTCGGAATGTCAATTTGGCCTAACCGTGCCCCTTTACTCTTTGACTCACCGATTTCAACATCCAGCTCACTCAAGTAACCCGATACCGGCGCTTTGATCAGTAGGTTTTCGAGATTTTGACGGGCAAATTGCAAGTTCTTCTGTAACATCTCAGCACTGTCTTCTAGCTGTTCTACTTGCACTTTACGAATTGAATTTTCCTGCGCTTGGCGCTCTAACGTCAGCTCCTTTCGGGCCTTGTAATACTGTAAATCGTCTTCGATTTCAGACAATCTGTCGGTTGCCAGCACACCTTTTTCAACGAGTGGCCTGGATTGCTTATAACGACGTTCCAAATGGCTAATTTGTAAGTCAATTTCCAGCAAGTCACGGCGTAAATTAAGGCGACTGGTTTCCATCGTCATTTGGGTGTTTCTTAGGAAGTTAAGCTGCTCTGTTACTTGTGCTTCGCGACTCATCACGTCTAGCTGTAAACTGGTATTGCTCAGTCTCACTAATGGCTGACCCGCTTCAACAAACTCACCCTGCTCCACCAAGCGCTCTTCCACTTGACCACCGGCGATGGTATCTAAGTAAATCGTGGTTTTTGGTACGACTTGACCACGTAAGCTTAATGCGTCCACAAACGCCCCTTTGCTTACGGTACTCACCGTGAGGCTACTCAGCGCGAGATTTTGACTTCGACCTGAAGAGGCAGTGTTATTGAATGCCAGTGCCGCTGCTGCAATGCTCAGAAGTACACCACCAGCCACCGCTTTTTTAAGATGTTTTTGCAATCCTGAACGCTCTATTTTCTTATCCATAATCACGCCTCTTGTTGTTAGTCGGTTAAATCGTTTTATCGAATATGTATGACTAATATCAAGCACCGTGCCAAGCTTGATTTTATTATAAATTACAAAATGTTAGGCATTTACCCTTATATTCTAAGAATAATAAGTGTCCGGAAATAGAACACATCAAAAATAACAAAGTGTCCATAAATGAACACTTTTCGTAGACGAGATCTAAATGATTGCGGTACGCTAAAAGAAAAATAAAGCGATCAGGATATGAAGCAGGAAGGCACCATATTAATTGTCGACGACAACAGCGATATATTAATTGCAGCAAAGCTTTTGCTAAAAAAGCATTACCAAACCATCATCACCACAGATAACCCCTTTGATATAGAAGCGCAGATTACATCGCAGCAAATAGATGTGATCTTGCTCGACATGAACTTCAGCCAAGATGCTATTAGTGGCAAAGAGGGCTTCTATTGGTTAAAGAAAATTGTCGAGCAAGACCCAAGCATCGTGGTGTTGTTAATGACCGCCTATGGTGACATTCAGCTTGCCGTTGACGCGATAAAAGCAGGCGCCGCCGACTTTATCGCTAAGCCTTGGCAAAACGACCAACTACTCGGTGCGGTTGCCGCCGCATTTGCGCATGCCAAAGACAAACAACAGGTTGGTAAGCTCACTCGTCAGACGCAAGGGTTAAATCAGGCACTCAATCAATCCAGTGGTAGCCATCAATTTGCTTTTTTAGGCCAAAGCTCGGCCATGCAAAAGGTATTTAGTACCATCGAACGCGCGGCACTCACCGATGCCAACATTTTGATCACCGGCGAAAGTGGCACGGGCAAAGAGCTTGCCGCCCACGCCATTCATCAGGCGAGTATGCGTCGCGACAATACCTTTATCAGCCTAGACATGGGTGCTATCTCCGAAAATTTGTTTGAAAGCGAATTGTTTGGTCATAAAAAAGGGGCGTTTACCGATGCGAAAAGCGATAAGGTCGGTCGCTTTGAACTCGCACACGAGGGGAGCTTGTTTTTGGACGAATTGGGCAACCTGCCGATGGGCCAACAAACAACGCTACTTGCAGCGCTACAAAATCGACAAGTCACTCCTGTAGGCGGCAATAAGCCTATTTCAGTGGACATACGCCTTATCTGTGCCACCAACGATAATCTGCAACAAGCGGTTGATGAAGGTCGTTTTAGGCAAGATTTATTATATCGGATCAATACCATAGAGATCCGTCTGCCACCGCTTCGCGAGCGTGTCGATGATATTCCACTGCTCGTAAACTACTACCTTGAACACTTTTGCCACAAGTATAAAAGGCAGCTTGAGGTAAATAGCAGCGACATGCAATGTCTACAAACCTACCCGTGGCCCGGTAATGTCAGAGAGCTCGCACATGCTATCGAACGTGCGGTGATCTTAAGTGAAACCGAGTTTTTGGATATCAGTACCGTGATTGGCACTAATCCCACGGCGGCACAAGCAAGTATGGAAGATACCTCGGACACCAATACACTCACTTTTGAAGGCACTTTCAACCTTGAAGAAATTGAACAACATACGGTGCGTGCAGCGCTCAAGCATTATCAAGGCAATGTCTCAAACGCAGCCAAAGCGCTCGGGTTAACCCGAGGGGCAATGTATCGTCGCTTAGAAAAGTACGATTTGTAGGAAGAAAAGAAATGACACGCGTTGCTCACCATCCCATCCTTGTTTTTTTCTTTACTATCATTGGTCTAGTAATTTCCAGTGGGCTCTCGCTATATTTGTATATACAAGGTGGCTTTTCGGCAACTTGGCTGTTGATCACCCTTATTACCATCACGTTTATTTCAACCTTATACTTTCAATTTAACAAGCAAAACAAGCACATGGGTTTTGTACTTAAGTCTTTAGCCAATGGCGATAGCTCCTTGGGACTAAGCCAACATCACCCAATGCGGCAACACTTAGAAGAGATCAAAACGCGGATCCAAAGCGCGCGGTTGAGCGCCGAGCAGCAAGCTCACTTTTTACAAACCTTGCTAGTGCATATCGACTTAGCGGTTTTGGTGTTCGACAGCGAGGGGAAGGTTATTGAATCAAACCCAGCGGTAACCCGCCTACTCGGTAAACCCATTAATCACAGCAAAGATTTAGAAGATATCGCACCACTGGTTAATGAATGCGATAAGAGCTTGAAAACGATAGCAAATTGGCAATATGGCGAGCAACAAGATAACTTGTCTATACAAATAACATCAGCGCAGATCCAAGGGCAAATTCGTAAAATTGTCACCTTACAATCCATTCGTGATGCATTACAAAACAAAGAGCAGCAAGCCTATAAACGCCTCACCAAAGTGCTTACGCACGAGGTAGCTAACTCTATTACACCTCTGGCATCCATTGCACAAACCTGTGGGGGACTCTTGCCCGACACATTGAGTTTTGACGATGAAGAAGATAAACAAGACCTCGCCTTAGCGTTGCAAACACTGGCAAAACGCACTGAGTATCTGGGCGCTTTTATCGCCCGTTTTAGAACGGTGAGTAATTTACCCAGCCCAGCGCTGCAACCTGCCCAGCTTGCGCCGCTGGTAGAGGGCATCTATCAGTTACATCAACAAAGCTGTCATCAAGCGAACATAGACTTACAGATTGATGTTAGCCACTCCCAACTGGTGATGTTAGACACGGCTCAAATTGAGCAAGTACTTATTAACTTAACCAAAAATGCCATAGAAGCGGTGCAGCAGCGCAATGAAGAAGATCAGCGAAACACCCGCCAAGTGGTATTAAAGACCGGAGCCAATAACGCAGGCCAGCACTATATAGAAATAAGCGATAATGGGCCCGGCATCGCAGAACATGTCATTGACATGATTTTCGTGCCGTTTTTTACCACTAAACAACAAGGCTCGGGGATCGGCTTAAGCCTCTCAAGACAAATTATGATTAATCATGGCGGCGACTTAATTTATCTTAGGCGCGAACAAGGCGCATGCTTCAGATGCGTATTTGGTTAGTAATCAACGCAATCTAGGTGAAGCAAAACATATTCGTTTGGTAATATGGGAGCCCTTGTTATTTGAGATCCTTCGTTGTCATTTAGTGCTACATTAAAGCTAAGGTAAAACTATCCAAAAGTGTGTAGTACTTAAATTGGCAGTCATAGTTAGCCGCAATCGTAAAACCACGGCTAATATCGCTCTAAATGATTGAGAATATGAGGAAAAACATCTACATCAGCCTGACGCCCAAAGATACAATCTATATGCGCGTAATTGGGGATCACTTTACGCGTAAACTTAGCCTCACCAAAGGCAAGACAAAGACGTTCATAGGTTTTTTTCGTGCTCTCGGGTAAATAACACTCGTTATCTGCCCCGCTAATAAATAGCGTCGGTATGTTTAACCGGTTGATGTGTGGCATGTAAACGTCCTTGCCATCTGCATCGACCAGTTTTCCTGCGCGACAAATTGCAGCAAGGTGCTCGAGGGTTTGAATATTGGCTTCGGCAAATAGTTCATCAATATGCTCATGCAGCAAATCGGTTAACTGGTCATGACGGTATAAGGAGGCGTACATAAAAGTCACGCGATGGCAGCTGTCATTGTTGCATCGCCCCTGTGCTTCAGCGAGCGCGTACAAGCCCAACGCCTTATCATACAAAGAGGCAAGCCCATTGCTCTGCTGTGGTACTCGCGCCGTTAGCGAGTCTACACCCAGCCTTTCTAAAAATGAGGGGAGATGTAAACCTGTCTTCATTTTCGTTGCCATCGGCACCACCACGTCCGCCGCAATTTGTGATGCAACAACACTTCGAACCCCCGAAAGGCCGCTAAGCATAGACATAAAGAAGGTCGTAGCACCATAACAATGCACCACCGCCTGGATACTATCTGCTCCCGTGATGGTTCGGATCTTGTTCACTGCAGCAGGGTAATCGTATTTCGCTACCTGATCGCCATTTGATTGCTTTGCGGCAGCAGGCAACAAAATACTGACTCGATAATCCAATAGCCACACGTCATATTGGTTAGCGACTAGGTACTCGACTAAGTTGGTATCTATCATATCGGTGGAAAAGATACTAGAAGCAACTCCCAGCCCATGCACTAACATAACCGGGCCCTTGTCACCGCCACGATAACGAGTCAGCGATAGCTGCACATGATCAGCTGTATCAAACAAGTATACTTCAGGTGTTGGAGCCCTTAGCGGCCGTTTTTTGCGCACCAATTCACCACCGTGCGTTTTTTCTTGGTAAAAAATACTGCCGTAACTCTGATATAGTGTGCCCGCAAAAAATTGCCCAAAGCGCGCGATGGCTTTTAAGCGAGCCGCTTTACTCTCGGCATGACTTACACGAATAGTGGCAAGCTGCGTCACAAAATCAATCGGCGCTATCTTCATAATACCGTGACCACATATGGCCCCTTGAGTATCTTCTCCTTCATGAATATCAACAAATAAGGTTGTAGTATCATCCCAAAGATCGAGAGAGTGAGGGTCGTCTTTGATTAACTTAAAGGCATTAAAGAAGTACTGTTTGCCATCCTCCGCCATTAAATTCATTTTATAGATCATCTTCCGAGTATTTGGAGGAAAGGCCTGACGCTCAAACAGACGAAACTCACCATTGCGAACGGTCAGTGGTTTATCAGAAAGCAGATTACACTCAACGCGACCCGAAATATGCGCTTTATGTTGTGGGTCGGTCAACATCACCTCTAGATCCGTCGAGGTGACCGTCAATACAAAAGACAGAGTTTGGTTTGTTTCTTGGCCCAGCTGATAGGCAGCCAAGTAGGTTTGTAAAGAGGTAGTGCTTGGCTCTACCACGCGGCTAAAATAGCCCTGCATTCGCTCTGTAAACGCCAACCCTGTTGTAGTCGGCTCAGCGGTACGGGAGCGGCTTGACGGCAATTGATAGTTAATTTGCCAATCACGGTCCTTGGCGATAAGCGCACAGCAGCGCTCTGTCAATGCACTTATCGTAAGCAGCGGATTGACCGCAAGCGACGTTGGAATGATGGCACCATCTGACACATAGAGCGAGTCGTAACAGGCATCACTCTCTCCCGTAAACACTTGCCCTTTATGATTCACCACCCCTTCGGTACCCGTCTCAGCAAGCCGACAGCCACCTAAAGGATGAACTGTAACCAAGCGATTATTCAACCACGGTGACCAAATTGGGTTTTTAACATAGGTGCCACCGAGCGCTGCTGTCGCTTGAAGCAGCTTTTCACTCGCATGATGAAAATTAGGCTGAGCTCCTAACTCAGGCCAACGGATGTTCAACTTGTCTTGCTCTAAAGTTATGACACCTTGGCTATCGTCATGGCTCATTACTAAGTAGGTCTGAGTATGTTTTACCGCACCATGATAAGCGCCTCGCCATTGGCTTTGCCATACTCTCGCTTGCTCCTCCAAAGCGTCATAAAAACCATGATCCGTGTCGAGTCCAACTACACCCGCTGCACTTGCAAGCGCAGTTGGTAACACTCCCGCCATGGCGCCGGGTAAACTTCCCTCTTCAATAATCATTTGTTGCGCGCGTTCGCTCGCTTCACGAAGATCGATTGCACTAGTGATACAAGGTCCTGTAGGCGCTTTGCCTTCTGGTTCTAGATTGCCAACCCCAACACCACCGATTTCGCTGTCGCAGTTATAGCCAAAACCCAACATATCGCCATTACCGGTAAAATGCTGACCAAGTTGCGAAGAGATAGCCAAACCGCGACTTTGGCTACGCAATAAAATTTCATTACTACCCAGCGTGCCAGCGGCCAAGAGCACAATATCCGCCTCAACAAATAACGGGGCTGCAGAAAAGCATTCTGCGCCGGTTCCCATGTCTTGGTAAAACACCCGCCAACCAGAGTCGATTTTCTCAAGGTAGCGCACACGGGCCTGACAATAAATTTCTGCGCCATGATTCCAAGCATCCGGTAAGTAATTCATTCGGGTGGTATTTTTGGCATTGAAATTACAACCAGACACACAGTCTCCGCAGTTATTACATGCTTGCTGCTCAACACCCACATGGTTGATGCCACCTTCTGGGGTCGCAAAACATACATTGATTGGTACTTTATTAAAGGGGGCTTCTAATGCATTTGCCGACTGCTGGTGAGCCTTAAGTTTATTCAAAGTTGGGTAATGTTCAGGGTATAAGGCAGGCTTCAGCATCTCTCGAGCCCGCGAGAATCCCTCTTCCAACAAACCATCCTCATCATCTCGGATCGCGTGTGGCCATACTGGATCTCTCAGTACTGCATCTACTGGGGACAAAGCAACATTGGCATTGATAAGAGAGGTACCACCTAAGCCACAACCGACGACGACATTCTGTTCACGGTGCATATGAATATCAAATAATCCCAAATGAGAGCCCTTGTGCCCTGTTTGGCTATTAAACTGCAACTCACCAGCGGCCTCCAACTCGGTATCCGGAAATTCTCCCGTTAAAAACTCGCGCCCTCGCTCAAGTAGGCAGACTGATTTTCCGGCTCTCGCCATGCGTGACGCAGCGATAGAGCCACCATAACCACTACCAATAACAAGTACATCGTAATGCGGCTGAATTGCCGCCAGAGGTGAAGAAATTGGTTTCATTTGCTTGATTCCCTCTTCTTATTTTCGCTCACCACCTTGACCGTGGCGATGCTATCCGTGAAGTATCCTCCATCGGAGGCATACTGACCCTAGCAATAAGAGTAGAGCATTTATTGCACAATGGTGCAGTACACTGGTTAAATAATCCGGAGGATCAGCGGCAACAATAACAAACACCCCACCCCCCAAAGAATTTTATTGTTTGTCAGCAAGGCTGCGCGATACCCCATCATCAACCCAAGGGAGCCCAGCTTTGGCACCAGCCAAAACAACAATCCAGAAAATAGCAGTGTTCCTGTGATCACCAACAGGCTCTCAGGCACACCACCGAGTTGATAACGGCTCAGCCAGAGCGCCAAGGCAATAATCACGCTTTGATGCCAGAGATAAATGGGAAACACCGCTTTATTGAGCCCCGTAAGCAGTGGATGAGGACGGTTAAGATAACGCGCCGCTAATGCTAATATCAACAACACTGCGCACACACGCTGTAACACCAACACAAGACTCCCATCCCAAGTAATGAAGGTAGTGCGCGTGTCTTGCTGCAACCAGTAAAAATGATATAAAAGCAAAATAATCATGGCGTTGACGGCACAAACCCACAGCAGCACTTTACCTTGTCGAGCAAGCCAAGCCCAAAACCGATTATGCTTAGCAAGCAGATAACCTGCGAGCAGAAAAACAAACCCCTGAAACTCTCTTTTGCTATCACCTTCCAATGCTAGCTGAGCCCAAAGTAAGCTTGCAAAAGCCAGCACGCTTAGTAGATAAGTTGGCCAGCGCAAAGTGATAAAATGCCGGAGCACTACTTGAAGCTTAGAATTAAAGACGATATGCAGTACAGCAAGGAGCAAAGTAAAACGCCATAATTCTCGCAAATACCACAAGTGATTGACATCGACATGGGGCCAAATACCGCTTTGATATTGACTAAATAAAGGGCTGTTAAAATCAATAAACTGTTTGTAGAAATCAACATACCCGAGCGTTAATCCAGCATTTTGCTGCATTTCTGCGTACAGTTGCACTGGCACAACAACCCATATGCCAAATAATAGTGGGAGCAATAACAAAGGAGTACGAAAGAGCATGGCTGTGCATGCTCCTTGTTTATCAAAAATATATCTAAGCGCAACTCCCGAGATAAACCAGATAAGCAACATGCGCCATGGTGAGATCACTAACATCAGATATTCTAGCCAAACCGAAGTATAAGCACTTTTGTAGTGAAAACCCCAGTTAGGTACATATAACATAGCGGTGTGATAAAAAATGAGTATTGTAAATGCAATAACACGCAGCCAGTCTAGCTCTACTCGCCGATTTAAATGATCCATGTTATTTTCTTTTTGAAAGTAAACTTACCCTTACAGTGCGCCAATACAGCGTACAAACAAACGAAATTTGCTTAAATAACAATAGCTAGGGATAAACCGTGGAATAGAGGGATAAAATAAGTGACCGCTTTGCGTCCAGTTGCTAGAGTAAAAGAAAAACTCAAACCATGATGTTTTCACGTACCTTTATTCAGCAATACCACCCTTTGATGGCAATGGCATTACTCGCCCTCTTTCTGGCGATTAATAACACCTTAAATGCCATTACTCTGATCATGGATGCCAAGCGAGATGCGCTGCTAGATTTTGCGCTGTGGGAACCTTTCGTGTGGGAATATACCAGTGCAGCTGCCAGTCTAGCCTTAATTCCTGTCATATCTTGGTATTTAAACGCATTTCCTTGGCAGTGGCATAAACCTGTTAACGTCGCTTTTAGCTTTTTTATGGCCTCACTGTTATTTTGTTTTGGCCATGTTGGCATCATGGTGTTATTACGTGAAACGATTTATTTTAGTTTGCAACTAGATTACAACTTTCACCTTTCTTGGTTTGAACTTATCTATGAATATCAAAAAGATGCATGGAGTTTGGTGTTCTTTATTGCACTCATAAAAGGTTATCAATTTAGTGTCTCCCATATGCTTGGTGAAGCATCTCCGATAAAACAAGAAAGCGATGAAGGTGAAACACTCCACAAACCTATTCATCACTTATTGGTACGTAAGCTTGGTAAAGAATTTATCGTTAAAGTTGAAGAGGTTGAGTGGTTACAGTCGTCTGGAAATTACGTCAATCTACACGTAAATGGCCGCATTTATCCGCTACGCTCAACGCTTGCTACTTTATGTCAGCGCTTAGACCCCGTTGGCTTCGTGCGTATTCATCGCTCTTTTGCTATTAATGTGTCTAAAGTGGTGAGTATTACGCCGCTCGCCAGCGGTGACAGTGAAATCGCATTGCAAAGTGGGAAAGTATTAACGCTCTCGCGAACCTATAAAACACAATTTAAGCACCAACTAGGCCTTGAATAAATGGGCAATACACGATCAGTGAGCAATCGCGTGTTATTGCGTTAATCCCATTAATCAATGATAAATGCTGTAACGCTAAAGTTCATTTTGTATCCATTTCATCGCTCTACACTACACAGCCGCAACAGGTAAGGTGCCTATTTTTGCATTTGCACCGAATTTATATACAATCTTATGCGGTTCAGATGCCTCATTGGACTGCATAATAAAAGGATAATAAAAAAGGCTCTATGAAAAACCTCATCACTCCATTACTCGCAGCAATCCTGCTCCTAAATGGCTGTAGCCAAATACAGCAACCTCAACAGGATGAACCAACGCCAGATAACTCCGTGCAAACTGGTGTAAATAAGCCAAGAGAAACAGTTAAAAACGAAGCTAAAACGGTGGTTAAAACACCATATGATCCGCTCGCAACTGATGATTTATGGCTCCGCATTAAAGATCAGCTCAGCTTTGCCGATTCCGACGATAAGCGTGTAAAACAACGGATTGATTGGTATCTCAGGCATCCAAACTATATGGATACCATCAGTGAACGTGCAGCGCCGCTACTTTATTACTTAGTAGAAGAAGTCGAAAAGCGCGATATGCCAATAGAGCTTGCATTGATGCCGCTAATTGAAAGCGACTTTAATACCCAAGCCTACTCTCACAAGCATGCTTCGGGTTTGTGGCAACTCACACCGCTGATTGCAAAACATTATGATGCCAAGATCAACGCTTGGTATGACGGCCGCCAAGATATCGTAGACTCGACCCGTGTCGCATTGGACTTTTTGCAATACCTCCACAAACGTTTTGATGGTGATTGGTATCATGCCATTGCCGCCTATAACACAGGTGAAGGTAGAGTGCTTGCAGCCATTGAACGAAATAAAAAAGCAGGTAAACCAACTGACTTTTTCCATTTGAAGCTACCGCGCCAAACAAGTCACTACGTACCAAAGCTACTTGCGGCATCACAACTGCTAAAGCATGACTTAATGAAGTTTCCTAAGATCCCTAATCGTTCGTTAATCAGCGTTATTAAACTCGAACAACAAGCTATTTTATCTGATCTTAAAGGTTGGAAAGAAGTCGAGGTATTAAATCCAGGCTATGCACGTTTTCCTGCATTACTCGGCGGCCCTGAGCATATTGTCATCCCTACAGCGCGCGTGTCAGAGTGGCAAACCATGCTCACACACTTACCAAAAATGCCCGCGGATACATGGCAACATTATACTATTCGACGTGGAGACTCTCTTAGCACCATTGCAAAGCGCTACTCGCTAACTGTCGCCGAATTAAAAGCCTTTAATCAATTAAAGAGTGACCGTATTCGTGCAGGAAAAAAGCTAATTTTGCCCATTTTGGCAGACAAACAACTGGACTATCAGATCAAACACGGCGATAGTTTATGGCGCATTGCGAAACAATTTAATGTCAGTGTCGCTAAGCTAAAGCAATGGAATCAGCTTTCGACAGATAGACTGAAAATTGGCGATACGTTACTCGTATTTCTGTCGCCCTAGGGCGTAATATCAGTTGGATAAATATGTCAGAACATAATAATAACTCACACTCTGAAGATTTGACCGAAGAGAAACGCACTGAGCGCCTAAACCCATCTCCACATAATTCAAGACAAGCGAGAGGGACATTTAAACTCTCTCGCTCTAAAATGAACACCATTTTAGCCCTGTGTGCGATGTTTATTTCCGCAGCGTCGTTTTACGCCACCTACCTGCAAGCAAAGGCTGCTCAGGAGCAAGTTTCCGCAGCCGAAAAGCAGCTAAAAACTGAAACCTGGCCATGGCTACAATTCAGCTATAGCAACTTTGATTTAGACTCCACTCAAGCAACGATTAGAGTCGATATTCGCAATTCAGGAACCGGACCTGCCATAATCCACTACATTAAGTACGAGTTTGATGGCGAAAATTACTTTGATGTTACCGAACTGATGGACGCTTGTTGCAACCTTAACGCCTATCAAGCAGCGCTTAGTGATGCTCAAAATGAAGAATCGAATATCAATTATCTAAAAAAGTTTGGCTGGTATGTTTCCAGTGCGCCACAAAAGATTTTGCTGGCAGATGGCGACACTTTCAACATTTTTACCATGCCAAAAAGCAATTTTAATCGTGGATTATGGGACAAAATTGATGCCCATAAGTCGGTTTTTAAGGCAGAGGCCTGCTACTGTTCTATACTAAAACAGTGCTATACCACGAATGAAAAAGCAGTGATCACTGAGGTACCTAGTTGTTCAACGACACCGATAAATTCTACCAACGAGTAATACAGCATCTGTTGCAATTTGAGGGCGAGGTACTACACTTGTACTTAGATGTGAATGCCAATCCGACGATTGGTGTTGGTTTTCATATGCAAAGTGTTGAACAATTCTGCCAATTACCGATGCGAGATAGGCGCTCCAAACGCTCTGCCACCCTACAACAAAAGCGCGATGAATACCGTAACATTAAGGGAAAACCCAGCGGCTATAAAGCTTCTTGGTATGCGCAATATACCGAGCTTACCTTGCCACCAAAAGCGTCTAAAAAATGTCTTATAGAGCAAATCAAAGAATTTGAACAGTACCTCATTCATTTTCTTGCCAAGCAAGAAACTGGCAGCATTCCTTATCAGCTATTACCGACGCCCGCTAAGATTGCGCTATTGGATATGGCTTATAACCTTGGTACCAGTAAGTTATTTTTGGCCTTTCCTAATTTAATTAAAGCCGTCAGCGCACAAGATTGGCACAACGCAAGTAAAGAGTGTAGCCGTCTACATATTAGCCCAGCACGAAACGAAGCCACCAAAAAGCTATTCCTCAAGTGCGAGAAATACAAACGCTATCAACTGACTTGGTTTGAAACTTTGGTTAAAAAGCTAAAGCGTTGGCTACATAGCTAACAAACAATTATAACGATTGGCAAACCGAGTTGTTATCCCTCTATAACATATAAACATAATGCACTAATATTATTGAATAAATTTTATTTTCTTGGTTTTTGAACTTGTGAGTTTTTATGCTAACTTGACCAAGTCACATCTAGGATATGTTGGTTTATTGAGTGAGTCTCTGGCGAATACGGATGGCAGTCATAACTACACCTCTTGTATTTCCAGCAAGACCTCTCTGTCATGACGCTCTAGTCGCTACAGATACAGTTATAGTCTGGTAACAGACCAAGTTAATGGCGCTGGATTTGTAGCTGCCTTTCTAGTTGGCGCAGCTTTGGGTGGATTAGCGAAGAAGCTTTACAATAAATACGCTTCACCTATCGGTCAGCTCCGTGTTCTGGATCTGACCTACTTAGTAGGACACGAAATCATGTTTGAGTTTATTGAGTCTCTGTTACCTGTGTTTTTCGTTTTTATTTACGTAGTACTTCAAGAGAGATGGAAGGAAAAGTGCGACTTACCTTTAAAACAGCATATTTTAATTGTGCTCGCAAAGATAACAATATGCCTAGTTTCTGTTGTGTCATTGGTGTTTATTTTTGGCAGTTGGCTTGGTGCTAGTGAAATACAAATGCTACCAATTGTTGCTATCGGATTCGGCTGCGCCTATGGATTAGCCTGTTATCTACTCGAACCCTTTTACTCTAAGAAAAGCTAAGGCCTGCTACAAACGGGCATAACAGGGGATGTATCAAACATTAGTTCTCAATAAAGCTTTGAAGAATATAGGAACTAAACTGAATGAAGTACATTGCATTATTACTATTATTAGCAACTAACCTCTCGTTATATCTTTATAACGGCGTGCCAAATTATATCTTTGTCTTGCTATTTAGCTGTTTACTTAGCAGTACACTCTATTCTATTTGGAAAAAGCATTCAAAATAGACATTTCAGCTCAAGAAGAAAGACGCTATTGGCTCATAAATCAGGCCATTTTCATTGCGGTGAGAGTGGTATAAGTAGAACTTCTTTACCATCAGCGAGAAAGGCGTAATGGGCTTCGTAACACTAGGTTCTGGCTTACAATTTCGAAATAGCGTGATATGTGGTGAGAATGGATGCGGGTTGTGATAGAGGTCGCATTTTTCTCCAAAAGCACGCAATGGATTGGCTAAATCAAGCAAAGCTTGTGGTTTGTGTTCGGGCTTTAAGTAAAAAATGCCATTGTGCTGCCAGTAGCCATAGTCACCAAAGGTGAGTGTAAATTTAGGCACCGATAGAGCACTCGCAAAATCACAAAGCTCAGCTACTTGTGACTCCTCCACCATAGCAAGAAACGCCAGTGTAAGATGCCAATTATTCGGCTGAGTATTGGCTTTACTCGCGCTCACACTATCCACCAGCCATTGGCCAATATGCGCTCGAGTGTCGTCATCCATGCCAATACCAAAAAATAATCGTTTTTGCATCTTACACCTATATTGATAATCTAAGGTTTAACTAACCGCTTACCTACTAAAGTTAGCATAACCCCAGCGGAGAGACACAATAAGCCAATAAATTGCAGCCAGGCGTTTTCTACACGCTCACTAAATTTAGGGCCTTGAAAACGATAATGCCTTCTACCATCGGTTACTGATTCGGTATAAGCGCTCCCTTTATAGTCTGAAAAAAATACCGTTTTTTTATCTAAACGTTTCGCCATGGC
The DNA here is from genome assembly GCF_013319255.1 of Pseudoalteromonas sp. JC28. NCBI lineage: Bacteria > Pseudomonadati > Pseudomonadota > Gammaproteobacteria > Alteromonadales > Pseudoalteromonadaceae > Pseudoalteromonas > Pseudoalteromonas sp. JC28. The sequence continues at coordinate 132,674 of NZ_QOKX01000006.1, read as the reverse complement.
AAGCTTAACTTGCTCCACAAATTCAATATCGCTATTCCTACTATGAGGGACAAGGAGAAAGCGCCATTTTCTATATAGTTCGACGGGTTCACCAGCTTGCAATACCCCCTGAGATTCATATTCAAACAGTTTTTCACTAAAAAATATCTGTTTGTAGCCACTCCAAAATAACCCAACACCGAGAGACACTAGCAAAATAGCTAATATCGCAAGTTGCTTATATTGCTTTTGTTTTGATTGTTGATGCTGCTTATACCAATACTCTATATCTGGAATTTGGCTTAATTCTTCACGCTTCCCTTGTGTTGAAAGGGTTTGCATACACTCATCTAAGGATAAATTCAGCGCCGTTAGTAACTTTCTAAATACCTCGTTAGAAGGCACGGATTTGTCGTTTTCTAGTTTAGATAAATAGCTTTGCTCAACACACATTTGCTCCGCTAACTGGGGTTGGCTCAAGCCTTTTTGTGTACGGATCTGTTTTATAAAGTGTCCTAGTGTCATCACGGTCATCCTCGTTTATTGTTGTTGCGACCCGGCACATTCTTGGCAATTCCTTGATAAATACCAAGTTGAATATTTAGGAATAAGCATGAATATCATAGCATTACGAAATATTCACGGTTTGAATTGAAGTTTTGATTAAAAAGCGCATAAACAGGCTCACGTCCAGATCAATACAATGCCTTTTGGTGCAGCCGTGCACGAAACTCACTGGGCGTACACGCCTTCAACGCTTGAAAACGACGATTAAAATTAGAAATATTATTAAAACCACATTGATCCGATATCACACTAATGGGAGAGGCAGAGCTAATTAATAGTTTACAGGCCTTGGCAATACGCAGCTGATTGATAAATTCCGTCACAGTACGCTCCGTACGCTTTTTAAAGAAACGGTGAAAGTGATTGGTGCTCATGTGCACTTGTTGTGCAAGCTCATCGGCGCTTAATTTGTCGGTGTAATTATCATAGATATAGGCAATAACCCGGTCGAACTTGTCTTTCGCGGGATCATGGCGGGCGTCAAAGCGAAAGCCGCTACTGGCTAAATGTTGATAGTTTGATGTCGTCATCCGCGTTAACATTTCGAGCAAAAGCACAAAGCGCATTAACGGCTCGGCATCCGCGATTTGCTCAAACCACTTTTTCGCTTGCCTCGCGACTTCCACAGGAAATTTGACGCCACGGCGCGCTGCATTTAGCAACTCAGATAAACCATGTAATTCAGGATGCTGAGCCACTAAAGACTCCAACCAGTGCGCGGGTATTTGTGCAACATGGACAACATGAGCTGAGTGATCCGGATTCGGCTTTGACTGCCAAGTATGTGGTAAGTCAGGACCTAGGATCACCAAATCTAAGTCTTCGTAAGGGGCAATATGGTCACCCACATGACATACACCGACACTGTTGAGCGTCAAACAGATTTCATATTCCGGATGATAGTGCCAATTAAAGGGAATTTCGGGCAACTGATACAGGCAATAACGCCATGAACATCCAGGAGATGGCAGTACTTTCTCGTACATCGCGCGCATAGCAATTTCCTTTTACATTAATAAACTTATTTAAAATCTGCATGTTATAAATTTTAAAACAACTACTCGTTACACCTAGTTGCATATCATGCAAATTCAATCACCAACCAATATTAATCTATCGAAATATAGCGACAGCCTGAAGTGCAGTGAAGTATTTTTGTCAAATTACTCTCATTTAAGCGTGAAAAGTATCATTAGTAGATAGAAATATACCGCTTAAAAAACACCCAAGGCGATACCCTAGCTTCTGCCAACAACAAATAGGAACAATGGGCAGAACAATGAAAACAACTAAGTTGAAGCAATTTAAATTGAATAAACTTGCCGCCATCGTGACAGCAAGTACCTTATCACCCCTTTTACTCACCGCTGCACCATCAGCATTAGCCGAAGAACAAAGCGCAACAGAAAAAGTCGAAGTGATTGAAGTAAGAGGCATTCGCCGCTCGCTTGAAGCTTCAATGAACACCAAGCGCTTTGCAGATGGTATTGTTGATGCTATCACCTCGGAAGATATTGGTAAGTTTCCCGACAAAAACATTGGTGATGCGCTACAGCGTATTTCAGGGGTCACGGTCGACCGTAAATATGGTGAAGTAAGTGGTGTTACTATCCGTGGTACCGCGCCCGAGCAATCGCGCATTCTATTAAATGGCCAATCCGTTGCCAGTACCGATTGGTATGATTTAGGTCCATCGACACGTACTTTTAACATGGAGCTGTTATCAGCAGAGCAAGTTTCGGCAGTGAACGTCTACAAAACGCCTGAAGCAAACCTTGAAGAAGGTGCGCTGGGTGGTACAGTGAATCTTGTCACGCGTAAACCACTGGACTTAGATGCACACACTTACATGGTGTCGGCAGAAATGGGCCGCTCTACCTTGTATGATGAAAATGACTTAAGCGGATCGTTTTTAGGTAGTTGGAAGAGTGACGATGAAAAATTTGGTGTGCTCGCAGCATATTCTGTTGAGAACCTGACTTCAGGCCGTCACGTTATTGAGTCCATTGGTGGCTACTATGAATATTTTGCGGCGGATCAAGATACGGGACAAGCATCTACAGTGGGCGCTTGGGCAATCGGCTCACAAGCATTTAGAGCTGAGCGCGAGCGCACCAGCGCGCAACTCACGGCGCAATTTGCGCCAAGCGATAACACCGAGTTTACAGTAGACTACTTTCGCTTTGAGTTTGACAATCCACATGTAAACCATAACTTCCTTACCGTAAGTGCCCGTGGTGCAGGTGCTGTTGATGTACAAAACAACGCAGCGGGCGGTACGCAGCGTGCGCGTATTTTGCCAGCTTACGCGAACATTATATACAACCCTACTGTTCGTAACGCCGTAAATATGGAAGTCGATGTCTTAAACTTCAGTGGTAAATACGTCGGTGATACTTTCGAGGTAAGCGGTGTTATTGGTCGATCTACATCTGATGGAGGTACACAGTTTGGTTCCTCAAGTTGGTGGATCCCAGCAACGGATGAAGGTGACAAAATTGGCGATCCAGCCTTCCCTAATGGTCAAAATAGTACTGATGGTGGCTTTACTTACGATGCCACAGGCCCTTATCAAATTTGGTTTGATTCGTTAGACCCAACCGATGCCTCACAGCTCAAATTTGCTCATGAATCAAACTTCCAAACTACGGTTCAAGAGCATGAAGTAAGTTATGCACAAGCCGATATCAAGTGGATGTTAGAACACGATTACTTCAAGAACATCAAAGCGGGTGTGAAAGTAAACAAAAACGAATTTTCACGTATCGCACTCCAAAGAAACCCAGCGGATGTTGTTGGTTTTGTCCCTGATGGTAATAGCTTAGCTAACTGGAGTGATGGTATTTTTACCAATCTTCATTCGCAAACGGGCGGACATATTCTTAATTCATACGCCAAGCTCGATGAAGATAAGTGGTGGGATTTTATCACTGGCAAGTATGAGGCGGGTGAATTAATCGAGCAGCAAGATTTTGGTAAAACCTACAATGTCGAAGAAGATATGCTCGCTATCTATGTGCAAAGTGACTTCAGCGGTGAAAACTTCCGCGGTAATATCGGCTTACGCTATGTGGATACAGAACAGCAGTCCAGCGGCTATGTTGATAACACGGTTTTCGATGAAACGGTTGACTACGACAACTGGCTACCGAGCATCAACTTCGCTTATGACTACAGCGACGATATTATCATCCGTGCGGCCGCCTCTAGCGTTATGTCTCGAGTTAACTACAACGACTTAAAACCAGGCCTAGCGATCGATGCCAACTTTGGTTCTGCCTCCGGTGGTAACCCGAACCTTAAACCTTATGAAGCAGATCAAGCAGATATTGGCGTTGAATATTACTTTACCGAAGCTTCCTTGCTCTCAGCAGCCGTTTTTGTGAAGAAAATTGACAACGTTGTCTTTTCTACCGAAGCGATTGAATATGTAGACGGATGCGGTACCGACCCTTCTAAGTATGATCAATGCCGAGTCACACGCCCACGTAGTAACGGAGACGGTGACGTAACAGGGATAGAACTGCAGCTTCAACATAGCTTTGATAATGGCTTTGGCTTTATTACTAACTACACCTACGTGGATAGTGAAACCACCACACCAGATAATGCAAAAGAAATGGTGCCGGGAGTATCTGAAAACTCATTTAACGGCTCGCTATTTTTCGAAAACGAGCAGTTCAGTGCACGTATCGCTTATAACTGGCGTAGTGAATGGATTGGCGTCGGTGCAGCACAAGCGGTGCGCAACGATAGCTACCAACAATGGGATGCATCTTTGGTGTGGCATGCAATGGAAAATCTGGATGTCAGCTTAGAGGGTGTAAACCTGACCAATGAGGTTATTCAATCTTACGACACCAACTACAACTTAACGCAGAACACCATTGAATTTGGTACGCGTTATTACCTTGGCGTCAGCTATAAGTTCTAACCTCGGAGCCCCAGTCGCTTGCGGCTGGGGTCATTTGCCTATGAAAACTCATTTGCCTATGAAAACAATACAGTCACTCACCATCCTTGGTGGCGGTACCGCCGGTTGGATGTGCGCAGCCTACCTTGCTAAGCATCAACCCAATTTATCGGTCACGGTGATTGAGTCATCGAGTATTGGCAGAATTGGCGTTGGCGAAGGCTCAACGCCACATTTGCAGCTTTTTATGCAAAGCCTTGGTGTGAAAGAGCGCGATTGGATGCCCGCGTGCCAAGCAAGCTATAAAACCGGGATCTATTTTGATAACTGGAATGGCGACAATGGCAGCTATTTCCATCCCTTCTTCTCTGAAATGGATGCAAAAACAGCGGAAGTTTACTTTGTCAACGCCAACGCCAGACGTCGTGGTAGCGAATATATAGATAAGCCCGAACATTACTTCTTAGCCGCAGTGCTGGCCGACAAGCAACAAGCACCTCTGCCACAGTGTCCATTACCAAGGGCGCTTGAGTACGGCTATCACTTTGATGCGCAAAAACTTGCGGATTGGTTAAGGGCATTTAGCCTAGCGCAAGGCGTAAAGCATATTCAAAGTACGGTGAGTAGCGTACAGCATCATGCCAAAGAAATTATTGCACTGACACTTGAGTCAGGTGAGCAGGTGAAAAGCGATTTTTACGTCGATGCCTCAGGGTTTAACGCCCTACTGATAGAGAAAACGCTCGAAGTGCCCTTTATTTCCTTTGCAGATCAGTTACTCAATGATTCAGCTGTCGCGATTGCCGGCGCTAAAATCAACCCGCTACCTTCAAGTACTTCTGCTATCGCGATGCCGTGCGGCTGGCGCTGGCAGATCCCGCTACAAGGCAGAACCGGACATGGTTACGTGTACAGCAGCGCACATACCACTCCCGAAGAGGCTGAAGCTCAACTGCGCCAAGCCGCGCAACTCGATAAAGGACAAGCCAAACATCTCACCATGAAAGTGGGCATGATGGCACGCAGTGTTGAAGGCAATGTGTTTGCTATTGGCCTCGCGCAGAGCTTTATTGAACCACTTGAAGCCACCGCGCTGATGGTCACAGGTTATAGCATTGAGTTATTGAATCGGCTGCTTTCGCAACAGCTCGAGGCACAAGCCATCAATCAACAACTGTCAGAGCTGGTGCTCGGTATTAAAGAGTATGTACTGGCACATTACGCCACCAGCAAACGCGCAGATTCACCGTATTGGCAAGATGCGAAAATCGCAGCACTGAGCTTAAACGAGCTCGATGAGCTGCTCACACACTGGCGTAGCGGTGGTGATTTTGATGCTTGGTTCAACCAACACAGGAAGCACTCACCCTATATTCGTCCCAGTTGGTATTGCTTACTTGGCGGCATGGATCATCGCGATAGCACCTGCCAAATGCCCTTTGATCAAGCACCACAGCATATCGAACAGGCAGCCAAGGCCTATCTAACGAAGCTTAGTGATGAGCATTTTACTGCCCATACAACTGCACTGGAACAATTACAGCGAGCACAAGCGTTCAGTGCATAACCCAATTGCGGGTGGTGGTGAGATTCCCCTTGATCTTTTTGTTTGTCTGCCCACAAGCGAGATCGCCACGCCATCACCCGCTCTCTAATGAAGGTGGAAATACAACATGAAAAAAAGCTACCTAGTGATTGCCTTAGTATTGGCAACCTTTTTTACGGTGTCCTTTATCACCAATATTTTAGGCGCGATTTTTCCAGCATTAATAGAAAGTTACAACATAGGTCTTACGCTTGCGGGGTTTTTCCCGTTCGCCTTTTTTATCGCTTATGGTGTGATGTCTATTCCAGCGGGACTGCTAGTTCAGCGTTTTGGAGAAAAAACCGTTATGCAGCTCGCATTTACCCTTGCTGCAATTGGCGCAACGACCTTTGTGCTAATGCCAACGTTTGCCATTGCCATGGTTGCGTTGTTTATGCTCGGCTGTGCCATGGCACTACTGCAAGTGGCTATCAATCCACTATTACGCGCTAGCGGTGGTTCAGAACACTTTGCCGTACTTTCAGTGTTTGCGCAGTTGATGTTTGGTGCTGCCGCAACACTCGCGCCTCTGGTTTATAGCAAACTACAGTCTCAAGTCACCACCGCAGAGGGATTTGGCGGAGCGCTGTCTGGTGTTATCCCAGCAGATAAAACCTGGCTAAGTATCTATGCGGTATTCGCTATCCTAAGCGTCGTGATGCTATTACTCTCGCAATTTACGCCATTTAACGCGGTACCGGAGCAGAAAAAGCAGCAGCTGAGCTGGTCACAAAGTATCGGTTTTTTTAAAGATAAAACCGTACTGAAATTTTTTGCCGCCATCGCCGCTTATGTTGCGCTAGAACAAGGCGTCGCTAACCTTATTTCCGTCTTTTTGCAGCAATATCATGGCTTAGACCCAACCATCGAAGGCGCAAAAGTGGTGAGCGAATTCTGGTTATGCCTAACCTTAGGCTGTTTACTTGGACTGGCACTACTTAAACTCATTGATGCGCAAAAGCTTTTGATTTTATTCAGCTCTGGCGCCGCTATCGCGCTCCTAAGTGCGTTATTCGGTAGCACTACGGTGGCGCTTATTGCTTTTCCAATTGTGGGATTTTTCCTCTCCATTATGTGGTCGGTCATCTTTGCTCTGGCATTAAATTCATTCAAAACCGGCCATGGCGCAATCACAGGGATTTTATGTACCGGGATCATTGGCGGTGCTTTTATGTCTCCCATCATAGGTTTTGCGGCTGAATTGAGTAACAACTTACAACTTGCTGCCCTGCTGTTACTACTGCCACTTAGCTATATTCTGAGTGTTGGTGTATGGGCTAACCCTTTGATTAAAAATAAAACTTTTGGCAATAGTCAAAAGACGCTGTCTCAACCTCTAAATGAAAATAGTTAAATTACGATGAATCACTCTTTGTTATGTATTGACTTGGGTGGCACCAAAGCGCTTGTGGCTTCGGTTGCGCACACTCAGGTCGAGCAGGTACGCCAGTATGCAGTGCCTAGTCAGGCCAACTTAGACCAAGTTAATGCCTTTGTTATCCGTTTAATCGAAGAAAACCTAACGACCGAAACAACTGGTATTTCGATTGGCGTACCAAGCACACTGGATGTGTGCAGCGGCACCGTACTGACAACACAAAATATTCCTCATTGGCAAAATGTGCCTCTGAAACGGTTGTTAGAACGCCACTTTTCATTGCCCGTTGTTGTCCATAATGACGCAAACTGCTTTGCATTTGGTGAATACTTATATGGTGGCCACCATGCCAACAACCTAATTGGCGTATGCCTTGGCACAGGCATTGGTGCCGGTTTTGTGTTTAACGGTAATTTATATACGGGTAACCATAGTGCTGCAGGAGAGCTAGGAAATTTAAGCTATCTTGATGGAATTATTGAAGATTATGCGTCAGGACAGTTCTTTGGGCGACAAGGAATTGAAGGGAGGTGGTTGGCCGAACAAGCACGCAGTGGCGACCCATTTGCACTACAACAATTTGAGACTTTTGGCAGTCACGTTGGTCATGCACTCGCGCAAGTAGTCATGGTGCTGAATCCAGATGTCATTGTACTTGGCGGCTCCGTGACGCATTCATATGACTATTTTAACGCTGCACTTGAAGCCAAGATGCAGCAGTTGCTTGGCAATGCTTTATATCAATCCGTTCGTGTCATTCCAAGCACCTTAAATCACGCGCCACTTTTAGGGGCATACGGATTGTTTCAACACAATAAAATTAACCATGATAACAAGGAACTAGCCAATGAAGTTTAATCGGCTTATGGCCCTACTTTTTGGGGTGTCGTCACCCCTTTATGCGCTCGACCAAACCGCTGTAAACTGGTTGGGCCAAAATCTTGATGTAAAGTACACCTTGCTTGATAGCAAGCCAAGCACCTGCCCCAAGGCACAGCAAAAGTGTTATTACTCAGAGCTGAGTTTTAGCGTAGCTACAGAAAATACCAAGGCAAATAATGACTTTGCTATCTTTTTTAGCCAACTGATGCCGATTTCCCATGTTGAGGGCGATAACTTTGCCATCACCCATATCAATGGTGATATTCACAAAATCACGCCTGCAGCAGGGTTTAGTGGGTTTTCAAGTACTCCCACTACCGTGCGCTTTTATACCAAGGACTCTCAGGTTACACGCTCGGAGTTTATGCCAAATTATGTTGTAACGGACGCGCAGCTTAAGCTCACCCCACAAGTGATCAAAAGCACGCAAACCCAGCGCGATAACGACACAGGACTTGAGCTACAACCTTATCTGACGCCATTTGATACGCTCAACCAGCTGCAAACCAGCAGTAAAGATGACACCCCGTGGATGGGCAGCGAATACTTATATCAGCATCAAGTGCAGCCAACACTTGATGCTGCAATTGGGCTGATACCAAAACCTAAACAACTGACAGTGCTGTCCGATAAACGACTCAATCTAGCAGCCGGTATTAATCTGCAACTTTCAGGTATTTCAGCTGATGCTATCGCCATGGCACAACAGCGACTCAATACCCTTGGGGTAAAAAGCACCAAGGACGGGCTTGTAGTTAATGTCGCTGTAAAGCCAAATAAGCAATCAAGTCCACATTATCAACTGACAGTCGCCGAAAATAATATCTCAATCCAAGCCAATAACAGCGCCGCTGCATTTTATGCGCTACAAAGCCTTGCTGGACTGCTGGATATTAATGATTTGAGTATTCCCATGGTGGATATTATTGATACACCAAGGTATGACTTTCGTGGTTTACACGTCGATGTTGCCCGCAACTTCCGCTCCAAAGCCTTTATTTTACAAACCATTGAACAGATGGCGGCGTATAAGCTAAATAAATTGCACCTTCATTTAGCGGATGATGAAGGCTGGCGCTTAGCCATAGACGGTCTTGATGAACTCACCTCGGTCGGTGCTTATCGCTGCTTTGATTTGACCGAAACTCGCTGCCTATTGCCGCAATTAGGCGCTGGGAATGATAAAAACGCGCAAGTGAATGGCTTTTACTCTGCAGAAGATTATATTGAGATCCTGCGCTATGCCAAGGCGCATCATATCGAGGTGTTACCCTCATTAGATATGCCAGGTCACTCACGCGCAGCAATCATCGCCATGGAGGCGCGATATAAAAAGCTGATGGCACAAGGCAAACCAGAGGATGCACAGCAATATCGATTAGTAGAAACTGCTGATAAGACGCGTTACAGCTCCATTCAACATTACAACGACAACACGCTAAATGTCTGTATTACAAACACTTACACCTTTATCGACAAAGTATTAAGCGAAGTAAAAGTGCTGCATGACCGTGCTGGTGTACCACTCAACACTTACCATATAGGTGCAGATGAAACCGCAGGTGCTTGGCTAGAATCGCCGGCTTGTAAAAAATTGCGCTCAAGCGTGAAAGATTTTACCAACTTTAACGGTTACTTCATTGAACGGATCGCAAAGCTGCTAGATAAGAAAGGAATACAGGTTGCAGGGTGGAGCGACGGTTTAGGTGATGTACGTACTGCAAATATGCCAGCAAACGTACAGAGCAATGCTTGGGCGACATTAAGCGAAAACGGGCACGCGGTCGCGCATCGCTTCGCCAATCAGGGCTGGCAGGTGGTCTTGTCTAGCCCTGATGTAACCTACTTTGACTTTCCATATCAATCTCACCCAGAGGAGCGTGGTAATCACTGGGCAAGCCGTGCTATCGAAAGCAAGAAGATGTTTGAATTTATGCCAGACAACCTTCCTGCACATGCAGAGATCTGGAAAAATACCAATAACCACGCCTACATAGCCAACGACAGCGACTCATCACTAAACAAAGGGGTTAAGTTTGCCGGGCTCCAAGGGCACTTATGGAGTGAAATGCTGCGCAGTGATGCACAAGCCGAATACATGCTTTATCCACGGCTATTGGCCCTTGCAGAGCGTGCATGGCACCATGCCGAGTGGGAATTACCCTACCAAGCCGGTCGTATATACAGCCAGTCTAGCGGATATTTTACTGCAAAGTTACAGGCGCAACGTGAGGCTGATTGGCAACGATTCGTGGCTATTCTGGGCCATCAAGAGCTGCCTAAATTAGCACAAGCCGGAATTGAATTTCGCATTCCTGTCGTCGCCGCAAAACAGCAATCTGGAGCAAAGCTCGACGCTTTTACCGCCATTCCGGGTTTTGTTATCGAAGCACAGCTTGAAAACGGCAACTGGGTGCCCTTCAATGCCTCACTAAGCAACGTACTTGCACTTAGGGCAGCTCGGTTAGGCTCCGAGCGCAAGGGAAGATCGCTAAGCTTAGACAAAAAGTAGCCCTAACTGGTTTTTAACGCTGAGTACTTTATTAGGTACTTGGCGTTTTCATTGTTGCCAAATATCCCATCACATAATCATTCGAAAGCAAAATGTTGAAAAAGTAAGCAATATGTTTTAGCTTGGCAATTGTGTTTCTTTTTTGTTCGAAAAAATCGAAACAAATTAGTTCGCGTTAATCCACTTTTGTAGCTCAATCTGAGCATCTAGTTTAGAAGGAATACTGAAATGAAATTATCGTTAAACAAAAAGAAAATCAAAGCCCTATCTGCTGACAAACAAACAGTACCTGCAGTAATGACTCCACAAGTTGCAGGCGGCGCGCTTCGTTTCAGCCAAGACAGGCTAACGCATTGTGTTGCCAATACGTGTGGTCGCCACACTTGCCCTGATATTTACTAATCAAGAGTAAAGATCACAGTTCAGTGCCTCATTAGAGGCACTTTAAGGCTTATTTAAATTTAACCTCTTTCTCACTTTTCGTGTAAACACGCGACTCAGGTTGAGTCCACTTGCCGTTTTTCAAATATTGTGTCGACACCGTAAATTGACCACTCTCAAATTTACTGGTTGATTTCACCTTTGTAATGCCATCTTTGTTATTAATGACATCTTCGTATGCCACAAACTCGGTCTGGCTCAGGACTTCCATCGTTCCTTGGGTGTAAAACCCTGCCGTCGTAAAATAGTAAAACACTAGACTGTTTTTACTTTTATCCCAGAAAATTAATGACTCTCCGCCGTACATGCCATCGTTGATTGAATGTAAGGTACGAACAGCCGTGCCATTTAAAGCCCGCTCCCAGTGACTCACATCCTGCATCTTTGGTTTACCTGTAGCTACATCAAAGTCCGATTGCCAAGTACCGAGATAAGGTGTAAACACCGAGAGTTCTTCATTTAATTTTTCATTAGCCCAAGATAGCGTGCTGAATACCACCAATATGGCGAGCCCGAATTTTTTCATCATTTTTATTTCCGTTGATTGTGTCTCAATCAGTATAAATCTTCATGCACAGGTTGCGTACTTAAGGTGAACCAGTCATCCCACCATTGGTAAAAAAACATTGCAAATACACAATTAATACACATTTTAAAACAACAATTACACAACAAATTAATATCATAACTGCAATAGGGAAAGCGGGGAACCTTACCCTGTCTAGAGTAGTTGTTGCAGCACCAACACCAACAAGGAACAACGAACATGCTTGATTATCTTATTATTGGCGCAGGCCCTGCGGGGGTCCAAACTGCTTATCATCTAAAACAAAATGGCTTGTCCTACCTTATGTTGGAGTCAGGTCAGCGCGCAGGATGTTTTTTCGAAACATTCCCAATTCATCGAAAACTGATTTCAATTAATAAAGTATATACTGGTTCAACAAACCCTGAGTTCAACTTACGACACGACTGGAACTCAATTTTAACTGATGACTACAGCCTAAACTTTTCAAGCTTTGACCAAAACTTTTTCCCAAGTGCAGATAATTTAGTCAAATATCTCAATCATTATGTCGACCAAAATCAGCTAAATGTTGCTTATAACCAACATGTTAAGTCCATCGAAAAAATTGCTGGGCACTTTGTAGTAACTACAACAAGTAATGATCAATATGAAGCGTCTCGCGTTATCGTTAGTACAGGCGTCCCTAAACCTTATATTCCAAAGATCGAGGGAATTGAGTTAGTGACGCAATACTCTGACTTAAATATTGATTTGGCCCCGTTTGCAAACAAGCGCGTACTTATTCTCGGTAAAGGAAACTCCGCTTTCGAAACGGCTGATCACCTTATTCCTGCTACAAGTCTAATCCATGTTTGTAGTCCAAATCCTTTAGACATGGCATGGAAGACGCACTATGTTGGCGACCTACGTGCCGTAAACAATAATATTTTAGATACTTATCAGCTTAAATCTCAAAATGCTATCTTAGACGCCGACATTAAGTTAATTGAGAAACAAGACGACCGCTTTATCGTGCACTTTAGTTATGCCCACGCAAATGGAGAGCAAGAAACCATAGAGTATGACGAGATCATTTGTTGTACAGGGTTTGCCATGGATAGCAGCGTTTTTGCCGATAGCGCAAAACCCGATTTAATGATTGAGGGCCGCTTCCCGTCTCTAGATTGCAGCTTTGAATCCATTAATGTGAAAGGTCTTTACTTTGCAGGCACGCTCACTCAATCCACCAAATATCGTAAGTCAACTTCAGGCTTTATTCATGGTTTTAGATACAATAGCCGCGCTTTAGTCGAGATGTTAAAGCAAAAACATCACGATACCGCGCTTGCATGCGATCAACACCTTGGCACACCAGAAGCAATTAGCAGCGCAATCCTCAGCCGTATCAATGAGACTAGCGCGCTATGGCAGCAACATGGCTTTATGGTGGATGCCGTCACAGTATCTGAGACCGGTATGGCGCAGTATTACAAGCACCTACCGAGTCCATACCTCCATGCTCACCTAGGTGATCACTATCATTTGCAGATAGCATTAGACTTTGGTGCGCCAATTGAAGGTGACCCGTTCAACCAGGTTCGGGTGCATAAAGACAACGCGACTGACGCGGAATTAAGTAAATTCTTACACCCCATCATTGAACTTTGCTATCAAGGTGAGGTGATAGAAACTCATCATATTATTGAGGACTTAGAAGCGGATTGGACTGACATAGAAGCGCACGTTAAACCACTTCAACAATTCATTGAGCGAGTACTGCCACAGCTTGCTGGTGAAAAAATGCAAAATAAAGCATCAGCATAGCTCATAAATGAAAAAGGTTGGCAATCAAGCCAACCTTTTCATACTCTACAAGGCTTTAGATTCAGAAAAGTATTTTCGTCTCAACATATCATGAATAACAAATTCTTGCTCTCGACCATAGGCTTTAAACATACGGTTGTTATGCATGTGTAAAAGAGAGCCCAGCAATGATTGTGTACTCAGGTTAAGCGAACCTGACTTTTCTAACGTCAGAATTTCCTTCACCACTGGCTCAGCCTGCATTTGCCAACCTTCTAACAGTGCAAGTATAGCTTGCTGAGCCTCATCACATTGCGCTAGGTTCGAAATATTAAGCTTCGCAAAGTCATCATCGAGCTGTGTTTGATGGTCGCGATAACGATTGCCGAGCTGCTTTCTCAGCGCACTACTCTCATTAAATTCTTTACCAAACCCTGCGCGCAATGAAGAGATTAGCGATAGCTTTTGTTCAGCATCATAGCTAAATAACGTTAGCAGTCGATTAGTAAAAGCTAACGCGACGCGCCAACGGACATCTTCACCAAACTCTGCGACAAGCTGGCAACTTTTTGCAATAAGCTCACTGTCAAACATAAATAAGCTTTCAATCAAAGCCATAGACTGCGGACCGCCGTAACGCTCAACCTCTCGCTCATAAGTCATTAATTCAACTTTATGTAGCTGAGAGCTCTCTATCATAGGTGACAACAGCTGATTAAGTTTCGGCAATAGCTCTCCACAAAGTACTTCTGGCTTGCCTTGGAAGCGTAAGCGTAGATGCCAGTCAGGATCGCCATAGCGAATAAAGAACCACTTATCGAATAATGCGCTATTTTCCTCAATAAGCGGCAATAACTGCTCATAAAGCAGCTGCTCAACAATAGTATTACCTGAATATATTTTTAAGCTAAGCCACTCGGAACCAGCACTAAAACGCCGAGAGATTGGTGTAGCCGTAATATTTTCTAACGGTTTTTCAATGTAGTGCGTGTGAGAAGCTGCACTCTCATTAAGTAAAGGAACAATGATTTCATTAGTATAATGACGACCCTGTGGATCTGTTACTCGTGGTGCAAATTGAGATGCCAACACTTCACTGAGCTCAACCGTATGACGGCCTTTGGTTTCCATCAACAAAACTTCTACCATCGCACTTTGGCTCAAACTCAAAGTTAGCACATTATCACCTGCAGCAAAGCTCACCCAATCGTCTAACAAATACTTATCTTTGAGTTGTTGAAGCTTATTTTCTTCGATGCTCTGATTAACCAGCAACGCCTCAAGCTCTTTGCGCTCAATACGCCATGTTTTCTCATGCAGAATCAGGTTATCTAACATGATACGTGGGACATAGGTTGCGTTTCTTAGGCTCGAGGGCAGTGAAAACTTGGGCGTTTCACTTTCTTGATGTTGCAACATACAAAGGAATTTATAAGCACTCAAGCTTCTGGCAGAGAAGTTATGCGCACTGGATAAGCGAGGAATAATGCGCTTATCTAACCGCTTACTCCAGAGTTTAACCTGCTGGCTTTCGACCCAAACGTATAAATCACTTAGCGGGATCTGGTATTCAGGGTCAAGTGAACTGTCCGCCATGAAGACGATTTCGTATTGTCGTAAATGTGGCCTCGCAATTACGTTACCGGGTCTTCCTTCAGGCATATGTACAATTTCAGCGAAGATAACGTCTTCACTGTGACTATGTTCTTGCTCTAAATGATGAATAACCGATTCTTTTAATGTTTCATCAAGGTGACAGAAGCGACCCAAAAGATTGGCCGCAGACGGCCCGTAACAACCGTTGAACTTAAATACGGGATTAGACTTTTCGTCCTCAAATAAACTCAACATTACAGCCATTGAACGTGGCAAGTTAAGTTCTACTTTATCCTTAACTCTTTGTTTCAACTCACTACTGGTAAGAGCCACACAGCTTGTACCTAAATTGCTTGGCAATGTAACTGCCTGCTCAATAATGTGATCCAGTTCAGTATATTCAGGGGAACTAGATTGACCGCTATTCGCTCGACCCAACTGCAAACCACCCACAAGAGGGGCATCATAACCAGTTTCTGTTGAGACACTGATACCCGATTCATCATCCAATACCATGTCCAAAGGCACAAATTGTCCTTCAAATCGCGCGTTAAACTTAGAAATAAAATTTTCAAGTGGATTCTGCTTAGTGCTGCGATTCAAACTCGCAATCAATTGCAGCTGCTTGTTCACTCTCGCAACTTCTTGTCGTGACATTTCGCAATGCAAAAACGCGCGATAAGTATCCGATTGAAACAGTTTGTTTTCTTGAACTTTTACTGGTAATTCAGAGAGGTAATTAAAAATGGTTTGATATTCTTCAGGCGTTGCATGTCCCTTTTCATCCATAATAGCAAGGTCATTAACTGCTTGCTCCACCTTAGTATAAATCTCTGCTGGCGCGATGGTTTTCAGTGCTTTAATTAGCGCGATGTCGGGGCTATCACCGGTAAGAGGTAGCGGAATATCAGGAATTAACACCCCTTCGCTAATGAGCTCTTCTAGATAGGCGCTAACTTCATCATATTCAGCTTCGTTATAGCGGTGACAAAATTGCTCAATTAACTGAGAAAAGCTGAGCTTTTGCTTCGCAAGCTCCAACATAGTGATGAAGTATTCATCACTATCGACTGCACTTAGGCGATATTGCATCGAGTCATCAGAGAGGTAAGTTTCTATATAACGACACTGATCTGCTATGAAGTAATGGGAAGGATTTGGTAAATAGGACAAACTATCCGATTTTGCTTCCGTTTCGGCTAAATGAGAGCGAACAGCTGACAATAGAAACATATCTAAACGAGTTTTGCGGGAATCATGCTCTGCGTTATCACTCACAAGTCGAGTTTCTGAGCCAATTTTACCCGTATGGATCCCCGAAAAAAGACCAAAAGGTGTAGGACGAGATGACATCCGAATTAAATATCTCAGCAGTGCTAAAGCAACTTTTTTACCTTGTTTAGAGTTTGGCTTTTCGCGCCACTGTTCTAAGCGTTCGAGCAACGAAGGACTTGCGACATAAAGGGCTTCCACCACACCAGGTGTGGCGAGCCAGGCACTCAGCATAGCATTAGTATCTTGTTGATTGAACATGGTTTCAATCGGCAGCTTTGGTGTCCTTAATACAAAAAAGGAATCTGTTGATATTTTAGCTGACATAGTCACTCCTTAACTCATTAGCAAACAATCAACCCAATCTAGGTTGTCATCTAACACGCCAATTAAAGCAAGGCCAATACCAGAATAACCCATTAAAAAGCTATGATCTTCCTGATGTGCCTTTTCCAGACCGTTATATGAATATAAGGCCTCTAATCCACGCTCTTGGTACTGATTTAAGCCATAATCTAGCCAAGTTAAGGCGGCCTGCTGTAACTTAGGATGAGGCATGATTTGGTTGAGCAGTTGATAAATGGTGACTAACCCAAAAAATCCATGACAAAGTCCGGCATCGTTAATATGGCCTTGTGTTGCATCTCTATCGACGTTAAACAAAGCGATTTCCAATGCCTGCTCAACATACCTTGGCTTATCAAGCGCATGCCCAGCTCTTGCAAGTGTCAACGCAATAGTTAAGTCACCATAGCACCAACCTAACCGAGAATGGTGCTCGTCGCCTGCACATGAGCCAAAGCACGCCTTCTTATCCTCTGCATGACTTTGTTGTTCAAGCAGCCAATCACAACCCGCGATAACTAGCTTCTGCGCGCGCAATTTTACCTTTTGATCCTGAAGCGCGGGAAGAAGTGCGGCAATAATGCCAGGTACGCCATGCGCTAGTCCCAAATTAAACTCATGACTTTCCGTATCTTCTTTATCGAAACGATATACGGATTGTTTTGGCTGAGACCAAGCGATCTGCTGATCACTCAACTCTACAGCAACCGATTCATAACCCGTCACTAACCGATCAAATAATGTGCTTTGTTTAGTTCTCTTTGCGCGACGTGAGATATAGGGTGAATAACCAGCTAGGCCGAGCACCATTTCAATTTCTCCCGTCCAAGGAGTAAAATCAAGTGCCGTTGCAAAGAAGTGATCTATCTCCTCCAGCAGCTCAGGGTCATAATCTTCGTCGTCATACTGGTTAAAATATTCAAGCACCCACGCCTGCCCAGCTAACCCTGAACTCAGTTCCGGGGTTTGTTCCGCCAATTCGTTTTGGAGCTTATCTAGCGCCAGATGAAATTTTTCCTCATCGACCCAAGCATCATTAAAGTTCGCCGCTCGAAATAAAAACAATAAGTGCCCAGCAAGACCACTGAGCAAACCATTACGGTCTAGCATTTCTAGGTCTGACTCTACCTGCTTAGCCAGCTTTTCTACCATAGCCAGGATGAGTTCTTTTTTTTCTATATCTAATGGCATTAGCATACTTATCCTTGTTCAAATTCTGTTTTTTATTTTGTCTTCACTACAGGTAAGTTAACCTTTTGTTCAGTCAAACTCAAACTTTGACACACAAGAAATACAGATAAACACAAAACAAACAAAGAATTGACATTCACCCTAACTAGAACTAGTTTTTTTGTACGCCCTTTGAGTTTGGGGGGTTAAAAGGATTGAAATAAAGGATTGTTATTAACCGCAAAAGTAAGGAACAACAAATGAAATTAGCACTAAACAAAAAGTGTATAAAAGCGCTTTCCAACGACAGCAAATCTATTCCAGCGAATATGACACCTCAGATTGCTGGTGGTAAATCTCCTGCAGCAGCCTTATTCACTGATCGCTACGGTGACTGTTGGACAGGTCGTAACCGCTCTTGCCGTGAGCACACCTGTCAGATCCCATAAAGATACATATCAAGCGAGCTCTGTGCTCGCTTTATTTATTCTGAATCAGATGTTGACGTTTGCTCCTCACCCTCACTATGCATCGGCTTTTTGAGCTTAATTTCTCTGTCAGCCGAGGCGATAGTTTCTTTACGGTGCGCAATGATCACACGGGTAATTTTCAACCGCGATACCGCTTCATTGATATCTTCTTCCAGCCCCGTATCAAGGTGGCTTGTTGCTTCATCCATAAACAGAATCTTAGGGTCTTTATATAGAGCACGCGCCAAGATGATCCGCTGCTTTTGACCGCCGGATAAGCTCGACCCCATATCACCAATCAGGCTGTCATAGCAATGATCACACGGGTAATTTTCAACCGCGATACCGCTTCATTGATATCTTCTTCCAGCCCCGTATCAAGGTGGCTTGTTGCTTCATCCATAAACAGAATCTTAGGGTCTTTATATAGAGCACGCGCCAAGATGATCCGCTGCTTTTGACCGCCGGATAAGCTCGACCCCATATCACCAATCAGGCTGTCATAGCCCATTGGCATATCGCTAATATCATCATGGATAGCTGCTAATTGAGCACAATGCACTACTTTTTCCATATTGATTGGTGAATCAAAAAAGGCAATATTATCAGCCACAGTACCGGATAGGAGCTCATCGTCTTGCATCAATTTGGCTAATCCACAAATGCCTTTAAATCTGTTTCCTGACAGCTCACCGCGTGAAAAATCGACAGATTTCACTGCAGAAGCTAATATGTTCCATTTTATTTTTCGGAACAATCTAAATCAGCAGTGAAAAAATAAAAAAGATAATAAGAATAAGTAAGTTAAGATAAACTCACTAATGAAATAACCCAAAATAAAAACAGCATCACACAACCACGTTATTGTTAAAAAAAACCAAATAAAGTCACCTTAATATTAACCTTCACTGAATTTTCAACCAATATATTGACATTTACGTAACCAATATCGATACTAACATCCATCACAACATGCCGTTGAGTTTAACGCACAAATATTATAAATAGTTAAATCAGGATTGGGTAGCGGGGATTTAGACGTAGTCATGCACATATACAGCACCCCTCATTGGACTTTCGTGGCTTCTAATAATGAGCTAATACTGAAAACCGGAGAAATATTCCGCTTAGCTGCTCGCCACAATGCATGCTTGAAAGCGTTGCTGGAGGCTAACGGGCAAACTGTAGATTATGATACTTTATTGATGGAAGTATGGGGTACTCAATATCGTGATACAAACACTATCGCGTCTGTTATTTCTGAACTTAGGAAGCTGATTAACTGCGGTGACCCCAATCTTAAGTACATTTCTACCGTCCCCAAAAAAGGCTATCGTTTTAATGCCTTTGAACAGGTGAGTAGATATACCACCCAGCAATATGCTGAGAAACAACTAGAGACAGGAAGTGCTTCCAAGCTAAAACCACACCCTGAGAACAATAAGGCGCAAGGGCTTGCGCAACCCAAAGCCATCTCATCAGAACAGAAGAACTCCTCTTTATTACAATTGCTAAACCATAAAAAGCAGCTGATTAGCATTAGTTTAATCACAGCATTTACCGCCGTGCTGTTTTTGGCTCCAAGCTTTTCAGCGAATTTTGTTACTCCAAGCTTTTCACAAAAGACGTTAACTTTTGATCGCGGAATTGAATATGATTTTGCTATCTCGCCGGATAAAAGTCTATTGGTGTATTTAAATGAGCAAGAATCTCAATATACCTTGATGGTCAAACAGCTATCCACAGGTGAGAAACAACTTGTTGAGTTGGGAAACAACCAGCGTTTAACGTCTTTTGCATTTTCTAGAGATGGCTTGTCTTTCGCTTTTGTCGAGCACCAGGGCAAACAATGCCAACTGTTTATCACACGTGTGGCAGGAAATGAACTGATTATGGAGGAGAAGAAGCTCCTCGATTCATGTGCTGAAGGGGGCTACCTCATGTCAGTGACGTTTGCTAAAGACGGTAACTCACTTTTCTACGCAAAAGGTGATCAACTCTCCAGTCCATTCGTAATCGTCAAACATGATCTTACCACAGGTCTGATCAGGAACTTTACCTCCCCTCCTACAACAGGGAGAGGTGATTATGGCACAGCAATTAGCCCAAATGGTAATTACATTGCGTTTGTCAGAGACTTATTCTGGGAACGTTCTAGCATTTGGGTAATGAATATCCAAACAGGCGAAACAAGAAAACTATTTTCAAAGCCCTTTTTAATCGACAAAATTAGTTGGCGATCTGACGATGAACTTATTTTCACTAAAGATGGTAAATTACTTTCTTACTCTATTGCCAAGCAAAAGTTTTCGGCACTTGATGAATTACCATTTCAACTTTATATGGCAGAAGCGATCGGTGACTCTGTCATCATGAGTAAAGGCAATCTATTCCTCTCAGAACTGTCTTATCTTGATTTAAACACATTGGCTTTGGAAGAACGAGACAAAATAGATTACTACGAGCACACTCCTACAGCACCTCAAGACGATGGTAGTTTCTATTATATAAGCAATCGCTCAAATCGAAATGGGATATGGCATAGTACAGGAAAGACGAACGTTCTGGTTTCAGACTCTCCTGAACTCGAGCATATAAGCACTCTGGCTGATGCAGGTGACTGCATTCTCGCAACGACCCCTGGCAAATTATTCAGAATCGACAAACAAACAAATGAAATTACGATATTAAAAGAAGACCTCCCTAACCTTGAGAACTTTACGTACTCAAAAGACATCAATAAGGTTCTGTTTAGCAAAGAAGTCAACGAAAGCTGGTATCTGGAATCACTCAAGTTGGATACAGATCAGAAAGAACTACTTGGCGTATCTGGCTATACGGGGCACTTTTTTAAAAATGATATTTATCTTACTCAGTTTAGGAAGCCAGGACTTTGGCGCTATAATCCATACACAAGGGAGAAGAAGCTGCTTATTGAAGAATTTGAAACCTACTCTTCAGGACGATGGGCAGTCACATCAGATTATATATTGTTAATTCATGATACAGAGCTAAAAATATGGCAAAACGCTCCAAGTTACCACCTTGTTAAAACCTTAGAACTTAAGAGCAACCCAAAACGCATAAATTGTAGTGATTCAACCTGTATTTTTGATCGATACACCTTAGGTAGTACCGATATTATAGAGCTAATTGAAGCTAAATAATATCGGAGCTACGTACACCAAGCACCTCACTTATTCATCTTTGAAAGCCGTTTATCTATCTGTTTTTTCTCCCAATCTCGGTCAAAAAAAGAGGGGAAGCCAAAACAGCTAATCCAGCGTAGTACGAACAATATCGACCAACCAGCAAGAACCCAAAGGCTCCACATATATTCATGATTGATAACTGCATTAAGTAGCACCAACAATACACACAGTACTAACCCTTTCAGAGCAAACTGGTAAAATGACTTAATTCTACCTACCTGCTCTATTGCAGCTTTATAACTGCTCGCTTCATTATTCATGGCTAACATTCCTTCAATTTGTTCTGGTACACTTGTAAGTGGCTGTACACCGCTTGCATAAAAGGTATAGAAATTGATTTTTTCTCTGCAAAATCACACAATTCAGCGATCAGATTTAACTCAATGGTAGAGTAATTTTGAATATCTTTAAGCATTGATGCCGATAACGGAGAGTTTGCCTGAGCAAATGCATCTCTCGTCATCTTGTTTGCCCTTGGACGAACTGCATAACCATACGCTTTAGCTACTTGCTGACACTCTTCTAAAATTTGCATTGCTACAGACTGACCATTTCGAGTTTGCAAAATCTCACCAACAGTGCCTCTCAATAAACAGGTCACTCCAGCTAGTGCGTTTATAAAGACAAACTTTTCCCACATCTCTAGCTTAATATGCTTACTCACTCGTAAATTAAAGTGAGCGGTCTTTAGCTGAGCAATTATTACATCTAACCTGTCACTAAGTTCACTACCGTCAGCGACACCCAGTGTCATCTCATGGATAGAGTTATAATGTTGAATGTAACCATCTACATGCCGTGCAGCGCTGATATTACAATAACCATATAACAACTTGGCATCTGGAAAAGCAGCTTGTATTTTTGCATAGTGACCAAAGCCATTAAGCATAGGCAATATAAACGTAGATACGTTAATCGCCGCTGCGCAATGTTGTAAACACTGCTCTAGATCGTAAGATTTACAAGTAAGTAAAACCAGATCATAACTTTGATTGAGCTCATCAGCAGTTACCACGTTAACTGGCGTGTTAACATCTCCTCTGGCGCTTTTTAGGTGTAACCCACCACTGCGTAACTTAGCCGCAGTATTAGCACGAGTAAGGAAAGTAACCTCGGTGCCAGCTTCTACCAGCCTAGCACCGAAGTAACCACCTATCCCACCACAACCTACGATGAGAACATTCATGATTGTTTACGCAGCAGAGTTTTGCTTTTGATATGCTTGCAACAATTTGAAGACTTCAATACCCTCAATTGTCATACCTTCATAGTTACAGCTTGAAATTTTCAAGTTGTGTAAGTTGCTGCGGGTCAGAGTAGTATTAAATAAGTTAATTGATACCATATTTGCTTCTTGACAAGAGACGCCGTCAAATTCAGATTTATCAAACTTCACCTTTTCAAGTTTCGACTCACTGAAGTTCACTTGATTAAGCGTAGATTCTGACGCATCCACTTCCTCGAGAGAGCTTTCTTGCATATTTACGTTAAGAAGCTCCATAGTGTGCTCACAGTTACTTAAGTTGATAGTGTTCATGGTTTTTTCCTTATTTCTGTTGATTCTTAAATAGTGGTAAATGATAAATTTTGTTGGTACTTCTGCTGAATATCGCGCCACATTCCGTGGAATGACTCAGTATTCTCAGAGTCAAAAATAAACAGGCTTAAGAAGTCAGTGCAATGAGTCGAAGCCGCTTTAAAAGCGCCTGGCTTTACAAAAGATTGCTTGAGCTTGATTCGAGAGTCGGTCATTGCACCCAATGGCAAACACTCTTTAACAAATCCCGAAATATTCGAGCGAATTCCTATCAATCCAGATACAGCTGGATTATGTTCATTAATCGAAGGCAAAACCTCCGTGCAGCCCGCTTCGATAGCCAAAACAGCCTCGGCATAATTCACACCGTATTGCAACTCAATCATCCAGACGATACCTCCACCACCTGGTCGTAGACCGATTTCACAGAAAGTGAGTTCGCCGTTAGGCGACACAAAGCATTCCAGATGCGTAATGCCATTTTTGATTTCAAACGCTCTATTTACTTCATCAGAGAATGCAATCAGCCTTTGTTTTAGCTCGGTATCTTCTTCAATTACACTGATAAATGGAGTGCCCGCCGTAAAGTCAATGTTGCTCATACCTGGTAAATAAGCAGCAGGGGCTGTTAATTTTGTTTCACCATTCACTATCATGGCGTTGATATGGTATAGCTGCCCCTCAATAAACTCTTCCGCCTCAAAGTGTCCTAGATGCTGTTGGTTTTTTTCAATCCATACCTCCAGCTCTTGTGGTATAGAAACAAATATAACCTCTTTGCTACCAAAACCATCTTTAGGCTTTATCACCAACTTACCGAATGTAGATAGCATGGTTCTTATTTGCTCAATGTCAGTGCAGCAAGCAAATTGCGGATACTTCACGGTGGTATTTTTCAAGCGTTGCTTCATCGTGACTTTGTCTCTAAACCAAAGACCTTGCTCATGCTGCAGCCCTTCAATTCCCAGTAGCTCACGCAGCTCAGCTGCTAGGCCAACATTAGACTCATCCAAGGTTGCTACCGCGGTGAATTGATACTCTTTATGTAGTGCAACGACCTGCTCTTTAAGCTTTTCTTCTTCAGACCAACGAACAACTTCTACTTTAAATTTGTCCGTTAGCTTTGGATAAGTTTTAGCGTTACCTCGGTCCGCAAGAATCACCCCCTGGCAAGGCAGATTGTCGAATATGGTAGAGCCATCTAGCTTTAGAAAGCTTTCATACTCACCGCGAGCCAGCATTAATACTTGTTTGTTCATCATTTTATTCTCTCTACTTTTTATGCGACTGATTGCGCCGATGCTTTCATTTTTGCCTGTTGTTGCGCTTCTGCTTCCATTTTAGCTCGCATTGCCATCGCCTTTTCTCGTACACGAATTGGGTAAAGATCACTAAAAACGATAGCGGATGTCAGCACTAAGTAGGTTGTGATTAGCGATGCCCACGGATAGTAAACTTCAAACATCATCACTACGCCATTCAATGCAAAGCTAGCGGCCCAGAACAGTGACACATGCTGGTTTGTTTTCAAGAAGATTGGATGCCCCCAGAATTCTTGTTGCGTGACAAGCTTTGAGTGCGTTAACGTAAATGGTTTGTTCACCATTACGGTCACTAATGCCGTAATGGCAAAAACGCCGTAACAGATTTGCGCGCCATACTGAAGTGCCCAGTAAGACCAACCAAAAATACCATTAGCAAACAAAATCAAAAACAATAGTGATGAAACCCAAGATAAAGGGTTGCCGGCTTTGAGATAATGACGGCCAAAATAAGTGTGGAGAACGAAAAATGCGATCCACGCAACATTGATAAGCTCCATCGTGCCAAACCGTAGTACCAAACTGAATACGACCCATGGACCAACCCCTAAAAGAATCTTACGCAGCATATTCCACCTCCGAATCAGTGATTAAAGAAATAATCCCTTTGTTGTAAGCTTTACCTGTACTATCCGAAATGGTGAACATGTAAGTCGCACCTGACTTATTTTTCAGCTCACAACGATAGTTTGGTGCTGGCAACATTGGGCTTAAAAATTTAGCGTTATTTATCAAAAGTTTACACCCTTCTTTTTTGAGCTTTTTAGCTAACTGTGTATAGACCATTTCCATGATTAAGGATGCTGGCACAACTGGAAAACCAGGAAAATGCTCTGCAAAGAGGTAGTGATTTGCATCTAAAATAAACTCAAACACAAAGTCAGATTGCCAACGGATGTTAGTAAACAACATTTGATTGTTATGCATAATTTTATCCTCGCTAAATTTTGGCCACTGTGATTTGGGACTCTGCAACCACGGGTTTGTCTGGTGCCTCATAAACAGATATTTTGACTCGTGCGGATGGCCCAAACGGTGCAGCTTCACAACTAAATTGGTAGTCCTGCAAAACAAACTCACCAAGCTGCTGAAATTGGTTAATGTTTACTGGTAAAACGCGAATTTCACGGCTACTGGCACCTTCAATCACCTTTTTTCCCACTCTGACTGCTGCTTGATGGATACCTTCCAGTGCTAAAAACAATGGATCCACAGCCAAAGTTCCGCAATAGTTACTGAGTACTAATCGACCCTGAGCCACCCCATTTTCAACTTGTTCAATCCGGCAAATATCTAGAAATTGACTATTCATGGCTTACGCTCTCGCATCTAATATCTGTCTGTGCTTATTGCGCCCTGTCAGACTTGCCGTTTCAGGTTTATCAAAACGAACGTTAACCACTCCGGTACGCTTATCGATTGCTTCTTTTATTTCTTCATAACCCAGCAAAGCATGTTCGATTTTCTGGCATTGCTGAGCATCTAACTGGTCATGTAATACTCGAATCGTCAGCAGATCCTGACCCGCGTTATTAGTATCTAATAACACCTCAATTATTATATCCGGCTCACAAATAGTGCTTGCTGCAATACTTCGTAGCGTCTTGACATCAACTAGATTACCGACAAAATTGAAACTCGTATCAGAGCGGTCAATACCCGCCATAATGACCTGTTCTCCTCGAGCTGTAAGCGATACTGCATCCCCAGTATCAAAACGCAAGAAAGGTACAGGTGTCTCCTCATTCAGACAGGTAACAAGTAGCCGTCCTGCTTGATTGATTTCTAGGAAGTAAGCATGTTGTCTGACTTTGTAACGCTCATCACCTTCTTCTATTGCCATAAATCCACATTCTGATAAGCCATAAAAGCCGATAATGCGCACTCCAGGGAAGACCTCTCTTAGTACTTTGGCTTTTGCCTCTCCTAATCGCTCTCCAGTGTATAGAATGCGTTCAATGCCCAATTGCACACCAGTTTCTTTAACAGCATGAGCAACTTGGATAAGCGTCCCTGGCGTACCGGTAAGAACATTGACTTTATATTGCTTCATGAACTTTAACTGTGACTCAGTTTGGTCAGGGCTCAATATACCAAGCGGCAAAATTGATGCGTAACACGCTTCTATAATGCGATTAAATCCGTGGTGCAAAATTGAATACATACCTACCATGAAGAGGTTTGCTGCAACATCCCCTGGCCCCATGACTCCTGCCATTCGAAGTTCTGTGATCAGTTGAATATCCTCTTCACTTGGTCTTGAGCCTGGCGTACTGGTTTTCTCTACGACTAATTTGCTTTGACCTGATGTCCCGCTAGAACCACCGATGATCAAAGGTGCATCTTTGTGATTTTCAAAAGCCTTTTCTGAAAGCTCTATGTATTTTTCCTTTCCCATTTCTGGCACATTGGCCACGAATGACTCATAGTCCGAGATGCGTGGGACTTTTTCATCAGGTAAGTTCATCGCCCAATATTTTTTTACAATTGCTTGGATACGCTTTCTATCAAAAGCGGTATGTTGCAATTCTACTGCTTTAGTTACGTCGTTCATTTAAATAACCTATTGATTAATAATCATATTTCCCAAATTACTTTGGCGTAACTCAGAAAGATCTAATTTGCCATTTTCCGTTCTCGGCAACTTAGGAACTAGCGCGACTTTTGAGCGCTTTCCTCTGAGCGTGCTAGCCAGCAATGAGCTCAACTCAATGCGCAGCGCGTCATCAATACAAGAAGATTCAATATAGGTGCACAGTTCGCCTTTTTTATTTGTGATATACCCGACACCAGAAACTTGCTTATAGTTAAGTATTTGATTCGTAACCGATGTCAAAGGCACAAGCTCGCCATTCACTTTAATGGTGTGGCTACTTCGTGTTATCCAATGCCACCGCCCTGCGCTATCTTGTGTAAACAAATCGCCACTGTCCGAAAAGATATCCGTCGACTGCATAGAGCCATCATCCTGCAAATACCCCAGCATTTTGAAAGGCGTCTTATAAAAAAGATTTCCGATACCTGTAACAGGACTTTTGTTTACTAACTTGACCTCTATTGCCGCGTCAACGGGATAACCCACAGACACAGTGTTGTTATGACAAACGGCGGCTAAATTAGGAAATTGCGTTAACTCCAGCGCGAAAATTCTAGGTGCGGATTCTGTTTGCCCAAGGTTATTCCAAAACTCTGTTGCCCAGGGCATTACTTCTTCAGCTTGCGACTGTAAGAGGCGGTCTGAAGCATTCAGTATGATCAGCCGCTCTGGCGAAAAGCCCTGCTTCCAAACCTGACTCAGCTCTTGGCTCCACTCCCCTAAAATTGGCAATACCGTCACAGGGTTATTTTTAACGTAACTGGCAACCAAAGACGGACTGACAAATTCGCCATATTCGATAACGCTATTGCTATGTAGTGCACAGAGGGAAGTCGAAAGCCCATACATGTATTGCATTGGAAAAACACAATAAGAAATATCATCTTCTCTAAGGTGCAAGTATTCACTTACAATCTTCGCGTTGTTGATCAAACTACTTTCACAATGCACAACTCGTTTTGCTTTACCCGTAGAGCCAGAGGTGCAAAAAATAAATCGTGCTTTTTGTATTGTTGGATTCAGCGCCCCCCCCACCAGTTTTGGCGTTGTAAAGTTTAAAGATAAGGATTCAGTACCTTCGGGTAGCGCTGGAGTTTTTCGACCCAGTGGCGTAATAATGGTGCCCAACTTTCTGTTGTCGAATCCATTAAGTAGCTTATTCAAGCTGCGCGGAGAAACCACTGCACAGGTTAAGCCTAAATACGAACCGACAAAGTATGATAACAACGCCTGAACAGGGCTAAATACGCAAAAAACATGTAACTTTTCCCTGTCTAACTCACCCAAAGGACCCATGCCTACGGTTGCTAGTAGATTAGATACGTACTCAGCATCTACCTTTTCATTTTTATATCGAGCGACCCAACTTGCCGTTGGATGTAAAAAGTCAATGAAGCGCATTGCCTAAATCTCCACTGTTACTAGACAGAAGGGTTCTGTAATACCATTGATGCAGCCAGTCCGCCCATGCCGAAAGAGTTCTTCAGCACGTTAATGATTGGCTGATGTATGGTTTCTTTTACTATCGACACTTTAATCGTAGGGTCTTGCTGCTCAAGGTTGGCAACTGCTGGAATAAAGCCATCGCGGAATGATGCCATCACACCTAGCACCTCCATTGCACCAGCTGATGCAATTAAATGCCCATGCAAGGACTTAGTGGAGGTCACTGGTGGCACTTTTCCTTCGCCAAAAATCCCCTCTAACACCTGAGTTTCATGGTAATCGTTTAATTTGGTTGACGTTCCATGAGCATTGATGAAGCTGAAAGAGTCAAGTGGCAACTGTGACTCAGCAAGAGCACGCTCCATACATAGCTGCATTTCTCGGCCTTCTGTGTGCGGCGCAACAACGTGCTGTGAAGCTAAGCTTGCCCCATAACCCTTTAGACGGCAGTACTTAGTACCTTCTCTCGACTCAATTGCATCTTCCCGCTCTAAGATAAATAGAATTGAACCTTCTGCTGGCATAAAACCTGAGCGTCTGACATCAAATGGGCGACAACGCGCAGCCCCTTCTAGCAGAGGATCTGTACACACAGCACCTACAGCTTCTAACTGGGCGAGGTTAAACGGGGTGACTTTCGCGGAAACACCACCAACGATCATCGCATCAGCTTTTCCATCTAAGATTGCTTGCCGAGCCATCCCCAACGCTTGTAATGAGGCAGAACAAAGTCCCACATGACAACGCGTGTAACCACTAAATGGTATGTGCTTGTGAATCACTTTAAGTACTGAAGTAACATCGAGGTCCATCATCTCTGAAATTCGATAAAATTCAGTGCCTTCAGGGATATATTCGTCACGCTTTTTACTCTTTTCTGGACCTAGTTTTTCTGTAAAGTGTGTTGTGCGTTCTGGATCAACACCAGGTTCATCAACGCCTATGACACAACCAATACGATCTGGGCTGTACTTCTCTAATGGGTTAAATTCTGAAGCTAGCTGCTTAACGGCCTTTTCTGCATAGATTAACTCTCCTGGACGATTTGACTGACCAGGCTTTTTTGGCCAGTGAATTGTCTCGTTACCATATTCTGGTAATCCAGCCCACTTTGTTTTAAACGTCGAAGTATCAAACTTTTTAACTTCACGGATCCCCGTTATTCCGTTTTGTAAACTATGGCTAATCTCATCCAGTGTCTGGCCAAGCGGGGTTATGGCGCCATATGCGCTGATACAAACGTTATCCTGCTGACTCATTTTCATACCCTTTCTTTATGATACTTTTATGTTTTTTAGTTTTTTGATGACAATTAAACCAATCCCAACGCTAAAGCCAGCACCGTTAATTAATACAGTTGCACCTTCAGGGATACTCTCATCAACCAGAACAGCTGAAAGATCCAAAATGTTGTTAGCCTTGCTGGTGTAACCAAAAACCGACTTATAATTTTTTTGGGTTACTTCAGGGAAAGTATCACCAATTGCAGCAAGTTCGTTTTCATTGTTGGTTTTTACGCCGTTGCAATAAGTCACAATTACATCCACATTCAACCCTTTAACTTTCACAGACTTCATCAAGGCATGCCAAGCTTTGGGGCTAGGGAAAGGAGATGGACTGTAGCGACTTTCTACTGCCAAAACCTCCGCATATGCATCTGTTTGGTCGTTACTTAGATACAGGGTTGCCGCACCAAAAGAAGGTTCAATTTCACTTTCTTTTTCGTCTTTACTCAGCAAACCTAGTTTGTCAAACACCAGTAGAGTATCGAAGTTACGCATACTTCCAGCTCCCACGACCACACCTTGAGCCTGTCTGTCGTGCTTGATATCTGAGAACGCATCCTCCAGTGCTTGCAGTCCCGATAGCGACATCCCGCGTATCGGGTAACCACCTCCTCGTAGCTTCAATCGCTTCGATGCGTGATACAACGGGTTGGTTGATAAAAAGCGCATCATATTGATTGGGTTACTCATTTTGCTAAGCTCGCCAAGATTTTTTAGCGCGCCTTCTACTCCACCATGCTTCTCGATAATCTTATACAACGCAGCAAAGTTGTACTCAGACACGCCATCTGTACCCGCATAGAGTGGGGTTTGCTCAGCATCGTTAAGCTTGTCCTGCGAGGTGTACTCGAGCAAGTCACCAATCGAGTTTAAAATTAGCGTCGACAGGTCGTTTAGTATTGAGCGGTCTTCACGCGCGATGACAGCAACTTCACCTTTAGATAGCTTTCTATTCAATGGCTTATAGATATTTCTCTCTGCACTTTCGACGCGCTCCTGGCCGCGGTTTACTATCGCGTCCAGAGCTGCTAACTGGTCAAAATGTTCAGTTTGAATACCTGCTGCTTTTACATAAACTGCAGACATAAAATCACCTCATTAAAGTGCATTAATGCGATGCTGAATGAAGTTAACACTGAATAAGTTGTACAAAGACTCAGGTGATGGATTGCCACCTTCTACTTCGGTGAAACCAGCGAATACCTTGTTTAGTTCCTCACGGCCTTGTTCAGTCCATTGGCCACCTTGGTAGTATTCTGGGTTATCCATCATGGTGTTGATTGGCCATAATTCGTCTGGATCAAATTCCTTTCCAGATTCGCCTTTTAATTCAAAAGCGAAGTCAACGTAATCAAGAGAAGACATTGAATAATCGCCAAACAATGAACGATCAAATTCAATTTCACTGACGTCATCTAGATAAAGAATGTTTGCTGCGATTGTTGCGATTTCTGTTTGGTTCATTTTTTTATCCTTAATAATATTATTGATTTAATTGTTAATATTTATTTTTAGAGAACAGGTGCGCCATTGGTTAGTGGCAAAGTCACCCCCGTGGTTTTGATGTTTCCAGTTACAAATGCCAATACAGCATTTGCTACATCATCAACTTCTAAAATTTCTCTTAGTGGTAAGGTTCTGATAACTTCTCGCTCTTTACCGTTTGCAAACTGAGTAAACATCGGCGTGTTCACAAAGGCTGGTGCAATATTGATGGTTCTTACTTTGAATCTTGCTACTTCTACAGATAGTGATGCAGTGAAACGCTCAAGTGCCGTCTTCGCGCTACCATATGCGCCATTACCTGTTTTTGGAGTCTTTGCCGCTACAGAGCTGATATTCACAATATGGCCGCTGCGCTTTTCCATCATCACTTCTGCCGCTTTTGCTGCAATAGTTGCTGGAGATAGAAAGTTCACTGTGTGTACCTTGGTCAAGTTTTCATTGATATCACCAAAGGACAGAGAGTCATTGGTGATGCCCGCGACGTTAACGAGTACATTCGGGCCGATGTCTTGCTTCATCGTGCAGATGAATTCTGTGACCGCAGCGCTATCGGCAAGATTTAACCTACAGTATTTAATTAACTCAGAATTGAACTCAGCAACTAGCTTTGCCTTGTCTTCATTACTGTTGTAAGTAAAAAGAACTTCATATCCGTTTTCCGCCAACTTATTAATGATCCCCTGTCCAATCGCAGATGTTCCACCAATGACTAGTGCTTTCATTGTTTTTTCCTTAGCTTTGATTATTTATCGTTATTAGTTATTACGATTATTGAGAATTCGGTTTAAGTCGTAGTTGTTGCCAACGCTATCTTCCACTGATGTAGCTGGTCTTATCTTGCATCTTGGATGAGGATTACATGATTCTTGAGTTTCATATTTTGAGAGGTCTTCTTGAAGCTGTGCTTTATATTCCATGGCCATATTTTGCTCACGAAGTTGCTCGTTCAAGATTTGCTCTTTAGTTAATGATGTTTGGTTTGCTTGAGGAGCCAACGACATTACTGTTGCGCTGATAAGAAGTGTGCTCTTTAATCTGGTAGTTACTTTCGTGAAAAACATAGCCCATGCATCCTTATTTAAAATTTGTAATTCATAAATTTTGTTGAACAAGGTGAGTTAATATTTTCCCGCCTCGCTGTCGATGGAGCCATTTTTGATAACTTGAGCACAAAAGTCTTTTGGGAAAGCTTTCATAAATCTTCCAATTTAATTAAGCATCAAAAACAATAAGTTATAAATATTCACTCAGAAATTCAGCAGGTTCTTATTGGGTATTTTGAGTTACACGGTATGATTTCTAGCTCAATACCATCACTTTGACTTTGCAAGTAAAGGTAACCATGTGAAATTGATGGAAGGAGAGCACTTTTATGAGCTGCTTTCAGAGATCGAAATAATTTTACAGCCATCAAAAACAAGTAATTTCTGACATCCTTAGATCTGTACAAACCCATTTCAGATATTCATGGTGGTTTTTGAATTTCCAATGAAATAGAAGCTAACTTTTATCTCTACTAATTTTCACAACTTACGTTTAATAAGATCAGTTAAGCTGTTGTTACAGAGCAAATACTGAAAGTACCATGCTATGTAACAACAGCCATTACGAAACCAACCTGAAGTTTAGATAAAGAATGAGCTAACTCATGTTTTGAAATACACCTTAAATAATCCCTAGCCTAGATCTAGCTAGAGTGTTTTAGGGATAACAAAACGAATTTACGCATCAATAGTGTGATATAAAGAAAGTGAACTCAACGCTGTTAGCGCCAATACTTGACGCTAACGATGCTAAAAGCTCTTGATTTAGAACAGCTAAGTAACGAAATTTTTGCCTTGCATGAAAAGATGTAGATACCTTATGCAATAGCTGTGATATCGCTAAAATTTCCTCACCGAAAAATAGACCACATAGCTAAGCTGGTTAGTGTGCAAATTAGAATTTTTAAGCAACAAATGATTCAAAACTGCGAAACGTTGTAGCCAACGATAAGCTATTTTTTACCATAAAAGTGTTTGGGGTAATACCAAGCTGCTATCAAAAGTGTAAACCATAAAGTCAATCGACGAATTCCCCTATCTGCAACGGATTTGATGCTCTCATCCCTGGTTGGGCACCACAAAACATGCAATCAAAACGAGAGAAACCAATTATTGGCCTATCTCAATAAGTCGGCTTGCTCTTTAACTATGTGCTCATAAAGTGAAAGGAAGTTAAACCAACCAGTACGCTCACGCCCTATGTGTTTATGAGTTTCTTTCGCCACATGGTCTGGAATTAACTTAGGTTTTCCTATCGCTTCAACTAACAGCTGAGTTTGGCAAGCACGCTCCATTGCTATATACCACCAACACGCTGACTCGACACTTCGCCCAACAGTCAGCAAGCCATGGTTTTGCAAGATTATGGCTTTATTTCGTCCCAAAGCCTGTACAATTAATTCCCCCTCCGATTTATCAAGAACTACTCCTCCAAACTGCTTTAAGAGACTATGGTCATTGAAAAATGCACATGCGTCTTGAGTAGTTGGTAGTAATTCCCTTCCGAGGCAAGAAAAAGCTTTACCGTAAGTAGAGTGGGCATGAGCAGCAGCGACGACATCCTTGCGTGCTTGATGTATATGCGCGTGAATCGTAAACGCCGCGCCATTGAGTAATCCTTCCCCTTCCACAACTTTGCCTTGATGATTCACCAGTAACAAATCAGAAACCTGAATTTGATTAAAACTTTTTCCTAACGGGTTTACCCAGAAGTGATCAAGGTATTTCGGATCACGAACGGTAATGTGTCCCGCAACTCCCTCATCGAACCCATATTTACCAAATAAGCGAAATGCCCCCGCCAGTTTTTCCTTTCTGTCAGTTCTAATACTCTCAACGGAGGTATCATACTTGAACGACGCGACTTTTTCAGTTGAGTTCATAACTAAAGCGCTATCACTAATTACCTTCATATATACTCCATTTCTTCTGCGTGTGTACACCTAACTTTGAGTTTGGCGCCAAATGTCGCTTGAACCTAGGTAACATACGCGGGCTTTTATAATAAAATTACTTTATGTCTACGCCGCTGCAGACGCAGCGACACGCTTGGGCAAAAAGTTAAAACTTCTAAAAGTCACAGGTTCTGCTATGCTCGCTCGAGCGAGCATAGTAACCGCAAGACGATGCTCTGTTGAAATAGGCCACAACCAGCTACCATACTCCCCTGATACTTCCACCAACTGCTGACCACTGACACTGAAGCTGGCAATTGCATCACGTTTACCAAATGATACTTTGCTTAATTTGGTCGTTAAGCCTTTGCCTGTCGCTTTAATCAACGACTCTTTTAATGTCCAGCGATCAAAAAAGTATAACTCTTGGTGCTGCTCCGATAACTGTTCAAACTCACATTGCTCAGAAGGCGAAAATACCGACTTGCCTAGATGCTTTAGGTTTCGCTTGTACCTGATCCGCTCGACATCAATCCCAACAGGTTGATCTAGACTCACGGCACAGGCCAATAAATCATCGCTATGGGAAAGGTTAAATTCAAACTGCATATCTGCATTTGCCAATTTGGGTTTACCATGTAACCCTCTTGCAAATTGAATTGACTTAGGAGACTGTCCAGTATACTTAGCTAGCACAGCACGTAAAAAAGCTCTCGACACAATCTTTACTTGCTTTTCAGAATATCTCCGTATCAGTTCAATGTGTGCAATATCCTCGTCAGTCAGCAATCCGGTTAACTCGTCAATCGCATTGTTACTTTGAAATAGGCTGACAGATGTCTGCCATATATCAATTTGGTTTTTCTTTAACGACAGTTCCACACCCTGCTCCTATTCGGTAAGTAACAGGTCTAAATCGCTACGGATGAGTATCTGTGGATTAAATAATTTATCTGGTACTTCAATCTGTTGTACTTCATCATATGCAATAACGGTTTTTTGTCCTTTCTGCACTTTGTCTTGTAAAGTCATTGCTACAACTTTGACTTTGTCATCGCGGATCCCACGTTCAAAAAATGCCGTTTTGGCATGTTTACCTGAGCGCAAATAAAGTTCTGCTTTTTTAGGAAAATAATCTTTTTGATCAATTTCCAGTAGGATATTTTGATAGCTTAGTTTGGTTGAATTAGCCTGTAGTTCAAGCTTAATAACACCTTCAACTTGTGCAACGCTTTTAACTTGATACTCTTCACTCCAACTCAAAGTTGCAATATCACCTAATGATGCTTCACCAAGCAGTTTTTGCATCGGGGTGATTCGAATTGGGCGGCGACTTTTGGGCATAAACATCCAGTAGTCGCTTCCTTTCATCAGTACCTTTTGGCCCTTTTCAGAGTCAGATTTAAAAACCACCAACGCACGTTTTGATGACGATGAATACACATCGTATTGTTTTGTATGCTTAAGGATATCGTCATCAAAAGCTTTTACGGTGGCAGACACCTTCACTGACGCTGACTCACTTCTAAATGCATCTACTTTTAATAATGTAGCTTGTGCATCTGCTTTAGTAAGCTGTGAAGCACCAACACTAAATGAAGCAAACGCTAATATCGCTGCAGGTAGTAAAGTTTTGGTAAGTTTATTAAACATGGTTCAATGCCTCCGTTATTGGTTTCGCGCTACCTTTGTATGCCGCTTTGAATGCCGCTAATACACAAACTAAAATCATTATTAACATTACACTCAACGCAATTTCCCATGAAAACGTAATAGTAAGTGGATACCCTTGGTTACTTCCTGGTGGTGGTGGCATTTCTAACCCCAGATAAACGAGACCCCAAGCAACAATGGTCGAGATAGCAATGCCGATTGTTGCGCCTAAGAAACCAATGATGCTGGACTCAAGAATGAAGTTCCTGATGATTTCCCATTGGTAAGATCCCATTGCTGCTACCGTCCCTATTTCCCTAGTGCGCTCAGTCACAGTCATCGCCATTGTGTTTGAGATGGAAAAGAACACCAGTAACACCATAATTCCACCCAATAGGCCAAAGATTCGGTTATATAAATCTTTAACTGATTGATAGTAAAAAGCTCTTTCCCACCAAGGGACAAAGGCCAAAGATGGATCTCTTGGCTCGTATTGCGCGACAGTACTTCGAGTATTATCCAAGTCAAATAAGTAAACAGAAAGCGAGCTAACCTTATCGGTGTAGAGTAAAGATTGGGCGTCACTAAGTTTAATGTATAGCTGGCGCTTATCTAAGTCCGGCACACCTGTTGTATAAATCCCTCGAACTTGAAAGTCTAAGGCATTTAACGCGCCATCCGTGGTCGTCGACATTAGCGTCACATAATCACCAACAGCCACTTTTAAACTCCGAGCTAAGTCTTTACCTAGCACAATTTGCGACTCGGCTTCTAGGTCACTAAAACTCGATAAAGCCTGACCAGATACCATGGTTAAGAATGGTCCTTTAACCATGAACTCTTCTGGTTCAACACCCAACCCAATGAAAATAGAACTTTTTTCACCATTTGAAACCAGGCCATTAAAATTGATTCTAGGTAGAACATTCTTTACCCTTTCATCTTCTAATAGTTGATTTTGCAGTAACTCAGTGTCTGACAAACCGTACTGCAACGGCATATCTTCTTCTTCCAGCAATTTTTTATGGGTGATAATAAAGTTACCTTCATCTCTTGCTGCTTTCTCAGCCAAAGATTGGTAAGTAAACAGCGCAAATCCACTGGTGGTTAAAATAGCGGCCACCGCTACCGCAGCAACCAAAATTGTGAACAGTGAACGTCGTCCGTTTCTTAGTACGTTAAAAAATGCAAATACAACCCAACGCATTACCCTGCTCTCCTGTTGTCTACTTGTTGCAACTGTTCTGTGATGTGCCCATCAGCAAGGTTTAATACTCGATGGCAGCGATCCGTCATCCGGTGATCATGAGTAGCAACGATAAATGTCGTGCCCATGTCATTACCTAGATCACGCATTAGATCCATCACCATGTTTGCAGTTGGTGTGTCCAAATTAGCAGTGGGTTCGTCAGCTATCACTAACTGTGGCTTTTTCACCAGTGCTCGTGCGATTGCGACACGTTGTTGTTGACCACCAGAAAGCTGGTCAGGACGTTTAGATATATGATCTTTCAAGCCAACTTTATGAACAATTTCGACAACCCTATCCATTCTTTGCTGTTTATTAAGGTTTAACATCAACAACGGATATTCAATGTTCTCGAACACTGACATCACAGGAATTAAGTTGTAGCGCTGAAAAATAAAGCCCAGCTTTTCTCTTCGAATCTGCGTCAGCAAGCTTTTTTTCTTCGGTATAGGATGATCATTAATCCATATATCTCCTTGATACTGCTCATCAAGTAATCCACAGATATTGAGTAGCGTAGATTTGCCACTACCAGACGGGCCGCACAAAGAAACGGTTTCGCCAGCATGAATATGCGCAGAAACCCCCTTAAGTGCATCGACAGTTACATCACATGTCGTATAAGATTTTCGAATGTTTTCAAAACGCAGCATAGAAGCGTCCTCATTGTTATTTGGTGCTAGCTAACAGGAGCTTTTGTGCCAGCTCCGCCATCAATTTTGCTTGCTCAGCATCATCCAACTTCTCAGCTGCAGCTGCTGCACAACGGTACGCACTAACCTGTAAAGCAGGCTCTAACTGTTTAAACTGCTCACTTTCACTGATTACTTTGTTCAGTAAGTAACTTCCATGCTCTGCGCGATTCATCATTTTTGGAACCTGAGCAAAAGTGCAACCAGCAGTTACATTGACTCGTGCCTGCAATGAATAAGGTAAAGACTTAACCTGCTTGATTGCTTTGGACAATTTCGCCATCCCCTTTTCAGCATATTGCATTTTCTGCCATGGCTTGTTGGTATAACGAGCTTGTGTTGTCTCTGTGCTACCTAGCATCGCCAGAACAACTGGATTTGGTGCTTTTTCGTTAATTTCTTTTAGTGCATTAAAAGCGAATTGATTTTGTTCTTTCGAGCCTTGTAGCCCCGCTTGGTAGGCTTCGATTACCTGCTCAGGTATGATATTTTCAGCTTCGACATTTAAGCTTAATAAGCCCATTGCTGTTATTGCGATTGTTATGATTGATTTGCTTGTCATCACTATTACCCTTCATTTTTCTGTTAATGTAAGCATCATAAGAAAATCAAACATTCAGTGGTAAACGAGGTGATAACCTGCGCTTAAGTGGGATAAACGGTAAATATCAAAGATAAAGTGACGTGTGGTTTAAGCGTTGAATTAACCTAAGGTGTGAACAAGGAATGAGTTAACTTGTTGTCTTTATAATAGAGCCATTAGTGGAGCACATGTGTAGATACGAGATACTAAAAATCTTAGTTCTTAGCGCCTGAAGGGATATTACATCTGCTTAAAAAGTGATTGATACTTTCGGCTGACTACTAACCTTTCGCTGCTATCTTTTAAATCTACGTAAACATGACCGAGTTCATCTTTAGTAACTTTTTGAATATTTTCAACTTTAACAATACAATTTCGATGAATACGCCAAAACATTTCTGGATTTAGCGCATTTTCCAGCGCTGTAATTGCTGTTTTGATCAAATAAGTGTCTGTTGCAGTGTGAACTTCTGTGTATTTATTATCAGCAATGAAATACTCAATATCCGAGGTATTAACAACATGGAGTTCATTATTTTTGTTGACCTTGATCCATTTTAGGTAACTGCCTATCGCGGCTGACTGAGTGGATTCTAGCAACTCTTCAAAAATCTCACTGAGCTGAGCTTTTTGATTTAAATAGGGAGATTGTTGACTTAATAGTTTTTGTAGACGCTCGACAGTCCGTTCTAAGCGAGACTCTTCGATGGGCTTTAACAGATAATCAATGGCTTGGTTTTCAAAAGCCACCACCGCGTGCTCATCATAAGCCGTAATAAAAACGACATACGGTGGCTGTACCTGTTCGCACAGTTGCCGCGAGACCTCTAATCCATCTATGCCAGGCATGTTAATGTCCAAAAACACAACTTGAGGTGAAAAAGCACCAACGAGTGTTAATGCTTCTTCACCATCAGCAGCTTGACCGACAATATTCAGCTCTGGCCACGCTTCTTTCAGCATCATTTTCAAATGAGCTCTTAAAATAGGCTCATCGTCAGCGATCACTGCTTTTATGAGTTGAGACATTAATAGGTACCTCCAAAGTTACGCAAACCTGTCCCGCTTGGCTATCGTCATAAACCAGTTTTGCTTGGTCCCCGTAAAGCTGTTCCATTCGTTGTTGCACATTTTTCAGGCCAACATTCGTGCCCTTTCTTTTACTGCCCCCGATATTGCAATCGTTCGACACAATAATAATCACATTCTGCTCGGCACGCTTTATTATTAGCTTCAGCATACCACCTGATTTAATCTGCTCTATACCGTGTGTTACTGCATTTTCCATGATCGGTTGTAACAACATCGGCGGAAACAAAATGTCATCTGTGATTTTATCAGTGACATCGTACTCAATATGGAGACGTTCGCCTAGTCTAATTTTTTGTATGGCCAAGTAAGCTTTATTAAATCTGAGTTCATGCCCAAGTGTCAGCCACTCCGTACGAGTCCGGTCAAGGCTCTGCCTCAACAAAGCAGTTAATGCTGAAAGCATTTTGCTCGCTTGCTTCGCGTCAACCGCAATCAACGCTTGGATATTCGCAAGTGTGTTAAAAAGAAAATGCGGCTCAATCTGAGATTGAAGTAATCTAAGCTGGGTTTCTAGTAATAGCTTATCTTTTTGTACTTGATCTAGTTCGAACTGATATAGAGAGCGTCTTAATTGCGCGGTTTGTTCACTGCGATAGTAAATGAAACTAACCACAACCATAATGAAACCACCAACAACAAAAATCCCTAAGTACTGCTGCAGGTCATCAACATAACCACCAGAGCTCTTTAGTACACTTAATAGAATAGGTGTTAAGCCCCAGACTAAAAATGATAAAATCAGTGCGGCTGCATATTGTGTAGCCAACTTCATGCTTGAGTAATTTGTAGCCAACCAAAATCTTGATAATCGGATTGTAAAACCAACCCCGAGTGATATCAGCACCGAGATTACCGAGTACTTAGCCCACCCTATTGCGTAAATCGTAATTCCGATTAGTGTACATACAAATGCCAACTGAACATTTTTCTTCCAATTATCACCACTAAACGGTGAGTCCACTGTTTGACCCATATTAAAATTTTAGTTCCGTAGAAAAGTACCATGTCTTGTCAAAGCTAAGCTGCTCATAGATGGATTCATTACCACCCACATACTGCCTAATACCACCACATAGTGGGCTATTTTTGAAGCCACTATAGCATAGCTTACCATCAATCAACATACTGTTATCACTAGGGTTTACAACCCAAGTTAATGTAGGTTGCCAAGTTGTCGATGACGTCCTCAGGTGCAGCAGCAAGTTATCTCTGAACAAATTTTGGGTCGCAAAATGCCCTCGCATTACGTGTAACTGATGACTTTCTATATTACCATCTGCAGCCCTAATTAAGTCACGCCACTGCGTATTACTCGGTGAGCGACCATCGTACCAATACTCAGCAATCAGAGTCATCCCAAAACGAAAACTGTAATTGATACCCATCAGGGCTTGAAGACTACCACGCTGCCATTGTGTTTGAACTGAAGGAATAAAGCTGTCTGATTGCAATATGCGCGGGTCAAAAATCGGCATTCTATGCCTTTGCTGCCAAAGTAATGAGCTATGAATTTCCATGCTATCCCCAATAACAGTAACAGCACTACCGCCAACTCTCACGCCTAACTTTTCATCATAATGTGCAACGGCCTGAGCTTCAAAACTCTCGAAGTATCGATAATAGCGCCCGCCACAGCCAGCGCTTGCTGCCACTTTCACCCCTTTTTCTAGATAATCTGGAGTAGTTTCGTTACACACAAGGCTTACGCTACCAGTTTCGGTGAAATAGTCTCCCACTACCATCCACGCACCAGGTGGCACAGCAGTATAAACTGCAAGAGAATCAGTAGGAGAAAACATGTCTAGAGGCCGAAAACCATAGCCAACATCCCAATCCAATTTTTTCTTGCCGACTGACGCAAACCAATCACCTAACGTGAAATCGTAGTAAGCCTCAGAAACTTCAACATTGAGCTCAGACCCCCCTGCTATTTTCATCCAGTTTGCAGTGGCCGCAACTCTAATCCCATTAAACTCTGAACTAACATCGAGAGCAGTAAACCAGGAAGTCGTGTCTTTCTCATCAAAGATTTGACCGTTACTGGCACTAAGATCTTGTATGTTCATTCGCAAAGTTGTATCAAACTCAACCGTTGCATTCGCTGAGTAACTTAACAAGGTGAGAATGGTTGATAATAAATAGTGGTTGATTCGTTTTTGCATTATGCCCTCCAGATGTGAGTAGCATACGGCTTGCTACCATCAATTGGAGACCAAACGACAAACGGAAGAATGCTCAGATAAATGGTGAACTAGCGTGATAAACGGTTGAAGAACACTAAGCTTCAGAAAACGGGAGCAAGCTTGGTACCAGCTTTCTCTCACGGCCTATTCCGACGCAGACGTTTCCATTTCCGAGTCCATCTTTTCTGGCTTTTTGAGCTTAATTTCTCTGTCAGCCGAGGCGATAGTTTCTTTACGGTGCGCAATGATCACACGGGTAATTTTCAACCGCGATACCGCTTCATTGATATCTTCTTCCAGCCCCGTATCAAGGTGGCTTGTTGCTTCATCCATAAACAGAATCTTAGGGTCTTTATATAGAGCACGCGCCAAGATGATCCGCTGCTTTTGACCGCCGGATAAGCTCGACCCCATATCACCAATCAGGCTGTCATAGCAATGATCACACGGGTAATTTTCAACCGCGATACCGCTTCATTGATATCTTCTTCCAGCCCCGTATCAAGGTGGCTTGTTGCTTCATCCATAAACAGAATCTTAGGGTCTTTATATAGAGCACGCGCCAAGATGATCCGCTGCTTTTGACCGCCGGATAAGCTCGACCCCATATCACCAATCAGGCTGTCATAGCCCATTGGCATATCGCTAATATCATCATGGATAGCTGCTAATTGAGCACAATGCACCACTTTTTCCATATTGATTGGTGAATCAAAAAAGGCAATATTATCAGCCACAGTACCGGATAGGAGCTCATCGTCTTGCATCACCGCAGCTATCTGCTGACGATACTGTCTTGCACCAACTTGGCTAAGAGATATGCCATCCACCAAAACGTCACCACTGGATGGTTTATTTAGCCCCAGCATTAACTTAAGTAACGTCGACTTACCACAACCGGAAGGCCCTGTGATTGCTACTGACTCACCCGCATTGATTGTTAAGTTTAGTTTTTCAATAACATTTGGTGTTGCATCAGAATACGCAAAGGAAACATTCTTCACCTCTATTTTGCCTTCAATATTCAGTTTACGATATTGATCAGGTTGCAACTCTTCTTTGTCTGTTAAAGCAATATCGGCAATGCGGTCAAAATGTAAGCCCAGCATTTTAAACTCTATGAGTTTCTCGATTAGGTTAGCGGTTTTATCCATAAATTGACGCTTGTAAGACATAAAAGCAAACAGCATCCCTGTGCTAAATCCACCAGCAATAACGAGATGTGCAGCTAAATAAACGACGATGATATTCTCAACACCAAACAGTGCTCGGTTAATCGCGTCATAACCAATTTTAAAATTGCCCAACCGGATATTGTGGTTAATCGCACTAGCGTAACGATTTTGCCACTGCCCTTCTCGCTTAACCTCTGAACCAAACAATTTAATCGTCTGAATTCCGCGTACCGTTTCCATAAAGTTGGAGTTTTCTTCAGCGCGCGCCATAATTTCCTGCTCACTGATATTGCGAAATGGTTTATACATAGCAATTCGGATAATCGCGTAAGCAATAACGGCGATAACTACGACGGCAGATAGCATGGGGCTATAGAAGAAGATCATCGCTAGAGTGATTATCGCCATTAAACCGTCAATGATGGCTTCGATTACTCCTGTTGTAAGTAGCTGCTTTACTTGCTGAAGAGAACCAAACCGTGAAACAACATCCCCCATATGGCGCTTTTCAAAATAGGTAATGGGTAGACGTACTAAATGGTGAAAGAGATTAGCTCCCAACTGAATATTCATTTGATTGCCAAAATGCAGTAACGTAAAGCCCCGCAGTGCATTGGTGGCTATCTCAAACAATAGTACTAAAAAGAATCCAACCGCAAGCACAGTAAGTAATGAGGTATCCCCGGTTAGTATGACATCGTCTATCACCAATTGGATATAATATGGTGCAGCAAGCGTAAACACTTGCAGCAAAATAGAAAGCATAAAAATAAGCAGTAACGAACGTTTTAAGCCAGTGATACGGCTCCAGAAGTCAGCAAATCTAAGACTCGCTTTTTGCTCTTTCTTTTCGAACTCCTTTGTTGGAGTCAGCTCCAGTGCCACTCCTGTAAAGTGTTTAGAAGCCTCTTCCATCGTATAGGTTTTTTCACCACTGGCTGGATCATGGATCACAATACGTTTTTCGTTGGCCTTTTTCAGTACCACAAAGTGATTCATGTTCCAATGTAAAATAGCCGGAGTTTGCAGTGCATCAAGATCTTCAAGTTCAATCCGAAGTGGTCTTGAGGTTAAATGAAGTTTTTCAGCAAAGTGCATAATATCGAGCAGCGTACAACCCTCGATTGAAATACTAAAGCGCTGTCTCAGACGCGTTAAGTCAGTATGGTAACCGTGATATCCAGCAACCATAGCAAGGCTCGCAAGACCACACTCAGCAGCCTCCGATTGAATGATCACAGGTAAAGATTTCCGTGACCAAAACTCTAACTTGCTGGCCGCGCCTTCGTGTTCCATTTCCATATCAACCCTTTTTACTTCTTATAACTGACCTTTAATGCTAAATACTGGGTCAAATAACCAGCGCAACAAGGACCTTTCTTCGACCACAATATCGGCATCCAAAGTCATACCAGCCCGCAAAGCGGTGTCTTTACCATATGCTTTGACAGCTTGTTCGTCTAACTCAACCACGACTCGATAAGCGGGCTCTTGAATAATACCAGGCATATTGGTTTCTTC
Organism: Pseudoalteromonas sp. JC28; assembly: GCF_013319255.1. NCBI lineage: Bacteria > Pseudomonadati > Pseudomonadota > Gammaproteobacteria > Alteromonadales > Pseudoalteromonadaceae > Pseudoalteromonas > Pseudoalteromonas sp. JC28. The sequence continues at coordinate 88,262 of NZ_QOKX01000006.1, read as the reverse complement.
GGGCAAAATAACGCTGTTACTAAGCTCCACAATTTTCCCTTTGTAAATACCAAACTTTTCGTAGGGAAACGCATGATAGCGCAATTTAGTTTCCTGACCTTCTTTGATAAAACCAAAAGCTGAAGTTGGTATATAAACAATAGCTTGCATATCACTATGCTCAGGGATAAGGGTCAGTAAATGCTGCCCCATGGAAACATTTTTACCATGCTTAGCAAGCAATCCTGTGACTATACCTGATTGGGTAGCACGGACTTCACCAAGTCGTTCCTGCTCAATGGACGAGATTTGGATCAGTAGATCAGCTTGTTGTGATTGCAGCTGAGAAATTCGGTTTTGGTGTTCAATTGGCAATTTAGCTAATTGATTTTTGATGTTTTTAAGCTGCGATTCTAGCGCTATACGCTCTGAGCGAATTGAAGAAGCTTGCTGCTTTAGTGAAAGCAAAGTGTCTTTTTGGCGCTGTAATTCAAGTTCAGAAATATACCCAGTGCCTTTTAAGGTTGCAATTTGTGATACCAAATCTTGATTGAGTAGCAGCCGCTCTTGGAACGTGGCCGCTTGGCTCTCAAGCTCTTTTAGCTTTTCTCTTGCGGTGGTTTCTTGTTGCTGCAGCTCTTCTATATCAAGTTGGTACTGTCCACGCAGTTGCTCTATCTGCTGTAGTAAGTTCTTTTGTTGAAAGCGATATTGATTCAATAATGCTTGATTTAACTCAGTGGCTTCGGTGCTATGTTTTGCGGATGCAATACGCAGTAAAGGTTGTCCTGCAGCGACCTGCTCCCCTTCTTTGACCAACACTTCGGACACCACACCTTGTTGCATTGCAGCAACGCGCAGTAGCCCACCACTGGGTTCAATAACGCCAGATACTCTTTCCTTTCTGGTATAGCTACCACTTGATAGAAACACGATGCTTAAAATCACAACCGTTAAAATGAGTAACCCCAGTGTTTTAAATACAGGTGGTTGGATTAAGCTAATTGTGCCCTCTAAGCGATGCTGCTTATGCTCAAACACCTCACGGCGAAATAAATTTTCCATAGCACTTATTGGGTAATATTATTGTTAATATTTTTTTATTGAAAATACAATGTACCACGGGCGGTAACAGAAAGGAATGAAATAAGGCAAGTCATAACTTGCCCTACTAAAAGTTAGAGAAATTTAAACCTATCTCTATGAAAGTAATAATGAAATAACATTACTACTTTTTAATTGGGCGTTGCCAGCCATCTAAGTTGCGCTGCTTTCCACGCGCTACTGCTAGCTGCTCATCTTTTACAGTTGACGTAATAACAGAGCCCGCACCAATCGTTGCCGTGCTACCGATCTCAACAGGTGCAACTAGTGATGAATTTGAGCCGATAAAAGCATTGTCTCCAATGATGGTTTTTGACTTATTAACGCCGTCGTAATTACAAGTAATGGTACCAGCACCAATATTCACTTTTTCACCTATTTCGGCATCACCGAGGTAAGTTAAGTGATTAGCTTTTGATCCTTTACCTAGGCGCGACTTCTTCATCTCTACAAAGTTACCAATATGAGAGTCTTCTTCCATTATCGCCCCAGGACGCAGGCGAGCAAATGGACCTAAAGTGCATTTATCAGCGACCAGTGCATCTTCGATAAGGGTATTGGCTTTAATTACAACACCATTACCGATTTTACAGTTTTTAAGTACGCAGTTTGGGCCAATGACGACATCATCGCCAATTTCAACATGACCTTCAAATATCACGTTAACATCAATCTGAACATCTTCGCCGGTCGTTACTTGACCACGGACATCAATACGAGCAGGATCCGCTAGACTTGCACCGTTAACCATCAAAGCTTCAGCTTGCCAAGCCTGATAGGCACGCTCTAAAGCAGCAAGCTGCACACGGTTGTTCGCACCTTCAACTTCCATTTCGTCATCAGGCTGTGCAGAAGTAATCTCTATCCCTTCACTGTGCGCCATAGCAACGATGTCAGTGAGATAGTATTCACCTTGTGCATTATTATTAGATAACTGTCCAAGCCATTTCTTTAGTAGCCCACCATTTGCCGCCATTATGCCTGTATTGATTTCGGTAATAGCAAGTTGCTCAGCAGACGCGTCTTTTTGCTCCACAATACCAACTAATTTGCCGTTTTCACGTAACATACGACCGTAGCCCGTTGGATTTGCTAAATCAACAGTGAGTACAGCAAGGCCATTATCTGGCGTCACATTTAGTAAACGCTGTAACGTGCTCTTTTTTGTCAGTGGAACATCACCATAGAGGATTAAAACTTTATCTTCATCTCCAATATGCTCTTTCGCAACCGCAACCGCGTGACCAGTACCTAATTGCTCAGCTTGATGAACCCAATTTACTTCGTTATGTGCCAAAGCAGTTTTTAATTGCTGCGCACCATGTCCGAATACTAAATTGGTCGATTGCGCCCCAAGAGACACCGCATTATCGATGACATGCTGCACCATTGGCTTTCCTGCAATAGGGTGAAGTACTTTTGGCAGTTTTGAGCGCATGCGGGTACCTTTACCCGCAGCCAGAATAATTGTATTTAATGGCATGAACACAGGATCCTTTTTCTTGTGTCAGTTAAACAGGTGTACTTTTCTATACTTACGCCTTTAACGCCATCACTTCTATGTGCATCGCGATACCTAAAATTAGCAGGCAGATAAGTACTTACTCAGTACAAATTTTGCAATATTGTAGCGGGGATTGTTCAGAAACGTAAGAGAGTATCCGGCTGAAAAAGAAACTATTGATAATGAGAGTGTTTATCCGCACACAGCTTTTTATCCGGTATCGAGAGCGTTCCTTTCAATGGGCAGCGAACAGCTCATCAACCTACACCAGCCACATATAGATGAATCTCAAACACTGTGCGCCAATTATAGTGATCCCATGATATGCATGACAACTAAGCTGACGGAAACACTGAAGATAATGAAAGAGCTCAAAAATAGCTATACAACGGTTTCGTAGGTAGAGTTACCAAAAGCATAGAGCTAATACATTGCCGGATAAGATAAACTTCACAACTCAACGGCAATTTTAGTTTTTGTAAATCTCAGGTTCGTTAAAAACAATTAACTCACTCATCTTCGGATGAAAAAACAAATATCGAGAATAGAATACCAAAACTGCCAAAAATTGAGACATAAAAGTCAAAGTCTCTTTCAAAGAAAAGAGTAAAAAGTAAGTAGAAAACATTAAAAGAGACCACAGAAAATAGAATCTTTAACAAATAACTCGAGTTCAATATCTAACCCCTCGTGTTATAAAGACAGCAAAACTATCGCTGCCCTTGTTGTTATCATTAGCTATTACATACAGGTTACTTGCTCAACTTCACCATCACCAGAGTTTGTATAAGCTGTATAACACTCCTGATCACCGCCATAGCCATCATCATGAGCATCTCCTAGGGATTTGTCGTCAGATGATTGCTGGTCTTGGTCACGGTCTCAATCACCAGAATTTCCACTTGTAGAATGACTTGGGTTTTTATTTTGCTGCGCCATAACAATAATCCATTGATTTATATAAACTTTACCATTTTTAGTCACGCTAACTACGGTTTCATTTAAAAATCCAAAAAATAATAGTTTTAAAGACTGCTTACTTAAAAAGTATAAAAAAAGAGCCAAAGCGTACACTCTGGCTCTTTTTTAATTACATATCTTTAAAGAAATCAGGTGGAATGATACCGCCGCCTTCAACACAACCAGCAGGCTGCGTCTCTTTCTTCAGATCTTTAATAGGTAAACCACCGTTTACTTTCTTTTGCTGCGCTTTATTTAATGAAAATGGATGCATAGTTTTCTCCTTATTACATCTACAAGTAAGTTTTGATACGAGAGGGCCGCCACCCGATTTATACCAAAACAGTTAAAATTATTTATTTTTACTTTCTGTCATCGCATCTATCAGCCATTTTGTGATTGGCACTTCAGTGCGTTCTTCTACACCGAGAAACATCGGTGAGGGATTAGCTTCAAGGAAATAGTACTCACCAGTCGCCGTTCGTCTCCAGTCAATCGCGGTCCAGTTAAGTTGCAACGCTTTCGTTACGGCGATCGCTTGGCTCTTTATACTTAAAGGCGTATTGACCAATCGCATACTTGCAAGATCATCTTCTCTAAAATCAACACTGTTGCTGTCAATTGCAACTGAAGCAACTCTGCCATCAACCACAAATGTACGTACATTTGTGCCTTCAATATACTCTTGCACAGTGATGGGTGACTTTTGCAGAGCAACGAGAGCATGCTCTGGGTCAATATGCTGAGCAGTTAGCCATTCCGTATATGCACCGCCATAAACTGGTTTGAATATCGCTTTATCAAAAGCCTTATATGCCGCTTGGATCGCTTGAAGCTCATTACCAATATAAGTACTAGGCACCAGGCAGCCGAGCTCTTTTACTCTGGCCAACTGCCTCGGTTTCTCCAAATGATATTGATATGCCGCCCAGCTATTAAACCAGCGAGTACTATTGTTTAACTGCATCCAAGTGCGGATAGTAGCCATGCTGTCCTGTGCTGCTAAGCTATCCAAACTGCCCACATTCTCACGTGTCGATTCATCACTCACCCCAGAAAAATTTCGCCAGTACACAGCCTCAATATCATCAAGAGAAATCTGTGTTCCACAGGCAAGGCTTATCGAATGTTTATTATCTACGAAATCAAAACTCAACTGACACTTTGACGGAAAATCATGTGATTGAAAATGGTATACCTCATCTCGACAGCGCTTTAACTGTTGAAACATATGCTGGGTATGAGCATCTTCAACTTGTCCCATAACAATAATTGCCATTTTTACTCTAAGCCTCGCAATACTGACCTGCGTTACCGCAGAATTTATTCTTCAAATTCAAAGTATTCACTATTAGAATTCGGGCCTTTAATTTGAAGCAATTGCACTTCACCCTGATAGTCAATTAATAATTGCTGATAGGCTTGAATAATTTGTGACTTATTCACACGCTTCAGATAATGTATCAGCTCATCTCGAGAACTAAAATCGAGCCTACCACTCAACCAATCTTCGAAGTAACGCTGAGATTCAATAAATACATTTTCAGGCTGCTTTTCTAAACTGACAAGCAATCCATCTTTAACAACCTCAAACTCCTTCTCATCCATTTTTTCAAGTCCTTGATAAAATGACATAATGAAATTATCAAACTCGGACTTAATCTTTGGTAACGAGGTATTTGCACTTTCAATAAATAAACTGAAAGCTGGATAATCATGTACCTTAAACGCTTTACTCCCTACCGCATAAGCCATTTGCTTTTCAGTTCTCAAAGTATTGAATATTGAGCTATTAAAAAACTGGTTCAACACCATAAGCGCAGCATACGTGGGCGCGGATTTTTCGGCGTAAATATAACTCTCTCTATAATAAACGTTATCCAGTGAAGAGCGCTGTTTATCATTCGTCATATAACCTTTTTGAGGAGCATATTTGGTTGTAATCTGTGGCTTTTGGGTCTGGGATGTTGGACCAAAAGTTTCTCTTACTTTATACGCAAGACTTTGCACATCAGCTTGGTCATAACCACCAAATGCAAATATATCGATGTAAGTGTTACTTACTAATTTATTGTGAAAACTAGCTAATTCCTTGGTATTAACTTGCTTAAGTTGTGCGATAACCTGCTCTGTTGTCCACAACATCGCTTCAGTCTTAACTTGTCGACCAAAATGCAGTTCCGACTGGTACGCAAGCGGCAATTTATCTAGATTTTCTAAAGATTCTAAATACAACTTTTTCGCAGCTTCAAGTCTAGATTCCGAAATTTCCATGCCGGTAATTTCTTTAAAAAGCTGCTCTGCATAATAATCTTGCTTTCCTGTTTTCCCTGAGAGAGTGATCGCTAAATTTCCTTGCGCATTCTGCATCGCCATCAGGTTTATCTGATGCCTTTGTTGAGCACGAGTCCCCAACCTTTGCAGCTCTCTTATCATCATCACATTTAACAAGTTCAGCATTGTGTGATTTTTCACATCTTGATTAAGTACTGCACTTTCAATGGATATACCTAAAACGCCCTGACGCTGTGTAAAATGTTCACTATTTTTCAACCAAGCACTAATACCCTTTGATGCAACAACTTGGCTAGGTAGCTCGTTACTTTGCTTAACAAGCTGTGTAGCAACCTCTTCTTCTACAGAAGGCGAATGCAACTTAAAGTTCAACCCTGAATCTGCATAACTTTTTTTCGCCGAATCGGACAAAGGAGCAACATGGTAGCTACCTTGTGCATATTGCAAAGAAGTGCCCGTTTTTTCATCGTTGCTAATGTGCCATATTCTGGCTTTCTCTAAGGTGAGATTAGATAAACTTTCGCGAATGACTGCTGAATTAAAACCTTTAAAATAAGTATCAAAATGAAGGATATCGCGAGCAGGTACAGTTTGCATCATACGACTAAACTGCATTGCCAAATGAAGCGCGGGAGGCTTTTGGTAGCTCTCAAATTGACCACTAAGCATTTGTTTTAGCTCAGCGGCATATCCTTCAGTTATCCCAGTTTCCTTAATGAGTTCAACGTAATCAAAAAATGCTGCGACTATTTTTTCCTGATGCATCTTGCCTTTTTCAGTCAACATAAATTGTACCAGCGCAGTACCCTCAAGGCCGTAGCTATTGGGTATCAACATAGGTAGCATCATTTCAATTAACCCTTGCTCAGTCAGCGTAGCAGCCAAGGACCCCGGTTCTTGAGAAGCCAATAACATTTGAATGTACGCATTTGGCTTAAATTGCCAATTAGCAAAGTTTGAAGACAATGGAAACTGTAATAGTAATAGATCGGTAGCAACTTTGGTTTGGAGCTTGATTTCTTGGCCTAGTGTAGCTTCTGTAAATACCGGTGTTGAAATAATTGGGGGTTCAACCTGTAAGTTTTTTATTTTTGCAAAGTGCTTTTTTGCTAACGATTTTAATTCGCCAGTCGACTCCCCTCCCACTAGCGTCACTGTCATTAAGTTTGCAGAGTAATACTGCTTGTAAAAGTTAGCCATCGCTGCATAGAGGTCATTCTTATTTGATTTACTCTTTAATGAAGCTTTATTGCCTGCACCGAACTTTCTAATTGGATGCTCTGGATTAACGGTTACGGCGGCCGTACGGTTAATCACGAAGCTATCTTGTTGCCTCAATCGTTGCCACTCTTGATCTACTGCATTGATTTCATTATCAATATTTTCTTTATCAAAAAGAGGATTAACGATTGCATCACTAAGCATCGTCAATGCAGTATCAAATTTATCTTGCGGTAAACTAAAGAAGTAACTCGTCATTTGCAATTCAGTGGCGGCATTATATTGTCCGCCATGCTTGCTAATAAAATCCTTCAATGCATTTGGCTTAGGGTAAGCCTTAGATCCCTGAAAGATCATATGTTCCAGAAAGTGCGCCAGCCCTTGATAAGATTCAGGGTCATGATATTGGCCAACACCAACCGTCAGACTTACAGCAGTTTCTGAAATACTGGGGTCTGAGACAACCACAACTCGTAGGCCATTTTCCAATACGAGCTCATCATAACTTCTGTCATCTTGCACACTTTTGATAAATTGAGACTGTGCAATATCAGATGGTATAGCAGAAGTCAGTTGCGTTATCGTAGTATTTTTTTGTGCTGTAGCATTAAGAGAAAGTAATGCCAAAGCGACTAAAGACAATCTGTTGTTAAACATAACTCACATACCTCTAAAATTTATCGGTGTTATAATTACTTAGGCTGGCACAGCGCTAGACATCAGTGCTTCTCGTTGGGTTTTATCGAACCAAGGAGATTCCTCTTTAGGTACAATACCTGAGTCAACGTATTGCTTCATAACAAGGCCCCTTTCAGTAAACAAACGCCTGACCAAATTGGGGTCCGCTTCAAGCCAATTTTCAGGAAATTGCGCCTGTGCTAAGCTGAATACAGAAGTATCCTGTGGATCCAAAGGCTTGAAATCTTCAACAACTAAATCAAATACCCCATGATCAAATGGGTCTCCAGACGCTTTTTCTCGAATGAAAAACCTTTCTTGTTTACCTCTTACTGCCATCTTTACAGCTCGGTGGTGGCAATATGGGTTATTTCCACGCTTGCCAAAGAATACATGAGAGGTCCAGTTACAACCGCCACGACAAACCTTTGCAAATTCGCAGGTTGCACACTCTCCCCAAAGGTGTTTGGTCGCATCTTCAGGTTTATTAATATCGTTGAATCTAAGCTCATCAGTATTTTCATAGATATCGCGTAGTGAACGCTCTCTAATGTTACCGCCAGTGTATGCATTTGTTGGTAATGAAGGACAGCCCTTAATGCTCCCATCAGCTTCTATACCGAGTGTATTCTGCCCGGCTCCACAACCTCTATAAAAAGCCCATTCAGAATGAGTGGATTTATTATCTCGAAGCTGACGTTCATAAGGTCCAAAATAACCAATGTTATTGCCTGCTTGCACAGCTAAGCCATCACGCCTACCTCTAACAGATAGAAAGTTAATTAGAGGGAAAACGTCAAGTAATTCATTCGGCTGTAATAGCATTTCATCATTATCTGCAGCATTACCCATAGGTACTGTTAGCTGCAATTGCCATGCTCTAGCCCCCACATCTACAAGTTTCTGGTAAAGCAAAGGCAGTTGCTTTGCCGAATAACGATTTATCTGAGTATTACAACCAACATTAATTCCTACGTTGGTCAATCGTTCAATTGTCAGGAAGCATTGCTTCCAAGCTCCAACTTTTCCTCGGAGCAAATCATGTTCTTTTTCTAATCCATCAATAGAAACAGAAACTGTTGAAATACCAGCCTGCTTCATACGTTTAGCTGTTCCTTCAGAAATACCAAAGCCGCCAGTTGTCATTGAAGCTTTCATACCCAAGCGGGTAATTTCAGCAGCTATCATCAACCAGTCTGGGCGCATAAAGGCTTCACCACCAATCAGTGAAACTTCCTTAATGCCTAGGTCAGCCATTTGATGGACCAAATCTAATGCTTCTGTTGTGGAGAGTTCATTTACTCTGCTGTCTCCTGCTCGCGAGCCACAATGACTACACGCTAAATTACATTTCAACGTAATTTCCCATACTGCATAAGTTTGGCGTGCTTCTTTTTTTATTTTTATTCCTGCACTATCCATATTGACTGACATATTTTTAACCCCTAGTAGCTCAAGTCTTATTGGTGGCGCATAACGCGCCACCAACACAATCACGATCTATTCGAAACGTTCTTAGAACTTTTCAAATGGAGGATCGATGATTACGCCGTATAACGGCTGAGGGCAAACCCACCAGTCACAAGGTGGTAATTTGTCATCACCAGGGAATTTGATAGGTGATAGACCACCTTCTACTTTTACAAGTAGTTCTTTTGCTTCGGTAACATCTTGCATATTTTGATGTAAGTCTTTCATTTTATTATCCTAATTTATTTTTAAAAAATAACATGTAGTTTGATTACCAAGTTTGAAGCTTCAAATGGAAGGCATCGCTAGATCTTCCAACCAACACAGAACCACTGTCCTTTTGTGGCGCTGAGATTGATACTATCTCGCTTTTTTTGGTAATCGATTTTCAGACAAAGTGGAGAAGTAGAGTTGAGTACAGCCACCTGCCAGACCGACTTAAAGTTGCAAAGTGTGAAAGGTAAATAACACATCTCTTCAATTCGGTATGGCTCAATATTGTTGCTAAAAAAGTTTTAAATCAAACAAAGGAAAAAAACAACTTAACTATAATTATCATAATCTTAAGCACCAACATTATGGCCAAATAAGAGTATATTATTGGTTTGATATTGATATTCAGCTAATGTAAAAATCAAACTAAACACTTTGACAGATGAGAGACAGTTGATGAGCCCCCATTAATCATTCAGTGTCTATAACATGAGCGTACGGCCTAGAGAGATAAAATGATGATGGCCATTCAAAAGTATGACCTACTAAGATCAACAGTCGTGTGATGCGAAAGGAGTTTGGAAAAGTTTATGAATAATCTCGTAAGAGTGATGCTTACTATGTTTGGTACACTTCAATCCCAAGGCGAAACTCCGAGATCTAATCGGTGTTTTTTAATCACTTGAAGAAATGCTGCCAATTGCGATTCTGCTAGTCTCCAACATATACCCTTACTTAGATATTTATCCCTGCGTTGGTCTTTGTCCTGGCAATGTAAGCCAAATAAAGATGGCTCATGTTCATCTTGAAACACCAATAAGCTATCAAGGCTTTCAAAATCGATCGTTTTGTCTCGCAAAAACAGATAAGAAATCACAATCGTGCAATTCTTGACATCTAAAACCAACTTATTTTGAATCGTAACCAACAAGTAAAATCCAGCCGAGACCATAAAAGTGACACAGTATAAGCTAAACCAAAAAAGTATTTTAGGGTTACTGAGAAGTTCAGACTTAAACGCCGACGCTGCGCTCTGCGGTGAGTATACCCCCTCCGACATCCAAGCTGATATGCCGAAAAAAACGGCTAATGCAAATAATAGACGAGATACTTTAATTGAAAAGTAAAATTGCGTAGTGTTTACTTCATCTACCAGTGTAGACTCCCCTCGGGGAGAGGTTTGTATGTGATCGTCCACGATTGATGTTCCCTTTACTGCTATTTTTAAGTTGATATTACTGCAAACTATGGAAAATATGCAGCCACAAAATAACTAGCATTCCATGGCTGCTTGCCGATTACTGCTTACTCTTAATTAGTCCTATCGGACCGCTATGAGTTGTCGCTGTAAATTGTAAGCTTGGAGTTTCTAAATGGATTACCAACCCTAAACTAGCGGCAGAGATAGATTCATCCGAATTGACTCGACCATCCGCGTTAAGATCTTGCCAAACCATTAGACGGTCAAAATTGCTATCTAATGCGTCTATCTTCAAGTCGCGATTGCTATCTAATAGCAATAAAGTATCCAACTGAGTATCTGCATGACCAAAATGCACTTCATTAACACTGTCGAGCTCGCCGCTTCCGTTAAAGTCTATGAATAACATTCCGTCACTTTGACCTAAGGAAATCTCTCTGTCTGCTTGCGCGGACTGCCAGCGAACACCATTGTTATCTAGATCAAGCATAACAATGTACGTGTTATCAAGCAGATCGATGCTTCTCAGATGCTCTCGACATAACATATCGGGCCTAGTTACCCGCTGATAACCGCAGCGCATGTCATTGAGTATTTCATTTCCTTTATTCACGACTTTTTGATAATAGCTAGCAGCAGTCATCGCATCCTTGACATACGTATCGTAAACAAAATTTTCAACAGCTGTTTCAACACTATTACCAGCCGCGTAGCTGAACCCAACAGAGACTGCAGCCTTGCCAACAGCAACTACAGGGTTTTTACCTAACATTCGACCAACAGCATCGATCGTTTTACCAGTTTTAACGGCAACCACAAATGCAAGTGCCTCAGCTAACGCTTCTTGACCCTCACCATTCCAAGCGTGACTAAAGCCTTGTACGCCACTGTTGAGCCTATCGGCGAGTTTACCTAAGTTTTGAAGCATTCCATTGACTTGTTTATAGGCTGAACTATTTGGGTCTAGGCCATTTAATATTTGCTTTAGCTTCAACTGGAATTGCGCGACAACGTTAGTAATATCGCCTGCATCTTCTTTAAATTGTTTAGCTTCTTTCTCTTTTTGACTATTTTGATTACTTGATGATGAGCCGCCTCCTCCGCCTCCGCCGTCAGAAAAACCTGAACCACCACCATAACCCCAGCTAATGAAGCCACCAAATCCGCCACCAGAATTACCTCCACCACAAGCTAGTGTGTAGCTTTCACATGAATAAACCACTGTGATTCGTTCTATTTCTGATAACTGGTAACCAGAACTGGCATAGTCACTATCGAAGTCTGCGGTATAACTAGGTTGAGTTTTATCGCACTCACCGATATAGCTCCACGCTTCATAATCACCATCGGAGAATAAAGGGTTTTGATTTTTTGACCAATAGCTCGCTTCATAAACAAAGCGGCCAAAAGCAACACGCTCCCCTTGTGTATACGCGCGATTACTATACCAAGAAGCAGGACAGTGATTTATACCTTGCTCCGGTAACTCAATCTCACCATTTAATACTTGGTTTGCTTTATAAAAGTCGACTAATCCAAAACCAAATTTACCATCTCTGCCCTGTTGTCCCAGGTCTTCGGCACTGCCAAATAACGCTTGAATTAGCGTTTCTCTATCCACATTAGGGTTAGCTGATTTGAGCTTGGCTATACCAGCACTTACAATGGCTGCTGCTTGTGATGTGCCGGATAAAACAGCATACTCAGACTGATTTACATCAACCTGTAAATCGAATGTCTCTGAACTTCCGTGTGTTAACGTCAAGTTTGGAATAAGTAGAGTCGGGAAGCTTGTACTAAAATCGATCTTGCTAATGGTAGTATCTGCAATACCAACATCATAAGTAAATACTATCCCACTACCGTTAGCATCAGCGCATGTGTCTGTAGCATCTTTTAACCACTGCTTGCTTTCAGGGGATAGAGCATATTGTGTATCATGCTCATCCAATAGCGTTTTAGGCAGCGCTACCAAGCAATTTTCCACTAAGCTCAATTCATTTGGAAAGTCCTGAGTACCATTATCAATCTGAACAAAGTGCAGTTTATTTCCTACATTATTGCTCACCGCAGTCACTCGATTACGATTCGTCATTGTCGAACGAATATTCACACCGGGCGCAACTAGATCAATACTGGCATTCTCAGCGGAAAAATATGCAAGATCCGTATTTTCATCGATCGCGCCAACGGCGATCACATTTCGATAAGCCGCTGGAAACGCTAGGTAGTCACCTTTATCTGATTGAGGTATCCCGTGATTTCCCGCAGCTGCAACAAAAATAATGTCTCTGTCATAGGCAAGTCTATCGATCACATCTCGAGTAGCAGATGAAAAGTATGGACTACTAAGCGACATATTAATCACTTGAGCACCTGAATTTGCACATTGCTCTATGGCACTAATTAGGTCTGAATCGCGGATAATAGAATTCTCACCATTAGCCGATCGTAGTAATTTTCGTACTTCAACGGATATTTCACCGTTCGCAAAAACAGGATCGGTAAGCAGTCCAGCGAGGTGAGTTCCGTGCCCAATCGCATCTTGATACCAGAAGCCTGCATACTCACTACTCAGCCCTGAAAATAACTGTGAGCTCAATTGGGAATGATTAAGTTGAACACCTGAATCGATCAGACACACTTTCGTTGTACCAACGGTCTGAACCTCCAGTTTAGAAAGCTTTGTTAACTGTTGCCAGTTAAGCTGATTTTGCGATTTATCACCCGCATTATGAGAAAGTAATTGAGGGAAATGATACCTATGATTTCCCTCAATCCGCAGTAAACCACCTTGATTAAGTGATTCTACAAGCAGAGAGTCAAGTTCATTCTGGGTAACGGTGAGAGAAGCATAAGTACGGATACCATCTGAAGATAACAGCGTTGACCGCGCAACAAATGCTGAGGGTAAATTTCCCTGAGTGTAGCTCACAACAATAGGTGTTGTATTCTCATCGGCTCCAGATGCATATATGTGTCCTACGGGCAAAAGTGCCAATAATAAACTTTGTGCAAGTTTACTAAATTTCATCTTCTATTCCTTTTTTATTATCTTTTTCAAAGTATTGAAGGGTTTATTCTATTTCCTATTCCACCATATGAAGTATTCAGCTAATAATTGAGAGACGCTTATTGGACAGTCGCTTGTTAAGTAGTCGTTGTGATTAAATCAAAAGACTAGAGCGCACGATTTGTCCAGAGCACTATCAACTAGTTAAGAAAGCCTAATGCTATTGCTGATGAAAATTTGTGACCCTAGTAAACAGTTGGGGTATGAGGTAACAAAGAGGCAAAAGAAATCTCTTCCGCCCCTTAAGCATTGCTTATTTCAAAGAGTACTTAGCTAAATCATATGGTGGGATCCAGATACCGTAAGACATTTGAAACGGAGGCTTTACTGGGTCAATAGGGTCTGGAATAACACGAGGAAAATCCCAAGGAACAGGTGTTAAGCCATTATCATGCAGTGTGCCACCTTCGACTAACTCAAGTAACTCGGCTGCATTATTCAGCTCTTGCATATCGTAGTTTTTATTTCTCATTTTATTTTCCTTATTACATTTATTGATAGAGCTTGTACTCTCGAGAGTATACTTTGCGGTAAACCGCTAAGTTTTGGTGCCTCTATCATTTACACCTAGAAGTCTGCCGCCACAGACTTTTATTCACTCACACAGCTTTAGCTAAACCTAACGCTCTGTATTGATGAATTGCATTTAATTTCTCGCTATTTAATCGCTCTCTCAGATTAGAGTCTGTCGCCAACCAAGAAGGAGGAAAATTTATACCCTGAATAGTGAAGCGATTTACGTTGTCATTAGATGTCGCAGAGATTGATTCTTCATAGATTTCAAATACACCGTGATCAAACGGGATACCTGAAGCCGCAACGCGCTGCTGAAAGCGCTCACGTAAACCGCTGGCGGCTAAAGTTAATGCTCGATGATGGCAATAAGGATTATTTCCTCGCTTTCCAAAAAATACATGAGCAGTCCAATTGCAACCAGCTCGGCACAGTTTCGCGTATTTACATCCCTTACAATTACCCCACAAATGTGCAATCGACGCATCGTCCATTTCTTGACTATTAAAATTCAGTTCTGGTGCATTTTCATAAATATCCTTCAATGTACGTTCCCTGATGTTACCCCCTGTATATTCTTCGCTCGGCAATGATGGACATCCCTTGATCTTGCCATCAGCTTCAATGCCGATAGCTCCTTGTCCTGCAACGCAACCGGTATAAAACGAGTACTTACTCTCTTGCATAAAAGTCCCTCTAAGCAAACGTTCATAAGGACCAAAATAACCAACATTATTACCAGGTTGAATTATGAGATCGTCTTTTCTGCCACGAACTGACAGCAACCCCAATAATGGATACAGATCGAGTAATTCATAAGGCTGCATCAACATCTCATTATTATCAGCCGCATTCCCCATTGGCACGGCCAATTGGATTCGCCAGTTTTTGACGCCGACATCAATTAATTTTTCGTACAATAAAGGAAGGTCCTTTGCGCTTTTTCTTGTTACTGTAGTATTTACTCCAGTATGTACTCCCAAATCTTTAAATTGAGATAATGTGGTGAAGCATTGGCTCCACGAATCAGACTTGCCACGAATACTATTATGCTCATCTTCAAGACCATCAATAGAAACTGAGACTGCTTCAATGCCCGCTTGAGCCATGCGCTTTGCGGTTCCTCTGGAAATGCCGTAACCTCCAGTCGTCATGGTGACTCTCATACCTTTATTTTTTATTTCTGACGCAATCATCAACCAATCAGGACGTAGATAAGCTTCGCCACCTATTAAGGTCACTTCCTTTACGCCTAGATCAGCCATCTGTTTGATTAAATCAAACGCTTCCGTAGTCGACAGCTCATCAGCTCGTTTATCACCCGCACGAGAACCACAATGACTACAGGCTAAGTTACACTTTAAGGTAATTTCCCACACAGCATAGGTGCTCCGATCATACTCTCGAACCTTCACACCAGCGTTTTCTAATGTATTTGTCATGCCTTATGCCCCATTTCAAACACGCCAAATGTCATAGCGTCTCAAACTTAGGTCCAATCATGTCAGTCAAAAATTTGTAAGGCAAATTACAACAAATAAATTTATTGTTTAAAAACAAAAAGATAAAAATAGCTTCTCAAAAAATAAGAGTTTGATAAAAATTAGCGGGATTTTTAGCTCTGTTTTCATTAAGTAATAATGAAGCAGGTTAACGCTTGAGAGATTAAGCACTCGAATTCAGATGATGGTATACGACCTCTGATGAAGCGGTTAAAAAGCAAACTGCTTACAGGTAATCCCACGGTGGGATCACATCATCTTTCAACAATGCATTGAGTAAAAGCGATTTGTCAGAAAGCAAGCAACAAAATAATGGGTGCAGCCGTGAATAAGTGCATATTACTTATGCATTAAGCGCTGATAAATTACTAAAGAAACCAAACAGAAATGGCAAGAGCTTGCTGACTTAGTTGCAATTGATGGGCAAACAACAAGAATTGATACACTCTTTTATCTATCCCCGTCCCTGAAGATGCGCAAATAATGCAACAAGAAGAAATTCTCCACCATTGGTACATAGAAAGTCAGCAACATTAGGTTCTAGGCTTGACGACGAATTCAGAGAGAAACTCTTCTAGAGTTAGTTTTGTTAAAAAAATATGCTCTCACCTCAAGTAATCAATGCTAGAGAAGCGTTCTAACAATGTATCAACTTGCATAAATAGTCTGCCTACCTCAAGAAAATCCTCAAAATCAAAACCTTACATGAAGACAGGTTCTTAATCTTGTCCAGTGTCTAAATAAAACTCTTTGCTTATGCGCCATTCCTCTTTTTTGTTTATTCTAATGAAACGACACAGATTGCTAAACAACATCTTACTAGATGCTTATAGAATATTACTTTTTGATATTTTTTCCTCTAAACCAATGAATTTATTACTTTCATTTAATTTCTTAAAATTTGATTTTTTATTTTTTTATTGTTTTTATAATTTTCGGAGGCGAGCTGAACTCCCTCTAGAACAAGTCATCTTCTTTGGCGGAAGTGATGATAAATTAATAACTAACTTTGACGTGAGAAACAAAGATGAAAGAACTGAATTTAAATCAAGTTCAAGAAGTAAATGGTGCCGCTTGGACATCCGATCATTTAATTGCTGGTGGCCTTGATGGTGGACTGACTGGTGCAGGTGCTGCTGCTATTTATGTTGGTCTGGCAAGCAACCCTATTGGTTGGGTTACTGCTGGCATCATTGGCGTAGGTGCTGCGGGTGGCGCACTTTACTATGCTTTGGCTAAATAAGGAGTTAAGAACATGAGAGAATTGAAAAAAAATGAAGTTATACTAGTTGATGGTGCCGTTTCTGTATCAGGTCTTTGGGAAGCTGGTATTAAAGGTGCTATTGGCGGAGCTGGGTTTGGTGCTACAGTCGGATTTACACTCGGTACTGCGTCTACAGGAATTGGCGGTGCACCTGCTGGTGCTGTACTGGGGCTTATGGGTGGCGGTATTGGCTTTATAAGCGGCACTGTTAGTTACGCATTAATGCAGTAACTTTATTCAATTGGGGTGGTTTTATCACCCCAAATCAAGGGTGAAAATGAAAAGAAGCTTTTATAATTCAGCACTTGTTTTTTTTATCTTTTATGTACCTATTTTTTTATTTTGGGGTGATTTTTATGTTTTTTTGTTAGCTTCGTTGTTTTATGTTGCTCTAACATTTAGACGTTTATTTTATTTCGAAAAAAATGAAGCCTTTTGTTGTTTCTGTCCTTTTTTGCCTGCTGTTAAAATTAACTCTATTGAGTTAGTTGATGGAAAACTTTTTATCAACGGTTCTTCAAGGGTGTTGTATATGTTGGAGTCTAAAAAGAACATTGAAAAAATGGCTAAAGAAATTGCTATTTTTTTAAATAGTCGCCCCTGAAACCAATTTAATTCATTGAATTACTTGAAGATCTAAACGATCTTACTACCCTCTAATTGCAGCTTTTTTGAATCACACAACCAAAACATTGCAATTTGAGTGTAAAAATAAAACCAAAACCAACCGCGCAAACACCACAAAAGCACCTGTTTCAAATCGAGCTTATTGATATTGTTTCACCCCGTCATGAGCTAGTGAAGCTAGCAAAACTCATTGACTGGCAGCGTCTAGAGGTCGAGTTCAAACAGCATTATGGCGATAAAGGCGCTGGCGCCAAGCCTATTCGTCTGCTTGCGGGCCTCGAATACCTGAAACAAATTCACAAATTGTCTGACGAAAATACGGTAGCCATGTGGTGTGACCACCCATATTGGCGAAAATGGGGTTGAATTAATGCTGTCACTCACGGTAGATGCGGGCCTTAAAAGTAATATTATTAAGCCTTCAAGCTTACGGGAAGTAGTCTTAGACAGCACCATCATGGAGAAAAATATCACCCATCCAACCGACAATAAACTACTAGAAAAATGCCGTGATAAACTGGTTGGTTTCGCTAAGCAAGCCGGTATTCGGCTTAGACAAAGTCATGAACGAGTTGGCCCTAAGACCGCACAAAAAGTAGCGCGCTATGCCCATGCCAAGCAATTTAAACGCATGAAGAAGCTCAAAAGCCACACATTGCGATCGATGGTAAAGTGCTTCGAGGTTGTTGGAAAGACAATGTGTACAATGCGCTAAATGTGGTTAGTGCATTTGATGAGGCTGAATTTGGCCTCATTTTTCTAGATAACGTAGTAGAGAGAATAGAATGAATAACATCCTAGAAAAGCCATATAAGTTTTCATTATCTATATTATTACTTATATTAATCCCTTTTTTGTTTCATCTTAAATTAGATGCTGCCAGCATCCTAGCATTACTTAGCTTCATATCAAGTCTTCTCATTATAAATTCAATATTTATGAACCGCATTGTGCATTTTAAGATCGCAGAATGGATAATTTACATCATGGTCTCATTATTTTATTTGTCTATAATGGATAAGTTTCCTGCATTTTTTATTTTTTGCATGGTTGTTTCTATCTATATCCTAAAAGTATCTATATCAAAAATAAATGACGAAGAAGGGTGAACCACTAACTTTATAATGATCAATTCCAACTACGCACTTTCCATTTATAATTTTCAAACTTGTTGGACTGATAATGTACCCATACGACCTCACTGCGAGATTATACCAAGACGAGATCATGAAAGTTTTATTATGTTCATCCTTAAACCAATTGAATTACTTGAAGATCTAAATGTTCTTACTACTCTCAAATTACAGATTTTTTGAATCACGCAACCAAAACATCGTAATTTGAGTGTAAAAATGACACCACAAAAACACCCGTTTTAATTCAAGCTTCTTGATATCGTTTCATCGCATCATGAGCTGGTGAAACTAGCAAAGCTCATTGATTAGCAGTGCTTAGAGAGCGGATTTAAACAGCGCTATGGCGATAAAGGCGCTGGCGCGAAGCCTGTCCGCCTGCTCACGGGCCTCGAATACCTGAATAAAACAAATTCACATACTGTCTGACGAAAACACCGAATGACTCCGAGCATTAAGAAGAAGCTCAAGCGGCGCAATGCGGTAGAGCCAATCATCGAACACACAAAACACGGGTGGTAACCTGGCTCTTAACCGCTCAAAAGGAAAGCTCGGTGATAGGCTTAACAAAGTGCTGCAGGCGTAGGCCAAAACTGCCGTAAAATTTTAGCCCAATAGCGGCTTTTTTATGCCTTTTTTATCAGTTATTAGCTGTGCGAAGCGCTATGCAATAACAAAATTTTGGATAAAGATAATACTAATTCTGGATTTATTTGGTTCGGCAAACCTAAGCATTAAATCGTCAACATTCAGGAACGACCACTTAGGTTTTTTCATAATTGAAAATATGAAAACCGACATTGAAATTTAATACAACCATTAAAATAAAAAATATTACTTGGGAAGTTACACTGTTTAATTCACAACAAACTTTAGCGTTAAATAATACCCGACAAAAACTCAATTACAAAACCATAATCAAAGTAAAAACTTATAAAATTATTGAAAATAAAAACAATTAACATTACTTACTAAAAATCCAATTATTTATATAATAATTACATCCGAACTTACACAAAAAACACTACCATTTAACTCATGAATTTTATTAGACATTTGACCCTTGCTCTAGCCAAACGAAATGATTTTTCGAAGGACCCCATCTCACCTCTTCAACAACCCCTCTACAACTAACATAAAAAACTTAACTAAGACTAGGCTAATTTATAACCTATCTTGGAGTAAGCTAACTGCATCAGTATCTACCGAGTACAACGATTAGTTTTAAACCATTTAAAACTGGATAGTATAAAACAATTCAACTCCCCTCATCCTTCAACCCTTTAAAAACAAAATAAAAAATAACTAAACCAGATAAGGCTATATAATAATCAACAGCTTGAAGGCTACCTACTTCATCAACCCTTTTACTCAAGAAAACAAAAACACTATATAAAACCAAGGAAAGAAATGAATAATCACCACTCTTTTTTCTATGAATTAAGCCATGAAAACAAACCAAACTTAATAATACACCAGGCAAAAAGAACACTAAATCACCAAATTTAGGTTGATGAACACCAACCATGACACTTTGTATCATTGCAACAAAGAAAACAAAAAAAATACTATTGATTACAAAAATTGATACTTTAATACTCATTTTTTCTCTCTCAAAAAGATAAAAATAAAGGGGAAGAAGTTCTTCCCCATTCTATTTTATGAATAAATAGCTAATAATCCACCAGTAATTGCACCACCTGCGGTACCAATTGCAGCTGCCGTCGCCACATTCCCCCAAGTTAATGCAACGGGGATAAATAGAAATGCAAATCCACCATTAACTTGCTGTACTTGACCCATTGATAATGTATTCATTCAATTACTCCTTTTTTAATTTTTAATTGCATTATAAGTTGCAATACCAGATATAATCGCAGAAAAAGCTGCGACTTCACCATAAACAGCAATGGCAAAGAACAAAGGTACAGCGCCACCATTTACTTCTTGAATTTGATATTTTTTTATTTCTTTCATTTTAACATCCATAAAAATTTAAATTTAGCTAAAAACCATATTCAATATATTTTAAGAATAAATAGCTAATAATCCACCAGTAATTGCACCACCGGCAGCACCAACAGCTGCAGCCGTTGCTACATTACCCCAAGTCAAAGCGACTGGAATAAATAAGAATGCAAATCCACCATTAACATGTTTAACTTGTTCCATTGACAATGTATTCATTTTATTATTCCTTATTTTTTGAATCCACTTCTAACAGCATTATAGGTAGCAATTCCTGAAACAATCGCAGAAAAAGCTGCAACCTCACCATAAACAGCAACGGCAAAAAACAGAGGTACAACCCCTCCATTAACTTCCTGAATTTCACATTTATTAATTTCTTTCATTTTTTTCTCGCATTTATTAAAAATCAAATTACCTCACCACCATAAATCCTAGGTAGCATTTATATATAAGGGAAAATTAAAAACTCACCCTGAAACAAAATTTAATTCAAAACAAAACAACTGTCAAACATATAGAAAAAAATAAAACCTTATAAAACAACAAGAAGTAGAAACATAATAAATACATAACCTTTAACATCTCTACTTAACAAATAAAATCATTAAAAAACACAAAAAAAACATAAGAACCATAATTTTATTATTGTAAATATTAAGAAAAAACCAAAAGACAACAAAGACACTGTAAGTCTAATAGCAAAATAAAATCACAACCATTAAAAACTTAACAACTTATAAAACAGTCAACCCAAATGTTTTTTATTAAAAAAACTTCAAAACAAAAAAAGAAACAGCATAACAAAACGAATAAAGAGAAACATCTAAAAACAACAACCAGAAATTAAAATCATCACTAAAAAAAGAAACCTCCCAATTAAAATATGACACAACTAAAACATACATAATCGCTGATACCACTATCAACATTTCAAACTCCAAAAGTTCATCAATAGTAAATAAAACCCCATAAAAGGGGTTTTTAGTTTCATCTTAAAAATAAGTCGTGATATCGATAGGCCCTAAGCATGGGTCTGAAGGATAAAACGGCCCTTGATACCTTGGCGCTGTTGTAGGCAGGGAAGTACTGCCGCCATAAATTTTTTCTAATTGATATGTTAATTCAATCATTTCTCGTACCTTTTGATTAGTTTTGTTCATTTTATTTTCCTTATTACCTCAAGCTCCCGAGTGAGAGTGATTACTCGAAATCGTTTACTAGCTCAGAACAAATTCTCCACCAGCAGAAGTATCTGTATAAGGCTCATTTTCAATATTTAACTTACACACAGGTGCTTGTGTTGATTCACCCATAGGCATTTTCCTAGCCTCATAAATATCCTTATCCACCTCAACAGCTTCACCATATCGAAGCTCGATCACACGATCAGCACTGGCTATGGTTTCAGGGCGGTGAGCGATAATGATACGAGTTATATCTAAAGACTTAACTGCAGTATTAACTGCATATTCAAGCTTGGTATCAAGATTACTCGTAGCCTCATCCATAAATAAAATTTTAGGTTTGCGATATAACGCACGAGCTAATAGTAGGCGCTGAATTTGACCACCAGATAGTGCAGCTCCCATGTCACCAACCAGCGTGTTATAACCCATAGTCATATTAGCAATATCTTTATCTATAGCTGCAACCTGAGCAGCCCACTCTACTTGCTTCATATCTAACTGCGGATCAAAAAATGAGATGTTATCGGCTATTGATCCAGATAGTAGCTGATCATCTTGCATAACTCCGGCTATTTGAGAGCGATAGCTACCTAAACCTAATTGACGAATATCTTGATTATCAACCAATACCTTTCCATCATCAGGCTCAAAAAGTCCAAGCATAATTTTTGCGAGCGTTGTTTTACCACAACCAGAAGGGCCTATTATTGCAACAGATTCACCAGCTTCAATTTGCAAATTAAGTGATTTAAAAATAGGTGCGTCTTTTTGGTTATATTTATAGGCAATATTTTGTAGCTCAATCTTTCCCGTTAATGGAGAGCCTGATATTTTTCGCTCAATATCTTGTTCTTTATCCGTGAGTGTAATATCACCTAAGCGATTGAAGTGCAGGTTCAGCATTTTAAATTCAATGGCTTTCTCAACAAGACCTGCCATTTTTTCTACGAACTGTCTTTTATATGCCATAAAGGCAAATAACATCCCTACCGTTAGGTCGCCATCCATCACTAATAAAGCAGCAAAATAGATAACCAGTACGTTTTCAACGCCAAAAATAACTTTATTTACTGCTTCATACCCGATATTTAAATGTCCAACGCGTATACCTGCGTTCAGACTATCCGCATATTTATTATGCCAAACACTTTGTCTTTGTACTTCACGACCAAATAGCTTTATCGTTTGTATTCCGCGAATGGTTTCCATGAAGTTAGATTGCTCTTTTGCAGAATTCACAATGACTTCTTCCGACATTTGCCTCAATGGTCGGTACATTGCAATTCTGAAAATGGCATATAACACAATGGCAACTAGCACTACGAAGCTCAATTTGGGGCTGTAAATAAAAATCATCACTAGTGTGGCAATTGCCATAATACCATCGATGATAACTTCAATTACTCCCTGAGTTAGTAGGTCTTTCACTTGTTGTAATGAGCCAAAACGCGAAACCACATCACCAATATGGCGCTTTTCAAAGTACTTTAAAGGTAAGCGTATTAAATGATAAAACAGGTTGGAGCCAAGCTGTATACTCATCAAGTTTCCAAAGTGTAATAGCAAAACACTCCGAACGGCACCAGTTATCATTTCAATTAGCATAAGAAGGCCAAAGCCTATCGCCAATATCGCGAGTAAGTTCTTGTCGTAGCTGAGCACAACTTCGTCGACAACTAACTGCATATAGTAAGGACTTGCAATCGCGAACGCCTGGAGTAATACCGATAAAATAAACACTTTACCAAGTGTTGATTTCATCCCAGTCACCTTGCTCCAAAAGTCAGATAACTTCAAGTTTACTCTCGTATCCTCAGAGCGAAACTCCTCTGTTGGATTTAGCTCTAAAGCAACACCAGTAAAATGCTTAGAAAACTCGCTTAATGTATATTTTCGTAAACCAACTCCAGGGTCATGTATTTCGACTCCGCGACTTGAAACTTTTTTTAATACCACAAAGTGGTTCATATCCCAATGTAAAATGCAGGGGGTCTTGAGCTTAGGTAGATGCTCTAAGTCTAGCCGTAGTGCTCTTGTGCTAAACTTTAACTTATCAGCAATCTGCATCAACTCTTCTAAATTTGCTCCTTTGAGTGATATTTCGTGTTCACGTCTAAGCGAAGTAAGATCGGTTTTATGACCATGGTATGCCGCTACCATAGCTAAGCTAGCTAAACCACATTCAGCGGCTTCAGTTTGCAAGATCACAGGTAGACGCTTATTGCCACTAAATCTCAATAAATGCATAGGATTTTCCATTACAACGCTCCTTTGATGCTGTAAATTGGTTCAAATAACCACTCAAATAATGAGCGACTATCAACCATAATGTCGGCTTCTAGTAACATTCCAGCTTGGAGCGGAACTGTCGCGCCATAGGCATTAGCAGACTGAGATTTAAGACTTACAACTACTTGATATACCGGTTCTCGCAAAGATACAGGGGCATTTGCTTCATTAGGTAATAAAATTGATTTAGAAACTGTATTAATATGCCCTTCATATATGCCAAAGCGCTGATATGGAAATGCTTGGTAACGGATCCGAGTAAGCTGCTCGGGTTTTACAAAGCCATAAGCTCTCGTTGGCACAAACAAAATAGCCTCCAACTCCGCATTATGCGGCAAGACAGTCATTATGGGAGTTTGTCCATTTGCAACCATCCCCGGTTTAACAAGTAGATTGCTAACTTTGCCATCCATTTGGCTCAGTATATTGTAGCTCTGCTGGCCTTGTGCTTGTCTGATTTGTTGGTTGATACTTGCGAGTTGTGACTGAAGGCTTACTTGTTTTTCTCGATGATCTATAGGTAACTGCGCTAGCTCATATTGAAGTTGACTCATCTGTTCTCTTTGACTGGATAGCCGCGACAACAGCTCTTCTTGCTGCTGAGTAATTGCTAATAAGTTGTCTTTTTGAGTCTTTAAGTCATTACCTGAGGCAAACCCCTTTGTGATAAGTGCTTCTGCATTTTTGACTCGCTCATCGCTAAGCGCTACTCGCTCGGATAGTAGTCGTAACTGGTTTTTAGCCTTTTCTAGCTGAATTGATAAACTTGCGATCTGAGACTCAAGTTTATCCTGATTCATATCTCTCAATTTTATTTGATTCGCAAGATTTTCTTGCAATAGCTGCTTTTGCTTTTCCAACTCAGTGACAATCGCGGCATTCATGTCTGCACCAGAAGTCAGTACCCGCTCCATACGGATCGTTGCGAGCACTTCACCTTTCTTAACAGACTGACCTTCTTCTACCAGGACTCTATCAACTACCCCTGTGCCGAGCGGATAAATTTTACTAACCCCCTGAGTTGGTCTCAGGTAACCAGAAACCACTTCTTTTCTGTGGTACTCTCCTAGGAATAAATAAGCGCAACCTATAACTACGATAAGTACAATTACACCTAGTATCCAGTTGAATGACATATGAGTAGCGAGGGTAACTTCACCATCTAGTTTATGCCCTTGATGTAATAACGCTTCTTTTCTGAATAAGTCAGACATTATGCCACCTTATTGTCAGGCAACGCTGCAGAGTTAAAAATTCTCCATTCGTCGTTATCACGCGTCATCATGTGAACGTTGCTTGATACCTGAACAACTTCATTACCTTCAATTGTCGCTTCAAACCTTAAGCTATCTCGCACAATTAATAGGTCAGGTTGCTTTGAGATAAGCTCAACACCTTGTAATGAAAGTTTGAACTTAAATTGCTGTCTCATACCAGAAAACTGCTGATAATTTGCTTCAATAAGTGGAGAGTTACTACAATAAAATTGCGCTAAGTTATCTAACTCACCATTACATATTAGTTCGTAGTAATTATTAAAGTATTCTTCTAACGTCATTTTTAGTGCCTATTCAAACTAATAAAGTGGTTTGATAATGCCTATAGTTCACTTACATTTCAAACAAGCAAAAAAATAAAAATAACCATAACTAACAACAAGTTGACTCAAAGCATTATGAAAGGATATGGATATTATTTGATAATATTAGGGTTGTTTTGAAGGCTAGTCGGCAGACGTATTACATGGTGCAAGCGCTAAATAAACCGGTTTTCCACTTAAGCTTGAGTGCATGTTTATTTCATCTTCACTTGATTTCCAAAAAAATATATTCGATCGAGTGTGATAAAACTGAACCGCAAAACCAGTACTTTCATCATCTGTACAAATAAAATAATCTACAGAGATGTCAGGGTACGTATTGGACTGTTCAAATATCATGTACCCGTAACTTGCATTGGGTGTGATCTTGAGTATTCTCTTGCCAGTAGTGAGTTGAGGCGTATCTTTAAGCGCGTACTGTATGATTCCGCTGGAGTGTGAAAAGAAAGGCTTAAAATGGCTATCAGTCGAGAGGTACTCAAATAGTACCTCTTCCTTATGAACGGGTCCTTGTTCAATTTGATTGCGTATTGACTTCACTCCCCCTCCGGCCAAAATGTATTCCACTGGCTGAGGGATAAAAGTTAACTCTTTAATAAGTATAACATTGGTTAAAAGCCAAACAGCACGCATCAATCGAGCGACCCTTTTAGTTTACATAAAATGCTTTGTGGTTTTATCGTCCATACCACAGGCCATGCTGTCCTGATTACACATCACGCTGTAGGTCAATAGCTCCTTTACTATTTCATTAGTACCAGCACCATTAACGCTAGATGCTTGTGATTTAGTGAGTTGCTTTAGTTGCTTTTTTTTAATTGAAAGTTTCATTTTTTTATTCCGTTTTATTGTAGAGCAAGGTCTAGCATAGCGATAAATCAAAAACTTGCTATTAGCAAAACCTTAGGAAAGCTAATTTGAATATTAGGATAAGTATCTCAATAAGTTTGACTGGATAAATTAGATCCCCTAGACTAAGTTTTCCTTATTACATCTGCATTTCTCGCATATGTACCAGCCCGAGGCACCGCCATGCTCTCGGGCTTTTTTATTTGGTCTCAAAGACCGTGATTGCATTTTGCTTACGTGTGATAGCAAAAGTTAGATAACTGCCATCATTATCGATTAGCCTCATATTTAACAGATTTCCTTGTTCACTAGGATCGTAGGACTTTAGTTCATTTTGCGATAAAGCTTCGGGGTCAAACTCCATTAGCTTTTTACCGTCAAAGTAAATTAACTCTGCTCCAAATAATGTAAAGTTGGGGAAAAATGGTTCAACGTAGGTGCTTTGCCCAGTAAATGCTCCCTCTTCGAGATCGTATAGCCGTACCTCTCTGAAAAAATTCTGCGTAATACACTTTGACTCTGTAAAGCAGGTAAACCAAAGAACATCTCTTATCGGCAGTAGGCGTTGCTTTCCAGTCATACTGTCTATAAGAAGCGCTCTATTTATCTTGCCCTTTTGTACCACTACAGCTATCTGAGAATCATTAGACGCTTCAATCTCAACCACTTTCTCATCAAATGAGAATTCATTGACTAACTTACCAGTGAGGTCAAACACCTTGATATCTTTATCTAATCTTATATAAATCAATGAATTACTTTTATTCACCTTAACCCGATAAGCAAACTCATCTAACTGTACTTGGCGAATAACACGGCCTTGCTTGTCTAAAAAACTAAGTAAATGCTCATTAATATGATCAACATTGGAAATAACAACAAATTGATCCATATTTTCCAATGCAGCGGCATCTCTGGCCCCTGTAATATCCAGCTGCTTGACAAGATCTTTTGAATACAGTGTAGTTACCACTTCAAAGTCTTTTTGTTGCGCCAAATATTTATCTTTTGCTACACGCCAAATATTCCTATACTCGACTGATGAGTTATTTTTGATGTTCTCAACTTCAACTCCCTGATCGATGTCAAATGCTTTGACACTTTGGGACAGTAAATCAAACCAATATAACTGGTTATCAACAATCGTAAAGTTGTTTACGACTCCTGTAATGGTTGCTACCTGGACTAGGTTACTGCCTTCAACATCGGTATAAAAAACTTCTGTAAACTCACTTTGCATCCGTTTGAAATACACTCGTCCGTTACTGGAGTCATAATGCAGTAATTGATCGCCAAATGAACTTGCGTTTGGAGAAGATATTCTAAACTCAAGCTCTCTTTTTCTATCGAAAATATAAAGTGCAGCAGTATGGCTCTTTTCACGAAAGCCTAGCTTGTCGTAGAGTAGATAACGATTATCAACTTCTAATAGGTTGCGAATTTGCTTATCACATCCCATTACTTTTTGCGCATCAGTTTCCTTCAAATAATCAATACGCCATATGGCACAAGCACCATCTGCAGTTTTCTCTCTGTAGAATAGGTGCGAAAGAGAAGTAGAAAAACCTAAAGGCTCTACACTGCTGTCAGGAAAAGTAAATTTCTTTGCATCATCGTGTTTCATCGAACGAACAACAATAGATTTACTCGTGTCAGATTCCGACAAATAAGCATAATAATTGCTGTCAGGGTGCAATATTAAATAACTGTAATATGCCTCTTGCCAAGTGATAGCTCGCTCCTCAAAACTATCAAATGAATGCTCTTTAAAAGCGCTGAGCCCTTGATTCTCATTTTTTTTAGCAGGGAGGAAATAAAGCATTGATAGCGTGATTGCTACAACAAGAAGCATTAAGCCAATTAGTATTGTGGAGTAATTTTTTTTAGATTTTTTAGTGGGTGGTGGGGTTACTTCTGGATTACTAGATTGGCCGCCATCTTCAAAAAGAACAATTTCTCTATCTACCGCTAAGCTATAACCTTTACGGTAGTGAGTCTTAATAATAACGCCTTTGAACTTTTCTGACTTTAGCAGTTTTCTGAGTTCAGAGATCGCTCTATTTATTGCGTTATCATCAACATAATGCTGACACCAAACGTCATCAATTAAGTCTTGTCTAGTTATAATTTGATCGATGTTAAGTAACAAATAGCAAAGAATCTTATAAAGCAGTGGCTCTAATTCTCTACTTTCGTCACCATCAGTGATTGTTTGCTTTTTGGGATCTAAAGTCCATTGAGCAAACTTAACAAATTGGACTGTTCTAGTGAAATTTACTTCTTTCATCACTTTTCCGTGCTTTACCTCATCCATGAAGCCTGCGAGTTTCCATTATCGAGAAGACAATACCTATTCTAAGATAACAAAGTTATTTTTCAATAAATACGAACAATTAAAGTAGCATAAAATATAACTTTACCAACCACATTTAACCTAAAACTTAACGTTAAAAACAATAAGTTCAAGGAAATACGCTCACTTATACCCATTACAAATACAAAAGACAATATCGAACCATTATTTCTTTTTTATCATGTAAAAAATGTTATTTTTTCTGGATATTTCAAAGTTCAGAGTACCAATAAAAAATAGAATATAAAAACAGAAAGTTACAGCCCATTCTATATAAAAAGAAGCAAGTGATGCTGTTCAATGCTTGAACAACTCTCGATACCTATTTGCATCGATGCATGCATAACAAATCTTCCTAGTATGGGAATGTCTATAAAGCTTTACACGTTGTCAGCTAGAAATAGTGTGAAGAAATAACTTAGCAGATCCGCTCTCACACCCGACTACTACCTCAGTATCTACGTACCGCAAGGCAAAATTAAGCCATTTAATTGATTTAAATGGCATGGTATATCCGCCCTAAAATTTAATGCAATGGCTCTAATAGCTAGATAGCAAGCCCTTAGCTCTTTACCTGTACGCATAAAAAAACCCACGCGATGCGTGGGTTTCCAATAACCAGATAGGTGGTTGCTTATTTGCGCAGCTGGCGAATAACGCGTAGTTGAGCAAGGGCTTCTTCTAGTTGTACTGCAGCTTGTTGGTAATCCAACTCACCGCTAGTACCAGAAGCCATTTGCGCTTGCGCTTCACGTTTAGCTTCTTCAGCAGCTTGCTCGTCAAGCTCTTCCGCACGAATAGCAACGTCCGCTAGAACAGTTACTGTTTGTGGTTGAACTTCAAGCGTACCGCCTGCAACGTAGATAACTTCTTCTGAGCTATCCGCTTTAACCAAACGTACCATACCAGGTTTTAGGCCAGTCAGTAGTGGCGCGTGGCCTGGATGAATACCAAGCTCGCCTTCACTACCTGTCACTTGGATAGTAGTCACAGCGCCAGAGAACAAGCTCTGCTCTGCACTTACTACATCAAGGTGTACTGTCATTGCCATAACAACCTCCTAATTACATGTTTTTAGCTTTATCAACTGCTTCGTCGATTGAGCCAACCATGTAGAATGCCTGCTCAGGCATATCATCGAAATCACCGTTTAGGATGCCCTTAAAGCCAGAGATTGTGTCTTTAAGAGATACGTATTTACCAGGTGCACCTGTAAATACCTCAGCAACGAAGAACGGCTGAGATAGGAAACGCTGGATCTTACGTGCACGAGATACAACTTGCTTATCTTCGTCAGATAGCTCGTCCATACCTAGAATTGCGATGATGTCTTTCAGCTCTTTATAACGCTGTAAAACTGTTTGAACGCCACGTGCAGTGTCGTAGTGCTCTTGACCGATAACTTGTGGGTCAAGCTGACGTGAAGTTGAATCTAGAGGGTCTACCGCAGGGTAGATACCTAGAGACGCGATATCACGAGAAAGTACTACTGTCGCATCTAAGTGAGCAAACGTGGTTGCTGGAGATGGGTCAGTCAAGTCATCCGCAGGTACGTATACCGCTTGGATTGAAGTGATTGAACCTGTCTTAGTTGATGCGATACGCTCCTGTAGAACACCCATTTCTTCAGCTAGTGTAGGCTGGTAACCTACTGCTGAAGGCATACGACCTAGAAGTGCTGATACTTCAGTACCTGCTAGTGTATAACGGTAGATGTTATCTACGAAGAATAGTACGTCACGACCTTCGTCACGGAACTTCTCAGCCATTGTTAGACCAGTTAGTGCAACACGTAGACGGTTACCCGGTGGCTCGTTCATCTGACCATATACTAGTGATACTTTGTCTAGTACGTTTGAGTCATTCATCTCATGGTAGAAGTCATTACCCTCACGAGTACGCTCACCAACACCTGCGAATACTGAGTAACCGCTGTGCTCGATTGCGATGTTACGGATAAGTTCCATCATGTTTACGGTTTTACCTACACCCGCACCACCGAATAGACCAACTTTACCACCTTTAGCGAATGGACATACAAGGTCGATAACCTTGATACCAGTCTCTAGAAGTTCAACAGAGTTGCTCTGATCTTCGTATGATGGTGCTGCACGGTGAATAGACCAACGCTCTTCTTCACCGATAGGACCCGCTTCATCAATCGCGTCACCAAGTACGTTCATGATACGACCAAGTGTTGCTGTACCAACTGGAACCTTAATTGGCTCAGCTGTACCTTGTACTGGAGTACCACGACGTAGACCGTCAGTACTACCTAGTGCGATACCACGTACCACACCGCCACCTAGCTGCTGTTGCACTTCTAGTGTCAAACCAGCTAAGTCGCCTTCTGTAACTTTTAGTGCGTCATATACGGCTGGCACGTTGTCTTGTGGAAACTCGATGTCCACAACGGCGCCGATAATTTGGACGACCTTACCTAAACTCATGTCTATTCCTCTTATTAAACTTTGCCGAAGCGTTACACGGCAGCCGAACCGCTCACAATCTCACTGATTTCTTGTGTGATTGCGGCTTGACGTGCCTTGTTGTATACCAGCTGTAGCTCATCAATCAGGCCACCTGCGTTATCAGTTGCGGCTTTCATCGCAACCATACGGGCAGCTTGCTCAGAGGCAGCATTCTCAACTACGCCTTGGTAAACCTGAGACTCAATAAAGCGCACAATTAGTGTCTCTAAAATCGCCTCTGGGCTTGGCTCATATAAGTAATCCCAAGCGTGAGCTGATACTTCTTCTTCAGCTTTTGGCAAAGGTAATAACTGATCGATAACAGGCTCTTGTTTCATTGTGTTGACAAACTTATTGTACACAACGAATAAGCGGTCAATTTTGCCTTCTTCGTATGCATCTAGCATTACTTTTACAGGACCAATTACGTCCTGTATTGAAGGTGTATCTCCCAGCCCTGCCTTTTTGGCTTCAAGCGAACCACCAAAACGTTTAAAGAAACCAGCAGCTTTGCTACCTAGTGTTGCGAACGACGCCTCAACACCCTTTTCTTTCCACGCTTTCACGTCTTTCGCTACACGCTTAAACTCGTTTGAGTTTAAGCCACCACAAAGACCACGGTCTGTAGAGATAACGATATAACCAACTCGTTTCACATCACGTTCTTCTAGGAACGGGTGATGGAAATCAAGATTAGCCTGAGCAACACGACCGATCACTTTGCGTAAGTTTTCAGCGTATGGACGACTAGACGCTACGCGTTCTTGTGCCTTCTTCATTTTAGAAGCAGCAACCATCTCCATTGCGCTGGTGATCTTTTGAGTATTCTTGATACTCCCGATCTTGCTTTTTATCTCTTTTCCGCTGGCCATGACTCTCTCTCCGAATCTCGGTGAGTAGTTACCTACTCACCTTAATAACACATTACCAAGTTTGCGTAGACTTGAACTTCTCAAGAAGCTCTTTAAGCTGCGCTTCGATCTCGGCGTTGTAGTTACCAGTTTCATTGATTTGAGCCATTAGCTCTGCGTACTCGCTCTTAGCAAACGCGATTAGGCTTGCTTCGAAATCAAGGATCTTGTTGATTTCGATATCTTTTAGGAAGCCTTTCTCTACTGCAAATAGCGATAATGACATATCAGCAACAGACATCGGTGCGTACTGTTTCTGCTTCATTAGCTCTGTTACACGCTCACCGTGTTCAAGCTGTGCACGTGTTGCATCATCAAGGTCAGAAGCGAACTGAGAGAACGCCGCTAGTTCACGGTACTGAGCTAGCGCTAGACGGATACCACCACCTAGTTTCTTAACAATCTTAGTTTGAGCTGCACCACCTACACGAGATACCGAGATACCAGCGTTAACCGCCGGACGGATACCTGCGTTGAACAAGTCAGTTTCTAAGAAGATCTGACCGTCAGTGATTGAGATAACGTTGGTAGGTACGAATGCAGAAACGTCACCACCTTGAGTTTCAATGATTGGCAATGCCGTCAATGAACCTGTTTTACCTTTCACTTCACCATTTGTGAACTTCTCAACGTAGTCAGCGTTTACACGAGACGCACGCTCTAGAAGACGTGAGTGAAGATAGAAAACGTCACCAGGGTATGCTTCACGGCCTGGTGGACGCTTAAGTAGTAGTGAGATTTGACGGTAAGCAACAGCTTGCTTAGACAAATCATCATATACGATTAGTGCATCTTCACCGCGGTCACGGAAGTATTCACCCATAGTACAACCAGAGAACGGCGCTAGGAATTGTAGCGCTGCAGATTCTGATGCAGAAGCAACTACTACGATAGTGTTTGCAAGCGCACCGTGCTCTTCTAGTTTACGTACTACGTTAGCAATTGTTGACGCTTTTTGACCAACCGCTACGTACACACACTTAACGCCTGTGTCTTTTTGGTTGATGATAGCATCGATTGCTAGTGCTGTTTTACCAGTCTGACGGTCACCGATCACAAGCTCACGCTGACCACGACCAACTGGGATCATCGCATCGATAGACTTATAACCAGTTTGTACTGGCTCATCTACTGATTGACGCTCGATTACGCCAGGTGCGATTTTTTCAACTGGTTCAAAACCATCGTTATCAACAGCGCCTTTACCGTCGATTGGCTCACCTAGCGTGTTAACAACACGACCTAGTAGACCACGGCCTACTGGTACTTCAAGGATACGACCAGTTGATTTAACTTTTACGCCTTCTTTAAGGTCAGCGTATGGACCCATTACTACAGCACCTACTGAGTCACGCTCAAGGTTTAGTGCGATAGCATAACGGTTGCCAGGAAGCTCGATCATCTCACCCTGCATACAGTCAGCAAGACCGTGGATACGGATGATACCGTCGGTAACAGATACGATAGTACCTTCGTTACGCGCTTCACTTACAACTTCAAACTGCTCAATGCGTTGCTTGATCAGTGCAGAAATTTCTGTGGAATTAAGTTGCATGCTCTTTTTCCCAATTACGATTGTAGCGACGTCGCAAGACGATCTAACTTGCCGCGAACAGAACCGTCGATTACGGTGTCACCGGCTTTAATCACTAGGCCACTTACAATGGCTTCGTCGATGCTACAATTCAGCTTAACTTTGCGTGCGAAACGTTTCTCAAGTGCCGCGACCAATTTTGCTTGCGTATCATCTGCAAGCACTGTTGCTGAAACCACATCTACTTCGATTTCTTTGTCATAGTCTGCTTTTAATTCTGCAAACAATTCTGCAACAGCTGGGATGGCGGCTAAACGCTCATTTTCGGCCATCAGCTTGATAAGATTTTGACCTTGTTCGTTGAGTTGCTCAGCACATAACTTGATAATGATTTCAGACTGCTGTGATTCAGTAGCGATGCTACCAAGTAGCGCCTGAACCTGTTCGTCGCTGGTAACTTGACCAGCGAAGAACAGCATTTCATTCCAAGCTTCAACTGTGCCTTTTTCAACGGCAAGTTCAAAAGCTGCTTTAGCGTATGGGCGAGCGATAGTAGTCAATTCAGACATGCTCATACCCTCCTACTTAAAGCTCAGCGACAAGTTTTTCAACGATGTCACTGTGTGTGGCTTGATTGATTTCACGCTCTAAAATCTTCTCAGCACCTGCGATAGAAAGTGCAGCGACTTGTGAACGCAGCTCTTCTTTCACACGGTTGCGCTCAGACTCAATTTCAGAGTGTCCCTGAGCAATGATTTTTTCACGCTCTTGCTGACCACGAGTAGTCTCTTCGTCAACAATTAGCGCAGCACGCTTCTTAGCTTGTTCGATGATTTCAGCCGCTTGTGCTTTCGCTTCTTTCAACTGTTCAGCACCTTGTGCACGTACGCGCCCAAGTTCTTTCTCAGCTTCATCAGATGCCGCTAAACCATCTTCAATTTTCTTCTGGCGAGCTTCAATTGCATCATTTAGCGGTGGCCATACATATTTCATACAGAAAAGTACGAATACCGTAAACGCAATTAATTCACCGATTAGAGTGAGGTTAATATCCACAACCACTCCTCCTTAAAATAGTAAACTGTTCAAAAATTAGAATTAAAGTACGAACAGGATTACCATTGCGATACCAACACCGATCATTGCTACAGCATCGATTAGACCAGCAAGGATGAACATTTTAACCTGTAGTGAAGGCGCAAGCTCAGGTTGACGAGCACAAGCTTCAAGGAATTTACCACCCATGTTACCGAAACCGATAGCTGTACCGATTGCACCAAAGCCGATTAGTAGAGCAACAGCGATAAACTTAAGGCCTAATACTAGTTCCATTTTTTTCTCCAAAGTTTCAATTGTAAATTAAAGTTAAAGTTAATTTTTTAAAAAATCTGTTAGTGGTTGTCTGAGCTTGCCATGCTTAGGTATACGATTGTCAGCATCATAAATACGAACGCTTGCAATACGATGACCAAAATATGGAATACCGCCCAAATAAAGTGCAGTGGTAACTGCATTAAACCAATCGTACCGATCAAGATGAAAATCAATTCACCCGCGTATAAGTTACCGAACAAACGCAGTGCCAATGAGAATGGCTTTGCAACAAGAGCAATGGTTTCAAGTAACAAGTTACACGGAATCAAGAACAACATACCAATCTTGTTCTTAGTACTAAACGGATGAAGTGTTAGCTCAGCAATAAAGCCACCGATACCTTTGATTTTGATTGAATAACCGATCATCAAAATAAACACACCGATAGCTAGTGCTGCGGTCATGTTCACGTCAGTGGTTGGTACAATTTTCATGTACACATCGTGTGAATCCATACCAAACGCTTGCTCACCAACAAAGCCGGCAAAAGCAGGTAAGAAATCAACAGGAATTAAGTCCATTAAGTTCATTAAGAACACCCAAACAAAGATAGTTAGGGCTAAAGGAGCGATCAGTGCGCTTTTGCCATGATACGTATCACGTACGTTGTTACCAACGAATTCAACGATCATCTCGATAAAGCACTGGAACTTACCAGGAACGCCTATAGTGGATTTTTTAGCGGCACTTCGGAAGATCCATAAGAAAATAAGACCTAAACCGATTGACCATGCGAGGGTATCTATATTCCATGCCCAGAAACCACTGTCCGCACATGCTTTATTGAAGGCAAGACCGGCATCGGTCGAGCACATCTTGGCATTGGTCAAGTGGTGCTGAATATGGCTCGATATAGTAACTTCTTCTGCAGCCATGTTTTATCCCAAAAGTTAATGATTAAAAAAAATCAGGACCAACCATTGTGTCAGCATCACGAGCATATACGCGCCAAAGAAAGGCAGCATCATTACTGAAAAATGCTTAAAAATCAGTGCAAAGAGCACAACAGTTAGCAAAAATTTTAATCCATTTCCTCGTTTTATCGAGGAATATACTTGATTTGCTTTGCTTGCACCCATAAATCGAAAGGCGTAAGCAGCAAATACAAAATTAGGGAGTACCAACACAGCGCCGCCAGCTAATGCTGAAACTCCGGCTTGTACTCCCCAACCTATAAAAACGATTACTGCAGCGACTAATGCTACGATACCCTGAATCAAAACACCTTGTAATGCGGCTCGCCTGTATGGGCGGGCTAACGAATGAGTCACTTTATATTAACCTTAATGACGTTAAATTTTATCAGGGTATGAAAACTGGCGAAATTATACTTGTTTCTGCTTAATTTGCAACTTGACGAGGCGAAATGTGACGTTTTTTGGACGCCAAATAGGTCAAAATTTGTTAGGGAGGAAGGCTTAAATTAAAGCCTGTACAAGAGTGGCTATTTTTCCATCAAAGTTCTTAGTATTCTCGCTATTTCGCAGCATATCGGTGAGGAAATAGCGGCGCAAAATAAAGCACCGCATTCACGTATTAGTCAATTAGTTAAGTTTACCGTTATTCAGCTTCACTCATTTCAGAGTTAATACGCCCCAAAATACCATCAAGCTCATCCAAACTAGCATAGGAAATAACCAGTTTACCTTTGCCTTTTTGGTTATAGTTGATCTCAACTTTTGCGCCTAAGTTTTCCTGCAATTGCTGTTCAAGCAGCTTCACATCAGGATCTTTTTGCTTCGCTTCTTTTTTCTCAACAGGCTCTAAAATGGTGCGAACCAGTTTTTCGGTTTCTCTTACGGTTAATCCTTTGGCCACAGCAGTTCTTGCTGCTTCAGATTGCGCTTCACCAGTTAGGGCAAGTAAACAACGAGCATGACCCATTTCTATGTCGCCATGTTCCAACAAGATTTTTACATCATCGTTGAGATTGTTGAGACGAAGTAAATTGGTGACCGTTGTACGCGATTTACCCACCGCATCAGCAACCTGCTGATGCGTGAGTTCAAATTCATTAAGCAATCGATCTAGAGCAATTGCTTCTTCCATCGCATTGAGGTCTTCACGCTGAATGTTTTCAATAAGGGCAATAGCAACAGCCGCTTCATCCGGCACATCTTTGATTAAACAAGGAACGGTATCTTGCTTTGCCAGTTGTGCCGCACGCCAACGTCTCTCACCGGCAATAATTTCAAAGCTTTGCGTGGTAACTTTACGCACCACAATAGGCTGTAAAATCCCCTGTGAACGGATCGAACTCGCCAGTTCCTCAAGTGCCTGTTCAGACATATCTTTACGCGGCTGATATTTACCCGGCTTTAGCCACTCAATAGGTAATCGTTGTAACTCTTGTTCAACCACCGATTCGGCAGGTGCTTCACTGACTGTTGCAACCGCTTCTTGTTGATTAGGCACAGGTGCCGCAGCACTTGGATTAGGTTTAGCTGAGCTGAGTAGGGCATCCAACCCTCGGCCTAAACCACGTTTTTTAACCGACATGTTCTTTTTATCCTCTTAGGCAACCGCAGCTGCTTGCTTTTCTTTGCGTCTTAGCATTTCACCCGCTAGCGCTAGATAAGCTTTCGCACCGCTTGATGCTCTATCATAATACATCGCAGGCGCTCCAAAACTTGGCGCCTCCGCTAATCGCACATTACGAGGGATCACAGTCCGGTACACTTTATCGCCAAAGTGTTGTTTTAACTGCTCAGATACGTCGTTAGCTAGACGATTACGCGGGTCGTACATAGTGCGCAAAATGCCTTCAATTTGCAATCCTGGATTCACCAACTTACCGAGTTGGGTAATGGTGTCCATTAAAGCTGTTAATCCCTCCAGTGCATAATATTCACACTGCATCGGAACTAAAACCGCATCGGCGGCAGCCATGGCATTTACCGTTAGCATATTTAATGAAGGTGGACAGTCGATGAATATATACTCATATTTATCTTTTATCGTCTCAAGGGCGTTGCGTAGTCTCACTTCGCGCGCAAACAACTCCATCAGTTTGACTTCTGCCGCGGTTACATCCCCATTGGCTGCGATCAAATGATACTCACCACTGGTTTCTGTGGTGATCACTTGATCCATTGGCGCTTCTTCGATCAATAGATCATAAACCGTTGCGACATCGGCGTATTTATCAACACCACTGCCCATGGTTGCATTGCCTTGAGGATCGAGATCGATCAACAGAACTTTACGTTTAGTCGCCGCCATGGACGCGGCTAAATTCACCGCAGTGGTTGTTTTACCAACACCACCTTTTTGGTTTGCTATTGCAATGACTCTTGCCACATTGTCCTCGACAATTAATCTTTAGAAAGAATGATTAAATGGCGCTCACCTTCAAGCTTGGGCACCACTAAACTAATATCTTGCGATAAACTCACGCCGTTTGGTAATTGTTCTAGCTCATCCGCAGGGTATTGACCCTTTAGTGCTAAGAATACACCTTGGTTATCGATTAAATGTGAACACCACTGGATCATATCTTGTAGTGATGCAAAAGCACGGCTGAGTACACCGTCTAATTTAACACTTGGCTGATATTCTTCAACTCGAGACTGCACTGGGGTAACATTCTCAATGCCAAGCCCATGTTTTACCTGCATTAAAAATCGAACTCTTTTACCAAGGCTATCAAGAAGAACAAAATTGATGTCCGGTCTAGCTATCGCTAAAACCATACCCGGTAAACCCGGTCCGGTGCCAACATCAATATAGTTACTGCCCGTTAAGTGTGGCGCAACAACCAAAGAATCCATGATGTGTTTTACCATCATTTCTTTTGGGTCACGAACGGAAGTGAGGTTGTAGGCTTTGTTCCATTTATCCAGCAGCTGGACATATTCGACCAACTGCTGCTTTTGTTGTTCGCTGAGCTCGATTGAGGTATCAGCGAGTAATTCATTCAATTGTTCTAGTAACACAGTGTTCCACTGCTATTACGCCGACTTACGTAATAGCCCTTGCTTTTTCAGATACACTAATAATAGCGAAATAGCAGCAGGGGTGATACCAGAAATACGTGAAGCTTGACCAATCGTTTGTGGACGAGCATCACTTAGCTTTGCCACAACCTCATTTGACAGGCCGCTTACCAGGCTATAATCAAACTCAGCAGGCAGTAATGCCTCTTCATGACGAAGCTGTTTATTAATCTCATCTTGTTGACGCGCAATGTAACCGGCGTACTTAGTTTGGATCTCAACCTGTTCAAGGGCTGGAATATTATCAAACTCAGATCCTAATCCTTCGATTGCCATCAGGTCGTGATAATTAACCTCTGGACGGCGGATCAGATCTTCAAGACTGGCTTCGCGTACCAGTGGTTTTTTCAATAATCCATTTACCGCTTCAAGTGCAGGGTGATCTTTATGGATCCAAGTATTGCGCAGACGCTGTGCTTCTTGTTCCATAACTTCAAGCTTGTCGTTGTATGCAGCCCAGCGTTCATCGTCAACTAAACCTAATTCGCGACCTTTTTCCGTTAGACGTAAATCCGCATTGTCTTCACGTAGTAACAAACGGTATTCAGCACGAGAGGTAAACATACGATAAGGTTCTTTTGTACCAAGCGTTGCTAAGTCGTCAATCAACACACCGGCATAAGCTTCATCACGGCGCGGTGTCCATGCTTCACGGCCTTGAACTTGAAGAGCTGCGTTCATACCCGCAATCAACCCTTGGGCACCAGCTTCTTCATAACCGGTTGTACCGTTTATTTGACCTGCAAAGAATAAGCCATTGATAAACTTAGTTTCTAATGATTGCTTAAGGTCACGGGGATCAAAGAAGTCGTACTCAATTGCATAACCAGGACGACAAATATGCGCATTCTCAAACCCTTTAATAGAACGTACGATCTCCAGTTGGATATCAAATGGTAAGCTGGTGGAGATACCATTTGGATATAGCTCGTATGATGTTAAGCCTTCAGGTTCTACGAAGATCTGATGTTTTTCTTTATCAGCAAAACGCACAATCTTATCTTCGATGGAAGGGCAGTAACGTGGACCAATTCCCTCAATCACGCCAGCATACATTGGCGAGCGATGTAAGTTATTGCGGATCACATCATGGGTTTTTTCATTGGTATAGGTGATATAACAAGGGATCTGTTTTGGATGATCAGACACTTTGCCCATAAACGAGAAAACCGGAGTAGGGGTATCGCCTGGTTGCTCTTGCATCACTGAAAAATCAACTGTTCTTGCATCGATACGTGGTGGGGTACCCGTTTTTAGTCGATCAACTCTAAAAGGCATTTCACGTAAACGATCAGCCAAAGCGATAGATGGAGGATCGCCAGCACGGCCGCCTTTAAAGTTTTCTAAACCAATATGGATCTGGCCACCCAAGAAAGTACCAACCGTTAGCACCACTGAAGAAGCGCTAAAGCGTAAACCCATTTGAGTTACGACACCTTTGACCTGATCGCCTTCAACAATCAGATCATCACAAGATTGTTGGAAGATCTTTAAGTTTTCTTGATGTTGCAAAATGTCTTGGATCGCCGCTTTATACAATGCGCGATCTGCCTGAGCACGAGTCGCTCGTACCGCAGGGCCTTTCGATGAATTAAGCGTTCTGAATTGGATCCCACCTTTGTCGATTGCTTTGGCCATTGCACCACCAAGCGCATCGATCTCTTTAACCAAATGACCTTTACCAATCCCACCAATAGCTGGGTTACACGACATTTGGCCTAAGGTATCCATATTGTGTGTTAACAATAAGGTATTCATACCCATACGAGCAGCTGCAAGTGCAGCTTCAGTGCCTGCGTGTCCACCACCAACAACGATGACATCAAAATGTTCATGATAAATCATTTACGGGATCCTACTTAAAACAACCGAGCAAATTTAGAAAGGATGCGTATTCTACCTAGAATTAACCAGAAGTGAAATGGTTAAACTTTGCACAACGCAAAAAAGAGATCACTTAAAATATATAAGGATCTTTTTAAAGATCTTTATTGATCTTACTACTACTGATCCTTTGATCTGTGAATAGTTTTGTATTCCTGTTTAGATCCAACTGCTTAACTAAGATCAATTGGTGTGAATTAGATCGGATCAATGGGCTTAAAACCTTTGATCAACTTGCCATTTTATTCACAGGGCTAGATCTGAATTATTTTATCCAATGGATAAGTAAGCGTAGAACAGCAGTTAGATCATAGGTTATCCACAATACGATCTAAAATAGACTGAATTTGTGAATAACTTCTGTGTATTTCAATGTCGCGCCGTTAAGCGACACATTCAACAAACTTAGGTAACCAAGCAATAGCGGTATCTTCTGGTAGATCTGGGTGTAAAACATCGATCTTTTCTATGTCTAACAGCTGTGTCGCACCTTTTTCTTTAAGTAGATCAGCAAGATTAATAGCTGCATGATTAAAGGTGTCGTAACTTGAATCACCAATTCCCACTACCGCAAAGCGTAACTGGCTTAGATCTGAGCTCGCTTTTAGTGCTGATATAAAAGGTAATAAGTTTTCTGGATAGTCACCGGCCCCATAAGTTGATGTCACCACCAGCCAAAGTGCTTGCTGACAAGCTTCAAGCTCGGGTTTTTCATGCAAATTCACGGTATAACCTTGAGATTCAAGCGATTCCATTAGCTGTTCAGCAACGTATTCTGCTGATCCCATTTGGCTGCCTACAATAAGATCTAAAGTTTGCATTGTTACCCTTACCTAAGTCGTATTGCGCGCCATCTTAGCGTTTAACGTGAATATGTAAAGAGGGCTTTGAGGTTATTGGATAAAAATATTTGCACAAATAGTGTGTAATTTTTAGTGTTTTTACTTATCTATATGAAATAAAAACAGAAAATAAAATATTCCCAAGCTTAACTCGGTGATTTATTTGTGGATAATCTATGGGATAGCTGAGCCTAAAAATACTTTTTTAAGGCAAGGCTCATGCTTGAAACGGTAGGATCTCCGCTGTTTTTGAACAAATTTTGAGGTTGTGGATGAGGTGTTGTGGATAACGATCTAAAAGCTGGAAGTTGATCCAGTCTTTTAGATCTATATAGTTGGATCCATATAATAAAAGAATCTAAAAAAGCGATCAGATCTTGTGATTTATTTGGTTTGACAGCCAAGTTGTGCGGACTGATTGCTCAAATAAGAAGTCTACAGCATGTTCTTCGAGCAGCCTTCTGGTGGCTGATTCTTGTAGTGCTATCACATGATCGCTGAGAGCATTACCCGATGAGATACGTTTGACTCCTAACTCTGCTAACGCCTGTTTATCACTAAATCCGGGCAACAGCATCACATTGACTGGGATTGAAAGCAGGGCTGTTAGGCGTTTTATCATCGTGGTGTTGGTTAAACCGGGAATAATTTACGAGAAGTAGTCATAGACAGATTGTCATGGAGAAAAATATTGCCCATCCAACGGACAGTAAACTACTAGAAAAATGCCGTGGCAAACTGGTTGGTTTCGCTAAGCAAGCCAGTATTCGGCTTAGGCAAAGTTATGAACGAATTGGCCTAAGACCGCGCAAAAAGTAGCGCTGTGCCCATGCTAAACAATTTAAACGCATGATGAAAACACTGGGAAACTATCTCAGACGGGTGATGAAAGGTATCTTGAGGAAAAGCACCGAGCAGCCAAGTTGGGAGTTTATCCATGCCCTACAACAACACAAGCGGCTGTTAAAGCAAGAAAAACGAGTAAAAACAAACTCTATAACCTGCATGAGCCGGGTGTTCAATGTATCGCCAAGGGAAAAAGCGCAAAGCCATATGAGTTGAGTATCGCGACAATATTGAAAGAGCAGTTTGTAGTTTGCTTGGATGCATGCAATGCATGGCAGCCCCTATGACGGCGACACGTTATGAGAAACGTTGAGAATAGTAGAAAACGTCACAGATAAAAGGCGATACAGCTGTTTTGTAGATAGGGGTTATCGAGGAATGCGTTATGATGTGTATATTGCAGGGCAAAAGCGTAGGTAGGCCAAAGCTGCCGTAAAATTCTAGCCCAACTGCGGCTTTTTTATGCCTAGATTTAATATTAGTTATTAGCAGCGAAAAGCGCTGCGTAATAACAGAATTGTCGATAAAATTAATGCCCAGTCTGGATTGATTGAATTCGGCTAGTCTAAGCATTAAAACGTCAATATTCAGGAGCGACGAAGTAACTCATGCTAATAGCTTGATTTCACAGTCACTCTAGCTGAAGTTATAACAGTTGATAAGGGGTATGACAGTAATGATTTTAGAAACCAACTTGAAAAGTTAAGCTGCCAAGAAAAGGAAGCAGCAAGGTGGGCAATGAGGGTATAGATTGATGTATATCCAAATATCACCAT
Organism: Pseudoalteromonas sp. JC28; assembly: GCF_013319255.1. Lineage (NCBI taxonomy): Bacteria > Pseudomonadati > Pseudomonadota > Gammaproteobacteria > Alteromonadales > Pseudoalteromonadaceae > Pseudoalteromonas > Pseudoalteromonas sp. JC28. The sequence goes on along the minus strand of NZ_QOKX01000006.1, from coordinate 44,643 downwards.
TTTCTTGGGTGATTTATGGTCAAAGGTTAATAGGCTCTAGGATTAAAGAAATGAAAATCATAGAAGTTCGTTTTTATCTATGGCCTTTAAATCAGAAAAAGGTTCGAGTAATCGATTAAAAATATATACTAACATAAGGATAATTAAGATTGCGGCTGTTGAACCAAATTTGTCAGCGATAACAGAGTGAAATGTGGTTTTAAACAAGAAAGAAAGCAAAAAACAGATGACTACAGTCCATAATATACTTGGTTGAAGTGTAAAACCGCAGCTGGGACAATAAATGAACTTCTCAGAAATTAACTTCATCCTTATTACCATTGAAATTTCAGTTTTGCAGTTTGAACAACTTCGGACAAATATTTTCATGATATTCACATTTTATATAATTTAAATTATATGATTGAAGCGAAATGCTTCAATCATATAGTACGAAATGGCCCTGAATTCAGATAATAAGTGCACCAATCAAGGTTTAATAGTGGTAAGAGATCAACTACTTGTTGGTTATAGCTTGTTTGACTTATTACTTCCCAATACAAAACGAGCTAAAGATTTTGCCAAGCAAGTCGTCGGAGGTGAATTCACCAGTGATCTCATTGAGGTATTGCTGGGTAAGGCGTAGCTCTTCTGCCAAAATTTCACCGGCAATATGCATTTCTAGTTGAGTTTGACCTATTTCTAGGTGCTCAGCAGCGCGCTCTAGAGCATCTAAGTGACGACGGCGAGCCATAAAGCCACCTTCAGTTGCACCAGTAAATCCAATACAGGCTTTTAGGTGTTCCCTCAATAAATCAATGCCTTGAATGTCTTTAGCACTTAGACGGATAAGGGTATGGCCATCACTCGTTGTTGCGCCAACCGCTTCACCGCTTAAATCGACTTTATTGCGGATCACGGTAATTTCCATGCCTTGTGGTAATTGCTCGATAAAATCAGGCCAGATCTTCGCAGGATCGGTTTCGTGGGTTTCGGTGCCATCCACCATAAATAGTACGTGATCGGCACCGCGGATCTCTTCCCAAGCACGCTCTATGCCTATCTGTTCTACTTTGTCTGGACTATCACGAAGTCCTGCGGTGTCGATAATATGAAGCGGCATGCCATCAATATGAATATGTTCACGTAGTACGTCTCGTGTGGTACCTGCGATGTCTGTAACAATCGCGGCTTCACGGCCTGCTAAGGCATTGAGTAGTGAAGATTTTCCGGCATTAGGGCGGCCTGCAATCACCACGCGCATGCCTTCACGCATGATGCTGCCTTGCTTGGCTTGTTTACGCACTTCTGCGAGTTGCTGAATAATGGCTTCTAGGTCACCCGAAACTTTACCATCGGAAAGAAAGTCGATTTCTTCATCGGGGAAGTCAATTGCGGCTTCTACGTACATGCGAAGATGAATTACTTTCTCAACCAACGTATTGATATGTTTAGAAAAGTCACCTTGTAGTGAATGTAGCGCACTTTTTGCAGCTTGCTCGCTGGTGGCGTTGATCAAGTCTGCGATAGCTTCTGCTTGCGTTAAGTCTAGCTTGTCGTTCATAAAAGCACGTTCTGAGAACTCACCAGGCTTTGCCAAGCGCACTTGCTCAATTTGGCTGATTTCCTTTAACAGCATATCAAGTACCACGGGGCCACCGTGGCCTTGTAACTCAAGGACATCTTCACCGGTGAATGAGTTCGGCCCTTGGAAGAACAATGCAATACCTTGGTCTAGTTGTTCACCTGCTAGGGTATTGAATGGCAGGTATTCGGCATAGCGAGTTTTTGGGCATTTACCTAAGATTTGCTCGGCAACTGCTCGGGCTTTACACCCTGAAACTCGAATAATACCAACGCCACCGCGACCCGGTGCGGTAGCCTGTGCTGCTATGGTGTCTTGTGCGATCATGATGACTCTTTAGACTGTCTGGTTAATAGCCATAATTGTACAGCAATTGATATATCTCAGGTATAGCAGGTGGGTAATATCTGAGTATGCTCATTGTGTTTTGGGTGGTTGATGACCTTAATGATACGGTTATGCGCTTTTGTCAGGTATAATTATGGTCACAGTTTTTACTGTTCTTACTAGCAAAGGTTGTATAAGGGAAACTAACGCTGTGCTGCACTTTCTTCAATTCCGCTTCGATCCAAATGTCTCGTGTTTATATCGTGATGCTGAGCAAGTGCCACTGAGGCCGAGAGTCGCGCAATTGTTGGCTTATTTTTTAGCCCACCCAAATCAGATTGTTACACGTGAAACATTGCTCAGTACGTTGTGGCAACACGGTGAGTTTAGAGAAGCTGCACTAACACAAAGTATCACTGAGCTAAGACAAGCCCTCAAAGATAACGCCCAGCAACCCACCTTTATTAAAACCATACCACAGCAAGGTTATCAGTGGATTTGTCCTGTTGAGAGCCGCACATTTACTACATTCAAACTCACTACAACAATGAAAACGATGCTTGTCGTTGGCGCTATTGCGTTAAGTGGAGTCGCAGCGAGTGTTTACCTCGTTTCTAGCTCAGTTCCCGTTGTCACTCGTGTACAAGCTGAGCAAGACTCGTTAATCATTGTGCCTATGGTGAATGAGACGGGTGTGCAAGCCAATGCGTGGTGGGGTTATGCGCTTGAAGCAGCATTGAGACAACATTTACAGTCTCATTATCAATTAGTACCGCGAAGCCAATATCCTGAGCTTGCAGAGAATAGTGGGATTAATCAGCTCACGCTTTCATTAAAGCCGATACAACAGCGTTTTTTACTCAGTGTTACTTATGGAGATAAGCAAAGCGAGATAATTGTTGAACAGTTAGATGAGAGCTTTGAAGCGATTGCAACAGAGGTTATTGCGCAGTTAGCGCTAGGTGTTGACACTAAAACTGCCAAAAAATCATCCCTAAATCTAGCAATGAATGACTATTACCGCGGTGTACAAGCATTAAATGAACAGGGACCTCAACTAGCAAAGGCATATTTTGAGGCGGCTGTGGCACAAATGCCAGAACATCTAGAAAGTCAGTTGGAGCTTGCGCAAATTTGTTGGCAGCTCGGTGATATTGATTCAGCCACCCGTCGATTCGAACAGATTTCACTAAGTTCAGCTTCAATCGCGACTCGTGCTCGCTACCACCTCTATTACGGAGAGTTTTTCAAGGCACAAGGCTTACATCAGCAAGCGTTGCAGCAAGCTCAGCTTGCCCTCGATGCTGCTGAGCAAAGCCAGCAAGTTGAATTGATTGCGATGGCATATCAACTCAAAGCAGATGCTTTTTGGGTGTTACAACGTTGGGATGAATACCAGCAAGCGATGAGTTCAGCGCATGTTTTGATAGGCAGTCGATCGTTTGCCTATAGCGAAGCACAGCGGAGTTTCTATCTTGCCAATCCACCAGCGGCTGGTCCCGCTGAAAAAACGTTACTGAACTTAGAGAAGAGTAAACCTGTACTCGCGCAAGCCATTGCCTATTATGAGCAAACAGAGCAGACCATGAATCTAATAAAAGCTTTGTTTGCTTATGGTCAAAATTACTTAGTGCCAGTGGTTGAAAGTGAGCCTAGTTTATTAAAAGCCCTCGCTTTAGCTCAGAAAAATGGATATCACTATTTAGAAAAGCAAATACTCACTTACCTAGGATTCTACTATATTCAGCTACATCAGGGAGAGAAGGCGCTACGGTATTTAAAAGACATTAACGGCGAGCCGCGTTTTATTCCAAGCTATGAGCAACAGCAATTACTGATTGGCATGGCGCATATGGATATCGCATTGCAAACGGGTGATACGGATGCAATGCAAAGTGCAATTACGCAATATCAAATGCTGTTAGAAAGCGATTATATTTCTTCGGTGACGCGTGCCAACGTTAAATTGTTACTGGGTTGGACCTGGATCAAAGCGGGCAAGCTCGAATTAGCAGAGCCGTTGACGATTGAAGCAATGCAAGACTATCAAACGTTACAGCTACAAGAAGTTGAGACCTATGCGCTCTATACGCAAATGTATATCCACCTTTTGAGAAACGAGCCTCAACAAGCGCTTGAGATCATTACTGCACATCAACATACCAATTCACATCTTTTGTTGCTTTACGGTGTTGTTGCGGCTGATATGTTAAATGAAGAAGCGCTGCAAAAGCGCTTTTCAGATAAATTGGCCGGACTCGAAAGCAGCCAATTATTACAGCAACAGTTGCTGCAAATACGCCAGCAAAGCAGCATCAATAAGCGCTTTATTGCTGAGCTTATCGATGCCCCTTACAGCGTCTATTGTCAGAGTAAATGGACGATAAATTAGGCTCTAGTCTATGTTGGGTGGCTGATTACCGCGATAAACGACTTCACCGTGTTTATCTTGTACCACCCAGTAAGGTAGCTCTCTAATCTCAAACTGGCTAAATACTTCGTTGTGGTGATCGAACACAATATCGTGTTTGATCTCAAAGCGTTGTTGGTAGTCTAGAGCACTTTGTTCTTCCACATAAAAGGGCTTAATCACAGTAACGACCGGATACGCACTCGAGTCAGCGAGTTGATTGTTTTGCTTTATTCTCATTTCACAGGCAGGAATATGTTGAAACGGACACAAGCTATCGCTGAAAAATAACACTCTGTATTGGCTGTTCATAGTCGCTATCGAAAATGGCACACCGGTGAGTGTTTGCAATGGGATCTGTGCTTCTTTCTCTGTGCTTGGTGCACTGTTAGTCGTCAACAACTCTCGTTTGATAACTTTGTCGTCTTTAACGATAACACGAACAGGTGTTTGCCTTACTGCAAAGCGTTGCATCAACTGGTTTTGCTTATCAATAGCTAACTCAGCATAGCTTGGATAGGCCGTTTTAAATTGCGCTAAGCTTGCCTCATCAATATTGATATCGGGCTGTAGCAATCTCCTTGGTGCTAGTGGCGTTGGTAGAGTTGTAGGCTGTACATATTCATCCCAAATATTAATAAACACATACTCTTGCGTGTTGGCGTGCACAGACACGCTGAAACACACAGCGGCGAACATAAGTAAGGCTTTAATTGATGACATTAGTTTGCTCCTTGGAGTGTGCTCAGATGTTGTTGCAGCTCATCTGTAAACAATGCGCTGCGATAGATTTCTTTGCCGTTTTCATCAATGAGGATGTGTTGTGGCGTGCCTAACACTTGAAACTGCTGAGTTATCTTGCCACTACCATCAAATACCGTTGGAAACTGGTAATCATGTTTATCAAGGTAAGTTTGCACGCCTTTTTTCGACTGATTGAAGCCAATATTGACGGCGATAACCTGATAGTGGTTATTGGCTTGCTGAAAGCTTTGCTCAAGCAGTGGCATTTCTTCCACACAGTAGGAGCACCACGTTGCCCAAAACTTCAAGTAAGTGACTTTGCCTTGACTGGTTACGGTATTGTTTGCAAGCGTATTGGCGGTCAGTACGGGATGGTCCTTTGCTGCAGACATTGTGCTGAGTAACATAAAGAGTGAAGAAAAAATGATTTTTTTCATGGTGGTTCCTTTGCGTTTTATAGCCAACTTTTGCCAGCTTGAATAAGAAAATATTGCGCCATCGCGACTAAGATAAGTGCGGTTGCTGTGGTGATGTGATTTAGCCAAGCTCCAGATCTTGGTAATTTTTGTAAAAAGCGCGTGCTTAGCCCTGCTAGCAGTAATAGGGTGCTCATACCGAGCGCAAAACTAAACAGCAGTGCGCCTCCTAATAGAGGTTGCTGGGCATTAGCAACGAAGAGCAATAAGCCACCTAGAATTGGAGACGTACAGGGAGCCGCAACAAGAGCGCTGGCCATGCCCATTAGAAGAGGTGCTGGCGAGCCTGTTGCAATCGTATTTGGCAAGCGTGGCAGCGAGATTAAGCCTTTTGATACCGCAGCAAAGTAGAGTAATAGATTGGCAAAAATAAGCAGCACCCAAGGGTTTGTTGCTACTTGGCCAAAGAAGCTACCGGTTAATGCTGCAATAAATCCAAGCGCGGCGTACACAGCTGCAAAGCCTAGCGCATACAAAATAGGGGCAAGGCGAATATGGCGTTGTTGGCTAAGAGTCGCAACAGTTATGGGAAGTATGGGATATACGCAGGGCGTGAAGCTGGTGAGTACACCTACTAAGAGTGCAATAGGCACTAACCACCAATCAGTTTCGGCACTGGAGAGTGCCTGTAGTAACGTAGATTCAAGCATCGTCTTCTCTTTGCATTTTTTAACTGCAAAAGAGCATGACGGATAGCCCAGATTTGACCTATCAAATCGTCATAAAATCGCTATCAAATTTTATCAAGCGTTTGCTTTTATTTGATATTTTAATTGTTATGAGTTTAAAAGAAAAAGTGCTTGTTGCTCGTTGTGTTTATAAGATAAGGTAAGTTACCTAGTTTAGGTAACTTAAAATTATGCGTAAAGGGAGATATTATGAATAGACTAACACTAGCGGTTGTATCTGCAGCATTTGCGGTATCTGGTTCAGCACTAAGTGGTGAGAATGTAAAACCAGACTACGACCCTACAAAGTATTGTTATTATGCCGATCAGGCATATTCTAAGGGATCGGTAGAAAAGCAAAATAACAAATGGAAAGTCTGTGTTGACGGCGGTCCAAATGGTGAGCTCCAGTGGATTGATCAATAACGACAACTTCATATGATACGCAAATAAAAAACGCCAGCTGTGAAGCTGGCGTTTTTTTATTCAAGGTGTACGAGCGTTAACCGCGTACTTTCATGCCTTTTTTCTCCATACCACGGTAAATGATAAGCATCTGAGCGATAGAGATAAGGTTTGAAACTAACCAGTAAAGTACCAGACCTGATGGGAACCAAATAAAGAAGATTGAGAACACGACTGGCATGTAAGTCATCATCTTTTGTTGCATTGGGTCTGTAACTGTCATTGGCTGTAGTTTTTGTGTTAGGAACATACTTGCGCCAAATAGCACAGGTAGTACGTAGTACGGGTCCATTGATGATAGATCCGTTAGCCACAACATAAACTCAGCATGACGTAGTTCTGTTGATTCAAGGAATACGTAGAACAAGGCTAGGAAGATTGGCATTTGTAGTAGTAGTGGGAAACAGCCACCCATTGGGTTCACTTTTTCCTTACGGTACATTTCCATCATCGCTTGGCCGAACTTTTGGCGGTCATCGCCATAACGCTCTTTTAGTGCCTGCATTTTAGGCTGTAGCATGCGCATCTTAGCCATTGAGGTATATTGCGCTTTAGTTAGTGGGTATAACGCCGTTTTCACAATCAAAGTAATAGCAATAATCGCCAGACCCCAGTTACCTAAAATACCGTAAAGGAACTTAAGCAGTATCAGTAGCGGTTGTGAAATAAACCATAACCAGCCGTAGTCTACAGTGAGATCTAGATCTTCTTGAATTGCTTCAAGCGCTTCTGTGTCTTTAGGACCCATGTAGTACACCGCATGGATAGTTGCCGTGCTGTTTGCTTGCACATTGGTTGGCTCGCTCTTCATACCAACAATACCATTACCATTTCTAAGCGCGGTATAAATCGTATTATTGGTTTGCTGATCTGGCACCCATGCACTAACAAAATACTTTTGTAGGAAAGCAACGTAGCCGCCTTGGGTATTTTTATTCAGGTTTGCATCCGCCATATCAGAGAAGCTGTATTTCTCGTAAGGTTCTTCAGCGGTACCATAGGCTGGGCCTAAGTAGGTCTGATCAACCATGCTGCCTTTATCTTGGCGTGTACGTTTGATTTGCGTGTACAGTTGTACTTGAACAGGTGATGAGGTGGTGTTGTTAACTTGATATTCTAAGTCAACGTCATATTTACCTGCTTTAAATACATAAGTTTTTGTGTACTGTACGCCTTTCTCATCAGTGAAAGTCAGTGGTACACGTAACGTATCGCCATTAAGCTCATATTGCTGTTGTGCCGACTCATAGACTGGGCGACCAGCTTTGTTTGCATCTGGGCCGTTTAAACCAATTAAACCACTCTGTGAAACATACTGTTTGCCTTCAAATTCACCAAGCAACATGAAAGGTGTGTCGCTGCCATGGGTTTCTGCGTGTTGTAGTAAGCTGGCTTCAACGATGTCACCGCCTTTAGTATCAATTTTTACCGAAAGTACATCGGTAGTGATACTAATGACAGAACGTGTTGCCTGAGTTGCTACAACTGGGACATCGGATTGGCTTGATGCTGGTACATCAGCTTGCTCTTCTGTTGGGGTTGAGTTCGCCACTTGTTGTGTGACGGCACTGGTATCAGCTTGTGGCGGGTTTTGTTCTTGTGTCCACTCTTGGAACAGTAGGAACGAAACCAGCAACAAACCGATAAATAAAAACGTGCGTTGCGATTCCATAACAGCTCTTATTTCTCGTGTTGTTTAACTTTAGTCGACTTCACAGGTACAGGATCATCTCCACCTGCGCTCAAAGGGTGACATTTTAATATGCGTTTAACCGCTAACCAACTCCCTTTTGCAATTCCATGTAAATTAATTGCTTGAATTGCATAACTAGAACAGGTCGGGTTAAAACGACAATGAGGCCCGAGTAGGGGGCTAATCCATTGTTGATAACCGCGGATCAGCAATATAAGCAGGTGCTTGGGAAGCGAACAAACTGCTTTGAACTGATTTCTGATCTTGCTACGCCCTGAAGTTGAATTCATGGCTTTGTAGATATCAATTTCCTCAATTTACTGCTTCAACCCAAGTGGGAAAAAACAGACTATTTTTCCATTGATATAGCTGATTAAAAGGTGAGCTAACCTTACCTTAATTGGCGTAAAATTACTATGCTAGCAAGGGTAAATGCGCCGTAAAAAGGAAAGGCTAAAGCAGATTATTGCTTTTTCGCGTTAGCTTGAGGATTTTTTGAACGCTTGTGTTGAGGTTTTGGCTTAAAAGGTGGTTTGGGTGCACCTGGCTTACAACGTTCATTTATTTTGCGCCACATCTTAGTGAGCTGTTTAGTTAGCTCTTCATTAGATTGCTCGTCAACACCGGTTTTGACCATCAACACAATATCGATGTTATCAAGTTTATGACGATTTAATCGAAAGCTTTCTCTAGCAAGTCGTTTGATACGGTTTCGTTGACATGCTTTTTTGCAGCGTTTTTTAGCTACAGTTAAGCCGAGTCTTGGATGACCAACATCATTTGGTTTTGCAAGTAGAGTAAAATAAGGCGTAGCTGCGCGAGCTGGCTCTTGAAATATGCGGGAGTAATGCGAGGGAGTTAACAGACGTAACTCCCTGCTAAAGCTAAAGTCTTCCACTAAATATTAAGCAGAAAGTACTTTACGGCCTTTAGCACGACGACGTGCTAATACTTTACGACCGTTCTTAGTCGCCATGCGAGCACGGAAACCGTGAGAGCGCTTGCGCTTAAGTACGCTAGGTTGAAAAGTTCTTTTCATAACAATTCCATCCGATCGGTTAAAAGTTAAAACATCCTATGCAGGTCGCGATCCTGGCACAGGTGCCATTGCGAGCGCGAGATATTAAAGCTGGGCGCGTCTAAAGTCAATCAAAATCTGTTCTCTGTGGCTAAATAATCCACAGTAGAATTTCTTTATCCTTATATATAGACAAAACTTGGCAAAGCTATCGAGCAAACATAGACGATCTACATAAAGTAGGATCAATACGAAATCGATCTGCATAGATCTGATCCGATGGGCGGCATTATAGCATTTAGTAAGAATAGGAAAAGCTCTGGAAAACTAAATTTGATCTTAATTTTGGGGTGAGATCGGGTGAGTTTTTTGCTATGATCTTACTTGTGGGTAAAAAATAAAAACCTTTAAATTTCATGTGTTTATTTTTTTGCTAGGGTGAGATCTTGCTTTTTCTAAATGTCAATATTGAACTTGTGGATAAGATCACTTCATAATACCCCGCTTCCACCAGTGATTTTGTAATAAAAACTAAGTATTTCCGGCGATCCTTTCATTTAGATCTGATTTTTTAGATCTGAATGCTCTATTTCTTATTCCCGGGAATCAAAACCTATTGGAGTTCAGAGTGTATCTGTCGGTTTGGCAAAGTTGTTTATATGTTTTGCAAGATGAATTGCCATCTCAGCAATTTAGCATGTGGGTAAGACCACTACAGGCAGAAAGTACTGATGATACGCTAACTATCTATGCGCCAAATCGTTTTGTATTGGATTGGGTACGAGAAAAGTATCTCCACCGCATCAATGAACTGCTGATTGAGATCTGTGGTGATGAAGCACCAGAGCTGCGCTTTGATGTGGGTAGCAAACCTGTGTTAGCTGCACAACCAAGTTTATCTAACGAAAAAGCCGCAAGTGTAGGTCATGCGACCGATAACACGTCGATGTTGCAGGGCACTCAGCCAAAAATGGCAGAAAAAGTTGAGCCAGCTCCTAAATCTTCGCATAAGTCTAATATTAAAGAGAATTACACCTTTGATAACTTTGTGGAAGGTAAATCTAACCAGCTGGCAAAAGCCGCTGCAACGCAAGTTGCAGATAATCCAGGTTCTGCATTCAACCCCGTATTTATTTATGGTGGTACAGGTCTGGGTAAGACGCACCTGTTACACGCCGTAGGTAATGGCATTATTGAACAAAAACCGGATGCAAAAATTGTTTATATGCATTCAGAGCGGTTTGTTCAGGACATGGTTAAAGCACTGCAGAATAATGCCATTGAAGAGTTCAAGCGTTACTACCGCAGCGTTGATGCATTGATGATTGATGATATCCAATTCTTTGCAAACAAAGAGCGTTCGCAAGAAGAGTTCTTCCATACTTTTAATGCGCTGCTTGAAGGCAACCAACAAATTATTCTAACTTCTGACCGTTACCCTAAAGAAATAGAAGGGGTTGAGGACCGACTGAAGTCGCGTTTTGGTTGGGGGTTAACTATTGCTATTGAGCCACCAGAATTAGAGACTCGCGTTGCTATCTTAATGAAGAAAGCGCAGCAAAGTAATATTAACTTGCCACACGAAGTTGCCTTTTTTATTGCGAAGAAATTACGCTCTAATGTGCGAGAGTTAGAAGGTGCGTTAAACCGCGTGATAGCTAATGCCAACTTCACTGGTCGTCCAATTTCTATCGATTTTGTTAAAGAAGCGCTACGCGACTTATTAGCGCTACAAGACAAACTCGTTACCATCGATAATATCCAGCGCACCGTGGCGGAATATTATCGAATTCGTGTTTCTGACTTATTGTCAAAACGTCGTAGCCGTTCAGTTGCAAGACCAAGACAAGTTGCCATGGCATTGTCTAAAGAACTGACAAACCACAGCTTACCAGAAATAGGTGATGCATTTGGTGGTCGCGACCATACCACCGTGTTACACGCGTGTAGAAAAGTAAAAGCACTTCGTGATGAAAGTCATGAGGTAAAAGAAGATTATCAAAACTTAATTAGAACGCTGTCTTCTTAAGGGTTAAATGATGCAAATAACGATTCCAAGAGAACTATTTTTAAAGCCACTGGTACAGGTGTCGGGTGCCATTGAGCGCAAACATACACTGCCTATTTTGTCTAATGTATTGCTAGAAGTGAAAAATGGCGCGTTACATATGACAGGTACAGATTTAGAGATAGAGCTTGTTGCATCTGTTGCCCTTGAAACCAATGTGCCAGACGCCAAGATCACTTTACCGGCGAAAAAGCTCCTAGATATTTGTAAGAGCTTGCCTGATAACTCGGATTTAGTGCTGAGTAGCCAAGAGCATCAATTGCTACTGACTAGCGGTCAAAGTCGCTTTTCTTTGACAACCTTAGCCGCTGAAGACTTCCCTAATCTTGAAGAGTGGGACGGTGAGGTTGAGTTTGCCATAACGCGTTTAGAGCTTAGAAAATTGCTAGAAGCAACGCATTTCTCTATGGCTAACCAAGACGTACGTTACTATTTAAATGGTATGTCTTTCGAAGTAGATAATAATGAAATTAAAACGGTAGCCACTGACGGTCACCGTTTGGCAATTGCGCAGCAAAAATTACCTGAGTCATTGCAAACGCAGCGTCAATTGATCATTCCTCGTAAGGGCGTGCAAGAGATCATGCGCTTATTGCCTGCGGATGATGAAACTATCACCATTCAATTTGGCGCTAATCATGTGCGCATCATCGACAGCGAATTTACTTTCACGAGTAAGCTGGTGGATGGTCGATTCCCTGATTATCGTCGCGTATTACCTCGTGGCGGGGACAAGTTGGTTACCGCAAATCGCGAATGGCTACGTAGTGCATTTCAGCGTGTGTCTATTCTTTCTAACGAGAAGTTTCGTGGCGTGCGATTGAATCTGAGTAATGGACAATTAAAAATTAGTGCCAATAACCCAGAGCAGGAGCAAGCTGAAGAAATTGTTGAGGTAGGTTACCAAGGCGATGATCTTGAAGTTGGTTTTAACGTTTCTTACTTATTAGACGTGTTAAATACAATAAAGTCTGAAGATGTACAATTTACGCTTTCTGATGCGAACAGCAGTGCGCTTATTGAAGCCGCTGGTGACGAACATGCAATGTATGTAGTTATGCCGATGCGTTTATAGAGTTATGAGTTTAACTCACCTTAGCCTCAATGCGTTTCGAAACATTGAGGCGATGGCGCTTTCACCTAGCAATGCCGTTAATGTCATTCTGGGTGAAAATGGTAGCGGTAAAACCAGTCTGCTCGAAGCCATTTACTTTCTCTCCAGTGGTAAATCTTTCCGTACCAATCTGCAAAAATTAATGATCAAGCATGAGGCTTCTCATTGCGTTGTTCATGCTAAAAAACAACTACATAACTTGTCTATACCGCTTGGCATTAGTAAATATACCAGTGGTGAAACTAAGCTTCGAATTCAGGGGCAGGCAAGCCGGAAAGTGGCAGAATTAGCGCAGGTTTTACCTGTTCAAGTTATTACGCCTGAAAGCTATGAGCTGTTTTTTGGTGGTCCAAAAGAGCGTCGTAAGTTTCTTGATTTAGGTGTGTTCCACGTGGAACATCAGTTTTATTCCACATGGAAAATGTTCAATCAGGTGCTCAAGCAACGTAACGCTTTATTGAAATCTAAACCGAGAGATCTCCAATCCCAGCTAAGTTATTGGGATAAGGAGTTTGTACGCCTTGCTGAGCAAATAAATATGTTTAGAGAGGCTTATATAGGTAGGTTTCAGACGCATTTTTTTGATAAGATAGGGGATATAAGCCCTATCTTTAAAGGCCTTGAAATTCGCTTTCAAGCGGGCTGGAAGGGGGAACTAGCTGAGGTATTAACAAGTCAGTTAGAGCGAGATGTAAAACTTGGCTATACAAGTAAAGGGCCGCATAAGGCTGACTTTAACTTTTATACTCAAGGAAACAGCGTAGAACATATTTTTTCTCGTGGTCAACTCAAGCTATTACTGTATGCACTTAAAGTAATGCAAAACAGTTTGATTGACCAAGAGAGTAATAAGCAGTCAATTCTGCTTATTGATGATTTACCTTCGGAGCTTAGTGAAGATACTAAGGTGGCGGTATCGCGTCTGTTGGCGCAATGTCAGTCACAGCTGTTTATCACTGCTATTACTCCAGAAAGTATTGCCGCCGTTATTGAACCAATGGAACGTGAAATTAAAATGTTCCACGTGGAACATGGCAGCTTAATAACAAAATAATTGGAAGAAACCATGTCGGAAAATTACGATTCGTCGAGTATTAAAGTACTTAAAGGATTGGATGCTGTAAGAAAGCGTCCGGGAATGTATATCGGTGACACAGACGATGGTACTGGTTTACATCACATGGTGTTTGAGGTCGTTGATAACTCAATCGACGAAGCACTAGCAGGATATTGTGACGATATTTTCGTAACAATTCATACCGATGGCTCTGTATCTGTTCGAGATAATGGTCGTGGTATCCCAACTTCAATTCACGAAGAAGAAGGGGTTTCTGCGGCAGAAGTTATCATGACTGTACTACATGCCGGTGGTAAATTTGATGATAACTCATATAAAGTATCTGGCGGTTTGCACGGTGTAGGTGTTTCTGTTGTAAATGCACTTTCTGAAAAACTACAATTAACAATCCGCCGTGATGGCAAAGTGCATCAGCAAAAATACACAATGGGTGTTCCAGATGCGCCGCTAGGTATTATCGGTGAAGCGGAATCTACTGGTACAGAATTGAGATTCTGGCCAAGTGCTGAAACGTTCTCAGATACAAATTTCCACTACGATATTCTAGCCAAGCGTCTACGTGAACTATCTTTCCTTAACTCTGGTGTAAGCATCATTTTGAGTGATGAGCGCGAAGAGAATAAACAAGATCACTTCAAATACGAAGGCGGTATTCAAGCATTCGTTGCATATCTAAATCGTAAGAAGACGCCAGTTCATCAAAGCGTTTTCCACTTTTCGACTGAGCGTGATGATGGCATTAGCGTAGAAGTCTCTATGCAATGGAATGATGGTTTCCAAGAAAACATCTACTGTTTTACCAATAACATTCCTCAACGCGATGGTGGTACTCACTTAGCGGGTTTCCGTGCAGCACTTACGCGTACGCTTAACACCTACATGGAAAAAGAAGGCTTTAATAAAAAGTATAAAACCAGTGCTACGGGTGACGATGCCCGTGAAGGTTTGACCGCTGTTGTTAGTGTTAAAGTTCCTGATCCTAAATTCTCTTCACAGACAAAAGATAAGCTCGTTTCTAGTGAAGTGAAAGGGGCTGTTGAGCAAATGATGGCTGAAAAGCTAACGGAATTCTTGCTAGAAAACCCAGGCGATGCAAAAACCGTTGTAAACAAAATCGTTGATGCTGCGCGCGCACGTGAAGCTGCACGTAAGGCCCGTGAAATGACTCGTCGTAAGGGCGTTATGGATTTAGCTGGTCTACCGGGTAAACTCGCTGACTGCCAAGAACGAGATCCTGCACTTTCTGAACTATATATAGTGGAGGGTGACTCGGCGGGTGGTTCTGCTAAGCAAGGTCGTAACCGTAAGAACCAAGCCATTCTGCCGCTCAAAGGTAAAATCCTGAACGTAGAAAAAGCACGCTTTGATAAGATGCTTTCTTCTCAGGAAGTGGCAACACTAATTACTGCATTAGGCTGTGGTATTGGCCGTGATGAATATAACCCTGAAAAGCTAAGATATCACCGCATCATCATCATGACCGATGCGGACGTGGATGGTTCACACATCCGTACGCTGCTACTGACTTTCTTCTATCGTCAAATGCCAGAGATCATCGAGCGCGGTTATGTCTATATTGCTCAGCCACCACTATATAAAGTGAAGAAAGGTAAGCAAGAGCGCTATATTAAAGATGATAATGCACTAACTTCATACCTAACGACATTAGCACTTAACGATGCTGCGTTATACCCAGCAGAAGGTGCTGAGCCAATTTCTGGTAACAAGTTAGAAAACTTAGTGCATGATTATCAAAATACGATAGATATTATTGAACGTTTAAAGCGTAAGTACCCGTCTTCAATCATGAACCGCTTGCTTTATCATCCAGAGCTCACCGAGTCAGACTTATCTGATGAAGCAAAGGTAACTGCGTGGACTGAAAACTTGGTTGCTGACCTTGTGAAGAAAGATGAAGACGCCACTATCTTCAACGCAGAAGTTGCATTTGATGAAGAGCGCCATATGTATTATCCGGTGATCAATATTCGTCAGCACGGTGTTGATAAAGCGCATACTTTGAACTTCGATTTTATTACATCTAAAGATTATGTTCGCATTGCGAATACGGGTCGTCAGATTGGTAGTTTGATCAGCGAAGGCGGTTATGTACAGCGTGGTGAGAAGACACAAGCAATCGAATATTTTGAGGCTGGTCTTGAATGGCTTATCTCAGAGTCTAAGCGTGGCTTGTATACACAACGCTATAAAGGATTGGGTGAGATGAACCCTGACCAACTTTGGGAAACAACGATGGATCCAGATGCTCGCCGTATGCTACGTGTGACTATTGAAGATGCCATTGCTGCAGACCAATTGTTTGCAACCTTGATGGGTGACCAAGTTGAACCTCGTCGAGAGTTTATCGAAACAAATGCACTGAGAGTTGTTAACTTAGACGTGTAAACTCAAACATCTAGTAAAAAGGAGGGATTTTCCCTCCTTTTTTTATGCTTTAAAGCTTAAAACCCTCCTGCGCTCGCGGTATACTGAGCATAATTTTCAATCATTGAATCTAGCGTAAGCGCCAAATTACTGCAGGCGTTTACATACGATAAGTACCAGATAAAAATAAGCCAACTATGCAAAAATACGATATCAAAACCTTCCAAGGTTTGATCCTGGCTTTACAGGATTACTGGGCGCAGCAAGGCTGTGTTGTAGCTCAACCTTTAGATATGGAAGTTGGTGCGGGTACATTCCACCCGATGACCTTCCTTAAGTCCATTGGTCCTGAGCCAATGTCGAGCGCATACGTACAACCTTGTCGCCGCCCGACGGATGGTCGCTATGGTGAAAACCCTAACCGTCTTCAGCATTACTACCAATTCCAAGTTGTTTTGAAGCCATCGCCTGAGAATATTCAGGAGCTCTACCTAGGCTCTCTAGAAGCGTTGGGCATTGATACATTAACGCACGAAGTGCGCTTTGTTGAAGATAACTGGGAGTCACCAACGCTAGGTGCTTGGGGATTAGGTTGGGAAGTATGGTTGAATGGCATGGAAGTGACTCAGTTTACTTACTTCCAGCAAGTTGGCGGTATTGAATGCTCACCGGTAACGGGTGAAATTACTTATGGTTTAGAGCGCCTTGCGATGTATATACAAGGTGTAGACAGCATTTATGATCTCGTTTGGACAGATGGTCCGATGGGGCGCGTAACTTATGGTGACGTGTTCATGCAAAACGAGATCGAACAGTCGACATATAACTTTGAATATGCGGATGTAGAGGCATTATTCAAGCAGTTTGACCAGTGTGAAAAAGAAAGTGAAAAGCTAATCGAAGCAGGGCTTCCATTGCCAGCTTATGAGCAGGTAATGAAGGCATCTCATGCATTTAACCTGTTAGACGCACGTCAT
Source organism: Pseudoalteromonas sp. JC28 (assembly GCF_013319255.1). Lineage (NCBI taxonomy): Bacteria > Pseudomonadati > Pseudomonadota > Gammaproteobacteria > Alteromonadales > Pseudoalteromonadaceae > Pseudoalteromonas > Pseudoalteromonas sp. JC28. The sequence continues at coordinate 27,656 of NZ_QOKX01000006.1, read as the reverse complement.
GCTATCTCAGTAACTGAGCGTCAGCGCTATATATTAAGAGTTCGTGCTTTATCAAAAGCCTGTGCACAGGCTTACTATGACGCACGTGAAGCACTTGGCTTCCCGCTTTGTAAGGATAAATAATGTCGATTGAAAACTTACTCGTAGAAATTGGTACCGAAGAGTTACCACCAAAGGCGTTACGCAACCTTGCTGAGTCATTCGCAGAAAATACTAGGCAAGAACTTGAAGCATTAGAGCTTAGCCATGAAGGCGTGAGTTGGTATGCATCACCTCGTCGCTTAGGTATTCAAGTTAAAGCATTACAAACGCAACAAGCCGACAAAGTGGTCGAAAAACGTGGTCCAGCTATTCAGGCAGCATTTGACGCCGATGGTAACGCGACTAAAGCGGCGCTAGGTTGGGCGCGTGGTTGTGGTATTGATATTAATGATGCTGAGCGTTTAGAAACTGACAAGGGTACTTGGCTGCTACACAAAGCGAAAGTAGAGGGGCAACAGACCTTAGCGTTACTAAGCGATGTGATCAACAAAGCACTGGCTAAGTTACCTATTCCAAAGCCGATGCGCTGGGGTGCGAACAAGACGCAATTTATCCGTCCAGTACATACCGTAGCGGCACTACTTGGTAGTCAACAAGTTGAAGGTGAAGTGCTAGGTAAAGCTATCAGCAATGAGCTGCAAGGACATCGCTTCCATCACCCTGAGCGTGTTCGTGTTGAACATGCGGATGATAGTCATGCAGTGCTAAAAGGTGCATACGTTATTGCGGATTACGAAGCACGTAAAGCGTTAATTCGAGGCCAAATTGAAGCTGAAGCTGAAAAGCTCGGCGCGCAAGTCGCGATGGATGAAGACCTTCTTGAAGAAGTTACATCGCTAGTCGAGTGGCCAGTCACTTTAGTTGCTTCTTTTGAAGAAGCCTTCTTGCAAGTGCCAGATGAAGCACTTATCTACACCATGAAAGACGACCAAAAGTACTTTCCACTGTTAGATAAGCAAGGCAACTTGATCAACAAGTTCTTGTTTGTTTCTAACATTGAAAGTAAAGACCCAAGTGTGGTGATCTCGGGTAACGAGAAAGTGGTTCGCCCGCGTCTGGCAGATGCTCAGTTCTTCTTTGAAACGGATAAGAAGAAAACGCTGGAAAGCCGTCTTGAGTCACTTGATTCAGTGTTATTTCAGAAGCAGCTTGGCACACTAAAAGACAAGTCAGAGCGTATCTCGGCACTCGCAGGTTTTATTGCGGAGCAGCTTGGTGCTGATAAGGCGCTAGCAGAGCGTGCAGGTTTACTAAGTAAAACGGACCTAATGACTGAAATGGTCATGGAATTTACTGACGTTCAGGGCGTGATGGGTATGCATTACGCGCGTATTGATGGTGAAGCGGAAGAAGTCGCATTAGCACAAAATGAGCAATATATGCCGCGTTTTGCTGGTGATAACCTACCGTCTAACCCAGTTAGTTTTGCCGTGGCGCTTGCGGATAAGTTTGATACTTTGGTTGGCATTTTTGGTATCGGCCAGACACCAAAAGGCGATAAAGACCCGTTTGCACTTCGTCGTGCTGCCATCGGCGCATTGCGTATCATGGTAGAAAAAGAACTACCATTAGACATTCAGGATATCGTTGCCAAAGCAATGACGTTATTCGGTGATAAGCTAAGCAATGCAAATGTTGCCGATGAAGTGGTTGAGTTTATGTTAGGTCGTTTCCGTGCCTGGTACCAAGATGAAGGTATCAGCGTGGATGTGATCCAAGCAGTACTTGCAAGACGTCCAACGAGCCCAGTTGATTTTGATCGCCGAGTAAAAGCGGTTAGTCACTTTAGAACGTTGGCGGAAGCTGAAGCGTTAGCTGCTGCCAATAAGCGTGTAAACAACATTTTAGCGAAGAATAACGTCGCGTCAGAAGCTGCGGTGGAGAGTTCACTCCTGCAAGAAGAAGCTGAGCAAACATTGGCTGCACAAGTTGCTGCGTTAACTGCTGAGCTTGCACCTGTTTACGCTGAAGGTGATTATCAAACTGCACTGACGCGTTTAGCAAGTTTACGTGAAGCAGTAGATAACTTCTTTGATAATGTTATGGTAATGGCGGACGATGAAGCGGTTAAAGCCAATCGTTTAGCGCTACTTGGTCAGTTAAGTAAGTTATTCCTTAATACTGCAGATATTTCAGTGTTACAAAACTAATTGCTGATACAAAAGCCAGCAATTGCTGGCTTTTTGCTGATTGGTAAAAGCAAGTAAAAGGCAGTCTAGCTATGATTAAAAAACAAGGGGCAATGGCGATTGCGCTATTAGCACTTACCGCTTGTAGTAGTAACTTTCAATTGCCAACAACGTCAACTTCACCGGTAGTTGCTGGTGAGTTGGATAAGACAATGTATTTACGCGGTGACTTCACTCTGTGGGATGCCGAACCTCAGTATCGCTTTGAAGAAACACAACCGGGGATCTACGCAACAAAAGCAAGATTCATGAGCCCAGGTAAAGTGTATGAATTTAAAATTGCTGATGAGCAGTGGAGTGAAGGCTACAACTGTGGCTATAAGAGTGAAGGGCAGTTAACGCTAGGACAACCGCTGGTTGCGGATTGTAACACGGTGTATAACTACTTTAGCTTTAAGCCAAGTAAAAAAGGTTGGTACGAAATCCGCTTAGATTATCGTAATCCTCGCTCACCAAAGGTGGTGATTGTAAAATCTTAAAAAAGCGGCATCAGCCGCTTTTTTATTGTCTATGACTCATGAGTTCAAACAGTGTGTTAAAGAGGAGATCACTGACCTTTCTTAATCACATATTTGTAAGGAGATTCGGCCACTGCTTTGGCAACCAAAGTGTGATCCATAAATTCACAGAAGCTCGGAATGTCCCGTGTCGTTGATGGATCATCTGCGATAACTAACAACGTCTCACCTAAGTTCATCCGTCTCACCATGCCTCTAATCATCATTACCGGCTCCGGACAACGTAAGCCTACTGCATCTAAGGTGTGGTCGGTATTATCAAAACTCATTGTGGGTGGCCTTGTTAGTTACGTTGTTAGTGACGAAAACTGCTATTTTAACCGCATGTTGTAAGTAAGCTCAAGTTTGGATAACTCAAGTCTTAGCCAACCGAGGTGAGGTAAATGCGGGTAATAAAAAAGGCAAAACAGCTGTGCCGTTTTGCCTTGGTCACCAAGTTGAAGTTGTGTGCTGGTATTGTCTTATAAAAGCCCAGTACCAGCTGGTTGGAATTAGTTATCTACGCGCTCGAATACGGTAGCGATACCTTGGCCTAAACCAATACACATAGTTGCAAGACCATACTTCGCGTCTTTCTCTTCCATTAGATTGATAAGCGTTGTGCTAATACGTGAGCCTGAGCAACCAAGTGGGTGACCGAGTGCAATTGCACCACCGTTGAGGTTCACTTTCTCATCTACTTTGTCTAGTAGACCTAGATCTTTTAGCACTGGTAGTGATTGTGCTGCAAAGGCTTCGTTTAGTTCAGCAACATCAATATCATCGATAGTAATGCCCGCCTGCTTCAAGGCTTTTTGTGATGCTGGAACTGGACCATAACCCATGATGGAAGGATCGCAACCTGCGACTGCCATTGACTTAACACGAGCACGAATTGGAAGACCGAGTTCTCTTGCTTTAGACTCGCTCATGACCAACATAGCTGAAGCACCGTCAGAAAGCGCTGAAGAGGTACCTGCAGTTACCGTACCCGATGCTGGGTTAAATACAGGACGTAGCTGTCCTAGACCTTCTAGGCTTGTCTCAGGGCGGATAACTTCGTCATGCTCGACAAGTACAGGTGTACCATCGGCATCATGACCTTCCATTGGCAGGATTTCTTTTGCAAAACGCCCTTCAAGGGTTGCGGCATGTGCGCGCTGGTGTGAACGTACGGCAAATTCATCTTGCTGCTCACGACTGATACCATGCATTAGCGCTAAGTACTCAGCTGTTAACCCCATCACGCCAGCAGCTTGCGCAACTGATGTCGCAAGGCCTGGGTGAAAGTCATTACCATGTGTCATTGGTACGTGACCCATGTGCTCAACACCACCGATAAGGTAAGTGTCACCAGCACCTGTCATGATAGCGCGAGCTGCGTCATGCAATGCCTGCATTGACGAACCGCATAGGCGGTTCACGGTTACCGCCGGTACGGTGTGAGGAATGCCAGCTAAGAGTGCAGCATTACGACCAACGTTAAAGCCTTGCTCTAAAGTTTGCTGTACACAGCCCCAGTAAATATCATCAATTGAGTCTGGTGCTACTTGAGGGTTACGCTCAAGTAGGCCTTTCATCAAGTGTGCGCTGAGGTCTTCGGCACGTTTATGCTTAAATACACCGCCTTTTGAACGGCCCATTGGGGTACGAATACAATCTACGATTACCGCGTTTTCCATGTTACTGGCCCTCCACTTGATAGAACACTTTACCTTCATCTGCCCACTGTCTAGTTTGCTCAGAAACTCGATAAATTTCACCAAGATGAGCGTACTTATCAGCCATAGCTACAAAGTTTGCGAGGCCGATTTGGTCTAGATAGCGGAATGCACCACCTCTGAATGGAGGGAAGCCGATACCGTAGATCAGTGCCATGTCTGCTTCTTGCGGTGAAGCAACAATGTTTTCTTGCAGACACAGTAACACTTCATTGATCATTGGCACCATACAACGCTCAATAATCGTTTGTTTATCAAATTCAGTTGGTGCGTCACAAATACCGCTCAGCAGCTCAAGCGCGCTGTCGTCTTTACTCTTCTTCAAACGACCTTTGCGATCTGGTGCGTATTGGTAGAAGCCTTTTTGGTTCTTCTGACCAAAGCGCTCAGCCCCCGCAAGTACTGCGACAGGGTCTTTGTCTTTACGTGCCATGCGAGTAGGGAAGCCATCAGCCATTACACCAGTACAATGGTTTGCCGTATCGATACCCACTACGTCTAGTAGGTACGCTGGACCCATTGGCCAGCCGAAGACATTTTCCATAACCTTATCTACTTTTGCGAAGTCAGCACCTTCTACAACAAGTTGGCTGAAGCCTGCAAAGTAAGGGAATAGAACACGGTTCACGAAGAAACCTGGGCAATCGTTAACAACGATAGGAGACTTGCCAAGCTTTAAGGCATAATCTACCACTGCAGCAACGGTTTCATCCGATGTTTGCTCGCCACGAATGATTTCTACCAATGGCATTTTTGGCACTGGGTTAAAGAAGTGCATACCACAGAAGTTTTCTGGCTTCTCAAGTGCCGTGGCTAACTCATCAATACGAATAGTTGATGTGTTTGAAGTCAGGATCGTACCTTCTGGTAATTGCGACTCTAAACTCGCCAATACCGTTTTCTTGACTTTAGGGTTTTCAACAACGGCTTCTACGATGATGTCTGAGCCTTGTAGATCGTGATCGTTGAGCGTTGCTTTGATTTTACCTAAAGTGGCAACCATCTTGTCCATTGACATGTGGCCGCGCTGTACTTTTTTACCAAGTAGTTTTGCAGCCTCACCCATACCAAGGTCTAGGGCACCTTGCTGGATGTCTTTCATGACAATTGGCGTACCTTTGTAGGCCGATTGGTAAGCGATACCGCCACCCATAATACCAGCACCAAGTACCGCTGCTTGTTTGATCTCTGTTTTACTTTGTTTTGCTTGTTTCTTGGCAACCGTTTTGATGTATTGATCCGCTAAGAAAATACCGGTTTGCGCTGCGGCTTCTGCCGTTTTGGCAAGCTTAGCAAAGTTTTGGTTTTCGAGTGCCATCGCTTCGCTGCGACTAAGGTTTGCTGCCGCTTTAAGCGTTTGTACCGCCATCATTGGTGCTGGGTAATGACCTTTGGTTTTTGCCATGACTAAGCCTTCGGCCATACCAAAGCTCATACCTTGCTCAACACGATTCATCTTCAATGGGTCAAGCTTGATTTGGCGTTTCGCGCGCCAATCTAATTTACCTGCAATGGCTTGCTCCAAGGTACGAATAGCGGCAGCCATAAGTTTGTCAGCAGGTACTACACCGTCAACCGCACCCACTTTTAGTGCGTCATTCGCTCGGTTTTCTTGACCTGTGGTTATCCACGTCATTGCGTTGTCAGCGCCGATTAAGCGAGGAAGTCTTACGGTACCACCAAAGCCCGGCATAATGCCAAGCTTAACTTCTGGTAGGCCAATTTTTGCGTTGTCAGTTGCAATACGGTAATCCGTGGCGAGCAACCACTCGCAACCACCGCCAAGCGCAAGGCCATTTACTGCCGATAGTGTAGGGAAAGGTAAATCTTCTATTGCGTCGAAGACATCGGTTGCGGTTTTAATCCAACCAACAAGTTCTTCTTCTGGGCGTTGGAAAGTCGGAAGGAATTCAAAAATATCAGCGCCAACAATAAAGTGGTCTTTATCGCTGGTAAAAATTAAGCCGTCGATGTCGTCGCGCTGGCTCAATTCGATAAGTGCTTCGTGGCTTTCCTTTAGTACTTGCTGAGATAGTTTGTTTACTGAGCCTGGTAGGCAAAACTTAAACTCAGCGATATTGCCTTTGCAAAAATCAACTACAAAGGACTCGCGTTTGATTAACATACATGTTCTCCCGTGCTTTACACTGGTACGATGAGTTGTAATTTCAATCAGTGTGGATCCTTTGGCGGCAAATTGCAATGAAAAATTTACCGCACATTTACTGAAATACCTGAGTCGGTTTGCTATGGTGGCTTAACGCACCTCGCATTTAGTGTCATTTATGAGCATGCTCGCAAGTGACAAGCCGAGTTTTGGTCTTCAGCGCCATCTTTAGATAAGCATAATTTGGCTGTATTTCAATTTAGGTGTGTATTCTTTTGGCAGATAAAAAAGGGTTTGCATGACATATTGGTTACCCCGCTTAGCTGCAGGCAGCTTATGTATGGTGAGCTGGCTCTGTGCAGCCGATAGCACTCACGACGAATTTAAAGAGGCTGAGCGTGTCGCTTGGTCTGGTAATTATAATAATTTTAAAGCTGCAACAGCGCAGCTCGATCATCCACTTAAGCCATACGTTGAAATGGCATTTTACAAGCGTCACCCTAAACTCAAGTACCAGCAGGAAATTCAGCACTTTTTAACGGTATACGAACACACCCCATTAGAATGGCCTGTACGTTCAGCTTGGCTCGATTATTTAAAGCGGTATAAAAAGAAAGCACGATTCATAGAGTTCTATCGTGAAACCAGTGATGTTGAACTCAAGTGTACGTATTTGGTGTATCAGTTGGACTTGGGTGCACCGAAAAAAGCCATTCTTGATCAGGTAGCCGATATTTGGACGGTGGGAAAGTCTCAGCCCAGAGCTTGTGATGGTCTTTTTAACCAATGGCAAAAAGCGGGGTATAGAACGCCTGAGCTAGTCTGGCAGCGAATTTCTAATGCTGCGCAATCTGGTCAAACGTCACTGCTAGACTATCTTGAGAAGCTGTTACCAAAAAATGAGGCATACCTTGCCGAGCTATATAAAAAGGTTCGCCAAGATCCGAGTGCCGCTGCTGGGCTTTATCGGTTTAGTAAACGCACCGAAAAAGAAGCCGAAATTGCGGTATATGGTATAAGACGCCTCGTTTGGCGCGATCCTGATTTAGCGCTGCGTGCCTGGCAGAAGATGCAGGATATGTTTACCTTTACTCAGCGGCAAAAGGATAGTGTTGCTTATCGTTTCGCTCTAGCGCTTGCGTCTAAAGGGCATGAAGACGCACGGTTTTGGCTTAATAAAGTGCCCAAATCGTTGCAGGACAGAAAGCTACTACAGTGGCTGATGAGTAACATGCTGAAAGAGCAAGATTGGGAAGGGATTTCGGCCTTATTCGTGGGTCACGAGCAACTAAGCAATGGTCAACAATACTGGCTTGCATATAGCCTCGCGAAGCGTGACGAGTTAGCTAAGGCTAACGAGATTTGGCAGCAATTAGCGCAAGAGCGTGATTACTACGGTTTTTTGGCTGCTGCGCGTTTAGGATTACCAGTCTCACTGAATGAAGAGCCGTTAAATGTTGACCCCAGCATTGTCGAACGAGTATCTCATGCGCCTGGTTTTAAGCGAGCAAAGGCTTTATACGAGCTGGAAAGGTATACTCAAGCACGCCGAGAGTGGAACTACCTTACTAACACCTCAAGCAAAGAGGAAAAGCTTGCAGCATCCATATTGGCTGCTGAGTTTGATTGGTACGACAGCACTATTTTTACTCTTGCACAGATCAAAGCTTGGGATTACGTTGATTTACGTTTCCCGATGGCGTTTAAAGAGCTGTTCACTAAATATAGTGAGCGTAATCGAGTCGATATCGCATGGAGCATTGCGATTGCTCGCCGGGAAAGCTCTTTCGCACCGGATGCACGCTCGAGTGCGGATGCTCACGGTTTAATGCAGCTGCTGCCAAGCACCGCCAAATACGTTAATAACCGCAAGCGCGTGGCAAAAAATCGCCTCTATCATCCGGCCACAAACATTCGTTTGGGGACCAGTTATTTAGAGTATTTGAAGCGTAAAAATGCTGGAAATGAGATTTTGGCGACGGCATCGTACAACGCAGGCTATCATAGAATTAAGCGTTGGCTGCCGTCAGAGGCCATGCCTGCTGAGCTTTGGATTGAGCTGATCCCATACCGAGAAACACGTGACTACGTGAAAAATGTGATGGCATATAGACAGGTTTACCATACCCGCCTTGGTCGTGGTGGCAACATATTGGCAAGTATCTTGGATATGAAAATTGTGAAATAACCGCACATGGCTGGTGCTTAGACTCAGTTCGTCGTTTTTAGGTAGCAGCTATGATAGACTCGATAGTATGTGAATTTTTGAAAATGGGTACACCATGGATAAGTTAGCAAATTTATACGCAGAGCACATTGCCACGTTGCAACAGCGTACAAGAACGATAGTAGAACGAGAAGGACTGGATGGACTTGTGATCCATTCGGGGCAAGCAAAGCGTCAATTCCTTGATGATATGTACTATCCGTTTAAAGTTAACCCGCAATTTAAAGCTTGGTTGCCTGTTATCGATAATCCGCATTGCTGGGTTGTGGTTAATGGCAGTGACAAGCCGAAACTCATTTTTTATCGTCCGGTTGATTTTTGGCATAAAGTGCCTGACGAGCCGAGAGATTTTTGGGCAGAGTATTTTGATATTCAACTGCTGGTTAAGCCAGATCAGGTTGAACAGTTACTGCCATACGACAAAGCAAACTATGCCTATATCGGTGAATATTTAGAGGTTGCACAAGCGCTTGGCTTTACTCAAGTGAATCCAGAGCCGGTGATGAACTTCTTGCATTATCATCGTGCATATAAAACTCAGTATGAAATGGCATGTTTACGTGAAGCAAGCCGTCTTGGCGTGCTTGGCCACATGGCGGCGCGCGATGCCTTCTTTGCTGGTGGTTCCGAGTTTGAAATTCAACAAGCTTATCTTAATGCAACTCAGCATATGGAAAACGATACGCCATATGGCAATATTGTCGCCTTGAATGAAAATTGTGCGATTTTGCACTATACCCATTTTGAGCGTAAAGCACCGAGTAAGCACTTATCATTTTTGATTGATGCCGGTGCAAACTTTAACGGTTATGCGTCAGATATTACCCGTACTTATGATTTTGCTAAACAAGGTGAGTTTGCCGAGTTGGTGAAAGTCATGAACGATCACCAAATTGAATTGGGCAGAGCATTACAACCGGGCAAACTATACGGTGAGCTGCATATCGATTGTCATAATCGTGTGGCGCAAGTGTTGAGTGACTTTGGTATTGTTAAGCTTGGTGCTCAGGCCATCGTCGAGAAGGGGATTTCTTCCACTTTCTTCCCTCATGGTCTCGGTCACCATATTGGTCTACAGGTACATGATATGGGCGGATTCATGGCTGATGAAGCCGGCACGCACCAAGCACCGCCTGAAGGTCACCCGTTCTTGCGTTGTACTCGTAAGATAGAGGCTAATCAGGTGTTCACTATTGAGCCTGGGTTGTACTTCATCGATTCATTGTTGGAAGACTTGGCGCAAACAGAAAACAAACAGTATATCAATTGGGATAAGGTTGACGCACTGAAGCCTTACGGTGGTATCCGTATTGAAGATAACATCATTGTGCATGAAGATAGACTAGAAAATATGACGCGAGATTTCGGTCTCGAGTAAGCTGACTTCTAGCGCTAAAAGTAAGTATATTTGGGGGCCGATTGGCTCCCTTTTAGTTTGGAACATTATGTCTGAATATTTCATTCCGAGTGAATCAATTAGTCATCATGAGGAAATTAAGAAAAGCACGTTTATCGTACATTTGGCTCACACGCCAACCATCGAAGATGCTAAAGCGTTTATTAAGCAGATTAATGACGCGTATCCTGATGCACGGCACAATTGTTGGGCACACATTGCAGGGGCACCAGGTGGCAGCCATGTGTTAGGGTTTTCTGATGATGGTGAGCCTAACGGGACCGCTGGTAAGCCAATGCTCAATGTGCTAATGGGATCAGGGATTGGTGAAATAACCGCGGTGACGACGCGTTATTTTGGCGGTATAAAACTTGGCACCGGGGGGTTGGTTAGAGCCTATGGAGGCACGCTAAATAACGCTTTAGCACAGCTAAGCACGACTAAAAAGGTACCGGCTTCTATTATTGTTGGCCACAGTGATTACCATCTTCAAGGTGTGATAGAGCAGCTATTACAAAGCCAGTTTACAGTGCTAAATTTAGATAAAGAATACACGGCTAATATTACCTGGCAAATAGCAGTAGATAGTCGTGAAACACAACAAATCATTGATGCTATTTATGAATTAACCAATGGTGTTGTATTATTTAAGCAACTCAAGGAGTAGGTTCTACTTCTTTACATTCACTAATTAACCTCTGGTTAAATAACAAAAAGCGCAGCGTACAAAATGCAATTTCGTACCATAATAAAAATACTCGGGCAGTTAGTCGCTCTATTTAGTATCACTATGGTGCCACCAGCCATTGTATCTTTGATATACAAAGATGGTGGTGGTGTACCTTTTGTTTTAGCTTTCATTTTTAGTGTGCTGATGGGTTTGTTTGCGTACTACCCAAACCGCAAGGAAAACGGCGATCTTAAAGCCAGAGAGGGCTTCTTAATCGTTGTTTTATTCTGGCTGGTACTGGGGTCGTTTGCATCATTGCCGCTCATTTTCTTAGATAAACCGAATCTATCTTTAGCAGATGCCGTGTTTGAAGCTTTTTCTGGGCTGACAACTACTGGGGCTACGGTATTGACGGGTATAGAACATTTACCCAAAGCGGTATTATTCTATCGCCAGCAGTTGCAGTGGCTTGGTGGTATGGGGATCATCGTATTGGCCGTAGCCGTTCTTCCTATGCTTGGGGTTGGTGGCATGCAGTTATATCGTGCCGAAACACCAGGTCCAGTTAAAGACTCAAAGATGACACCGCGCATTGCCGATACCGCCAAGCACCTTTGGTATATCTATGTGTCTCTAACGGCAGCTTGTACGCTGGCTTACTGGATAGCAGGAATGAATTGGTTTGATGCTATCTGTCATGCGTTTGCTACGATAGCTATCGGTGGCTTCTCGACTTATGACGCTTCTATGGGCTACTTCGATAACCCGCTCATTAACGTTATTTGCGTCATCTTCTTGCTGATTGCTGCCATTAACTTCTCGCTACATTATGCTGCTGTGTCGAGCCGCAATATTAAAGCCTATTTGCGAGATCCTGAGTTTAAAGTCTTTCTATTTATCCAGTTAGCGTTGGTAGTGATTTGTTTTGCGGTATTATCGTCAAGCAATGTCTATGAAACGGGTGATGAAACCTTAGATCAAGCGATGTTTCAGGCTGTGTCAATTAGTACAACTGCAGGGTTTGCGACCGATAGCTTCTCAACGTGGCCGCTGTTTCTACCTATTCTCTTGATTTTCTCCAGCTTCATTGGTGGCTGTGCTGGTTCTACAGGTGGTGGGATGAAGGTTGTGCGTGTCTTCTTACTCTATTTACAGGGGATCCGCGAGCTTAATCGTTTAGTGCATCCACGCGCTATTTACTCGATAAAATTAGGCCGCAAGGCATTGCCTGATAAAGTGGTGGAAGCGGTGTGGGGGTTCTTCTCGGCTTATGCGCTGGTGTTTGTGATTATTATGATTGCATTACTGGGGACGGGACTCGATAATATTACTGCATTTTCAGCAACTGCGGCCTGTCTAAATAACTTGGGCCCAGGATTGGGAAGTGTTGCAGCGCACTACGGCGACATTAGCGATGCAGCAAAGTGGATCCTTACTCTTGCTATGGTCTTTGGCCGCTTAGAGATCTTCACGTTGTTAGTCTTATTTACTCCTACCTTCTGGCGTGGGTAACTGTGCTTAAGTTGTGGGCTCTTTTGCTAGGAGCCTACAACTGACAGTACCACTACCTTGTTTCTGCCCTTTGTGACAAGTTGTCATCTTCCTTTTGAACTTCGCAAAGAAAAAGTTAATAAAAATTTCAAAAACTCGGATTTTCGGGGTTTTCAAGTGTCAGTATTTTTACAACGATTTAACTTGGAGGCGACGATATTGCTTGCCACACGCTTTTCAGATAAAGGGTTTAAAGTGATTGAGGGATTTGCTGCTAGCCATGAGCAGGACTTGGGTATGCAGCTTATAGAACGAAGCGTAATACAGTTAAATAGCTTAATCGATGAGGTCGGTTACTTGCAACATAACCAGCCCACATTAGGTAGTGCTCAATCATATGATTTGTTTCATCAAATTGGCTGTGAGAGTGGTATACGGTTTGTTGTTCAAGTGATTTCAGAAAATGAGCTCTGGCAAAAGCGCCAAATACCAGCGATTGTCGATGACTTCGAGACGGAGGGAGCAGGCTGCTTATTCAAACATGATGTCTCGGGTATATTATTTGTTGCTAAGCGTAACAGCGAACCTATGATGTTGTTTATTGAGGATAACGAGCTTGGTATGCCACAAAGTTCGCTTGAGGTACAAAGTAAAATGATGACGTTAAGAGATGGTGCGATAATATTAAAAAGCCATTTTTTAGTCAAATAGACGGATCTTTGCTAGATATTGCTGATGGTCGGGGAGTTGTAATTAATCTGAATTCAGTTTTAAATGGCCTTCCGCTAAAACTGCTACAATAAAAAAGTAGTAGAGTGAACTCAGGAAGGGTTGGATCCATGTTAAAAACTCAAGAGGTTGGGCAAGAAACTTTGCTCACCGCAATCAGCGCTGGAAGTATTGTTGATTTAGAAATTTGTTTACCGGCAAATAGTAAAAGAATAAAAACAGAATATGTCGGTATGCTACAAGGGGCGTTTTTAATTCTTAACCATCCCAACCCTAAGCGATTAGGCGCGGCGCTGGACTTTGTTATGGAAGGGACTTCGGTTATCGTTCGGGCTTTGCTCGAAAATGGTGATGGCCAAGTCATTGCATTCAAATCGCAAATCAAAGCGGTTTCAGTCCATCCCGCGCGGCTTATTTTTCTCTATTTACCCGAAAAGGTACAAACCTACAAACTCCGCTCGCAAAACCGGGTGCCAACCTTAATCCCCGCTAAGTTTCACTGTCATGGCAGCAAAGATGTTGGGGTAATAAAGGACATCTCACTTGCTGGTTTACAGCTCGACTTAACGTCAATTGATGCTGAACATATGGAAGAAGGTTTAAAGTGCGAAGTGTTTATCGAAGGTAAAGAAGGGAATCAGATCTCGCTAGAAGGGGATATTCGGCGTATAAAAAGTCATGAGCAAATCGTCTCTCTAGGCATTCACTTAACCTCAGAACCAGAAATAATCCGCAGCGTATTAAAAGACTATTTAATCGATTTATCTATTTTTCAAGACCAACAAGATACCTAGTGAGTACGGCGCTTTACACCATTTAAATGAGATAATTCACCCTTAAAATTGATTGGAGAATTAACTCAATTGGCATTAAACGAATAAAGCGCTTACCTGGAAGAGTTTTTCCACAACACCGATTTGCTTTTTATCGATTAGGAACATGATCACATGGTCGCCAGAGAGAATTATAGTATCGTCATGTGCGATCAGTACATCTTCATCACGGACAATGGCACCGATAGTCGCACCCGGCGGTAATTTGATATCGCGAATAGCACGACCGACAACCTTAGAGGTGTTTTCATCGCCATGTGCTACAGCTTCAATGGCCTCTGCCGCACCTTTACGCAATGAATAAACGTTAACGATATCTCCACGACGAACATGGGTGAGTAGCGCTGATATAGTCGCTTGCTGTGGTGAGATGGCAATATCAATGTCGCCACCTTGCACGAGGTCGACATAGGCACCACGTTGAATAAGCGCCATGGTCTTTTGTACGCCCATACGTTTTGCAAGCATCGCAGCCATAATATTGGCTTCGTCGTCGTTCGTCACCGCGATGAACACGTCTACTTGCTCTATATGTTCTTCTGATAGCAGTTCTTGGTCTGAGGCATCGCCACAAAAAACTACTGTATTATCAAGCGTTTCAGATAGTTGTGTGGCACGAGCTTGATTGCGTTCAATAAGCTTGACGCTATGGTTCTTGTCTAATGAACTTGCCAATCCCGCACCTATGTTACCGCCACCGGCAATCATAATTTTCTTGTAAGAGCGTTCGAGCTTTTGTAGCTCGTTCATGACCGCACGAATATGCTTGGTTGCGGCGATAAAGAAGACTTCATCATCGGCTTCAATTACGGTGGTGCCGAGTGGCTTGATGGCTTTGCCTTGGCGATAAATAGCGGCAACGCGGGTGTCGACGTTTGGAATATGCTCTTTTAATGCAGAAAGTGCATAGCCAACGAGTAAACCGCCGTAATAAGCTTTAACCGCCACGAGTGACAGCATGCCCTCTGCAAATTGCAACACCTGCAAAGCGCCTGGGTAATCTATTAGCCTGCGGATATATTGCGTTACTAGCTGCTCCGGTGCGATGTAATGGTCGACCGGTAGGTCGTCATTGTGAAACAGCTTTTCTTTGTACTTTAAGTATTGCTCAGAGCGGATCCGCGCAATTTTGGTTGGCGTATTGAAAATACTATAGGCAACCTGGCACGCAACCATATTAACCTCATCCGAGCTGGTTACGGCGATTATCATGTCGGCGTCCTCAGCACCTGCTTGACGTAAGATCTCAGGGTGAGCACTGTGGCCAGTGACTCCCTGTAGATCGTATTTGTCTTGCAGCTCTCTTAAGCGCTCGCCATCGATGTCGACAACGGTAATTTCATTTTCTTCACCGACGAGGTTTTCTGCCAGTGTCCCGCCGACTTGGCCGGCGCCTAAGATGATGATTTTCATATTGGTTATGGTCGATTTTCTATTATTGTTTTGTCAACTTTGCGTAGTAAAACCCATCACTCAATCCGGGTAATAGCTGCAAGCCTGGTTGTGTTTGTGTGTCTGCATCATGCAAAGGTACAAGCGTTGCATCAGAGGTCGCAGAAAGAAAGCGTGCGATCTGTTGCTGGTTCTCTTGTGGCAGTACCGAGCAGGTAGCATAAACTAGTGTGCCACCGGGCTTAAGCAATGGCCAGATTTTATCAATAATTTGTGCCTGTAACGTCACCAAGTTATCAATATCAGAAGCACGTCTTAGCCATTTGATGTCCGGGTGTCTTCTAATAACACCAGTTGCAGAGCAAGGTACATCCAATAAGATGCGATCATATTGCTCGCCATCCCACCATGTTTCAGGGTCACTTGCATCGCCCTCAAGGCATTTGGCCGACAATCCGATCCGTTCAAGGTTTTGCTCCACACGTAGCAAGCGATCACCATCAGCGTCAATTGCAGTCACTTTGGCGTCAGCTAACTCCAAAATATGGCAAGTCTTACCGCCTGGAGCGGCACAAGCATCAAGAATATTTTCACCTGCTTGTGGCGCTAATAATCTCGCGGCTTTTTGGGCGGCTGCATCTTGTACTGAGCAAGCACCAGCGGCAAATTGTGGTAGCGCATAAACGTCAATCGGACTATCAAGCAAGATCCCGTCTGGGTATTCGCTATGAAGCTGATAGGCTATCCCTTCTTGGTCTAGCAGAGCTGCGTAATCGGCAGTAGAGAATTGCGATTGGTTAACACGCAGCCACATTGGTGCTTGTTGTTGATTCGCTTCTAAAATAGCTTGCCATTGAGTTGGGTAAGCGGTTTTTAGTTGATTGATAAACCAGCCCGGGTGGTTGTATAAACAAGCAGGGATTTCGGCTGCACTGGTTTCTAGTTCGACCTGATGACGTTGGAAGCTGCGTAAAATTGCATTAACTAAGCCTTTCATGCCGGGCGCTCTTAGTGGCGTAAGTGCGTTTACCGTTTCGGCGACAGCAGCATGAGCTGGTACGCGCATATGTTGTAGTTGGTAAATACCCACATACAGCAAAAATTGGAAAACACGGCGCTTACCTTTAAGCGGTTGCTCAAGTAACTGCTGGCAATAGTGTTCAAGTGAAGGCAAATATCTTAAAACGCCGTAGCAAATTTGCTGTAGCAAGGCTTTGTCTTTACCGTCTAACTGGCTGGTGGCAAGTGGTAATTGAGCACTTAACGATGCGCCTTTATCGACGACTTGAAGTAGGGTTTGGGCGGCAAGTGCGCGAACATTACTCACGCTTCACCAACCTTAGCACCAATTGCTACCCAGTCAGCTCGACCATTCAAAAAGTCTTGTGCAGACATGGGCTTTTTACCTTGTGGTTGCAAGGTGTGAATTTCTAATGACTGTGTGCCACAGGCAATTACAATACCGTGCTTGTCCGCACGTAGCACATGTCCTGCATCACCTTGTTCGTCAACTACCTTCGCTTGCCAAATCTTGACGCTGTTACCCGCCATATTGGTAAAGCAAACCGGCCATGGATTAAATGCGCGGATGTTACGTTCAATTTGCGCGGCTTCCATCTGCCAGTCAATCTCGGCTTCTTCTTTGCTTAGTTTCTTAGCATAATTCGCTAGCGTATCGTCTTGCTTTTCTGGCGTGATCTCGCCCGCAGATAAGCGTGCTAGCGTATCGATCAGTGCATCAGGGCCAAGTTCAGCAAGCTTGTTGTAGAGATCTGCACTGGTATCAGTAGCTGTAATAGGGCAGCGGGCGATGTGCAACATATCACCGGTATCTAGGCCCTCATCCATTTGCATGATGGTTACGCCAGTTTCATTGTCGCCAGCCCAAATAGCACGCTGAATAGGCGCTGCGCCTCGCCATCGTGGTAAAATTGAGCCATGAACATTCAGGCACCCAAGTCGAGGAGTATCTAAAATAGTTTTTGGTAATAATACTCCGTAGGCAACAACAATCATGACATCGGCATCAAGCGCGGCTAGCTCTGCCTGTGCGTCCGATGTTTTTAATGATTGCGGTTGTAGCACTGGCAGGTTGTGTTCTTGTGCTAATACTTTTACTTCACATGCTTTGAGCTTTTTACCACGTCCAGCTGGACGGTCGGGTGGGCAGTACACTGCCACGACGTCATGTTGTGATTGAATAAGTGCGTCAAGGTGGCGCGCTGCAAAATCAGGCGTGCCTGCGAAAACGATACGCAAAGGATTACTCACGAAATACCCTAAAATCAGTTGGTTGGAGATTGGTTAAGCTTGCTTTGCAGCGAACTTAGCTTCTTTTTCAAGCTTCTTACGAATACGGTCACGTTTAAGTGGTGATAGGTAATCGATAAATAGCTTACCAACTAAGTGGTCTAATTCGTGTTGAATACAAACGGCAAGCAAACCATCAGCGTCCAGCTCATATGTTTCACCACGTTCGTTCGTTGCCTTTACCGTGACCGTTTCAGCGCGATCTACTTTTGCGTATGAATATGGTACTGACAAGCAGCCTTCTTCGCTCACTGTAGTACCATCGCGTTTGGTTATTTCTGGGTTGATTAATACGCGTGGCTCATCGCGCTCTTCAGAAACGTCAATAACGACGATACGCTGATGAATATCAACTTGCGTAGCCGCAAGGCCGATACCATTTTCATCATACATTGTTTCCAGCATGTCTTTAACTATTTGACGTACTTCGTCATTAACCTCTGCTACAGGCTGTGCAACAGTGCGTAAACGCTCGTCTGGAAACTTTAAAACTTCTAATATAGCCATGATTACCCTAAATCAATTTATCGTGTAAGCTAGTGTATGGTCTTATTTTAGCCATTCAAGTTCCCCTTTAACAGGTTTTGGTGGATAATAACCAAAAATAACCACAAGGAAGCCATCATGAAATATCCGATTGCTGCATTAATACTCGCTAGCTGCTCTGTTTTCTCTGTGAAAGCGGACACTTTGGCTGTAAAAGCAGATGCACCACAGCGTTATGTGGTGAAAAAAGGCGATACCTTGTGGGATATTTCAAAAATGTACCTACGTTCTCCATGGAAGTGGAAGCAATTGTGGCAGTGGAATCCTAGTATTCAAAACCCAGATCTGATTTATCCAGGAGACAGTCTTAAGCTACTTTACGATGAAAATGGCAATCCAATACTGGTGTTAGACAAAGGTGTGAAGAAGCTGTCACCGCATACACGTATTGTTAACCAAAAAGTGGCTGCTATTCCTACCTTGCCACTACCCATCATGGAACCGTTTTTGCGTTTCGAGCAAGCACTTTCTGAGTCGGAGTTTTCTGATAGCCCAATTGTACTGGGAGCTAATCGAAATATTAAAAATGCGACTCCGGGTCATCTTTTGTATGTTAAAGCTGATTTAGTAAAAGGTGGGCACTATGCCATCTATCGTCGCGGTGAAATCTATCGTGCAATAGATAGCCAACAATTGCTTGGCTTGGAAGCTGTGTTAGTTGGTTCTGGCCACGTGGTTGAGCAAGGTGACCTAGCTGCGGGGCGTCCGGCAAAGCTACAGTTAGAGGTTGCCAAACAAGAGGTTAGAGCTGGGGATATTGTACTACCCATATCTACCGGACAAAGCTTTCCGGCACAGTTTTCTATGTCTCGTCCTGAGGAGCAAACTTTGGGCCGTATTATTGCGAGCGATAATAAGCTCAGAGAGTTTAGTACCATGAGTGTTGTGGTACTAGATGTGGGTAGTAAAGCACGGCTAAAAGAGGGACATGTCCTTGATATTATAAGGCAATCACCTACAGTTATAGAAAGTCAACACGGTCCGCGCTATATTGAAGATGCATCACGACTTGACAAACTGATCACCGAAATGGGATCTTGGTTTGGTGAGGAAAACGATGACGATAGTGTGGTATGGCATATGCCAAAGGAAAAAGTCGGTGAGCTGATGGTCTTTAAAGTGTATGAAGACTTAAGCTACGCTATGGTTGTTGAAACTTCGGAGCCGATCCGCGTTGGTGATCATGTACAAGCATTCAAGGAAACTGCCAGTAACTAGGTGGTAGAATTTCTCCTTGAGTGAGTCAGTAAACTCAAGGAGAGAGTATGAAACAAGCTAAACTAGCTCAAGCTTTGGCATTAACCCTTTGCCAAGGGCTGGGTATCAAAACCATCACTGCATTACTTAATCACGTCTCCCTTGCGCAATTATTCACATTAAGCCAAGTTGAGCTTTGTCAGCTTGGGCTACAAGAAAATGTTGCTGCCAATTTAGCGAGCACAGATTGGTCTCGTATCGAGCACATATTGGCTTATTGTCAATGTCAGCAAATTCATGTTGTATCTTTGTTTTCTCCTGAGTACTCCGAGCAACTAAAAGAGATCTGTAACCCTCCCTTAGTGCTCTTTTGCAGAGGGAACATTGCGTTATTAAAACAACCACAAATTGCGGTTGTCGGTAGTCGTAGTTCAACGAGAACTGGGCTTGGGCTTGCACATGAATTTGCACAGGGCTTAAGTCGCTCGGGGTTGGTGGTGACGTCGGGTATGGCAAGAGGGATTGATGGCGCAGCGCACCAAGGTGCACTTGATGTTCAAGGAGGAACCATTGCTGTGCTAGGGACTGGTGTTGATGTTGTTTACCCCAAACGCCATCAACGACTTTATGAAGACATCGTACAGCATGGTTTGGTGGTGAGTGAATTCTTACCAAATACTCAAGCAAATAGTAATCACTTTCCGCGGCGTAATCGCATAATCTCAGGTTTATCTTTGGGTGTTTTGTTGGTTGAAGCCGAAGTAAAAAGTGGCTCGCTGATTACTGCACGCTATGCACTGGAGCAAAACAAGGAAGTATTTGCGATCCCTGGCTCAATTAAAAATCGATTAAGTAGCGGTTGTCATTACTTGATTAAGCAAGGCGCAAAACTCACCGAAAATATTGAGGATATTTTGGAAGAAGTGAGCTTTTTTTGTGAAAACAGTCTATATAGTATAGAAATAGGGGAGCAAAAAGAGGAGCAATGTCCCGTATTAGAAAACCTTGGCTTTGAGGTGACGTCAGTCGACACTTTAACGCAAAGGACCCAGTGGCCAGTAGAACAGGTGATTGCCAGACTATTGGACCTAGAACTCGAAGATAAAGTAGAGCGTGTACTCGACGGCTACATAAAACTCGCGAGGGGTTAAGAAGATGTTTGATATTTTAATGTATTTATTTGAGAACTATATTCACAGTGAGGCAGAAATCTTTGTCGAACAAAATGAACTCACCGATGAACTCCTTCGCGCCGGCTTTAATCAAGGCGAAATATACAAAGCGCTTGATTGGCTTGAGCAACTTGCAGATTTACAACACAGTGACGAAAACCCCTATTTAAATGCTAAACCGGACCATGCAACGCGGATCTACACCGACAGCGAATGCAATATGCTAGACGTTGAAAGCCGTGGTTTTTTAATGTTTGTGGAACAAGTCGGAGTGATTGACAGTACCACCAGAGAAATGGTGATGGATCGCTTATTCGCGTTGGATAAAACCTATATCAGCCTAGATGATTTAAAGTGGGTGATACTAATGGTGCTATTTAATGTGCCGGGTAAAGAACATGCTTATGCGCAGATGGAAGATCTGATTTTTACCGAGCCTGCATCTGTAGTTCATTAACTCTGCTCTAGCATGGCAAGTTTCCTTCGGTAAGTTGAGGTTCTGGTTTCAGCTTACCGCCTTTCAAATAATGTTCCTGCTTAGTTGAAAACACTGATATCAAATACTTGCAAGGGGGAATTTCCATCATTTCCTTGACCCTAAAAACGAGGCTATTATATTAGGCGCATACTTGCACAAGGGGGCGGTGGTAAAGCGATGAGTAAAATAGACCATGCATTATTTAATGCAGACAAACATGCATTAGAAAAAGAGTATGAAGTATGCCCAGAATGTGGCTCTGAGCTGGTAATCAAAAACAGTAAAAATGGTCCATTTATTGGCTGCGCTAGCTACCCGACTTGTGATTATATTCGCCCGCTCGCACATCATGATAGCCATGTAATTAAAGTACTAGAAGATGTGGCTTGTCCTGAATGTGGCAAAGATCTAGTGATAAAAAATGGCCGCTACGGCATGTTTATTGGCTGTACTGGGTATCCTGATTGCCACTATATTGGTTATGAAGATGCGCCACCCACAGCGGCGTTGCCTGCGTGTCCAAAATGCCAAAAAGGCAACCTAATTCAGCGTAAAAATAAGTTTGGTAAACACTTTTATAGCTGTGACACTTACCCAAGTTGTAAGTATACCTTGAACGCCAAGCCTGTAGAGCAGGCTTGTCCTGAGTGTCATTGGCCCGTGCTGGTGGAGAAAACCCGAGCGGGTAAAGCTGTGCTACAATGCCCGCAGAAATCATGTCAAAAGATAGTGGAAATACCGTGAGTAATGACAATAAAGCGGATGCTGCGACAATAACAACGCCCGAGTCGGCACTTCAAGCTGGCAAAGTGATCTGTTATCCAACGGAAGCCATTTATGGTTTAGGTTGTGATCCTGATAACCAAGATGCGGTCACTAAGTTGCTAACAATCAAATCTCGACCCATAGAAAAAGGGTTAATCTTAATTGCCGACAATTATGGTCAATGTTTGCCCTACGTGGATGACAATAAAATCCCGATGGATAAGCGCGCTGATATTTTTTCGTCATGGCCAGGCGCCATTACTTGGTTATTGCCAGCGAAAGCCAGTACGCCGCATTGGTTAACAGGGGGACACGACACTATCGCTATTCGTGTTACTAGCCATCCCATTGTAAAGCAGTTGTGTCAACGTTTTGGTAAGCCGATTGTATCTACCAGTGCCAATGTAACGGGTCAAACTCCAGTTGTTTCGTTGTCGGAAGCTCGTAGCCAGTTTGGCTCGCAAGTTGGCTATTATGTTGAAGGTGAGTTAGGCGGTAATACGACCCCAAGCGTCATCAAAAATGCAATGACTGGCCAAGTGATCCGAGGATAAAAAGTACCATGAGTAAAATAAACCTAGAGACCGTAAAAGCCTTTTTATTACAACTACAAGATAATATCTGCCAAGGCTTAGAGGCTGCCGATGGTAACGCTCAGTTTGTTGAAGATGCCTGGGAGCGTGCTGAAGGTGGTGGCGGTCGCACTCGCGTGATCCGTAATGGCGATGTTATTGAGCAAGGCGGGGTAAACTATTCACATGTTTTTGGCGCTTCCATGCCAGCCTCTGCGACGGCACACCGTCCAGAGTTAGCAGGCAGAAGCTTCCATGCCTGTGGGGTATCTTTAGTGATCCACCCGAAGAATCCCAATATTCCAACTAGCCACGCCAATGTGCGTTTTTTTATTGCTGAGAAAGAAGGTGAAGAGCCGATTTGGTGGTTTGGTGGCGGTTTTGATTTAACCCCATTTTATCCAGTTCTTGATGATGTGAAGCACTGGCACCAAGTAGCAAAGGATTTGTGCGCACCATTTGGTGACGCGGTATACGGTGACTACAAAAAGTGGTGTGATGAATATTTCTATTTAAAACATCGAGATGAGACTCGAGGTGTGGGTGGTTTATTCTTTGATGACTTAAACCAATGGGGCTTTGAAAAGAGCTTTGCATTTATGCAAGCTGTTGGTAATGGCTTCCTTGATGCTTACCTGCCTATTATTGAAAAACGCAAAGATACACCGTATAGCGAACAAGAGCGTCAATTCCAGCTATATCGCCGAGGCCGTTACGTTGAATTTAATCTGGTATGGGATAGAGGCACATTGTTTGGTCTACAAACAGGTGGACGTACCGAGTCTATTTTAATGTCGATGCCACCTTTGGCACGTTGGGAGTATGACTTCCAGCCAGAGCCAGGATCGAAAGAAGCTGAGCTTTATAATTATCTTACGCCAAAGAATTGGCTGGCGATGTAATAGAGTAAAAAAGGAGCCGAGGCTCCTTTTTTACTCTTAGCTATTCACTTAGTTTAATTTAAATCCGCGCACTTGCTCATCCAAATCGCGCGCAAGGGTGAGCAACTCTTCACTGATCTGTTTTGAGCCATGGGCATCAACTAGCGAGCGCTCAGCATTATCGCTAATCGCCACTACGCTACGATTGATTTCTTCAGCGGCCAAGTTTTGCTGCTCAGTGGCATCGGCAATTTGCAGGTTTAAGGCATTAATTTCGTGCATCTGTGTCGAGATGTCTTTAAGCGCTTGTGCCACTTTCTTGACCTGATGTGCGCGGTCATCTGCTTCTTCGCAAGAAGCACTCATTGCTGCCACGGTTTGCTGTGCCTCGGACTGTAGTTTATCGATAGTGCGTTTGATTTCATCGGTTGAGTCATGTGTTCGTGTCGCAAGTGTTCTGACTTCATCCGCAACAACCGCAAACCCTCTTCCTGCTTCCCCGGCTCGTGCGGCCTCTATTGCTGCATTGAGCGCTAAGAGGTTGGTTTGCTCCGCGATACTACTGATCACTTCGAGTACTTTACCCACTTCTAGTGTTTGTGCTTGAAGCTGAGAAACTTGTTCTGCAGCTTGCCTTACATCTTGTGCTAATTGGTTGATACTTTGCTCAGTATGATTAGCAACAGCCATGCTTTCCTCCGCGAGGTGATTGCTGCTATCAGACTTTTCTGATGCAAAGTGGGTGGTATTTTTTACTTCACTTGAAGAGCTTTCAAGCTCATTAATTGCGGCTGCAACAGAGTCCGTCCCTTGTTTTTGCTCTTGAATGGCCAGCTCGGTAGTTTCAGCTGAAGCATATATAGATTCTGCTGAGTGAATAAGTATTTTTGAAGAGTTGGATAACTGCGCAATATTGTCTTTAAAGCTATCCATCATTTTATTGAAGTTAATCGCCAAGCGTCCAAGCTCGTCATCGACTTGGTCGTCTATTCGTAATGATAAGTCTTTGTTCGTCGTTGCGAGGCGCATGGTTCGGCCTAGCGTTTTTAGTCGTACTATAAAGAGCTTCCTAAAAAGTACGCCTAAAATCACAAAGGTGGTAATAAAGATAGCAGAGAGAAGCGCAGTGCTAAACCATGTATTAGTGTGTACCGTATTATCAATATCATCCAAAGAGTAGCTGATCCGCACAACACCGAGCACATCGCCTTCCTTTGCCTGATGACAACCCAAGCAATTTGTTCCTTTATAGCTTTCTTTGGCCACCATCGGCTTTAAATAAGTCATGATGCGACTACCGTCGCGCTGTTCAATAACTAAGGTTTCTTTCCCGTTCAATGCATCAAATTCAGCCTCAGAGTTAGGTGCTTGATTTGCATTACCTGGACCGTAAAGCTTATTAACTTGCTCGGAGCGGATAATATGCGCATCTTCGATATTTGGATGATTGCGAATTTTATCACTCAGAATTTCACGGTTTGCCATGGTGCCGGTCAGCATCATAGTATTGATAGAGTCAAAGTAATTATCTGCCAGTAGCTTAATATTACTTTCGACGGTTTCTTCAGCGAGCGTCTTTTGTTGACTGCTGCTACTAAGGATACTGGCAATCAAGACGAGCACGCCCGTCACAGCCAGTAACGCATAAATTTTATGTTGAATAGATTTCACACGCATCGCACCTGTACACAATTAGAACAGTGATTATGCATCTCTACTCAAGAGCGGGATTTGACCTAGCGCAAAATAGCCGTGTAATTTTAATTAACTAGTACTTTAGTTTTATTCCTGATTAATCATATGTGTCGCAAGCTGAGCGAGGGACTGCCTTAATCCTTCTCTTAATAATGGATTTCCTACCTCTAAGTCTAATGCTTTATTCATGCAGTGCATCCATTGATCCCGTAAATCTTGGTCGATAGGGAAGGGCATATGGCGCATTCTTAGGCGTGGGTGACCATATTTCTCTGCAAATAAATCGGGCCCGCCTAACCAACCAGAAAGAAATTCAAAAAATACCTGTCTGATCCTATCTAATGGCTGTGGATGCATATCGTAAAGCGGCTTTGCATAGGGGTCGGTTGCCATAATATCGTAAAAGCGGTTGGCAAGATCGCGGGCGCCTTGTTCTCCACCAATGATTTCATAAGGTGTTTTTTCTGGCGTGGGGGCACTATTTGTTTGTTCTACGGTTGCATCTTTATTAAAGATACGTTTAATTAACTGCTTCATAATGACTCTTTCAAGGCGCTCTTATAACGATGGACAAATACGCGGTATTCGGTAATCCGATAAAACATTCTAAATCGCCAGCAATCCATGCGCAATTCGCACAGCAATGCCAGCAGCAATTAGAATACGAGGCTATTTTGGCACCAGAAGATGCCTTTATTCAAACTGCATCGACATTTTTTGCTCAAGGTGGTTGTGGTGCGAATGTGACTTTACCTTTTAAAGAGCAGGCATTTGCCTTTGCAGATACCCTCACCGAACGAGCTAAGCTCGCTGGTGCCGTCAATACCCTAATCAAACAGCAAGATGGCAGTATTACAGGCGATAATACTGATGGTGCAGGTCTGGTACGAGATCTCATGAAACACCAAACTAAACTTGAGGGAGCTAACGTACTATTGATTGGTGCAGGTGGCGCCGCCAAAGGCTGTATCTATCCGCTCCTCCAGGCCGGAGCAAAACGGATCGTCGTGACCAATCGTACGGAGTCAAAGGCATTGCAACTAGCAGAGCAATTTTCCTCGTATGGAGAGGTTACAGGGTGTGGCTTAAACAATACCCCCGACATTGGTTTCGATATTGTGATTAACTCCACCTCATCGAGCATCACAGGGCAAGTGCCAGATGTTAGCCCTACTGTTATTACATCCTGCGTAGTTGCCTACGATATGTTCTACAGCGACCAGCAAACAAGTTTCTTAGACTGGGTGGCGCAACATAATCAACAAACGCAATTGATTGATGGCATAGGTATGTTAGTTGAGCAGGCCGCAGAAGCGTTTTACCAATGGCGAGGGGTGAGACCTGATACGTCCGAAATATTTAGGCTTATTAGAGGGTAAATATGAACCAAGCAATACTGTTTAATGATGACATCAGTTATCAACAGGGAGAATTGACGTTTACGGCGATGGCCAATGGTCAGCTGATCCGCTGTAAAATTGCAACCAAGCTTGAGCAGGAAGCTGCAATAGCACACTTTGCTCAGCACCAATTCGATTATGAAATGCAGGCTGAGCAATTAATAGAGGATGAAGCGTTTAATGAGGCGGGAGAGATAAGTTTAGCTTTCCTCTAAATATTCATCTTTGAGTTCCACGTAATTTTGGGCGGACACTTTTAAAAATTGTAACTCTTGTTCGGTGAGGGGTCTGGCTTGTTTTACCGGACTACCGACATATAAAAAACCGGACTCAAGATTTTTATTAGGCGGGACAAGTGCACCACCACCAATAATAACGTCATCTCCTACGGTGACGTTATCCATAATAATTGCACCCATACCTACGAGAATACGATTACCAAGTTTGCAACCATGCAACATGACTTTATGGCCAACAGTCACATCATCACCAATAATAAGCGGGTAACCGTCAGGTACTGAAGTGCTCTTTCTTGTTAAATGCAGTACGCTGCCGTCTTGAACATTAGTTCGTTTCCCTATCTTGATGTAGTTCACATCGCCTCTGGCTGCAACCAATGGCCAAACGCTGCTGTCTTCGCCAATTTCTATATCACCGACCAAAACGGATGATTCATCAATATAAACGCCTTGTGCCAAGCGCGGGGATTTACCTTTATAACTTCTAAGCATGTCTAGATTACTCATCTCTCGTGTCTTGTGTCACTAGTGTAGAGTGTTGAATTGTAAAACTCTAGTACGAAAAAACTGCAAAAAGATAAGTAAAAGTGTCAAAAATAAGCGCTTCGCTTCATTTTTGCTCGAAAAAACGTTTTTTCGCAATTTTCTTTAAAAAAAGGGTTGCACTAAAATCGGATCGCCCTATAATGCGACCCCACTGACACGGGGCGCTACGCTGAAAAGCAAAGCAGCAACGAGTTAGCGTCAAATAAAACTTAAGTTCGAAACTTCTTCTCAAGAAATTCAAAATTAAGTGTTGACAAAAAGTTGGGAATGCTTAGAATGCACATCCCTCGAAACAACGAAATGTTTCGAAAYGTTCTTTAAAAATATGAAGCAATCATCTGTGTGGGCACTCGTACAGATTGAGTTCTAACAGCAGATTCTAGTTCGCTAGATGACGCAAACAAATTTAGAGTCTCAATTGTAACTGAGTGACTATATAGTCAATTCGTTTTGATTTTACTTTTTTGAAAAGTAGAAACAAACAATCAGAATTCAATGAGCACGAAGCTTAGGCTTCAAAAAACTTTTAATTGAAGAGTTTGATCATGGCTCAGATTGAAC